>JBBDUV010000014.1:0-59860 GCA_040903745.1 Bacteroidales bacterium | reverse complement strand
TAAAGAGGAACACGCTATCTACACAGCCTAGTGTTGACAAGGCTTTTGGAGGAACCTATGCGTTAATACAAGTAAAGGACGGAAAGATTGTAAAGAGGAACACGCTCATGGTTAGAATGCAGGTTTTATCAGGGGAGGATGAGCAGGTTGCTTCAAATTGGTGCAAGAAAAAAATAGTTTTTGCCTGCCCGCTTCTGCCCTTCGGGACAGTTTGGGGAAGCCCTCATACGTTGCACACATTTGCAAATCGCACAGGCTGACGCACAGGTCAAAATTTGCAAAAGAGTGCAATTTCCCTATTCCTTTTCATAGATATTAAGCTACTTTATTAAAGTAAAGTATTACTTTTGCATCGTTTTGGTGGATTTTTCCTTTTAGGGAAAACCTTAATATGGGAATCCGGTGATTTCGATAACTATCGAGAAATTCCGGAGCTGTACCCGCAGCTGTAAGTCCTTTTTACGATTTTGAAATTGCCACTGCCACTGTTTGCTTATTAGCGGATGGGAAGGCTTCAAAATCAGGACGAGCCAGAAGACCTGCCAAAAGATTGATTGTTTAATTCAAGCTTCGGGAGAAAAGTTTTGAATCACTGTAATGAATTCATTGTAGTTTTTCCAGAGGTCTAAAAAAGTATTATTATGAAAGTATTTGCGTCTTGGAGCGGAGGTAAAGACTGTATGCTTGCGGTATATCGTCACCTTCAAACCAAAGGTAATGAGGTTGCGTACCTTGTAAACATGTGCGATACCGATGGAGAACACTCACGTTCACATGGTATTAAAAAAAGTTTCATTCGTAGTCAGGCTGAAGCCATGAATATTCCAATTGTACAGGAAGCTACCGATTTTAGGAGTTATGAAACATGCTTTAAAGCTGTTATTAATGAACTGAAAAAAGATGGAGTAACAGCCGGAATATTTGGGGATATATACCTCATGGAACACAGAACATGGATTGAGAGAGTGTGTAAAGAACTGGATATTGAACCCATCTTTCCCCTTTGGGAGAACGATACCAAAGAGCTTCTAAAAGAATTTATTGATGTTGGATTTAAAGCCCTTACCGTTGCCGTAAACATAAATAAACTGAATGAAAACTGGATAGGTCGGGATTTAGATTTATCTTTTTTTAATGAGATAACTGCAATGGAAAACATAGACCCTTGTGCTGAAAATGGAGAGTATCATTCATTTGTTTATGCTGGTCCAATTTTTTCAAATCCAGTAAAGTTTACTAAGGGTGAAACCTATAAAAAAGACAATCATATTTTTTTACCCTTAAACTAAGCTGTGATGAGATTATACAAATTATTAATTTCACTTTTGTTAAGTGCAATTGGTTTGGCTATTAATGCACAGCAATATACAAGGGTTGTTTCCTTAGCCCCTTCAATAACCAAAAATATATACTACTTAAATGCCCAAGAAAGCTTGGTGGGTTGTACAAGTTATTGCACCATTGCCAAAAATGATAACAAAACAGTGGTGGCTTCTCCGGTAACGGTGAATATTGAGAAAATTGTAGGGGTAAAACCTGACCTGGTTATTGCAAGTACTATTACAAACCCTGAATATATTGAGATGTTGAGAAAGTTCAATATCCGGGTTGAAGTTTTCACCACCCCAAAATCTTTTGAAGGTATTTGCAAACAGTTCGTTGATATGGGTAAACTTTTAGGCAAAGAAGAAAACGCCAATCAAATAGTATCATCTATAAAACAGGAAATTGATGCAATGAAATCAAGTGGTTTAAATGCCCCTGCTAAAAAGATATTTATCCAAATTGGAGCAGACCCTTTATATGCAGTAATACCAAATACCTTTATGAATGATTATATCGTGTTTGCAAATGCTACCAATGTTGCAGAGGGTTTGAATAAGGGAACTGTTTCGAGAGAAACTATAATTACCCAAAATCCCGATTATATTTTTATTGTTACAATGGGGATTATTGGGGAAGAAGAAAAGAAAGTTTGGGAAAGCTTTAAAGACCTTAATGCAATTAAAAATAATAAAATATTCATTATTGATTCCGATTTGGCATGTACCCCTACACCACAGACTTTTCTGAAAACCATGAAAATAATATCAAACTACCTTAATGAATAAAAAGCACACTTCGTTTCATCAAAAAAGGTACAGGAAATGGCTGTTTTCAATTTTAATATTGATTGTGCTTCTCGTATCTTCTGCCTTGTTATCACTCTCTGTGGGTGATATGGATATTTCAATATTGGAAATTATTAAGTATTTGAAGTTAAAGGACGGTATTGAATACGCAGTTCTAAATAACATAAGGATTCCAAGGACTATTTTGGCTTTCTCGGTGGGTGGGGCACTGAGCCTTGCAGGAACTCTTTTGCAGGGCGTGTACAGAAACCCGTTGGTCGAACCCTATACAATGGGCATTTCAGGAGGAGCGGCTTTAGGTGTAGCCATCTGTATTGTTTTAGGCATTCACCTGAAAACTACACCGCTAATGTTACCTTTCTTTGGTTTTTTGGGAGCTTTTAGTTCCATATTCCTGGTTTATTCGTTGAGTACAAAAAGGCGAAAGGATTTAAACATAAACCGAATGCTTTTAATTGGCGTAATGATTAGCTTTATTGCTTCCTCCGCTATGTTATTCTTCATGTCTATCACCACAGCAGAAAATTTGCACAGCATTGTTTTTTGGATTATGGGTTCGTTGAATGAACCCAATAAATTGCTAATTAATATTTCCATAGTTACTTCATTATTGGGACTGATTATTAGCTATTTCTATGTTGTCCCCCTAAACGCATTACGCCTTGGCGAAACAAAAGCAAAGCATCTTGGAATAAAGACCGTGCGTTCTATAAAAATAATGTTCATTATAGCTTCTGTTATCACAGGAATAAGTGTTTCGGTAGCCGGAGTTATTGGTTTTGTGGGATTAATTATTCCTCACCTTGTACGCAATATAATTGGTTCTGATTACCGCGTACTACTTTTAGCTTCCTTTTTGGGCGGAGGCATTTTTTTAATTCTGAGTGACATACTTGCAAGAACTATAATTTCACCCAACGAATTACCAATTGGGGTAATAACAGGGATGCTTGGTGGGGTCATTTTTATTGTTGCATTAAGTAAGAAAATTAAAACCTGATTAAATGAGCTTTGTTGAATTAAAAAATGCAAGTTACGGTTACAATAAGTCATTTCACCTATCTGGTGTAAGCTTTAGTATTTCGCAAGGATTATTTGCAGGAATAATAGGCCCCAATGGTTCTGGAAAATCAACCCTGCTTAAAGGTATTACAGGGGAATTATCGGTAGCAGAAAATCAGGTTTTTCTTAAAGGGAAAGACCTGGGGCAGTTAATGGAAAATGAACGAGCGAAGGAAATAGCTGTTGTAACGCAATTTTCAGAACCTATTGATATTACTGTTGAAGAATATGTTTTGATGGGGAGAATTCCATACCGAAACAAGTATCAGTTTTTTGAAACGGATGAGGATTTTGAAATTGCAAGAAAATACATGGAGTTAACAGATACATTTCATTTAAAGGGCAAAAAATTTTCAAATCTAAGTGGTGGAGAACAACAATTGGCAAGCATTGCAAAGGCTTTAACACAAGAACCCTCCCTGTTACTCCTGGATGAACCAACCTCTCATCTTGACATTTCACACCAGGTGCAAATTCTAAATCTAATCCAACAATTAACCCATGAGCTTGGCCTGACAGTTATAATGGTTATCCACGATTTAAACCTTGCCAGCGAATATTGTGATTATTTAGTTTTGATGAATGAAGGTAAATTATACAAACATGGTACCCCATTCGAAATTTTAAATTACAAGAACATTGAGAAAGTGTATAATACTGTGGTTATTACACAAGAAAATCCGTTATCAAAAAAGCCCACTATATTTTTAGTTTCAAATAAAATATTAACAAATAGCAATAAGTCAAATTAATTAAATATATATTTGTCGAGAATTTGGTATTCCGATTTTTTCAATTTCGGAATGAAAAGGGAATCCGGTGATTTTGCTTTTGCAAGAAAATCCGGAGCTGTACCCGCAGCTGTAAGTCCATTTTCCCGTATAAACGGGATTGTTTTGAAAATACTCTTGCCACTGTGCCGAATGTCGGTATGGGAAGGCCTCAAAATAGGACGAGCCAGAAGACCTGCCTAATTCTTTTTATCATAGCTTTCGGGATAAAAGCGGAGTGATTTGCATAAAAGAATAAATCACAATCCACTGTTCCATGTTGCTGCCCGGGAAGTAACCCGGAACAAACCGAAGGTTTATGGTTTTAATTTTTTGTTAAACTATAAACTTTAAAGAAATGCAGAAAGTATTTTTAACAGGCATGTTGTGCCTAATGGTGGGAGTTGTATTCTCTCAAGAACAGGATTCTATAAAACAATACAAAATTGACGAAGTTGTAGTATCTGCCACCCGGGCAAATACACAACTTAAAAACATCCCCCAAAAAGTAGAAGTAATTGATAATGCCGTACTGCAGTCTTTGCCTGCAAATAACATGGCTGATGTTCTTAAAACTTCTACAAACCTTGATATTATTCAATATCCGGGATTGTCATCAAGCATTGGTATGAGAGGGTTTTCTCCAAGCGCACATTCAAGAAGTTACACATTGATATTGATGAATGGCAAACCAATGGGGACAACCAATATTAGTTGTTTGGATAAGGATATAGTTGAACGGGTTGAGATTATTAAAGGCCCCTATTCAACTTTATACGGCTCTGATGCAATGGGCGGGGTGATAAATATTATCACCAAAAGTCCTTCTGCAAGCAACAATGGAAATGCAGCGGTGGGTTTTGGTAGTTTTGGAAATTTCAAATTAAGCGGAAATGTAACAGGGGTTCTAAGTACAAAATCAAATTTCCGTATTGGTTTCACTCGCAATGAGCAAAGACTTGATTACAGAATTGGAAGCAATAATATGCTAAAGCTATCTGAAAAAGAGAAACTGATGTTAGATAAAGCTTCATTTAGAGATGTAATGAAAAACTCTACATGGCAGTATAACCAGGTAAACGGACAATACAATTACAATATCAACGATAAGTGGGCATCGAGTATCGAAGCCATTTATTTCAATGCCAACGATATTGAAACACCGGGTAATTATTGGGGAAGTTATGGGCAAAGCAAAAAGGATATTGACAGGATTAACCTTTACGGAACTTTGATGCGAAAGTCCGAGAAAAACAACTTTTATTTCAGCCCATATTACACCAATGAATCAAATGCAAACTATACCGATAATTCCGATACAGGTTATGTGTCCTTTAACAGCTATGTAAGTGAGTACGGTTTTAAAATGCACGATAACATCACATTTGGCGATTTTAAAATTTTAGCCGGAGCTGACCTTGATGTTTACGATTACAAATCTGAACGGTTTAAAGGAAAAGCAACTCCTACAAATCCTTACTCTCCAAATCATCAAAACACAAAGGCTGCTATCTTTTCACAATTATCGTACAGCAAAGGTGGTTTAGATGTGAATGCCGGATTGAGGTGTAATTATATTACTTATAATATCGAGAAGAATGATTCACTTCAAGGCACAGGTGGTTCTGAAACATACAATGCTTTTAATCCTTCATTGGGTATTCAGTATAAGTTCCCTTTCAATTTGAAGCTTCATAGTAGTTATGGAACAGGTTTCTCCGTACCTGATGCTTTTAAAGTAGCTGGTTATTATGCTGTTTCTGAATATTTCGCTGCATGGGATTACTGGTGGGTGAAAAATTATATGGGAAATCCTGACTTAAAGCCTGAATCATCGTCAACCATAGATTTTGGCTTGAGTTATTCAACCTCGAATAAACTGTTATTCCTTGACGTGACATATTTCACGACCAAACACAATGATAAAATTATTGAAAACACACTTGATTCTGTCATAGTTAATCAGAACGAGGTTGCGTATGATGTTACTTCATACAAGAATGCCAATAATTCAGCATTGAATGGGATTGAATTGGTTGCTTCAACTAACATAGGGACATTGTTTAACTATAAATTTAAGCTTGAGTTATATGGTAACCTAACCTATATTTTTAACAATACAGTTGATGAAACCTTTATTTCAAACGTTGGAAATGACAGTATTGTTACCCGTGATTTGTTATACGCACGAAAAAGCAATGCCAATTTTGGGATTTTCTATGATAACTACAAAGGATTTTCAACAAGAATTCATGCCCGGTATATTGGTTCACGATTGGAGAAAGACAACTTCTCAAAACTTCGTCCTGAACTGACAGTAGATGACTATTACACCGATGGCGGTTATACTGAAAAGGATAAGATTTTACAGCATCCTGCTTATTTGGTATTTGATTATTCAGTTGCATACTCAATTAAAAACTACCGCTTTGGCATAACCATATCAAACCTTTTTAATGAAAACTATACCGAAAAGGACGGCTACAATATGCCCGGTCGTATGTTAATGGCGAATTTTAACTATTCATTTTAAAACCCATTATTATGAAAATCAAAAACATTCTTTACATCGGCTTATTGCTTTTTGTGATTTCCTGTAACATAGAAACCAAAAATACTTCTGATAAAACTGATTTTTCGGTTAAGCTCATTGTTGACTACGGTGATTTAAAAGAAAATATTGAGAAAAAAATAATAGCAGAAAGACAGTTAACAGCATTGGAGGCATTACAATATGCTTCTGTTGTTGAAACCCACCCCATTGGGAAACATGTATTTGTAAGTGCTATTGATAGTGTTAAGACTATAAGAGGCGTAGAGGCATGGTATTATAAGGTAAATGGCGAATCACCGGGAGTTTTGGCGATAAATAACAAAGTAAATAATGGCGATACTATTCGCTGGATGTACAAAAAAGATGTTTGCTCACATACAGTTGATAATAAATAAGCAATATGAGAATTTATACCCGAACCGGAGATAAAGGCCTGACCAAAATTTTTGGCGGCATGGCTTGCAAAAAAGACGATATTAGGATTGATAGTAACGGCAAACTGGACGAAGCCAATTCATTTATTGGATTGTTGCGTTCAAAGTTGGATGAAAATCATCCTTGGCAAAAGGGCTTATTTAAGATACAAACCGATATTATGGATATGATGTCTCATATTGCAACCCACTCTTCTAAAAGAGATGAAAATGAAGTAGCCAGACCGGTTGATGGTGAAAAATTTTGTGAAAATTGGATTGATGAAATGTTAAATGAGATGCCCGAACCTCATGATTGGTTTATTCTTCCGGGGGGCAATGAAGTTTCGGCATTATGTCATGTAGTAAGGACAACACTTCGTACTGCCGAACGCAGGTTATTTACTTTGAACAATGAAGACCCCGTTGAAGAATTCATTTTGAAATATATCAACCGCCTGTCAGACCTGTTTTTTGCATTGGCAAGATACGAATTGTTTAAAGCCCGACTCTCAGAAGAAAAACTCCGGCCTTTTAGGCTTAAAAAGTAGATTAGGATGAAAGAAATAACACTCATCACAGGCGGTCAGCGCTCCGGAAAAAGTTCTTTTGCCCAAAAAATTGCAGAAGAAAAGTCAGGCAATCCAATCTACCTGGCAACCGCAAGAATATGGGACAATGATTTCAAAAACCGCATTGAACGTCATAAAGCAGACAGAGGCGATTGTTGGCAAACGATTGAAGAAGACAAGCACATAAGCAAACACAATTTAAGCAACAAAACCGTACTTATGGACTGTGTTACGCTTTGGCTTAATAATTTTTTCTACGACAACAATTACGATGTAGAAAAATCATTGGAGAAAGCAAAATCGGAATGGGACAAGTTCATTACACAGAACTTTAACCTAATTGTGGTAACAAACGAGCTTGGAATGGGTGTTCATGCAGAAAATGAAACATCAAGAAAATTTGCTGATTTGCAGGGGTGGGTAAATCAGTACATTGCAGCAAGAGCAAACATTGTTTATCTCATGGTATCGGGAATATCAATAAAAATCAAATAACAATGAAAGAAAGTATTCAAAAGAAAATAGACTTAAAAACAAAACCTATTGGTTCATTAGGAAAATTAGAGGATATAGCATTTAAAATTTGCACCATTCAGCAAACACTTTCACCTGAACTAAAAGAACCAACCATGCTGATTTTTGCAGGTGACCATGGACTCGCCGATGAAGGTGTTAGCCCATTCCCCAAAGAGGTTACTCATCAAATGGTTCTAAATTTCCTTGGTGGTGGGGCCGCCATTAGCGTTTTTTGCAGGCAAAACGGTTTAAACCTTAAAGTGGTTGATGCAGGGGTAGATTTTGACTTCTCAAAAGAACTCGACCTGGTTCATGCAAAAGTGGGATATGGCACAAAAAATATCTTGCAAGAACCTGCCATGTCCGAGTCAACTTGTACCCATGTCATGAGCAAAGGGAAAGAAATTATAAATGCTGAATATCAAAATGGTTGCAATACCATTGGTTTTGGAGAAATGGGTATTGGCAATACATCTTCGGCAGCTTTGCTCATGAATAAAATCACAGGGCATTCCATTAAAGATTGTACCGACAGGGGAACAGGTCACGATGATGATGGTTTAAAGAAGAAAATAGAGATTCTTACAAAAGCTTCAAACCTATATAATCCTAAAACACCACTTGAAATTTTGGCTGTGTACGGTGGTTTTGAAATTGCCATGATGGTTGGGGCAATGCTTGAAGCCAAAGAAAAGAACATGGTAATTATGGTTGATGGTTTCATTTCAAATGCAGCATTCCTTGTTGCTCATGCCTTGAATAATGAGCTATTGGAGAATGCCATTTTTTGCCATTCATCAAAAGAAAAAGGACATAAACTAATGCACGAGTACCTGAATGTACAAGCATTGATTGATTTAAACATGAAACTAGGAGAAGGTTCGGGTGCTGCCGTTGCATTTCCAATTATTAAGGCAGGTGTAAGTTTTATGAACCAGATGGCAAGCTTTGAGGATGCCGGAGTTTCAAACAAAGACGAATGCTAAAAAGAGAACTTAACATACTGCTTACTGCAATAATGTTTTACACGAGAATTCCCGTGCACAAAGGCATTGGGTATTCTTCTGAAAAACTGAATAAAGCAACTCGATACTTCCCTTTTATCGGATATTTAGTTGGGGGCTTAGGTTTGTTGGTTTTTATAGGAGCGAATGAGATGTTAAGCATTGATATATCCGTTATAAGCTCCATCACTGCAATGGTTCTTTTAACAGGTGCCTTTCACGAAGATGCTTTTGCTGATTTTTGTGATGGATTTGGAGGTGGATATACCCGTGAAAAAGTTCTCTCTATTATGAAAGACAGCCGAATTGGAACTTATGGAGCTGTCGGCTTATGTTTGTTGTTCTTGTTTAAGTATGTTTTGCTTCGGGATATTGGTGCAGAGATGTTTCCTGTTATTTTGATTGCAGCCCATGTTTTAAGCCGATTCGTTGTAGTAGTCCTTATTTACACATCGCAGTATGTTATCAGTACAGAAGTAAGCAAATCAAAACCTGTTGGTGATAAAAAGTCATTGGGCACGCTTGTTATATCAATGCTTTGGATAGCTCCGATTCTTTACTTTTCAGGAATAAAATTATTTCTTTTTATTCTTCCTGCTCAACTCGTATTATTGGTTTATTACAGGTACTATATCCACAAAAAGTTAGGTGGCTACACAGGTGATGTTCTTGGTGCTTTACAGCAATTATCAGAAATACTGTTTTATGTTACATATCTAATTTATACCGTCCTATTATGAGAGTTCATTTGTTAAGGCATACAAAGCCAGAAATTGAAGGAGGAATTTGTTATGGGCAAATTGATATCGGAGTGTCAAAAACCTATAGTAATGAACTAACTCTGATTAAAAGTAAAGTTAGCAGTATTACATTTGATAGCATTTTCTCAAGTCCGTTAAAAAGGTGTGTGCTATTAGCTGAATCATTATGTCCCGAAAATATTGAAATAAAAACAGATGACAGGTTAAAAGAAATGAGTTTTGGAAAATGGGAAATGATGAATTGGCAAGATATTGCAAAAGGTAACGAAGCCCGGGAATGGTTTAACGATTATGTTAATGTGAAATGCCCCAATGGTGAATCTTTTACGGATTTACACAGCAGGGTAAAAGACTTTTTGAATACAATAAAAGGTCAAAGTCTGTTTCAGGATACTTTAATTATTACCCATGCAGGAGTAATCAGGACTTTTTACAGTATTGTTAAATCGGTAAGCCTGAAAGAATCATTCGGCCTAAAAATCGGTTTTGGAGAATTAAAAACATTTCAGCTATGAACAATAAGCCCCGCCCCATAATGTTTGTAGGAACAGGTTCCGATGTTGGCAAATCTGTTATTAATGCTGCATTCTGTCGGATTTTCAAGCAGGACGGATACAACCCTGCTCCGTTTAAAGCTCAAAATATGTCATTAAATAGTTATGCCACTCCCGATAATCTTGAAATTGGAAGGGCTCAGGCTATGCAAGCCGAAGCATGTGGCATTGAATGTATGGTTGAAATGAACCCTATATTATTAAAACCCACGAGCTATTTAAGTTCTCAAGTTGTGTTAAACGGAAAACCTGTTGGAAATAAATCAGCATCGGAATACTTTCTTGATACTAACAGGGAAAAACTGTTTGATGAAGCATTTAAATCCTTCATTAAACTTCATTCCAAATTTTCTCCGATTGTTATAGAAGGAGCAGGAAGCATTTCGGAAGTTAATCTTTGGGATAAAGACATTACCAATATGCGTGTAGCGCTTAAAGCCAATGCAGCAACTTATTTGGTTGCAGATATAGACAGAGGGGGAGTTTTTGGAAGTGTTTTTGGAACAATAGAGTTGTTGCCTAAGAATCAGAGAAACCTAATTGAAGGCATTATTATAAATAAATTCAGGGGTGATATTAAGTTGTTTGAAGAAGGGAAAAACATACTCGAAAAACTCACAAAGAAACCTGTAGTAGGAGTTATTCCATACTTTAAAGATATTTACCTTGAACAAGAAGATTCTGTTGTGATAGACCACAAAACAAGTACATCACAACGCGGTAAAATTAACATTTGTGTTGTTCTAATTCCTCACTTATCAAATTTCACTGATTTTGACAGTTTGGAAGGAGTTTCAGAGGTTCACCTATATTATTCTAATAACACACAAGAAATTAAAAAGGCAGATATTGTAATACTCCCTGGTTCAAAAAGTACTATTGCCGATTTTTGTTACATACATGAGACAGGAATTGCTGATACCATAATTCAAATGCACAGTGAAGGGAAACAGGTTTATGGTATTTGTGGTGGTTTTCAAATGATGGGCAAAAAAATATACGATCACGATAATATAGAGGGCGATATTAAGGAAATCAATGGTTTAGGAATACTACCTATTACAACAACCATATCAAAAGTAAAGAAAACTGAACAGGTTAAGTTTAGTTTTCTAAACGACAGTAAATTATGTTCAGGCTATGAAATACACATGGGAGTTACAAATTCCATTAATAATAGTCCGCTTTGTATTATTGATGGAGTTGCGGATGGCTATTTCCTTAATGAAAGAACATGGGGCACATATATTCATGGTATTTTTGATAATTCAGTTGTAATGGAATATATCCTGAAACAAGTACGCCCCGGAATTGAAGTTAAGCAGAACTTTTTTGAATTTAAGAATAAAGAATATGACCGACTTGCTAACCATGTTAGATGTTCAGTTGACATGGAGTTAATTTATCAGTCATTAAATATCTCCATCTAAGTTAAATAGAAGTATATGAAATTAATTCTTGTCAGACATGGATTAACAATAGAGAATAAGCTAGGAATTTGTCAGGGGCAATCAGAAGGAATACTTTCTGAAGAAGGCAGAATACAAAACAATCAATTATCTACTGAGCTAAAAGACACTCCAATAAATGCTTTTTATACGAGTTCTCTATCAAGGGCACAACAAACACTCTCACAAATTTTAGCATATCACAAGGCAAAACCATATTTCATAGATACCAGGTTAATTGAATGGGGAATGGGAAAATTTGAGGGTAAACCATATCTTAAAAATTTTAGTTTTTATGAGCATCTTGATGTAATTGAAAATTATGAAGATGTAAATAATAGGTGTAAATCGTTTTTAAACGATTTAACTGCTAAACACTCAAAGCAAACTATTTTATGTGTAAGCCACGGGCTTACCATAAAAATGATAGAATCCTTACTGTTAAATATTGATATCACTAAAATAAAATTACTTAAAAACTCTACTCAAAAAACTTTCAACTTATGATTTATGGACATGGAAATGAATTATCGCTTTACAATTCTGAAATAATAGCCGATTTCAGTTCCAATGTATCGTTTGAGCCTGTTTCACCCAGGCTGATAAAATATCTGACAAGTCAGGTATCATGTATAAACCATTATCCCGAACCCGATGCAGCAAGCTTAATCCACAAGCTTGCTAAACACCATCATGTACCTGAAGAAAATGTTTTGATAACAAACGGCTCATGTGAAGCATTTTATTTATTGGCAAGAGTATTTCAAGAAAAACACTCATTAATTCCGGTTCCTTCATTTTCCGAATATGAGGATGCTAGTAAAGTAAACAATCACAAGATAACCCTTATTAACAACCATAACTTAAGTGATTTTAGCACCTGTGATATTGTTTGGTTAGGCAATCCGAATAATCCGGATGGAAAAACCATACCCAAAGAAACTATTGAGCAATATTGTAAAGAAAACCCCAAGGTATATTTTATTATTGATGAAGCCTATGCTGAATTATGTTCAGGTTTTGAAAGCAGCATATCGCAGACCATAGAGTATGATAATCTCATAATCATTCGCTCCCTGACAAAAACCTTTTCAATTCCTGGAATCAGAATTGGTTATATAATTGCCAACCATTCAATAATTCACAGTCTGAAAAAATATAGTATTCCCTGGTATGTCAATTCTCTTGCCATTAAAGCAGGTAACTATATATTGGATGAATACAATTCTTTACTGCCCGATATAAATAAAATACCCAATAATTCATTCCAGCTACAAACCAAGCTAAATGAAATAAAATCATTAGAAGTAGTTCAATCTCAGTGTAATTTTTTTCTTGTCCGCTTATTAAAAGGAACATCTGATAAACTGAAAAAATACCTTTTAAAAGAGAAAAGCATATTAATAAGAGATGCTTCAAACTTTAAAAACTTAGATAACACATGGATTCGAATTGCAACCCAAAAAACTGCATATAATAACTTGCTTTTTGAAAGCCTTGCCGAATGGACACAATTATAAGTTATATACTCCCCTGGTTACTTACACCTCTTATGTTAGGATTCATTCTTGATACCTTAATGGGGGACCCACGCTGGTTGCCTCACCCCATTCGTTTATTTGGGAAACTAATATTTATAGGAGAAAAACACTTGAATAGTGGCAAAAACAGGATATTAAAAGGTGGGATATTAACCCTAACTTTAACAGGAATGGTATTTACACTTTTATTTGTCGCTCTTAATCTATTAAAAAGCTATCCGAAATTTCAATTAATCGCAGAAAGTATCCTTGTCTTTTTCGGAATTGCAAACAGAAACCTAATTGAAGAATGCTTAAAAGTAGACAAGGTTTTAAAAAAGAAAGGTGTAGATGAAGCCAGAAAACAACTAAGAACAATAGTAGGCAGAGATACCGAAAAACTATCAGAGAACCAGGTAAGGATTGCAACCTTAGAAACCTTGTCAGAAAATTTAAGCGATGGAGTTATTGCCCCCTTGTTTTATTATGCCATTGGCGGAATTCCTTTAATGTTTGCTTATAAAATGGTGAATACCATCGATTCAATGATAGGGTACAAAAACGAACGATTTAAAAAATTTGGAAAAATTGCTGCAAAAACAGATGATATCTTGAACTTCATTCCGGCACGATTGACGGCTCTTTTGATGGTAGTTATAAGTTTTAATTATCGTGGATTGATATTTATTTTTAAATATGGAAATAAACATTCAAGTCCAAATGCCGGTTATCCCGAAGCTGCTCTTGCCGGAATTTTAAATTGCAGGTTTGGTGGGGCAAATTATTATCATGAGAAATTGGTAGAGAAGCCATTTATAGGAGAAAAGGATAGAGTTATTTTAAGTTTTGATTTGAAGAAGGCTGTTATTATTAATGTAGCTGTCACATTCATCTTCGTTTTCTTAATGTTAGTTTTATGTTATCTGAGTAGAAATTAAAGTCTTTAGTGAAAAATGTTCCAACTCACACAGCCAAGCACATGATGGATCAATTTCAACTATAGATTATAAATCGATGATGAGCAGATACACTTCCGAGCAACAAAAAATTCAGAAGGAACTGGGTGAATTATTAAAAGTAAAGTCGTCATGGGAAGAGCATCTTGAACGGGGGATAGGGATGCTGTCAAACCTCGAGAAGACCTTTAGCCAGGCCGATCCAAAGCAAAAAAGGGAAATATTGAGTTCGATATTTCCTGAAAAGATCGTTTTTGCAGAAAACAATTGTCGAACTCCCAGACTGAACGAAGTGCTCTATCAGATCTTGCTGATTGACAAAAGTTTAGGGAAAAATAAAAACGGACAACTTCATAAAAAATTGAAGCTGTCCGCTAAGGTACCCGAAGCCGGAATCGAACCGGCACGGCCATTGCTGGCCACTGGATTTTAAGTCCAGCGCGTCTACCAATTCCGCCATTCGGGCAATACTATCTGTAGTAGACCTGTTAAACTGCTTTAAAAGAACATCTTCCTGTCGACTTTATTGAAATAGAGAAATAGACCACGGATGTATTCTAACCCATCTCAAATTGCTCCAAAGGAGCCGCACAAAAATAGCACATTTGAATCAAATAAAAAACCACCCCCCGCGAAGGAGGTGGTAAAAAAAGTGAGCGGGAAACGGGATTCGAACCCGCGACCTCGACCTTGGCAAGGTCGCGCTCTACCAACTGAGCTATTCCCGCAACATGTTAAAAAATACTTTTGTAATTCGGATTGCAAATATATAATTGAAATTCCATTTGTGCAACTCAATTGCTGTAAACCTTTTATACAGGATCATTTTTATTATTCCAAACGGTATAATTCAGTATTAAAATTCCGGCACGGAAGAAAAATCACCTCGAATAGCCGGTTTTCAATATGGATTTTACATGTCTTGACGGAAATTTTCAGCTACCCACCCTCAACTTTCGTCACATTTCAGCACAGTCCTGTCTATTGCAGCAGCTTTTCTGACTATATTTGTAGTACATGAGTAGACCCTTGTGTCTGCTCAACAACAGAATTTTTTGTGTCCATAAACATAAAAACAACCCTGCCCCCTTCGTAGTTTTGTATATAACAAACCTAAACGCAACAAACATGGCAAAATTTACCAAAGAAGATGCACTGAATTACCACAGTTCCGGTCGACCGGGAAAAATTGAGGTAATTCCGACAAAACCACACAGCACACAACTGGATCTCTCCCTGGCCTATTCGCCGGGTGTGGCAGAGCCCTGCCTGGAAATCCAGAAAGACAACAACGATGCCTACAAATATACTGCCCGCGGAAACCTGGTGGCGGTGATCTCCAACGGGACCGCGGTGCTCGGACTGGGCGATATCGGTGCCCTGGCAGGCAAGCCGGTGATGGAAGGGAAAGGGTTGCTCTTCAAGATCTTTGCCGATATCGATGTGTTCGATATAGAGGTCGACCGCCATGATGTTAATGAATTTATAAATACCGTTGAGGCGATTTCTCCCACATTCGGCGGGATCAACCTCGAGGATATCAAGGCCCCGGAATGTTTTGAGATCGAGGAGCGGTTAAAGAAGATGTTGGACATCCCGGTGTTTCACGACGACCAGCATGGTACGGCCATTATTTCTGCAGCCGGATTGCTGAATGCCCTGGAGCTCACTAACAGGAAAATCCAGGAGATCAAGGTGGTGGTCAACGGTGCAGGAGCCTCCGCCATCTCCTGCGCGAAGCTCTATATCTCACTGGGAGTGAAACCTGAAAACGTGATCATGTGCGATAGCCGGGGTGTGCTGAACAAGCGTCGCACGGGACTTAATAAATACAAAGCCGAATTTGTAATAGATACCGATGCCGAGACACTTGAGGATGCTGTCAGGGGAACCGATGTGTTCCTCGGTCTCTCGGTGGCCGATGTACTTACCCCCCAAATGCTGAAAACGATGAACGCCGATCCGATCGTCTTTGCCATGGCCAACCCCAATCCGGAGATCTCCTACGAGAAGGCGATGGCTGCCCGGAAGGATATTATCTTTGCCACGGGCCGTTCAGACTATCCCAACCAGATCAACAATGTACTGGGATTTCCTTTTATTTTCAGGGGAGCACTCGATGTGAAGGCAAGTGCCATCAACGAAGAGATGAAAATTGCCGCCGTGCATGCCCTGGCAAACCTCACCAAGGAGGCCGTTCCCGATACAGTGAACAGGGCCTATAAAACCCAGAATCTCTATTTCGGTCGCGACTATATCATTCCAAAACCACTGGATCCAAGGCTGATTTGCCATGTGGCACCGGCGGTGGCAAAGGCTGCTATGGAAACAGGGGTGGCACGAACCACCATTGAAGACTGGGATGTCTATAAAGCAGAACTGAGAAAACGGATGGGTACCGACAACCAGCTGATCAGGGAGGTGCGTGCCAAAGCCATGGCCAACCCGAAAAAACTTGTGTTCAGTGAGGCAGATAACTACATGATGCTGAAAGCTATTCAGACGGTTAAGAATGAAGGAATTGCCGAACCGATACTGCTGGGTGATAAAAAGAGGATTGATTCTATGATCAAAAAGTATCACCTGGAAATTTCTGATGTGAAGATCATTGAACAACATTCTCCGGAAGCAGATGAGCTTAGAAAGCATTATGTAAAGCAATTGTTTGAAAAGCGGGCAAGGAAGGGGATGACCTATGAGGATGCCTTCGCAAAAATGCTGCTGCCCAATGATTTTGGAATCATGATGGTGGAGATGGGGGATGCTGACGCCTTCCTGTCGGGATTTTCAAGCAAGTATGCGGATGTGATCAGGCCCGCTATTCAGATCACCGGATCCAACAATCCGAAAAACCATATTGCCGGCATGTATATTGTACAGACGAAAAAGGGCACCTACTTTTTTGCCGACACTACCGTCAATGTTCAGCCTTCAGCCCAAACCATTGTTGAAACAACCCTTCTGGTGGCGCAATCGGTGAGCCACTTCAATATCGAACCGGTTATCTCCATTGTAAGCTATTCCAATTTCGGATCGGTTAGAAAGGGCAGTCCCGAAAGGTCGAGAGAGGCGGTAGCTACTCTGCACCGGGAACATCCCGAATTGCTTGTTGATGGAGAAATGCAGATGAACTATGCGCTGAATACGGAGCTCCGGATGAAGAAATATCCGTTCAACAAACTGGGGGATAAGCAGGTCAACACCATTATCTTCCCTAATCTCAGCTCAGGAAATATTGCCTACAAAATGATGCAGGAAATCGGTGGGGCAGAGGTTACGGGCCCACTTCTGCTGGGGATCGGCAAACCGGTACATATCCTGCAGATGGAGGCCTCCGTACGCGAGATCGTCGACATGGCCGCATTCGCTGTGGTGGATGCACAATACCAGCAATCAATAACTACCTGAACACCGGTCAATTATTTTTGTTATACTTGAGCAACAATAATTTATTGATATGACTTTTCCAAAAATTGAATCCTCCAGGGTGAGAACCCTCTCACTCGATGCGTTCAGGGAGATGGACTACTATGCTGTGAATAATTATCACCTGCCGGTGGAGCTGATGATGGAGAGCGCGGGATTGCAACTTGCGCGGCTGACTGCCACTGTGGCAGAGCCGGGAGCAAAGATCCTGGCCGGGATCGGTCCGGGGAACAACGGGGGCGGAGGACTCGTTGCTGCACGAAGACTGGAGGCGTGGGGGTATAAGGTACATCTTCAGATACCGATGCCCATTCAGCACAAGTTGATCAGGGACCAGCTCAGTCGTACCATCGCATGTGGTGTGGAAAAGGTGATTGAGTCGGATTATGACCTGGTGCTTGACTGCTTCTTCGGTTTCTCTCAGCGGCTGCCGCTTCCCGGTGAAGTTTCTGAGATGATCAGGGTGATGAACGGCATGAAGGCCGGCAGGATCTCTCTTGATATTCCGACGGGCATTTCTGATAATGGCGGCGACGTGAGGTTCCGTGCAGACAAGGTGCTTACCGTCGCAGCACCTAAAACGATCCTGCTGAACCATATAGACGAATATGATCTGTATATTGCCGACGTGGGAATTCCCACTGAGGTCTACCTCAGAAATAAGATTGATATTAGAGAACTTGGATTTTACCGCGACCAGATCGTGCAGGTGGTTTAAAAAGAAACCCTCCGCAATTCTGCAGAGGGCCAGCTAACTAAACTATCAACTAACTATAAATCTACCAACACTTATGCATAAAAACAACTAATTTGTATAATCCTTCAATGACTCCATTAACTTCTTCCGGGTAAAGAAGATGCGGCTCTTGACGGTCCCGATCTTAAGATCCAACTCATCGGCAATCTCTTTGTATTTGTAACCTTCTGTATGCATCAGGAAAGGTATCTTTAACTCATCCTGCAAAGCCTCAATATGCTTGCGGATCTCCTTGTGTTGAAATGTGGAGTCAGGTTTAATGTTCGTCTCCTCTTTGGTATTGTTGAGGTAATATAGATCTTCTGTCTGGTCAACAATTGTATTCTGCCGTACCGCTTTTCTGTAATTGTTGATAAAGGTATTCTTCATAATCGTGTAGGCCCATGCTTCAAAATTGGTGAACTCGATGAATTTGTCTTTTGAAGAGAGTGCTTTAACATATGTTTCCTGGAGAAGATCCTTGGCAGCCTCACGGTCCGATGTCAGACTTAGTGCAAATCTCTCCAGTCGATCCTCCATATTGATCAGCTTTGTATTAAATTCCATTGTTGTCATATCAGTCTGATTTAAGTGTGTTCTGTTTAAATTATTGTTTAACAAAACTACGAATTAGATAAACACAAACCAAATAATTTAATGATATAAATACTTGAAATATATATTATTCTAAATAAGATATTGCATTGAAATAATTGATAATAAAGGAAAAAAAGATAAATAAATCCCTATAATATAAATAATAGAAAAGGTGATTTTCTTTTGTTTTGTCCATTTTTTTGTTTAGCGGGCCCCTCTTTTTATCTGTTTAACTTTCAACAAAATTATGCTTTGGCGTATAAAGGTAGATTACATTGATGTATCGATGTTTAACTTTCACTACAATCAGGATTGAGGGCTGTAATAGCCAGGTCATCGCAACCAAAAGTTGGATACTCTTTCTCAAGCGGCATAATTGAGGGATGTACAGCACGGTATTGAAGGATGTACAGCCCGGTTATACTGATGTTGGGTGTCCCTCGACTAGAAGTTTAACGGATAAATTTAATCCTCCAACTTTTCCAGGTATTCCTGCAAATCGGTGATTTTTTTCAGGTGAAAAAAGTTTTTCCCGAAGTAGTCCGGACCATTGTTCAGGTATCCTGCTACATATAGAATCTTTTTGTCGGGAAATGCGCCTCCAAGGTCTTTTAGGTAAGTAATGAAATCGAATTCAGCTTGTGGTACAGTAGAGGAGACAACAATGCAGTTAAATTCCTTTGTCGATCCTGTTGCCAGAATGTCTGAATAGGGGACCGATTGTCCCAGGTAAATTACTTCATGTCCTGCCTCCTTGATCAGGTAGAGGGCAAACAGCAACCCGATCTCGTGCCATTCCCCTTCGGGCAGGAACATGAGAAATGTGTGTGAACTGGGATTAAACTGATGGGTAAATCTATCCACAGCAGTGATTAATTTCTGACGGATCAGGTTAACCACAAAATGTTCCTGTGCAGGATTAACGTCGCCAGCCATCCAGAGCACCCCTATCTTTTCAAGAAAGGGATAGACCACTGTAAGAAATGCCTCCGTGAATCCGAGTTTAGAGATTGTTTTATTGATAATTGAATTAAACTTGATCTCATCCATGTCTATCATGGTGATGATCAGGGAATCAATGGTATTTTCCAATGTTGAGCTGCTGCTGCATACACGTAATATCTCCTCTTTAAGCTCTTTGTCAGTGAGTCGGGCAATATTGGATATCTTGATGCCATGCCTGTTCAGCATCGCCACATTCAGGATCTTCTTGAGCTCCTGGTCCGTATAATACCTGATATTGGTCGTGGTGCGATAGGGTTCGATCAGGTTATAGCGTTTCTCCCAGATCCGTATGGTATGTGCCTTGATACCGGAAAGATTTTCCAACTCTTTTATTGAATAAACGGCCATCTCTGCATTTTCTCAATTAGGTGTGTCAGAAAAATAACAACTTTTAAGGGTATAATGTTTACAGTTGCCCCCTTTTATTTAAACAAATTATTTTTTGCGTACCAGGAGCAGTCCGTCGCGGATGGTCAGAAAGACATTTTCCACCCGTGGATCGTTCTGCACCAATGTGTTGAATTGATGAAGACTACGTGTAGATTCATCCTCCCGGGGCTCTTCTACCACCTTGCCCCCCCACAGTACATTATCGGCGATCAGGTACCCCCCGCTGTTGAGGGCGTTCACGCAGTGCTCATAATAAGCGCAGTAATGTTCCTTGTTGGCATCGATAAAGACCAGGTCGAATTTCTCCTCCAGCGTTGGAAGTATCTCCAGGGCGTCCCCGATCAGCAGTTCGGTACGGTCGGCGATCCCCGCTTTTTCGAAAAATTCCCGCACCAGCTGCTCCAACTCTTCGTTCACCTCGATGGTTACCACTTTTCCTTTTTCCTGAAGGCCCGTTGCAAGGCAGTAGGCGGAGTATCCGGTGAAGGTGCCAATTTCGAGGACCCGGTGCGGACGGATCATCCGGCTGATAAACGTGAGGAACTGCCCCTGCACCTTTCCCGAGAGCATTTGCGGGTGAACGGTTTTCAGGTGGGTGGTGTGGTAGAGCTCCTGCAGTATGGGATCCTCCGCCGATGTGTGTGTTTCGGCATACCGCAGGATCTTTTCAGGAAACTCAAATGGATTCATCACATATAGATAAGGGTGTTCAGGCGTGGCGGTTCAAAGATGTCGTTGGCGATCTCCCGCAGCTTTTGTGGCGATACCCGATCCAGTTTTTCAGCGATCTCTGTCAGGCTGTCGACCCGGTTGAACAGCAGGTGACTCTTTGCCATGCTGAGCATCAGGTTCTCTCCGTTCTCTGCCGATATGGCGATCTGTCCGAGCAGCTGCCTGCGGGCATAGTTCAGCTTTTTGTCGGGGATCAGGTTGGTGCGCAGTTTTTTTAGCTCTGTGTTGGTTACCTCGAGCGATTTTCCGAACCGCTCCTTGTCGCAGCTGAAGTAGATATTCACGGCCCCGCTGTCGGTATAGGCCAGGTAGTGCGATTCGGCGCTGTAGGAGAAACCCCTTTTCTCCCTGAGCGCCATGTTGAGGCGGGAGTTCATGCCCGGTCCGCCCAGGATATTGTTCAGCAGGTGGAGTGCGATGCGATCCTGGTTCCTGTAGGAATATGCTTCGCCCGAGATGATACAGTGGGCCTGGAAGGTGCTTCTGTCGACCTGGTCCCTCTGTCCGCTAGTGGATGCTGGGGTCACCCTCGGCCTGACTCTTCGCTGCGTAGGGAGATCATAAAAATAGCGTTCGGCATACTGCAGCAGCTTTTTAAATGGAATGTTTCCCACCGAGCAGAGCACGATCTCTTCGGTGGCATAGTTCTCCGTGCGGAACTTTTCCACCAGTCCGTTGCGGAACTTGTTGAGCGACTCTTTCGAGCCGAGAATGTTCCGGCCGATCGGGTGCTTGGGGAAGAGCAGCTCCTCGGCCTGGTCGAAGATCAGTTCTGAGGGTGTATCCTCGTAGGTCTGTATCTCGCTGATGATCACCTCCGCCTCTTTTTTTCGTTCCCTTTCCGAGAAGAGGGAGTGCAGGAAGATATCCTGGATCAGTTCGATCGCCTTTTTATAGTCGTTGCGTAGAAAGGAGGCATAGATCGCTGTCTCCTCCTTGGTGGTATAGGCATTGATCTCGCCCCCCACATCCTCCAGGCGGGAGATGATCTGGTAGGCCGACCGTTTGCGGGTTCCTTTGAAGAACATATGCTCCATAAAGTGCGCCAGACCGTGCTCTTCAGCGTTCTCATCCCGTGTACCGGTATGCACCAGCAGACCGAAGTGCGCCACCTCGGAGCGGTTCTCACTATGGATCAGCCTGATCCCGTTTGGTAAGGTATGTATGTTATAATTTGCCTGCATTGAGGATGCAAAAGTAACAAATCTACAGCACAATACGATAATTTAGACAATTTCTAAAGAGAGATCTCTGATAGATTTGTTTGCTGTGTAACAAAAATCTGCTTAAATTTGCGACGCTTTTGAGCAGCAAGTTCATGATGAGCAGCATACCCCTGGGAAGTTTTCCGGTAGCGACTGGGATCGGGGTAAAATGACAGACAAAAGCAGACATAATGGTGCCATAGCTCAGTTGGTAGAGCACAGGATTGAAGATCCTGGTGTCGCTGGTTCAATTCCAGCTGGCACCACCAAAGCAAACCGCAGATCCCGCATAGTCAATGACTTGCGGGATTTTTTTATGGGGGTGTTGATGAAAGTGTTGATGGTTTTAGACTGCTGAAAAATATGTTTTATATCGACAATATTGCCTGTCTTCAATTGTATTATCTTCACTTCCTCTATATAAGTATTTAAATAGCTTCTTTTGATCTTCGATGGTGTTGTATCTGAATGAGTAAGATTTTTTCACTAAAAACAGCCTTTCGATATTGGATTTTAGCATCGGATTTCAGCAACCTTCTTACTTTCTCTACATTATCTTTGTGTTTGCTATAAAGGCGAAGGAACTACTTCCCAGTTTGCTTGGAGTGAGAAAATGAGTTTTTACACAGACTCCCGTTGGCAACAATTTACTGTAACAAACTACCAATAAAACCGTCTTTATTTTAAATAAAAACTAATTAATATGAAAAAGTATCTAACCATTTTTCTGATTACCAGCATTTTTTATTCGTGTAATACTGACAAATTTGCACATAAACATATTCCAACAAATGAAGAAAAAGAAAGTAATAATATAGAGCAAATCAAAGTTCTAACACTTGGTACTTTTCACTTTAAGTTTCCAAATTTAGATGTTGCTAAAACAGATATTGACGATCAAATTGATGTTTTTGATTCTAAATATCAAAAAGAAATTGAATTAATTGTAGATAAACTTGCTATATATAAACCTACTAAAATTGTTATTGAAAGAGAACCCGAAAAACAGCAAACGTATGATTCTCTTTATACCTCTTATTTAAATGGAGAACATAAACTAACAAGAAGCGAAGAGCAACAAATAGGATTTAGACTCGCCAAGCGTTTGGGTTTAAATCGATTATATTGTACTGATGCTTGGGGAACAGATTATGAAGATGTAAAAAAAGTTGTCGATGGAGATGACACAATTGCTAAAGAAAAATTTATGGATTACTTCTATACGAATCCAGATAGTATTTTAATGTCATATCACAATAAAAATGAGTTGTTTAAAACTGAAGGTATTTTGGCGGAATTGAAAAGATTAAATTCTACAGAATACGTTAAAAAGGGATTAGGTGACTACTTAATAGGCATTTTTAAATATGAGACAAAGGAAAACGAGCAATTTGGACCAGATTTTGTCACGTCTTGGTGGTTTAATCGAAACTTGAGGATTTTTAGAAATATTCAACGTATTAATACAAAACCTGAAGATAGAATTTTAGTAATATATGGTGCTGGACATATGAACTTACTTAATATTTTCTTTGAAGCTTCTCCTGAATATAAGTTATTACATATAAATGATTATTTAAATTAAAACTGTTGCCAATAAAGAAGGATTCTGAGCGGCATGCAAAGCTTGTCCCGGTATTCCGGGGGCCCAGCGATGAGTCATGTTGAACTACACCCCCCCCGGGCCACGAGCTGTGAACTTACTGATGGTTTTCTGTGGCTTCTATAGTTGAAATGACCGATATTCTTTGAAGTATTGCAGGTTTTTACGCTTTCGGAGTCATTGGCCAGGGGAATTAGACCAATTACCTAATTAGTCGTCCAATCCTGCTTGCAAGCACATTGCCAATTTCACACGAGCCATCGCTCAAACCGCAGCTATGTCAAGTAGATAACAAATGCCAGCCCTAGTTGCCCGAAGGGCTTTGATGCATACAAGTTCAATGAATAACTCAAAGTATCAGACTGATCTCAACGGGCGTATCGAGCCTTGGAATTCTGATTTATTGCTACCTTTGGGTTCATGGCAATAATCAACGAGGGACTTCAGTACCGGCTGCTCATTGATCCGTTCCTGGACTGGGTGCATAGCCGGGCTGCTGAGATGATCGAACCGGGTGTCCGGGTGATCGACATCGCCTGCGGGAATGGGACGCTGGCCCTGAAAATGGCGCAACATGCAGGACATGTTACCGGGATCGATCTCTCAGAGGGATCGCTGCAGTTTGCAAGAAACCGGGCCCGGAAGCTTGGATTGGATAATACGGAATTCCTGGTGCAGGATGCCAACGATCTTTCAGCATTCAGCATCCTCCCATTCGATGTTGCCACCATCTCCATGGCGATCCACCAGTTTTCTCCGGAAGCAGGCCCGCAGATCCTTCAGCAGTTAGTGAAAATCTCACGGTCTGTTATAGTCGTCGACTATGCCTGTCCCCAGCCTCGAAATTTCAACGGTTTCATTGTCAGAACCATCGAACGCATCGCCGGCAAAGAACATTTTGCACACTTCAATGCATATAAACGTGGGGGAGGTATGCCCGGGATCTTAGATAAGCTGGGATTTAAGGCTTCTAATGAGGTTTTCAGTAACAGTGGGATCTTTACGATTATTAAGTTTGGTTAAGGGAGCTTTGTTTGCCTGGCGTTTTGAAGGTTTTTGAGCTTGCATTAAGCAGTTAATGGAAAACACCAAATCTTCACGTGGATTATGTCTGCAAAAAGTTTAATACAGAATTAACTACTGCTCATCTATTTTTACCTAACTTTCTGGAAACAATCAATCTGCAATATATGAACGGATCTATCATTATCGTCGGTGCCGGTATTTCCGGACTCGCCACCGGCTGTTATGCCCGTTTGAACGGTTACGATAGCACCATTTTTGAATTTCACTACCACAACATCAATTCTCAGGTGGAGGGAACGAGCGAAAAACTAAAAACAGTGCCGTTGAAATGGCCGCCGCCATGGGCTTGAATTGTTAACAGAGGAGCAGACTGTTGAAAGTGGTGAACCAGTGAATATTTGCGAAATCATAATTGAATCACGCTAAAACGTGATAATTATTATCGCAAACACACGATTTTAAGAAATAATCATTAGATTTAAACGCATTTTTCTAAAAATGAACCCCTCATCATTGAGGAAAGATATTTGGCTTCGCCGAGCTAAAGGTTCAGCAGTGCAAAGACAACAGGACATGAATCGAAATCGCCTTGGCGATGAGCTCGGTGAAACCAATAAATATTTCTTTAACATGCTGTTAGTTGATGGGGGTTGCTCATATAGAAATATATTTTTTATCGGTATTCGCGAGCTCACTGCGTTCGGTTCGCTGAACACCGCTAAAAAATATTACTGTGTGAAGCAACTGGTCACTTGAAGTTTGAACGATAATTATAGCATTTTATATCAAGCATTTAAATAAAGAATTAACACAGTTGAAAAGGAATATAAACAGAGTGATTTGGCGATGGCGATGGCGATGGCACTGCTTAGGTGCCCGATGATCTCTTTGTATTGCTTGATGTTATAATTCCAAAATTATCATTTTAAGATCGTCGGGGCTTGTATTTAACCAGCCCCGTTTTTATTTGATACAATATTCACACAAAATCATAAAAACTATGAACAAACTGACAAAGATCACACTCGAAGAAAAGGAGATGCCACGACAGTGGTATAACATTGTAGCCGACCTGCCCGGAACGATGAACCCACCGCTGGGACCCGATGGAAATCCGATCGGTCCGGAAATGCTTGCTCCTGTCTTTCCTATGAACCTGATCGAACAGGAGGTGAGCCAGGAGCGCTGGATCGATATTCCCGAGAAGGTGCTTGAGATGCTGTACCTCTGGCGGCCAACCCCATTGGTGCGTGCACATAACCTGGAACAGGCACTGGGCACTCCGGCCAGGATCTATTACAAGAATGAAAGCGTCTCCCCCGCCGGGAGCCACAAGCCCAATACTGCCGTGGCACAGGCCTATTATAACAAGGAGTTTGGAATCAGAAGACTCACAACCGAAACCGGAGCCGGACAATGGGGCAGTGCCCTGGCTTTTGCCACCTCCCTGCTGGGTATGGAGTGCAGGGTCTACATGGTGCGGGTGAGCTTTGATCAGAAACCCTTCAGAAAGCTGATGATGAGAACCTGGGGTGCCGATTGTGTGGCCAGTCCGAGTACCGAAACACAAGCGGGTCGGGACATCCTGGAAAAATATCCCGACACACCCGGGAGCCTCGGCATAGCCATCTCCGAAGCGATCGAGGCGGCTGTGACCGACAAAACGGGACAGACCAGGTATTCCCTTGGTAGTGTGCTGAACCATGTGATGCTCCACCAGACCATTATCGGACTGGAGACCAAAAAGCAATTGGCCAAGATCAATGAGAAAAAGGTCGATGTGGTGATCGGATGTGCAGGTGGTGGTAGTAATTTTGCCGGACTGGCATTTCCGTTCGTAAGCGATAAGATCAATGGGGCCGAGATAGACGTCGTTGCCGTTGAACCGGCCAGCTGTCCAACCCTTACCCGGGCACCTTTTGCCTACGACCATGGTGATGTGGCGAAGATGACACCATTGATGGCCATGCATTCCCTCGGACACCGGTTTATACCACCGCCCATTCATGCCGGCGGACTCAGGTACCACGGAATTTCACCGCTTATAAGTCATGCCGTGAACCACAACCTGATCAGACCCGATTCAGTACAGCAGCTTGAGTGTTATGAGGCAGCAGTTAAATTTGCGCGTACAGAGGGGATCATCCCCGCTCCCGAAACAAGTCACGCCATTGCATCAGTTATCCGTGAGGCCAACAAGGCCAAAGAGGAGGGCAAAGAGAAGGTAATTGTCTTTAACTTCAGCGGACATGGTCTGATGGACCTGATGGGTTACGACAAATTCTTTAACGGAGAGCTGTCCAACCACTCGCTGCCGGATGAGGACCTGGAGAAATTCACGGAGATACTGAAGAGTCATCCGGTGCCGGGAATATGATCAACCTTTTGTTCGGTAAAAATATGTTGATATGGATCGGCCTGCCAGAAGGACCAATTCCTGGGCTTATTGGATGCTTTTTTCTGTAAAACAACAATTTTACGAAACCATCAGGAAATCTTTTCCCTCCAGGTACCCTCTATCGTTAAGGAATAATCGTATCCTGTCGCGGTTGTTCATCTGCCTGATATAGGAAAGGATAAACATCTTTCCGGCAGATGGCAGATCTTCGTAATAGATAACCTCGCTGCCGATCTGCCGGCTCTTTTTTGTGTCGATATAATTTATCAGCTGAACGCCAAATTGTTCAAGCAGCCTGGCCCTTCGCCGGGAGATGCGGCTTGCCCCCCAAACAGAAACAGAGGGATGGAACGGATTGTTCTTCTCCAGCCAGGAGGCCAGATAACGGCTTTTGATCCTGTAAAACGATTTGTCGCTATAATTCCCGTCGGTCCTGGTGAGCCGGATATCGGAGTCATACCACTGAAGAACCACCTCCGGGATCTTCACGATCTTTACCCCTTCATCAAGCCAGCGCAAGACCATTTCATAATCTTCCGGAAAATCTCCCGCTCTGTATAGCCCATGCTTTTCGCCGGTTTGTCTTCTCCACATCAGGGTCGGATTCACAACAGGAAGCTCGATGAACCTGTTGTTGAAAATCTCTTCAAATGTTTGAATGGAATTACTCCAGTCAACAAACCGTGAAAATCCCGCTGTCTGTTCCGAATGGGGCACATGCTCAACCAATCCTGCAACTGCATCACAGTCAGCATGAAAATCCAGGTAACTTGACTGATACTTTAACTTCCCGCTTTCAGCCCTGTCGTCGGCATCCATCCTTGCAATATATTCCCCCCGGGCAAGTTTCGCTCCCCTGTTTGAAGCATGAACAACTCCCTGTTTCTTCTCCTCGGTAAGTATGATACGGCGATCTGCCCTTGCCATTTTTTTCGCGAGTTCCCGGCTGCTGTCGGTTGAATTATTATCGACAAGAATCAGTTCAAAGTCCTGATAATCCTGATTGAGGATGCTCTCAACAGCGCGTAATAATGTTCCTTCAGCATTGTAGAAGGGAAGGATAACCGATATTTTGGGTTGTTGTTTCAGGGATAATCGATCTGCATCAACACCGAAAGTACTGCGATTTTTAATATTTAGATCAGAGATTGGAAAATATTTTTATACAACCTGTATGTTTCGCCGAGCTCACAAGCTCGGTTCTTGCAAAGACTATGTAACTTGAGGAAAGAAGATGCTACCTCTCCTTGTAAACGGGAAGTACAATATAGGTATAGACCCAGCAGCCGGCGCAAAAATTCAGGCCGCATTCCAGGAATGCAAACAACACCAGTACCGATGCAGTACTTATAGCTGCGATGGTAACCCCTGTCAGTGTAAGTACAAGCATGAGCACTGAGAAAAGAAATCCTATCCTGGCAGCGAAGATCTTAGGCGCCTTATCGATCCAACGGGGAGTAAAATTGAGGCTTCGCGCAATACCCGCAGAGATCCAACTCAGAGGACTATAGGGTAATTTGGTGAAGGCCCTGATATAGAAATCAAGGGCCAGGTATAGAGGTATAATTGGATTGGGAAACAAAATGAAAAGCGCTGTTAGCAAAATTACCCAAAAAGCGGTAATTCTGACAATGTTTTCGTTTGCCTTCTTATCGGAAACAGGACATATTATATTCTTCATATTCATTTTTTTATTTTTTCTGATTGGTCGCAAAAAACGCAGGTTCCTTACAGTCGCGAAAAAACAAGTATTTGTTGAGCGGACTGAAAGATTTAACATTTATAACAATTTAGTCATAGAATAGTTGCTGAAAAGTTTTATTTTCGATAAATAACGGTTGCAAGAACCGGGCTTTATCTTTGCTGAGCTCGTAAACCGGTTCTTTCTGACAGATTGTCGCATACCTGTCAATGGCTTGATATTTGGAGCAATAATAAAAAATTGTATTTATGATCAACGTTAAAAAGATACATTCAAAATATGATCAACTGTGTTCTCTGATCCATGGCAGAAAGATAAAGGATGCGCTCGATATATTAAAGGAACTCATATCTGAAGCAGGATACAGTGATTTCTTTGTTCAGCAGGAACACCTTGAATCGACCTATGAACAAATGCTCAGGTACACCCTCGAAGGGGTGCATGACCCGGAAAGGGAGAAAGTGTATATGAAACTCCGGAAGTCAATTATCCAATTGGCAGACAAAGTTCAATCGTTTCTCATGAGGAAGTATTCCGGATGGCTCACACTGACACTTCAGGAAGAGCTTGAAAAGAGACAGAAGCTTACCGGAAAGGGGGTAATCGAAAGTCTTGACGATCTGGCCTTCAGGGTCGAGCTCGACGAAATTATCAATGAAGACAAAACATCTCCCTCCACGACCGATTTAAAAAGAAGGGAGCTGATCATGGAAATCTTTAAACACCTCTGGCTCACCGATGAGTATGGGGAAGCTGAGAACAGTCTCGCGAATACACTTATCACTTGTCACGACTTTGCCTGGTATGAGCAGGCACAACAGGTGAGCGCAATACTACTTTCGGGGCTGAGGCGCTTTGATGAGCAGAAAATTCAAAGGATCATAGATTTTACTGAAGTTGAAGATCATCAGGTTTCAGGAAGGGCTTTGGTGGGGCTGGTCATATTGTTGTTTACCTATGATAAGAGACTTTACCTCTATCCGTCGCTGCTGAGCCGGCTCGAGCTATTAAAGGACGCAGTTGACCTTGACATGGTATTTGAGCAAATCGCTCTCCAGTTTATCAGGACGGAGGAGACAATGGAGCTGGGCAAGAAACTACATGAGGACCTTATTCCGGAGATGGCCAAGCTTAAGCCACAGCTGGAAGATAAACTGAAAATGGAGGATCTGAAGAATGAAGATCTTACCGGCGATAGAAATCCGGATTGGGAAAGTATGTTTAAAGAGTCGGATGAGCTTTATAAAAAGGTCGATGAGTTTATGAAGTTGCAGATGGAGGGGGCAGATGTTTATATGACGACCTTTGCCAGGTTAAAAAACTTTCCTTTTTTTAATGAGCTAACCAACTGGCTGGTGCCCTTTTATAAAGAGAATCCCGATCTGACGGAGATTTACAAACAGGATTCGGAGAATTTTAATACGGAGTTGTTTATCACAGGACTGAAAAAAATGCCGTTTCTATGTAATTCTGATAAGTATAGCTTTATTTTCAACATTAAATATTTACCGGATGAGCAAAAGAAAATGCTTTCCACTGCCTTTTCCATGGAGATGGAAGGTCTGTCTGAGATGATATCGGACGAGGAATTAATGAATGAAAGCTTTGCCCGGCGGACCGTTTTTGTTCAGTATATTCAAGACCTTTACAGATTCTTTAAATTATCGCCCTTTAAAAATGAATTTGAAGACCTCTTTCAGGGCAGACTTGGAATATACAACAGCCATTTCTTTAGCAAGCTTATCGGAGACCATAGTATTTACCGGAATATTGCAGAATTCTTCTTTGAAAAGGAGAGCTACGAAGAGGCGTTGGATATCTTTGGCACACAATTGGAACAAGATCCTGACAACACCGAGTTACTTGAAAAAACCGGGTTTTGCTATCAAAAGACGGACCGGTACAGGATGGCGCTGGGATATTACAAAAAGCTTGAAATTTATGGAAAATCGGGCATTTGGGTATTGAAAAACATGGGCTATTGTTATCGAAAATTGGAAGAGTACGATAATGCGCTCAAAATTTACAGAAAACTATCGGAACATGAGCCGGACAACATAAAAAACGAGTCACTTACGGGTTTTTGTTTTTTAAAGATGGAGAACTACGAAAAAGCACTAAAGCACTATTTCAAAATCGAATATTTGCAGCCCGACAGTACCAATGTAATAAGGCCAATAGCCTGGTGTTATTTTGCCTTAGGAGAATTTGACAAATCGGAAAAATATTATAATAAAGTCTTTGATCACAACCCCGATTACTATGATTATGTAAATTACGGTCATCTAAACTGGGTTGTAGGAGACAGAAGGAGAGCGATTGAAAATTACCTTCTTTCTATCGAAAACAAGAACTTTACCTTTTCAGATTTCCAGAAAACCATGGAAGTGGACACGCCTGTACTGGTCGACAGGGGAATAGAAAAAGATGAGATCTCTCTGATGATGGATTATCTTCGTTACCGGTTAAAGTAAAACAGGGACAAAAAAAAGCGGTCCGATTTCGAATGTTGAAGAAAAAAAGCCATGGAATTCAACCCGTCTCTATGAGAATGGAATTTGAAGATCGGACCGCTTATCGGTCAAAAGAATTCTTTTTAGAATTCTTTATATGTCTTAGAACGTTTTTGTCTGTGGCAAATATAAAAGAAACATTTTAAAAAAACTAATCGAAATAGGAAAAACTTTCATCTTTTTCGAAAATTTTCCTGATAACGCTGTTGGCAAGGCGGCTGGCGCCGATTCTGAATTTTTCAGGATTGAGCCACTCCTCTCCAAGAATATGACGAACAATCCCGTAATATTCATAGGCGGCCTCTATTGTTGAAATTCCTCCTGCAGGTTTAATCCCCACTTTTTTCCCTGTTTTTTTATAGAAATCCCCGATTGCTTCGCACATGACGGCAAAAGAGTCCGGACGCGCACCTGCACCCGCTTTTCCGGTAGAGGTTTTAATAAAATCAGCTCCGGCAGCCATGGCGAGGAACGCTGCTTTCCTGACCTCCGACAGATTTTTATGGGCGCATGTTTCCAGTATCACTTTTAGATGCAGGGATCCCAGCAGCTCCTTGATGGATTTAATTTCCTCAAAAACCTCTTCCGTAAGACCTGACTGAAATTTCCCAACCGACATAACAATATCAATTTCATCTGCCCCCTCCTCAGCAGTAAGGCTAACCTCTTTTAGCTTTATCTCCAGGAAAGTCTGGGATGCGGGAAATCCTGCACCAACGGAGGCTACATTCACCAGGGGATTGTTCAGTTTAGCCTTTACAATGGGAACAAGTTCCGGGAAGACACAAATAGCTGCCGGAGAAGGCAGATCAGGGTAGCTCTCGGGCAGCATATTCAATTGGTTGCACAATTTTCCTATATTTTCCGAATTGTCTTTTTCACTAAGCGAAGTGAGATCAATCAGACTGAAAATCTTTAACAGAACCTCCTTGTCAGGCTCGTTCGGATATCCCGATTTAGCCTGGCTCAGGAGGGTCGACACTATTTTTTCGTCAACATCAAACTGAAATTCTTCAAAATATTTCATTCAAGAATAATTGTGTTATTTTTTTAATATTTAATCTATTACATCATAAAAAATGTCTATCATAATCTAATACCATGGAACCCTCATGTTATTTTCATACCCTATTGTGGATTATAGTGTGAGGGAGGTTTACATCATACTATTTCAGTTTATCATTGTCGAAGTGTCTGCCGGCATCCCTGTTGGTTTTCTTTTCCATGCTTTTTAGTAATGCCCCCTCCAAATCAATTCCTGTTTGGTTGGCCATGCAAATTAATACAAATAAGATATCGGCCATCTCCTCTTCGAGTGATTTTTCAAGATCACTCTCTTTAAACGATTGTTCTCCATATTTTCTTGCAACAATTCTTGCTAATTCTCCTACCTCTTCCGTCATGAGCGCCATATTCGTAAGCTCATTGAAATACCGAACCCCATATTTATTGATCCATTGGTCTACTTTTTCCTGAGCATCTGCAATTGTCATGTTAAATATTTTTTAGCCTTCCTATCCTGGATCCTGACTGCCATTAGCCATCAACGTCAACCTATAATTCTTTTCCTATGACCATGTTTCCGGTTCGCCCTCCTGTTAAGTTCTCCTTTTTTTCACCGTCTCCAATACACCTTCACTCCCGGTTTTTTGTATCAATAATGATGGTTACCGGACCATCATTCCGCAACACGATATCCATATGGGCGCCAAATTTACCCGTTACAACCGCTTTGTTCAACACCCCCTGTAATATTAAAACAAACTGTTCGTAGATCGGTTCGGCAACGGCCGGATCTGCTGCCCTGATCCACGAAGGGCGGTTTCCTTTTTTTGTGCTGGCGTGAAGGGTAAACTGACTGACGACCATGGCCTCACCATTGATTTCCTGTAGAGAGCGGTTCATTTTACCCTCCTTATCACTAAATATACGTAGTCTGGCTATTTTTCCAGCAAGCCATTCTACATCTTCCTCCAGGTCGTTCGAATCAACACCCAGGAATATAGTTAATCCTTCGGAAATGCTTTTCTCCTCAATATTTTCAATGGTTATGTGGGCATACTTTACACGTTGGATAACGGCTCTCATGCAGGAAAAATACAAATTATTCTCCGAACGTTCAAAACCACATCTGATCAGTGTACCTAAGAAATCCCATTTCAAAATGGTATCTCCGGTGTTAGGTTTTTGCTATAGATTGTAACTTTTCTTAACTTACGTCGTCTTAAGTCCGGAACCCTGAATTAAAATGACATTAGAAGAGTATAATAAGGCAGTTGACCTGTATGCTGACAATTTGTACAGATTTATTCTGAAGAATTGTAAAAAGGATGAGATGGCGCAGGATATTGTGCAGGATTCATTTGAGAAGATGTGGATGAAAATGGACCAGGTAGATGGAGAAAAGGCCAAATCGTACCTTTTCACAACCGGTTATCATACCATGCTCGATATTCTTAAGAAAGATAAAAGGATGAGTGTTTTAAATGAAACAGCAGAAAACAGCCACAACTCTTATGAGCAATACTCTGATGTGGGAGAAGTACTCCGGGATGCGTTGGAGAGGTTGCCGGAGATACAAAGATCGGTGATTATGCTGCGCGATTATGAAGGTTATTCATATGAAGAGATCGGGGAGATAACCGGGCTGACGGAATCACAGGTTAAGGTATATATTTACCGGGGAAGAATCAGCTTGAAAAATTATTTGGTTAAAATTGAAAACATTATATAAGATCTTGATCATGAAGATAAACAGAGACAATTATGAAGCGTACTTTCTTGACTTTGCCGAGGGGAAAATGTCTCCTGAGCAGGAAGAGGTGCTGCATCGGTTTCTGCAATTCAATCCTGATCTTGCTGAGGAACTCCGGGTATTTACTGATCGCTGTTTTTCCCGTGCAACACCGGAAACAATTGTCTATCCCCGAAAAGAATCACTGAAGCAACTGGTTTTTGAAAAAATAGGAGCAGTTACCAGGGATAATTTTGATATGGTTTGCATTGCCTACCTGGAAAACGATCTGCCAGAGAAACAAAGAACCCTTTTTGAAAAATACTTGTCAGAACACCCTTCGGCAAAGCCGCACTTTACTGCTTTTCAGAAGGCTTTTCTTAAAAAGGAGCATATTGTTTACCCTGAAAAGGGCCGGCTAAAACATAAAAGAACAAGGATTTTTGACTGGAAAATGGCAATTCCAATTGCTGCAGCCGCAGCCGCAGCGATCTTCATCTTTGTATCTCCACCTTTTCAGAACCTACCGGTTGAAATAACCTCAATTGCTGAGCCCAAAGAGGAGGAGGCGCTTGTAGAAGAGGCAGCTGATTCAAAAGAACCTGCCTCAGTGGTGGCTCCGTCAAATTTGAAAGTAATAAGGAATACTACCACGCCTGTACCTGTTTCCAATTACAAGAAAAAGGATCAGGAGATACGGAATGAAGCAGAGCAAAACGCAGAGAATGGCAAGAAAACCAATGAAAAGGTTCAATTTGCAGCCATGGATATTAAACCTGTGATTGCAACAGAAATAACAGTAGAATACGATAAGCTGAGTCATGAAATCATTCCTCCGGTGGACATTAACAGAAGTTCACTCTCCTTCATCGATCAGATGCGATACAGAACAATGAGAGCCACTGAGGCTGTCGAAGAGGAAGAGGCGCTAATCTGGAGCCTGGCCAGTAATGGATTAAAAGAGTTAAACAGGATCAGGGGCTCGGAAACAGCATTGTTAGCCAGCAAAAATGAGGAGGGAGCGATCTCCGGAATCCAGTTCAAATCCCGCTTTTTAAATGTTACTGTACCCATAAACAGGAATGATGATTAACTTCTTTGACTATATTAGCGCAAAATTTGAGCTTGAATCAAGGACTGGTCATAAAATCAACAGGAAGCTGGTATTATGTAAAGGATCACACTGATCGTATCATATCCTGTAAAATAAAGGGAAGGTATCGAATGAGTGGCATCAGGGCCACCAACCCGGTTGCCGTTGGGGATACAGTAACTTTTAGAACAGAAGACGACGGAACCGGACTGATCACGGGTATAGGTGGGAGGAGAAATTATATTATCAGACGCGCAACGAATCTTTCAAGAGAATATCAGCTGATAGCTTCCAATATTGATCAGGCATTTCTAATGATCAGTTTCATTCAACCTGTTACACACCTGGCCTTCATTGATCGGGTTCTTGTATCCGCAGAAGCCTTCCGGATCCCTGTAACATTAATCATTAACAAAATTGATCTCTATTCAGAAAAGGAGATAAAGAAGCTGAAGGAGTTTATTGGCACTTACAATAAGATAGGCTACCAGACATTGGAGATTTCCCTGAAGACCAAATATAACCTTGAAAAGCTGGAAGAACTGCTTGGCAACCTGACAACTGTGGTAACCGGAATTTCAGGTGTGGGTAAATCGACACTCCTTAACCACCTTGATCCCTGTCTTGGTCTGAGAACCAAAGAAATTTCCGGACAGCATAATACCGGACAGCATACAACGACTTATGCTGAAATGTTCTTTTTGGCTTCTGGTGCAAAGATCATTGACACACCAGGAATTAAAGGATTTGGAATGGTGGATATTGAAAAAGAGGAACTTTTTCATTTTTTTCCGGAGATATTCAGGCAGAGCCAATATTGCAGGTTTCATAACTGTTTACATATAAATGAACCCGGATGTGCTGTAATTGATGCAGTAGCTGAAAACAAAATCAGCAGATCGCGATACCTTAATTATCTTGATCTTTTAGATGATGTAGGTGACAAATACCGCAAATAGAACAGTTTCTTTCTGATAAATATGTATTTTTAAGGATTAAATTTATTTAGGGTCTGTTTATAGAGTCAAGAGGCTGGATAGAAACTAATTAGACGATATTGCATTCATCCATATGAGAAAGGTAAATACTTTTGCGTCCATATGTCTGGTTTTTTTAATATTGCTGAATGTATTTTCATTTATCAATATCAATGAAAGATTCATCTCATTTCTGAATTCTTCACTTGAGCAGCAGACCAGGTTATGTGGTCAGTATATGGAGGAACAGCTACATGGATTTCAAAATGACATGAACAAGCTGCTTTACGAGTACAATTTTTCCAATATATTTAAAGACACTGAAGAGCTCGAAATGAGCAAGCAAAGCCTGCAGGTATTCTATTCGAAATACAGAGATCTGATAACAAATGTTTTCATTTTTGATAACAATAAAAATTATTTTGGAATCTATATTAATGAAGAGGACCATTTTGTTATAGACACCTTTTCCAGGCAGCGACAGCAGAGCCTCACACCACGTGATAAGGTTGAGGAGAAAAATGGGAAATACCTGTATCATTATCCCTATTTTGAAAACGATCAGGTCAATGGTAATATCATTGTTGAGGCGGATTTTCAAAAATTTGCAAATAAGATTTTCTCCTTCTACCCCATTGGAAAAACCATATCATGGCAATGGGTTGTGGATTCGGAGGGCAATGTACGCACCGAGGATTTTGATGATGATATGGAGCTGGGCTCAGTTATGCAGATCGCCGATAGCATTGATATGTTTTCTGCCGGAATAATCAAACATTATATAGAAGATCCGGACGGCAACAAACAAAAAGTCCACTCTGCCTATTATCCACTAAGCATATTTAACCAAAATCTGGGGATCGTCTTTACAACCAGTCAGACAGAATTCAATAAATTTTTTATCAACCAGAACAAACTAGTTTCTCTTTTCACACTGGTTATTACGCTGGCACTTATCCTATATCTGTTGCTCGTGAACAGGCGTACAATGAAAACCCAGGAAAAACTAAAGATGTCTGAGGCAGTATTCAGAGAGGTAGTTGAAAAATTTCCGGTGGGAATAATGATTCTTGATTCAAGAAATATATTACGCATTATCAATAGTAATGCACAACGAATGATGCTCTTAAGTGACAGAGAAGACATGATCGGAAAGGATATCTCTAAACAGCTTGCCGTTTCGAATAAATATCTGTTAAAAGATGATATAGATACACCTGACTCGTCAGAATATCTCTATTACGAGAATGAAGGTATTGAAACAGTTATTTTCCGGAAGGAGGAGAGAAAAAACATCGGTGGTGAAGAGCTTTGCCTGATTGCACTCATTGACGTGTCTACATTGGAAAGATCCCGAAAACAGGAGGTAGCTGCCAATCGGGCAAAATCCGAGTTTCTTGCTTCAATGAGCCACGAGATCAGAACACCCATGAACGGTATTTTGGGAATGCTTTCCAGCCTGATGGAGAACAATTTCTCTGGCGAGGAGATGAACGAAAAGGTGAAGATAATTAGAAAGTCGTCAGACCTGTTGGTGACCATCATCAATGATATTCTTGATTTCTCCAAAATAGAGGCTGGAAAGATGATGCTTGAGGAGATCCCATTCAGATTAAGGGATGAGATCTCTTTAGTAATCGAGCTTTTCAGTTCGCTCGCTGTAGAGAAGGGGTTGCAGCTTGATTTCACGATTAACACAACAGTGCCTGATAAACTGATCGGAGACCCCTTCCGGTTAAGACAGGTTATCTCAAATCTTTTGAGTAATGCCATCAAATTTACTGAGAAGGGAAAAATCGAGATAGGTGTGGATGTGATGGAGAATTATATGGGCCGCATACAACTCCTTTTTTGGGTGGAAGACACAGGTATCGGTATCCCGGAGAATAGAATCAACTCAATATTTGGTTCTTACAATCAATCGCAGGGATCAGTCAGCAGAAAATTCGGAGGTAGTACCGGCCTTGGCACAGCCATATCTAAACAGCTTGTAGAGTTAATGCATGGAGAAATATGGGTCGAGAGTCCTTCAGGAAAGGATGGAACAAAGGATGCACCTGGTTCAAAAATCAGCTTTACAATTGAGGTTTATTCCAATGAGAAGCTGCCAAAAAGCTGTAAATTTACGGGCATTCAACAGTTACACCAAATAACAGTATTGTTTCTTACCAAGGAATCAGAACCCGACAGGAACAGTATTAATAAGTTGTTTCATCAGTTTGGGATAAATATTGTTACAAAAATCTATCAGGAGATTACCATTGATGCAGTTATTCATCACCTGGATTCAAAAACAGATCTTTATCAAATGGTTGTAATTGCTGACCAAAACAGCTCTGACGGTTTCATCCTTGCTGGTAAATTGAAGGAGGAGGGGCTGACAGACAGATTACCTTTTATTTTGGTCTGTAACAATGATCAGCCAGGTAATTTTAAAGCATCGAAGAAACTGGGTATTGATTATTACCTGATTGAACCGGTCGAAAGCAAGGAGCTGTATGATATTATTAAGGACGTTTTTCCTGAACTAAAAGATCATAAGAGCCTTGCATCAACCTTGAATACTTTACCTTCCCGGCTTTCAATTTTATTGGTTGAGGATAATATTATCAACCAGAAAGTTGCTCAGTCCATTTTTAAGAGTATTGGATATGAGATCGATTTGGCCTCAAACGGCGCTGAAGCAATTGAAAAAGTAGGTAGTAATGAATATGACATCATTTTTATGGATCTGTTTATGCCGGAAATGGACGGGTTTGAAGCGACTGAGCAGCTAAGAAAATCTGGAATTAAAACGCCCATTATTGCCATGTCGGCCGATAGTAAAGATGAGCGAAAGGCCCAATCAGTTCTTGCAGGAATGGATGAGTATCTCGCCAAACCGGCAAAGGTGGAAACCGTGAAACAATTGTTGATCAATCTTTTTTCCACATCGACAAAGTAGTGAGTGTCAGAATGAAAACACCTAATATTTTTTGTGCTTGATAAGAACCGAGCTTGCGAGCTAAGCGTAGCTAAAGCGTTATTTGCATAATGCAGTTATTGAGGTATTCTTTTACAAGCATTATTATGGTTAGAAGAGAGGATATAGAGTTAATGGCTCCGGTTGGATCCTATGAGTCTTTAATGGCTGCAATTCAGGGAGGTGCAGATTCTGTCTATTTTGGCATCGAACAACTGAACATGAGGGCCCGGTCATCTTTCAATTTTACTGCAAAAGACCTGCCGGAAGTTGTGAATATCGCAGGGAAAAATGGCTTAAAGTCCTACCTGACTATTAACACGGTCATATATGATCATGAGCTAAAGAAGATGCGAGAAATCATCAATCTTGCAAAGGCAAACAACGTATCTGCGGTTATTGTTTCAGATCAGGCAGCACTTGGCTATGCACTTAAAGCAGGAGTTGAAGTGCATCTTTCAACCCAATTAAACATAAGCAATATAGAATCATTAAAATTCTATTCAGAATATGCTGATGTGGCCGTTCTTGCAAGAGAGCTGAATCTTGATCAGGTAGCAAATATATACAAGACCATTGAAAAAGAAAAAATTTGCGGACCTTCAGGTGAACGAATGAGGATCGAGATGTTTATCCATGGGGCATTATGCATGGCTGTAAGCGGGAAGTGTTATCTGAGCCTTCACCAATATAACCACTCCGCCAACAGGGGCGATTGTTTCCAGGTGTGTCGTGGTTCATACATCGTAAAGGATAAGGAGAGAGATATCGAACTTGAGGTAGAAAATGAGAATATAATGTCACCCAAGGATCTTTCTACGATTCATTTTTTAAATAAGATTATTGATTCCGGTGTGCAGGTATTGAAAATTGAGGGTCGTGCCAGGTCACCTGAATATGTTAAAACGGTTGTTTCATGCTACAAGGAGGCATTAGATGCTTGTTTTTCAGGGAATTATACATCTGAGCGGATCGATCAATGGAGAAGCCGGTTGAGTCGGGTGTTCAATCGCGGTTTTTGGGATGGGTACTACCTTGGGCAGCCGTTGGGAGAATGGAGTGAAGTTTATGGATCAGCGGCTACGACCCGTAAAACATACCTGGGTAAGGTCACCAATTATTTTGACAGGATAGGTGTTGCAGAATTTACAATTGAAGCCGGGGAAATTCAATTGGGAGATGAGATCCTTATTATCGGGCCTACAACGGGCGTGATTGAGACCAGTGTCGAAGAGCTGCGGATTGATGAAAATAATGTGGTAAAAGCGGTAAAAGGAAACCTTTGTTCTATTCCGGTTCATATGTTGGTACGAAGATCCGATAAGCTCTATAAAATCGTAAGCAGGTAGAAAACTTATCCGGAAGACAAACAGAATAAAAAGGGAGAAAAGGGGGACCATTACAAGATCTTATTACCTGTTCAAAACAATTCTGAAAACGGTTTTATGTTCCGGCTCAGATGATAAAACGAAAATTTTACCATCATGGTATGTTTCGATGATTCTCTTACTGAGCGACAACCCAAGGCCCCATCCTCTTTTCTTTGTTGTAAAGCCGGGCTTGAAAACGGTTTTAAATTTGGACTTAGGTAAACCTTTTCCGGTATCTTCAACATCAATTGTTACAGTTTGTTCTCCTTCTGTGCATCTGATTGTGAGCTTACCAGAACCTTCCATTGCGTCTATGGCATTTTTACTCAGATTTTCAAGTACCCAATCGAATAGCGTTTCATTCAACGGTACATTGAGGGGGCCAGCGGGTAGAATGGTTTCAAATTCAACAGATTTACTTATTCTTGTCTTAATGTAGGAGAGGCTGTTATAAATAATCTGAATGATGTCTTTTTCATGAAGGGCCGGTTTTGAACCTATTTTGGAGAATCTGTCAGCGATCTTCACTAGTCGCTGAGAGTCTTTTTCCAGTTCGTGGGTTGTTGCTGGGTCGGCCCCTGTTTGTTTCAGGATTTCAACCCAACCAGACAAGGATGAGATAGGAGTTCCCAACTGGTGAGCCGTCTCTTTGGATAATCCTGTCCAGACCTTGTTCTGCTCAGCTTTTCTTGATATACTGAATGCAATATATGAGACACCAATAAACAAAATAATTACACCCAATTGAAAATGGGGAAAGGCAGCAAGTTTCCTCAGCAGGTTGGAATTTCTGTAATAGAGATACTGGTAGTTGTCATTGCCCAGATCAATAACAATGCTGTCGTTTTCACTTTTCATTTTTTCAAGCGATTTCACAAGGTATCTTTTCTGATCGACTCTTGTTGAATCGAGGTTCCGGTGTGCCATGATCCTTCCCTCTTCGTCTACCAGTATAACCGGGATCTGGGTGTTGTTTTCGATCACTTCAAGCGGGAATAGAATATCATTTCCGGTGGGATTAGGGTTTGCTAGAATCCTGGTAGCTTCTGCCCACAGCTCAATCTTTTTGCGTTCGTCTTCTGCAATGTTCCTAACGAGCCTGTTCGTGTAATATAATGAGCCCGCTCCGATCATAACAGCTGAAAAGAGCAGAAGAAATTTCCAACGTTGTTTCTTATCGTAAATATTCACAATATATATTTAAAAATCACTATCATCTATAACGAAATCAAATTCAGGTTTCTTGTCTTTACGATTGTTCCTTTTCCACCACCGGGTTCTGTCTTTTTGTTTACTATCTATTGAGTCCGTAGCCTCTTCATCAGAAAAATCAAATTCCAATATAGGTTTTTCAACACTTTCTCTATTCTGTTGAACAGCTTCATCTTTATCAAACAAGCCAAATTCCCTGTTCAGTACCCCCTTTAATTCAGTTTTCTCATTCCTTAGATCTTCTCTTATTTTTCCCATGGCCTGTGCTTCATCAAATTCTATTGATATTCCATTTCCTGTATCATACAATATCAGGAAAACGGTTCGGTTGTCATCTTTATCAAGAGCGATGTTGAATTCTGAGTCAGACATGCTTTTTGCCCTATTGAACAATAAATCGGATAGTTTTATAGCCAGGTGGTATTCATACATTTTATTAAAACCATGGGTACCTGATGCCTGCAAATTCAACGCTGATGATCTGATATCCATTTGCGGAATAGTGATTATATTGTTGTTGATCATGATCGTGTTGCGCAGGTTCGAAAATTGAATATGATCCATTTCGCTAATCTTTAGAAATCTGGACAATTCAATTATTGGCTGGAAATCGATTAATTCACCATTTTCAATAATGAAACTATTTTCAGACACGATTTCAGATGCAATGAACGAAAAATCACTTTGGATGGCGGAATAAAATTCAGAGTCACCGGATAAGCTCCCTTCAATGTTTTCATGGGTAAGAAACTCCTGTCCAAAATTGTTAAATGTTTTGAAAACATCAGCTATTTCAACATTTCTGAAACTGGAACTCATCGTTATCCGGTGAATGGGTTTGTGCAAATCAATCAGGGCGAGCCTTGCATTGATAGCACCACTCATGGTTTCAAGATATACAGGATCAATATACAGGCCGGGATATTTGTATATCAAAGTACCCGAAATCTGTTCGGTTTGGATATCTCCCCTGGTAATTTTATCAAAACTGAAGTCCAGGTTTGCCCGGATATGTTCCGGGTATGTCGCTTTTTTGTCCTCCCCCTCCTCTTTTTTCAAGTCCAGAAGAAGACGGTCTACATCCAGGTTGCTGCTGTATACAGAGCCTTCAAGATCCAGAATAGGTGCGCCTGAAACTGTTTTCAGGGGATTGTTGGTTGATATATCTATACGGAAATCAGTCTCGTTCACATATCCTTCAATTTCAGTCTTCCATTTTTCCGGCTGGATATCAAGCTTGCCGCCTAATTTGCTGAAATCTATCTCCGGATTTTCGGTAGTGAGATGAAGCCCTGTAAATTCAACCTCTCCAACAGGGGTGAAAGTCACCTTTGCTTTTTCTCCTGACAAGCCGCTGATGGCCCCTTCAGCTGTGAGACTCGGCCGGATCCTTCCATCCCTGATTGTTACTGGATAAGTCTTGATAAATTGTTGTAAATCAATCGCATTTATGTCTCCCGACAGGTCTATTTCAAATGATGGATCAGTAAAGTTTTGCAGCTTCATGGATCCGGAAATACCAGAGTTTCCAAATGAGGTATTTACTGAGTGAAGCTGAAAAACGGATGAGGTAACACTTCTCAGCGGACCGTTGGTGTAACTTCCATTCAGCGATATCGATCTTAATTTCAAATCATTCTTTTGAAGATCAAGCAATGCGTTTTGTGTAGAAAACGTGGCGTTTATATAAGGCGATATGGTTGGTGAGAGCTCTCCTGAGACAACTATTGAAAGATCTATTTTGCCTTTTCCGTTTATTCCTTTTGGGGATATCTTTCTGTCCACCAGTATTCCGGTAATCCATTCCAGATCAATCTTTCTGCCCGTGAATTGCAGGTCAAGGTCTGCCCCTTTTTCTTCGTTAACCAGAAATGCTCCGGTAACACCCGCAACAAATTCTCCCAGGATCAATTGTCCTTTTGTAATTGAATAATGGTTCTTTTCAACTTGAAGAGCGATATCCGATTTGATTTCCTGGTTGTGAAGAAAAGTTACTCCGTGGTTGATGAAATTGTAAATGTATGCATCTCCTCCCCCTTTTAATCTATAATTCTGATTGAAAAAGTTTCCCTCCAGGAACATGTCACGGATTGATCCTCTGGCCTCGACATCCTTGGCCAGGTTGATGTATTGAAAATCGACATTTCTTAAGTTTACTCCTTTCATTTCAATTAACCTGGAGCTTCCCGCCTCCTGTTTCTTCTTCCCTAACAGATAGTTCCCAATTCCAGACTTATCAATGAACAATTTGACTATCCCATCTCTCGCCTCAAGGCCCTGGATAGAGAATTTCCCTTGTATCAAATCCGGAAGGTTAAATGTTAAATAGATACGGCTTGCTGTGAGCAGGGTATCCGGAGACATATTCAAAAATTCTTCTCTATTGAAACCATATCCCGAATAAATGATAACATTTTTCAAATAGAGCGAGGTGTTTGGAAAATTTTTGAATACGCTGATCCCGATCTCTTCAACGGTTACTTTCGTATCCAACTGCTCATTCAAAAGTTCCAAAGCATGTTCTTGCAGGTCATCACCATAAAATTTAGAGATAACAACACCAGCAATAACCGACAGCAGAAATAATATGATCAGAAATGCTGCCAGGTATTCAATGAATATTCGGGTCTTTTTCACAATCTTTTTTTGGATGTAATGGGTTAAGGCATAAAGGAATTTAACTGATCACTTGCAGTCATTTCATAAGGTTCCTGCCCATATTTAAATATCCTTACAGGTTTGTGGCCGATCAGCCTCATCTCTTTGCCTTCAATGTGTAAGATACAGCCTTCCCTGAGACCTAAAACGGTCATTTTACGGTTTACTTCAAGGAACTCTTTGATCCTCTCTTCCCTTGTTTCCCCGGCATGTCCGTCAGGATTTGCATCAAGGTAGTGGGGATTGATCTGAAAATTTACCAGTTGAAAAGCATCAAAACTTCCCGGCTCTACAACGGGCATATCATTCGTGGTACTGATGGTCGGACAGGCCACGTTCGAGCCTGCGCTCCATCCAATGTATGGTGTGCCGCTCATCACTTTTTCCCTCACAGGACCGGTTAGTTGATGGTCGTGGATCATTTTGATCAGGTTAAATGTGTTTCCGCCCCCTACAACAATAGCTTCTGCCTCCTGAACAGCAGCCACGGGATCGCTGAACTTATGTATTGAACGTATATCATGTCCCACCTCATTGAACCGGGCCTTCACCTTTTTTGCATAATCATCGAAGGGGATTGTCACACCAGCATATGGAATAAACAGTCCCTTAATTTTTTTATCGCCCAGGAATTTTTTTATCTCCATTTTTGGATAATCCAGGTAACCCTCACCGGCATTGGTAGAGTTACTGATCAATAAAAGCCTCATATGCATCTGTTTAAATATTTGGTGTAAAAGTACAATAATAAGGAACAGTGACTCAAAAAGTTTTTAAGAAGTTTTGTTGGAATGAGCTGAACGCCGGTTGGCTCGTGTGTAGATGATTATGGCGTATTTAACGCATAAAAAAGCCGGACCAATATTGGTCCGGCTTTTTTAGCGATTATTCTTATCAGAAAGAGATTAGATTTAATCCCACGCTAAAGGGATATAACTCCGGCTCAGCTGTTTCACCAAACAGAGGAGAAAAATAGTAGTTTGCAAAAAGATTGATTGCCCTGTATCCAACTCTTACGGTGGCACCATACCGGAAAGGGGAAAGGCTGAAATCATCTTTTCTGACCTCTTTTTGTCTGCCTCCGTCCTGGTATTTGATTTTCGTTTTTGAGGCGAGTTTTACACCCCCGGTAATACCTCCCGAAACATGAATTCTTTTATTGCCTGCCGGTATCTGGAACTCGAGCAACAGGGGTACGTTCAGATAGGTCATGGAGAGTTTTGATTTGGTAATGCCGTTGTATGGTTCAGGACGGCTGATGATGTTTCCGTTTATCTCTTTTTCGATTGAATTGTTTCCGTCAAAAATATAGTTTGACCATTCAAATCCCATTCCGGTTACCAGGCCGGCATAGGAGGTTCCCAAACCAATTCCATATTCCAAAAAATTCAGGTTATAGTTCCATGATTTCGCGGTGTTTAAATCCATAAAATCTCCTGTGTGTAAAGAATGGTCAGGATCAAGGAAATTATTAAGGCCTATCTCAAATCCGCCATAGTGTGGTTTGAATTTTTTCATTTTCTCCTTTTTGACGGCTGGTGCATTATTCTCCTTCTGTTTCCCATTCATCTCTATTACATTAATAGCGTATCCGTCATTTCCTTCAACAATACTTAACCCTTTACTGCCCAGCTGAAGTTTCGTTGTATCTCCGTTGGCTTCGATAATGAAGATTTCATTTTTTCCTACTGTGACCCTGGTTTTATCGGGTGTATCAAATGACATATCGGGCCTACCGGGAGCTTCATAGGCTTCAGAATGTTTTTCCGGATTCCTGGCCGGGATTGTATCATCTTGTGCTAAAATAGGAGCCAGTAATCCAAGTGCCAAAACAAATGCTGTGATCTTTTTCATCGTATGTGTTTTATATATGTAAACATCAATGTTTTATCTGCTTGAGTGAAGGGATTTTCAAAATAATTTTGACCTATAAAACCATATCCATTCAATCTAAACTGATTGTAGGACGACAAGGCAGCATAAAAAGTTACAACAGATTAAGAGGTAAACAGAGAATTGAGCGCATTGCGCTAATAAACGCGATAATTATTATTCGAAGAATTCCTTTAATGGAGTAAAGTATGAGTCATCCCACCCCTCATTGATCTCTTCGAAGGCTTCATCCGGAATATTGGTGTGAAGAAGTTCGATGTTTGTCAAATACTTATCAGGAGATAGTGTTATCGTTACCACGGAGGGCTCCTTCTGATCACCAAAATACCACTCCTGAATAATTTTTGTGTCGGGTTCAAACTGCAGGTTTCTACCGGTAATATCTCCATTGTACAGGGAAAATTCATCCCCAGCATTTGTACTCATGACAGCCTTTTCACCGGTCCATAACTCTATGGAGAAGGGATTCGTTAGTGCGGCATATACTTCCGGGGGCGTTGCCTTGATTTTGTAATGCTTTTTCAGGTTTTTCATGGGTAATTGATTTAATAAAGGATACACCTGCTCTTATTCTTTTGCATCGCGGTTGATTTCAGATATTTCAATATGGACAATGCGGTATCCTTTGAAAACTTCAATGACGGAAAAGACAACGCCGTTGATGATGCCCAGCAATCCGCCAAAGAAAAAACTGATTGCCACCCAGAAATAGCTGTTCACTTCAAAATTGGACCGGATTCCTATGAGTACACAGGAAACGGAAAAGAACAGAAGTGCTGCTGAATAGCTTACAATCGTTATGCGAACCATGGAAATCCTGCGAATCAGGTGACTGATCTGGAGTTCGATCTTGTCCAATTTGCTCATAAGCTCTTTTCTGGAAGATGTTTTTACTGCGTTGTCGGCCCGCTCTTCCATGAGCAGCCTGATCCGGTCAACAACAAGGGAGTACCTGCTGTTGGTTGAATAGAGGAGAATGGCAGAGGCCACTATCAAAATGCCGGGAACAAGCATTGAGTTGATGAGTTCAGCTGAATTTGGATTCATTTTTTAACTGGTCTATTCAAGTGTTACATAGCCTTCCCTGGCAGGAAAGGACGATTCCCGAAGATAGCAATAATCGTAAATATTGCCAAAAGGAGACAACTTTTTGTTGCTAAAATTAGAATCTCTACTTCAGAATCTCTCCTGCAGTAATTTTATCAATTCATTTGCAACATAACGAAATAAATAAGTCGTTTATAAGGAAAAGAATAATTCAGGTGCCTTTTTCAAGTATGTAGTAGGTGTGGTCAAATGGGTTTACCCTGTCGGCCTTTTTTTCGATTTTGGATACAATATGGTAGTTATTGGGATCGATTTTCGGATAGAAAGCATCTCCGTCAACTTCTGTATCAATAATCGTGATGTAAATCCTGTCGACCAGGTCCAGCGTCTGGCGATAGATCTCACCACCACCTACGATAAATGCTTCTTCCGGATTGTGCCCTTCTGCGATTTGAATCGCATGTTCAATGCTATCAGTGACAATAGCATCATTGGGACTGAAATTGTCATTTCTTGTAATCACGATATTGGTCCGGCCCTTTAGTGCACCGTGGTTGGCTTCATAGTTTTTTCTGCCCATAATGACAATATGCCCCTTTGTTACCCTATGGAAGTATTGCATATCCTCCGGCATTTTCCAGGGCAGCTTGTTGTCTTTTCCAATCGCGAAATTTTTTGAAACAGCTACTATGTGGGAAAGGATCATGTTTTTTTCTGCAAGATAATTAGAAAGACAAGTATGTGAAACAAAAAACAAATAATAGATTTATTAAATTTATTTGAGATAATAATGTAAATAATTGTAAAACAAACAATAACGCTCTTATTTTAATTTAGAATTAATATTAATTTCTAATATGCGATGCGAAAGTCTCTTTACTGTTACAGAAATAACAATAAAGAAATTATATTCGCCAATAAATATTGTGATTTAATTCACAAGAAAAAGAGAGCATCAAAAACGATTATCTTTTAAACTAAAACGATTATGATATTAGTCACAGAATCGGTAAAGGAAAAGGTCGAAAGACATGGCAAAACCAGGGCGGCCCTGCTACCGGTCCTGCAGGATATTGTTGCTGAGAAAAATTTTCTGTCGGATACGGATCTGGTTGAGGTTGCAAAGGAGATGAATATTTCTGCAGCTGATGTTTTTGGTACGGCGACATTCTATTCTTTTCTTGATACAACGCCAAGGGGGAAGTATGTTATTCGTGTTTGTAAAACAATTTCATGCAGCATGAAGGGGAAGCATGAAGTTTTGTCGACCATTGAAGAGACACTGAAGATTAAACTCGGAGAAACAACGGCCGACAGGAAGTTCAGCCTGCTTGAGACAAACTGTATTGGCTGGTGCCATAAGGCTCCTGCCATGCTGATTAATGATGAACCCTATACAGAACTTACTTCTCAAAAAGTTACTGAAGTTCTTAGGGAATATATTAAACATAGGTAAAACTGAAAAGTAATAGACAAGTCGTCCGAAGAAGCTTTCATGAAAAGTATAAATTGGGCGTTTAGTCTGAAAAAAAACAGGAAACGATGAAAAATTTACCTGCACAAAGAGTCGATCTTATTTTTGAGAAGGTAGCCACCCGGGAGATATTGGAGAAGGTGTTTGATATGAAGCCGGAGGATATCACTCAATCAGTTATAGATTCCGGATTAAAGGGACGAGGAGGCGCCGGTTTCCCGACAGGAATGAAATGGCAGTTCGCTGCAAGGGAAAAGGGATCTGAAAAATATATCGTATGTAATGCTGATGAAGGTGAACCTGGCACTTTCAAAGACCGGCAGATTCTGGATGAGGTCCCCGAAAAGGTGTTTTGTGGCATGGCCATGGCGTCCAAAGCGATCGGCGCAAAGACCGGATATGTATATTTAAGGGGAGAGTATAAATTTCTTGTTCCGAAACTTGAGGAAAAGCTGACGGATTTTCACCGGATGATGAAAGAGATGGGACACAAATTCAAAATTATTATACGTCTTGGAAGCGGAGCCTATATTTGCGGCGAGGAGAGTGCCCTTTTTGAATCCATAGAAGGAAGAAGAGGAGAGCCGCGAAACAAACCTCCATATCCTACAAAATCAGGCTTGTTTAACAAACCCACCTGTATCAATAACGTTGAAACATTGGTTTATACGGTAATGATCCAGAAATATGGCGCGGCACATTTCAAAGATTTGGGAACCAAGGATTCTCGCGGTTCGAAAGTGTTTTCTGTATCGGGCGATACACCCAAGGCCGGGATTTATGAACTGGAACTTGGAATGAGCGTGCAGGAGTTTGTAGAGCTTTTTGGTGACGGAGATACAAAGACCGTACAGGTAGGTGGTGCTGCTGGTTTTTGTGTTCCACGAAAGAGATTTGAAGAGACCATCATCGGTTTTGAAGGTGTTCCTACGGGAGGTTCGATGAAGTTGTTCAACAGTTCAAGATCCATGTACAATGTCCTCCACAACTACCTGGATTTCTTTACCGAGGAATCTTGTGGTCAGTGTAGTCCGTGCCGTGTTGGTTGTCAGCAGCTTTTAAAGGGAATTGAAGCTGTTAAGAAAGGGGATAAGAGTTCCAAATACCTGGAAGAACTGGTTAAGCTGGCCGCTACCATGAAAATAGCTTCCAAATGTGGGCTTGGTCAATCGGTAGGTAACGCCTTCAGTTCCATTGTAGAGAATTTCAAAGAAGAGATCATCTATTAATTGCAAACAGAAAAAATACCAGCTATGGTTAAATTATCAATAAACGGGTTATTGGTGGAAGTTCCGGAAGGAACGACAATTCTTGATGCCGCAAAAAAACTGAACTTCAAGGTACCTGTTCTTTGTCATCACGATGACCTGTGTGTTGCGGGGAATTGCAGGGTGTGTGTGGTTGAACAACTTGGGGGGAAGACGCTTCTGGCATCTTGTGCTACTCCGGTAGCTGACGGAATGCAGATCCTGACAAATTCTCTGAAGGTACGTACAGCCAGGAAACATGTAATTGAACTGCTGCTTTCAGAGCACAATGCTGATTGTACAAAGTGTTATAAAAATGGTAAATGCGAGCTGCAGAGCCTGGCAAACGAATTCAGTGTAGGTGATCACATTTTACTGGATCTGATTCACCATAAGGAGTATACGATAGACAGATATTCACCGGCTATCCAGAAGGACGACAGTAAATGCATCCGTTGTCAGCGATGCGTCCGCACTTGTCAGGAATTGCAAGGGGTGAACGCTTTGTCTGTTGCCTATAAGGGTGATCAACAGAAGATTAGCACCTTTTTTGGCCACTCTATGGCTGAAGTTATTTGCACCAATTGTGGTCAGTGTATTAACCGTTGCCCTACGGGCGCACTGGTAGAGCGAACTTACCTGGACGAAGTATGGGATGCTATCCTTGATCCTGAAACCCATGTTGTTTGCCAGACAGCTCCCGCAGTAAGGGTTGGGTTGGGTGAAGACCTGGGACTGGAATCGGGTCAGCGTGTAACCGGTAAAATGGTTGCTGCCTTGAAAAGGCTTGGCTTTAATTCAGTTCTCGACACCGATTTCACTGCCGATTTAACAATTGTGGAGGAGGGAACAGAACTTCTTACCCGGTTAAAAAAGGCCCTGGTAGATAAGGATGAAAATACAGCTTTACCGATGACAACCTCCTGTTCACCTGGTTGGGTGAAGTTTATAGAACATACTTTTCCGGAATATCTTCCCAATGTATCTACTTGTAAGTCACCCCAACAGATGTTTGGGGCCCTGGCGAAAACCTATTATGCCCAGGCCCGCGGACTTGATCCGAAAAAGGTCGTCACAGTATCGATCATGCCTTGCACCGCCAAAAAATATGAAGCCGACAGACCTGAGATGAGATCAAGTGGATATAAAGACGTTGATTTTGTTATTACAACGCGTGAGTTAGCCAAAATGATCAGACAGGCTGGGATCGATTTTGAACTTATGAAGGAGGATAAATATGATAAATTGATGGGTAGCTCCTCGGGAGCGGGAGTTATTTTTGGTGCAACTGGTGGGGTAATGGAGGCTGCTTTGAGAACAGCTTATGAGATTATTACCGGTCGTGAAGTACCATTTGAGAATCTGAATATTACTCCGGTACGTGGATTTGAAGGGATTCGCCAGGCTTCAGTGAAGCTTGAAGGCTGCGTGGATGAATGGAAATTTTTGGAAGGGGTTGAACTGAAATGCGCCATTGCTCACGGATTGTCGAATGCCAGAAAATTAATGCAGGCCGTTAAAGATGGTCAGCTAGACGTCCATTTCATTGAAGTAATGGCTTGTCCGGGCGGATGCCTGGGTGGAGGTGGACAGCCCATTCCAACGAATCAGGAAATCAGGGAGAAGCGTGCTGCCGCCATCTATGACGAAGATATGTCACTGGCCATCCGTAAGTCGCACGAAAACCCGGAAGTCCTCCAGCTATACAAGGAATTTCTCGGAGAACCGCTGGGACACAAATCACACGAGTTGCTTCACACTCACTATAAGGAGCGTGAGCGCTATTAATCTATTAGACAGGAAAAGAAAGAATATAACAACTATTCAAATAATTCCTGAACCTCCGGCTGCATGAGCGCCCAAATGGAATAGACCCCTTTGGCAGTTCCAATAGGGATATTCAGACAATTGATGGCCGAGATTATGATAACAATAATCCTTGACCATTGCCGGTAACTATAGAGTGATGCCCCTGCCAGCAGATCGAACAGACCAAAAAAGGCAATGATACCGGCTAGCAGATAGCCGATTGATCCTACTATTTCTTTTGCCAGGGCTTCATCTTCCGGGATGTAGTGGCTTCCTATTTGTATCAGGAACAACAATATGATTGCCCCTGCTATGGTGAGTGCTCCAAAAACTATGTGGAGAACTGCGACCAGATTTACATGATTTTTTGCTTTGATCGTTTCCATGTTATCTGTATTTGATAATGAATAATATGACAAGCAATTTCAGCTTTTTATCAATTGGTTCCAAATTGCAGGGCAAATGATCGGTGAGAATTCGGTGGATTTTTATAGCCAGAAGGTTTAACTGCAATTCGCTTTAATACAATTCAAGAAATTCATAGGAATTGCCCAAATGGTTAAGGAACCTCTTAAAATCACTAAAGGAAATGACTACCGAAGCAGTATTAATATTGGGATGAAAACTGATCTTGTTGGCGTTTAACAGGTTTTTGTCAAGGAATACATGCACATGGTTTTCCAGATCGTTGATCAATGCGAAAGGACTGACCGATCCACCATGTACGCCAAGGTATTTATCCATGCGTTTTTGGGATGCGAAGGAGATCTTCCCCTGCCTGAGACGCTGCTCAAGGTCATGTATATCAAGCACGTGATTGGATTCCAGTATGACAAGATAGTGCCGGTTTCCCTTGTGGTTCCTGAAAAAAAGATTTTTGCAATGTGTTGCGTCAATGTCTTTCCAAACCTCCATGGCGATTTTAATGGTAGGCAATGGTCTGTGTTCAAATTTTTCATATTTCAGTCCTAATTGCTCAAGAACCTGCAGCACCCTCTCTTTTTGGTTCATCTGTATAAACTATTTATATTTCAAATATAGATTCCTTTTTCCTGCTATAGAAATATTTTTCAATGTATTCAACATGGTGTAAGATTGAAATTTATATTATTTGTATTTAATATCTACTAACTTTGAGATATCATCAATACATTATACTTTATGGAAGTAGTGAATGACAACCCCAGAAAACTTATCCCTTCGGCCGGCGAAGCTTACAGTGTCAGTTGGGGTATTATGTGGAAATCTTTTATTAGTTTGTTGGCAGTTACCATACTATATGGAATTATTTCGGGTCCGAACGCCATGTTGCAATGGAAAACAGATGGCTTTGACGGGCGTATTATTCCTGTCATGCTTTTCGGATTAGGTTTTGCGTTGCTTATTGCCGGACCTGTGGGATACAGCACAAAGTGGACGTTTTTGAAGGCCGTAAGGGGAGAGCCTCTTGATATAAGAGATATGTTTGCGGTTTTTCAACGCAATTATTGGAACGCCGTTGCAGCAAATGTAGTGGTTGGGCTCATCGTCGGAATAGGATTTTTTATGCTGATTATTCCAGGGATAATTTTTGCATGCAGACTGGCATTTGTCCCCTACCTGGTTATTGACAGGGAGATGGACATAAGCACAGCAATTGATCAAAGCTGGAAGATGACGAAAGGATATGGCTGGCAGATCTTTTTTATGGGTATTCTGGCCATTCTCATTGCAATTCTGGGATTCATTGCCCTGTTTGTCGGGGTGATCATTTCAATTGCCTGGATCATGACTGCCTTCGCCACATTCTACCAGGCTGTAGTTGAACAAGAGGGTTACTTTCCGTAGGATTCATCGTCATTGAAGATTGATATTAAGCGGTGTATAGTGATCATGTATATATATAAATGCCAGCCATTACAGAAGTGGTGGCAGGCATTGCACTGTGGGACATACTGGATTCGAACCAGTGACTTCTACCCTGTCAAGGTAGCGCTCTAAACCAACTGAGCTAATGCCCCGTAAAAAAATTGCATTCAGGATACAAAAAAAAAGCGGCTGGCACCAAATAACAGAATAGTTAACAACGAAACCAGCCGGCTGCAGTACAAAAGTAAAAAATGTTTTGGAATTATTGGGCATCCATATTCTGAATCATCTGATTAAATTCATCCATGATGGTTTTCAATACCGGGTCTTGAACGTCATATGTGATCGAATCAAGCTGCTTAATGGGAAGCACCTTGGGAGAGGTCCCCGATATAAAGCAACTCTTCATGTTTTCTGCCTCTGATTTTGATACAGCTTTCTCAACAACCCTGAAATTGTGGGTTTTGCATAGTTGGAGTACATATTTTCTCGTAATACCGGGAAGAATCATCTTTTCCGCAGCAGTGTGAACCGATGAGTGTTTGTCAATGAAAAAGAGGTTGGAACGGCTGCCTTCTGTCAGCTCTCCCCGGGCATTTAACAGAATGGCTTCATAGATTTTATTTTGCTGTATAAATTTACTGACATTGCGACGAAATTTTTCGTTCCACCTTTTAACTGTTGGCTCCGGCCTCTCAAAAGAATAGGTCCTGGTGAGCACCCCATTTCTGTAGTCCTCAACGGAAGGATAAAAATGCGGTACGAAAAAGCAGGCAATATGGGTTTCCCCCCCTTTTTCGTATACCAGAAGCCTTATGTTTCCATTGCTTATGGATGCTTTTGAGATAAGCACTTTCAGATGACTGATAAGTATTGCTTTTTCAGGACATTTTTCACCCGCTTTGGCACAGGAATTTTGCAGCCTTTCAAGGTGATCGTCGAGGAAGAGCAGCTGCCCGTCCATCAACCTGACAACTTCATAGATTATACTCACCGAGGAGCCGGGATTAAATTCTTTTGCTGCTAAAGCAGTTCCATTCAAGATTACCAGATTGCTTGGTTTGTTTCTCATAGTTCAGGCTGCTATTATCGACCGGATAGGACCCTATTCTGGTATCCTCTCTTGTACTGCACGACATTCCTATTCCTGTAACTCATTTAGACAAAGATACTGTAAACGATCGTAATGAGGAATAGGGACTGAATTAAAAACTTCAATGACAACAATACTTTTGGCGCGTTTCTGAAGCGTACCTTTCAAATTGACAGGAAGGGTTTTCAGACAATCCTTTTCTGAACTGCCACTATTTATGCAAGATGGGACTCAATACAACGGGCATAGGAATTTTTCTTACACAACCTTTAGTCCAGTTTAAAAAAAAATGTGTTACTTTTACGTCCTACAGTTTAAAACAGACAACCTGAGGTTGTTTTTTGTAGCACTCAAGTTTGAAATATGAGTAAACTGATCTTTATTGTTGATGATGATAAGATGATAATCAATTTGTTGGAATATACCTTTCAAAGCCGGCAGAAATATGAGGTAATGTCTTTTGAGTCCGGAGAAGATTGTATTCAGGCAATGGACCGAAAACCGGATCTCATTGTGTTGGATCATCAGTTGTCCGGTGCCGGGGAAAAAAAGATGGATGGGATTGAGACGCTTGAAAAGATTAAGGATCTAAACAATGGAGTGCCGGTTATTGTACTAACAGGGTTTGGGACAGATGACTTATATCATGCATTTATCGGAAAAGGAGCGGATCGCTTTCTTACCAAAGACGATTATTTTATTGATTCTCTCATTGATACAATCGAAGATGTAATTAATTAGTTTTTGCAAGAACCGAGCTCGCAAGCTTCGTTCTTATCAAAGACTGTAAATCACCTGGTTCTCTTTCAGGTACTTTTATGTTGTAATCCAAACTTCCATCCACTTTTTTGCTTTTTATTTCTATCCTTCTTTCAACTTCCCGATAATCTAATAAATTACAAAGAGTATTTTGGCGTTTGAATATATTTTTTTTATACCATAAGTTTTTTTACTTTTGCAACCCGAAATTCGACGTATCGTGAAGAAGAACAGTGAATATGTGGTTCGTTTTTCCGAACTGAAAGATGATACTGAAACGTTTGAATTTTCTTTACGGGATACGTTCTTTAAAGATTTTCAAAGCAATGAGTGGGAAAGCGGACGTGTAAATGTAGTGGTGGATGTTATAAAGCGACCGGACGGCATTACCATTGATTTTGAAATGAAGGGGGAGCTAACAGTACTATGCGACAGGTGCCTTGATGCGTTTGCCCAGCCGGTTAATTTCAGTCAGAGACTGTTTGTTAAATACGGTCAGGAACCAAAGGAGCTTGACGACAATATGGTGATCATCCCCCGTGAAGAGAACCAGATTGATCTTGCGGGGTATTTTTATGAATACCTGCTACTCTCAATGCCGGTTAAACGGGTGCATCCAAACCGCGTGAATGGAGAAAGTGGATGTAACAAGGAGATGCTAAAAAAGCTTAAACAACATATAGTGAACAATAGTGTTGAAGATACTGATCCCCGTTGGGATGCATTAAAAAGATTAATAGATAAAAATTAAAAAGGCATGGCACATCCGAAGAGAAAAACATCGAAACAAAGAAGAGACAAGAGGAGGACACATTATAAGGCAGAAACTCCCACACTTTCAACCTGTTCAACAACTGGTACCGTGCATCAGCGTCATCGTGCCTATTATGTTGATGGCAACCTTTATTACAAAGGGAAGCTGGTGGTCGATAATGAAGCTAAAATCGTTTAACCTTTCCTTTTAAGGGAAGTACCTTAGCGCCTCATGCGTATTGGTATTGATATTATGGGAGGGAATTTTTCCCCCGGAGCTCCTATTGAGGGAACTTTACTTGCCAGGCCGGAGCTGCCTCCTGAAGCAGAGATCGTTCTGTTGGGGGACCGTGATATAATTGGTAATTATGCCCGCGAACAAGGGCTTGATCTGTCATTTTTTGAAATTATTCATACAGATCAGTATTTGCATGCAGGGGATCATCCACTTAAATCATTTTCAAAAGCACCCAATGCTACTATTTTTTTGGGGCAAAGGTTGTTGAAGCAGAAGGAACTGGATGGATTTTGTAGTGCGGGTAATACCGGGGCGATGCTTATTGGTGCCATGCAGATCACAATGCCGATCCCGGGATTGATACGGCCCGCAATTTCAGCTGTTATACCAAATTTTAAAGGGCCCGATTCAATCATTCTGGATGTAGGATTGAATCCTGATGCCAGACCGGATGTTCTCTACCAGTATGGCCTGCTCGGCAGCCTTTACTCCCGGTTTGTAGGCCAGAGAGACAATCCAACAGTAGCATTATTGAATATTGGAGAAGAAGAAGAAAAGGGTAGCCTGGTGGTTAAAAGCACTTACCAATTGATGTCAGGAACAGAGGAATTTCATTTCACCGGAAATATTGAAGCAAACGACCTGTTTGTTGAGAACAAGGCCGATGTTGTTGTTTGTGACGGATTTGTCGGAAATATTGTTCTGAAAGAGGCTGAAGCATTCTACAGATTGGTTTCTGCCAGGAAGGTGTGTAATGGTTATTTCGAAATGTTTAATTTTGAAAATTTTGGTGGAACACCTGTACTTGGGGTGCAGGCCCCACTTATAATTGGTCATGGGATATCCAATGATAAAGCCATTAAAAATATGATTATTCAAACACATAAGGTGATTGAAGCGGGTTTGATTGAAAAGATTAAAATAACAATGACAAATTGAATATGAATCCCTCATTATTGAATATAGATTTTTCAACTGTGCAAAGACTATAGGACATAAATAAATTATTCGGTAGTAAGCTGCCAGATGGTGTGGGATCGCCGAACACCATTAAAAATGTTTTTTAGTGTGAGGCAACATATTACCTGTAGTTTGAACGATATTTGCATTATTATATATCAAGAATTTAAATAGATGAAAGCGGCAGGCATTACAGGCATTCAGGGCTGGGTTCCGGAATACAGATTGACAAATGATGAACTTAGCAAGATGGTTGATACCACTGATGAGTGGATTATGCAACGGATCGGTATCAGTGAAAGAAGGGTTCTTAAAGGAGGTCTTGCCACCTCTGATATGGCTACTGCGGCAGTTAAAGAGCTGCTGAAAAAGACCGGTACAAAGCCTGAAGAGATTGAATTGGTCATAACTGCGACAATTACTCCTGACATGATCTTCCCAGCGGTGTCGACCATGATTTGTCATAAAGCCGGGCTGAAAAATGCATGGGGCTTTGACCTGTCTGCAGCCTGCTCGGGTTTTATTTTTGCCCTGGTAGCAGCACAACAGTTTATAAACAATGGTGCACACAAAAAGGTGATTGTAATTGGTTCAGACATGATGTCATCCATTACTGATTATACCGATCGCACCACCTGCCCACTTTTTGGTGATGCTGCCGGAGCTGTCTTGCTGGAACCTGTTGAACAGGGTCTGGGACTGATCGATAATATATTGGAAGTTGATGGAAGCGGATACAAGAATTTGCATATGAAGGCAGGTGGTTCATTGAGACCTGCATCTCATGAAACAGTCGATAACCGTGAGCACTTCGTATTTCAGGAAGGTCAGGCTGTTTTCAAGGTCGCCGTGTCAAAAATGGCCGATGTTTCAGTGGATATCATGAAACGAAATGGTGTTCAGCCCGGCGAACTGAAATGGCTTGTACCACATCAGGCCAATATGCGCATTATTGAAGCTGTAGCAAGACGGATGGGGATTAAAAAAGAACAGGTAATGATCAATATTCAAAAATATGGGAATACCACGGCCGCTACGATCCCATTGTGCCTGTGGGAATATGAGTCACAGATAAATAAGGGGGACAATGTGATTCTGTCTGCTTTCGGAGGCGGATTTACGTGGGGATCCCTTTTCCTTAAATGGGCCTACGACCCACGATAATCTGAAAAATACCATGATTCCCTTCTGCCCATGACTGTTATACGAGCAAAATTATTTTTATCTTTATGCTTTGTTAATTATTTAATGACCGGTAAAATTAATACTTGAGAGTTATGGCAAAAGCTGCTGAAACAGAAAGTGCAAACAAGATCAACCTGATCGGAGTAGGCACCACGATAGAGGGAAATGTTAGCTCCAATGAGAACATTCGCTTTGATGGAATACTAATCGGAAATCTTTATACAAAAGGTAAAGTATTTATCGGACAATCGGGAAAGGTCAATGGCGAAATCAAGTGCAGGAATTGTGAAGTGGAAGGCGTGGTGGAAGGTAAAATTGTAGTCGAGGAGCTACTTTCACTCAGATCGATATCGCGTGTTTACGGGGAGATACGAACAAGCAAGCTTGCTATCGAACCGGGTGCAATATTTACTGGAAAATGTGATATGGGTGGAAAAAAAGAACCAGTCAGCGAGCCAACCGGAAAAGAGGGATAATAATTCCGGAGAACGGTCGGGTCTAAATGATTATATCAGGTATACCGGAATGGGATTTCAGATGCTCGCGGTAATAGGGCTCTTTACCTGGGTAGGAATCAAACTCGACGAAAAGTGGTCCCTTGAAAAGCCCGTCTTCACAGCAATATTGGCTATGATTGGCGTAATTATAGGAATCTATTCGGCACTCAAGGACTTTATTCAAAAAAAATGACCCCAAAATTCAAAATATTCTGCTCCTTCTGTTCATCTATGTTGTTCTGCTTGGAGGGGGATTTTTGATTCTTCAACATACCACTATCGATTTCGATTTTAGCACATATATGATCTTGCTTACTTCAATTGCAATGATCACCTTGGGAGCATATCTGTTGGTTATGTCCGGAGTAAAACGTTTTTTGCACATGGAGTTATTACCTGTTGCTCTGCGGTATGACCGCCGCATGCCTCTGAAGAACTGTTCTAAAATGTTATTTG
>JBBDUV010000013.1:0-12361 GCA_040903745.1 Bacteroidales bacterium | reverse complement strand
ATGCATCAAATAAGATTACGGTAATAAATTTTAACTGTTCAGATGAGTTGGAGCACTGGTGCCAGCAGGCATACTGTGATACCATAGCCATGGATGTCTCTCATGCTGAAACTAAAAAGCTCTGTTTTTTGTCAAGCAATTTTCCAAACCCCTTTACTGAAAGCATCCGGATTGCATATATGGTTCCGGCAGAAAGTCATGTCTCCATCAAAGTCTATGATCCTTCCGGTAAAGAGCAATGCACCCTGGTAGATGAATTCAAACAACAAGGGCAACACATGGCAGTCCTCAGCAGTAAGGATCTTCCCGGTGGTACATTGTATTACCAAATTATTGCCGGGAAGCATGCTGAAGCGAAAAAAATAATTCATGTTAAATGAATCAGGCCATAACACCATAATTGATACATAGAACCTACCATGCTGTATCGGGGACTGTGATTATTGTATAAAATAATGGCCCATCTCATCATTTTTAGAAATATTTAAGAAAAGATTTGTACTCCCGATTTAACTTGTACCCCCTGATTTAACTAGCTTTGAAATCAAGGAGAAAAATAATTTATTAAAAAACAAAACGATTGCAAAATGAAACCATCAAGAAGAAAATTCCTAAAAACAATGGCGGCCGGTTCTTCCGCAATAGCTCTCGGAGGTGTGGGATACGGTTTTTCACCAGCCAGTTACTCCCGTATTATTGGAGCCAATGATCGAATTGCAGTGGGAGTAATGGGAACCAATGGACGTGGCAAAGGTATGGCCGCTAATTTTGCAACCCGTAAAAATACAGAGGTTCTTTTTATTTGCGATGTTGAGGATAAGGCGCTTGCCAAGGGAATTAGTGCTGTTGAAAAGGCCGTCGGAAAAACACCAAAAAGTGAAAAGGACATCCGGAAAATGCTCGAAATAAAGGATATTGATGCGGTATTCCTGGCACCCCCGGATCACTGGCATGCTCCTGCAACCATCATGAGTTGCGTGGCAGGAAAACATGTGTATGTTGAAAAACCTCTTAGCCACAATCCTGCCGAAGGAGAAATGGCCATAAAGGCTGCCCGGAAGTACAACAGGGTGGTGCAAATGGGTGCCCAGAGAAGATCCTGGAAATTGTTAACTGAAGGCATTAATACACTGAAAAGCGGAGCAATTGGTAAAGTATACATGGTAAAAACGTGGTATACAAATAACAGGGGGCCAATAGGTTTTGGGAAGGTGGTTCCTGTACCTGCGAACCTGGATTATGAATTATGGCAGGGACCCGCTCCCAGAAGCCCCTATCAAGATAATCTGATTCACTATAACTGGCATTGGTTCTGGAACTGGGGAACAGGGGAAGCACTGAATAACGGAACCCATGAAGTAGATGTGGCCCGGTGGGGACTTGGGGTTGATTTCCCAACCAAAGTGTTTTCCGTAGGAGGAAGGTACCACTATAATGATGACTGGGAAGCATTTGATACACAATTAATTACTTATGAATGCGAGGGTGCTTCGATTGTATGGGAAGGAAGAAGCTGCAACGGAAACCTGGTAGAAGGACTGGACCGTGGAGTGATCTTTTATGGGGAGAACGGCAGCTTGCATACTGGACACGATGGCTACACAATCTATGACCTGAATGACAAACTGATTAAGGAGGTAAAATCGGATGTTGTAATCGACGGCAGGGATACCTCGAGCCCGGCAGAAAGTCTCGATAATGTGCACATTGATAATTTCCTGAATGCAATACGTAACGGAGAGACGCTGAATGCAGATGTTGAGACCGGCCATAAGAGTACCACCTGGGTGCAACTCGGTAACATATCCCAACGAATCGGCAGAGGCCTGGCGATTGACCCTGGTAATGGCCACATCATAGGAGATAAGGAAGCAGAAAAGCTTTGGGGGAGGGAGTATGAACCCGGTTGGGAACCAAAATTCTGATTTTTCTAAAAGCTAAACATATGAAAACACAACTAATCTTTCTTTTCGGATTTGCTCTCCTTCTAACACAATGTGGCAACAATAAGGAACAAACAAATGTAGTATCTGATAATGATACCCAATGGACATGGTTATTCGACGGATCCTCCACAGAAGAATGGAGGGGCACAAAATCGGAAGAATTTCCTAAACAAGGATGGGTGGTTAATAACGGCGTATTAACTGTCCTTGGCAAAACAGATGAACAGGCCGGGGGGCGAGACATCATCACAAAAAAGCGCTATGGAAACTTCGAACTTGAGCTTGAGGTCAAACTTTCCGAAGGAGCAAATTCCGGTATTAAGTACCAGGTGACAGATTCATTTCCCGGAAAAAAAGGAAGTTTTCTGGGACTGGAATATCAGTTGCTCGATAATGAAAGACATCCTGACGCTCATGAAGGAAGAGACGGAAATCATAAAATGGCATCACTGTATGATATAATGCCACCTAAGGAAGATCTTACCATACATCCGCCGGGTGAATGGAACAAGGTAAGGATCGTTTTGGATGGAAATATGATTGAGCATTGGCTCAATGATGAAAAGGTACTCGAAATAGACAGAAAAGGACATACGTTCAGAGAGCTTGTTAGCTTAAGTAAATACGATGACCTGGAGAATTTTGGAGAGCTGGATAATGGGCATATACTTCTTCAGGGTCACGGGAATGATGTTTCATTCCGCAACATTAAGATCAGAACATGGTAGGGGCGCAGCAAGTTTATTTAAATTGAACGCTGGTCACAATAAGCAGATTCATAGTTGTTTAGTTAGTTAGTAGTTTGTAAGCAGGGGGGGTAACCCCCTGCTTTTTGAGTTTAGTTTTTGAAGCTGCTTTTTCGTTCACTCCGGAAATATAAAACCCATTCTTGACAAGATTTGTATAAATCAAACCATCCCTATGATCATTTTCCTGGTCTGATCATAACGCTTATTGTAAACCCGTATGAAATACATTCCATCACTATACTTTGAAAGATCGATATGTACCTCCTTTTGTTCTGACTGGTATAATGAAATTAATTGACCGTCAACCCGGTAAACAAAAATTGTATTAGGTTCCGATTCAAAAAGACCAGAAACCATTACATGTTTGCCTGAGGCGGGATTTGGAAAAATCGTGAAGTCAATGTTTTCGCTCGCAAAAGAAGAGCTGGATATATAATCCGTTGTAAATGACCAGGTATTTCCCTGGGTTGTACCATTTTGATTCTTTTCATCAACTCTCCAATAATAGGTTGTGTAACTACTTAAAACACCAGGATTGAAATTACCTGCAGTCTGGTTTCCGATCAATGGTGGAGGGTTGGTTGTTCCTAAGTAGATGTCATGTGAATCGGTCTTGTATTCACTGGTCCAACTCAAAACCTGGTCCCCGCTTACACCTACAGTTCCATTTCGGGGCACTGGTGAATGAGCACGAATTGGTTTATCGCTGTCAGTAAGGGTGAAACCCGCAAATGGTCGGTTCTCAAAAGTAATCAGGTACTCCGACAGCAGCTCCTTCATCTCCTGAACCACTTCCGGATAGTTTTCTATCACATTCACGGTTTCGGCCGAATCTGCATTCAGATCATACAGCTGATCCACCTCAAAATAGTGGGGATTATTTTTTGCTGCATAAAAGCCAAGATGACTATTTCTTGTTAAATAAGGATAAGATATACTTCCACCATCAAAGGCTGGAAAAGACTCCCCGTTGTCTATCATTTCCTGGACATCCTCCGGATACCTGATGGCTATATACTTCCAATCCTTCGTTTTTACCGCACGAGAATACCCAAGCTCGCTGAACAAGGATTCATACCCTTCTCCATTTCCGGTTTCAATGATCGATTTAAGACTCATTCCATCTGTTTCAAGGCCAACGGGTTGTTCGATGCCCACGATGTCGAGAATGGTTGGCAGGAAATCCACTGTCTGAATAAGGCCGTCATACACTGATCCGGTAATAATAGTTCCTTCCCAATACATGACCAGGGGGACTTTCAAGCCAAAATCATGCAGGGTTGCTTTACCATGCCTCCACATTCCATGATCCGGCATATAAATGATCAGTGTATTTTCTTCCAGATTCAGTTCAACGATTTTATCATATATCGCCTTGACACCCTCATCAAGCAGCAAGGTATAAGCAGTATTCCGGGGATAGCCGGCAGCAACGCATTTGTCTAGCATCTCCTGCCGTGTAGGCATAAATTCCCATGTAGTATCGATATACCCCTCTCCGGTTAATTTAGGATCGGCGTCAAAGCTGCTCCAAAATTCACCATTCCGATTTGCCCAGGGTACGGGGCCGTGATGCAATGTTGTCGCAAAGAAAAGGAAAAAAGGATTGTCTTTTTCCTGCTCAATAAATTTCCTGGCCTTATCAACTGTCCATTCCAGGTTATGGATATTCAACGCGTCATTGTGTAGTTCCTTCACATTAGCCATATAGATCCCGTCGGCATAGTCGAATCCGTAAGATCTGACAATCGACTGATAAACAGTATGATTGTGTCTCATTTTAGAAATAACCACAGGGTCGTAAGGATCAGCTGTCTTACTATATGTCTGTAAACCATAAGAGGGCCAGTTATTGGTTCTCAGGATATCATGCTCCATGACGTGGGATTTGCCAACATATCCGGTAGCGTAGCCATTTGCCTGCAGGACGGAGCCTATATTTTCCTCCTCATGTGTGAGCTCACAATTATTCTCAGTCCTCGTAAGCGTGCCCGGGGGAAAAAGGGACAAGTACTCTTCACCCTCACATCTTCCGGAATATTTACCGGTGAGCATGGAGTATCTTGAGGGGGAACAAACTGTAACCGGGTGGTGCGCATTGGTAAAGATCATTCCGTTTTTAGCCAGCATATCAATAGTCGGTGTATAAACACTTTTGTTACTGGTGTACCCGATGCTATTAAAACTCTGATCATCACTTATAATGAGTACTACATTGGGTTGTTGTCCCACAAGGTTGGTCGCAACAATTAAGCAGGAAATTATAATTGGTGTTTTCATTGATAATTCAATTCTACCTGCTCTTCTTCAATACCTCAAGCACCGCTTTACTATCCTCCGCAGCATTGACATCCGTCGATTTATAGATCACCCTTCCCTGCTTATCAACAATGAAGGTCCAGCGCGAGGTTGTCAGGTCCCGGGCCAGGGTGTAAAATTTACCCTCCACCTCCCTTTCAATGGACCTCCTACCTTCATTAACAGGTACCCCGAATATTTGTGCAATAGCACCATCCGGGTCCGACAGCAGTGTGAAATTCAGGTTATGTGCCTGCTTGAAAAGTTCAAGATTTTTTACCTCGTCACCACTGACGCCAACAACTTCGGCATCCACAGACGACAAATCATCCATCGCATCGCGATAGGCACACGCCTGTTTTGTACACCCTCCGGTCATAGCCGCAGGATAGAAGTAGACGACAAGGTTCTTCTTACCGATGAACTTTTTAGATTTCCATGTCTTCCCGTTATCTGCAGTTGCCTCAAAGTTGGTAACCTTGTCACCAACATCCAGACCGGTCTTCTGTGCGTTCACCTGGTACATCATCAATACCAGGATGAAAGCTGCTAATATTTTATTTCTCGCTTTCATGGTTATATTAAGTTTATATTGAAAATTACAGCTCAAGATACGTCATTTGATGGTTCATTATACAAAATTCAATGGATATTCTTCAATATATCAGTTTTAATAAAACCCAAAAAAGCCTCGCCAGGACAATGCGTTGGCAAAGCCCTGGCGAGGAAGTTTTTGTTTCCTGGTGAAATAAGGGAGCTAATATTCTACCTGCGCGATGATCTGCTGCTGGGACTGCTCGTGCGGCTGCTTCCGCTTGAAGATCGTGCTGCGCTCCTGCTAGATCCTGACGAACTGCGCTGAACTGTGCTTCGGCTGCTCCGGCTACTGCTGGGCTTCACAGAAGGGCTGCTCTTTCTGCTGCTGCTACCGGATACTGCAGCCCTGCTGCTACTCCGGCTGCTGCTGGGCTTAACGGAAGGACTGCTCTTTCTACTGCTGCTGGATTGAACGGCAGATCGGCTGCTCCGGCTGCTGCCGGAAGGCTGAACGGTTGCCTTGCTGCTGGTTCGGCTGCTGGGTTGAACAGCTGCCTTGCTGCTGGTCCTGCTATTGCTCCTTACCGCCTGACTGGCACTTTTACTGCTGCTTCTGGAAACGGTAGCGCTGCTGGGCGTTTGCCTACTGCGTGAACGCTCTACGGTACTGCTGCTGCGACTGCCAGGGTTGCTGCCTGCCTTCACCGTTGACCTGCTATTTGAACTGGTCCCGGGTTGCACTGCAGACCTTGTGCTTCGGCTGCTGTTCTGCGTAGAAGTTCTTACTGCCGGTCTACTGCCTTGCTGTCCTGACCGCGAGGTAGATGTCCGCACATTGGTGCTCCTTTGCGGGGAGGCGGTCCGCACGGCATCTGTCTGCCGGCCACTCTTTGCAGTAGACGTACTGGTTCTTCCTGATGCTGTTGTTGTCCGCTGAACTCCCTGCCGGGAACTTACCGCTCCTGACCTGCTGGTGTTTCGTTCAGCAGATACTGCCGTTCGGCTCTTGCTGGTCCTGGTGATTCTGGTGGCCGCAGTTCTTACATAATGCTGCTCTCCTGCAACCCGTTGGTCGGGACGTGAATAGGTGGTCCTGTACCGACCTTTATTTACATTCACAATCACTGTAGGACTATAGACACGCACGTGCGGACGATAGTAGGTAACATAGTGACTGCTCCGGTAGCGGTCGCAATGACGGTAGTGCCTGTAGTAATGATCGTGCCAGTGATAGTGGTATCCGTAATAATAGTGCCAGTAATGGGGTCTCCATGGACGCCAGTAAGAGGGATAGTACCCATAGTACCAGTTGGATCTCCATACTGTATACCTGGGATGGTAGACATACCTGATGATTGGCCAGGTTGCGATATCATAGTAGGTGGTGGTGACCACCTTCACATTTCGACTGCTGGTTCTTCCGGTATATCCCGGATTGGGAGTTTCGGCATAGATTGGTTCGACAATATAATCCGGTCCGTACAGCGCCTCATCTCCGATCAACTGAATCTGAACAGCACCGTTACGCAGCTTTTCTACTACGAAAACGGCAACATCCTGCTGTTCGTTGCGATCCAGTGCTGCACGTAGCGCAATATTGTGCACATCTCCGTCAGTATAATCTGAAACCGTGATGTAATCCACATAGTTATCACCATTCAGGTCGAGGTTGCTAATCGTGGATTCCTCATCGTTCAGGCTTCGTTCGAACTCTTCGAGGGTCTCCGATTGCTGGAACAGATCCATTACGGCGTAGAGGTTTAAATTGTCCCCCGGCAGACCAAGGTATTCTTCGGGATAGTCCTGGGCAGTAACAGTCGCAGCTGCTGCGACAAAGACTGCTGCTATTGATATGGTAGCTATTGTTTTCATGGCGTTCAGCTTTTAGTGATAACGTTTGATATGATTAAGACAAAAGCTGTGCCAAAGGATAATAAAATGAATCAACGAAAGGAACAGTGGCAATCAAACAATTGTGAAACTCCTTTATTAAGAATTAATTACGTTTTCGTAACTTGCTTTGAAATGATTGTTCGATTTCATGTTTTTTCTTTCAAATTTAAATTGTAGAAACTATGAAAACAATCTCCAAATTCGTCCACGCATCCCTCTCCGCTCTCATTCTCCTTCTCCTGATCTTTCCCCTGTAAGCCCAGGAAAAACAGGTTCCTATTTTCCCGGAACAGGAGATAATGACAATAAACCGCAACTATGCAAAGAAAATGTCATTTTTTACCGAATACAATGATTTCGTTGAGGCAAGGTTATTTATCACCCCTGAAAACACCTATGCACTGGAAATCATTTGTAAAGACTAACTATCATTTCAAAATCATCAAGTTTTGGAACCACCACTTCGACCCAGCCATTAGTTTGCTTAAACTTTAGCCTTTCTCCCGACCTTATTGAATAAATCTCTTTTACCGGTTTTTGTGGTTTAAAACGAATAGCAGAATTAATTATTTGGACTGGTTCATGAAATGAATTACCAATCTGACCGGTATGATTTATCATCCCAATCCATTCAAAAGATCCGTTTCTGTTAATCATTTGGGTCATTTCAACCAAAGGCGGGGCATCGGTTACCAAGGTCCGTTCAACCTCTAATAAGTTATCTAATGTAGCCAAAAACAAGGCCCGATGCGCATTATTTCCTTTCCAATTATACTGAGAACCAATCTGCCAGGGTATGAACACCGCTTTACCTGCACCAAACGTATTATATACCACACCGGGGTAATCGGTAATTTCATTATCATTAAAATAACATTTTTCGGGTGGGCCATGCATGATTGTTGGAACCAGTCTCAAAATGCTTTTTGCACTGCCAACCGGCTTTATTTTAAGAAAATTTGAGTTCATCATGATGAGATCAAAATCTTTAAACTGATCGTTTCCGAGTAGCGCTTTTTCGTTATCTGAAACAACCAGATAGGATGGCTTTGGATTGGTAAGCATTTCATATTCTGATAATACTCCTAAAGCTTCCAATCTCAATCGGTTTAGAGGCGTACCAACCTCATCATTAACCCCCGGAAATCCGGTTGCCAGAATTTTACCTCCACGTTCAACGTAATCATCAATTAAAGCAATGAAATCATCGTCCATGTTGGTAATGTCGCTTAGAATAAGGAGTTCGTAATCATTAAGCTCACGGGGAAGGTTCTTTTCTTTAAGAGCAGACGCAAAAATAAGATCAAACATGATGTGCTCCTCGATCAACATCCTCATTATCCCCCTATTTTCTTGCGACGATCCTAAAACCAGTCCAATTTTACTCTGTGATTGAATGTTGGTAAATAATTTTTCGTTGGTTTTATGAAATTTAGTCAACTCTTTGAACTTTGGTATAAAAACACGATCGTATTGATTGTCTAAATGGCCAATAAAATAGATGCCCAAGGCGCCGCCATTCAACATTTGCTGGGGCATAAATATTCTCCCTATTTCGGGCGAGGTGGCAGTGTGCCTGTAATCCATACCAAGTAAATGATTGTAGGTATCATAAGGCGCTCTGTTATTAAAAGAACCCAGTACACGTTTTACATTTTCTGTTGCGTGGTAAGTCCAATATTGCCCCGAAGTAAAACCAGTTCCCGATTCACTGCGCCAAATTCCACCATCGGGATTATAAACACTTAAAACCAGGTTTGGATTCAATTCCTGAATAGAGCGGGTAATCCTACCATTTAATTCGGTATGGGTTGTTTGCCTGAATTTGTTGTATTCACGGAATACCGGATCATTGATGTCCTCTATTTTTGGAAGCTCTAACCCGGTTGAATCGCGAAACCTCTTTTTGCAATTTTTGCATTGGCAGATACCATGATAATTTTCGCTGTAATCGCGCGTTGTGTAACCCGCTGCGTTAAAAAAAATGGCATCAAAGGGATAAGAACTTATCGCTTCCTTTAGAATCTCAAACCCGTATTTCTGTTGGTAATCGCCATTAATACAACTGAGATAATGTCCATTGTCATGCACATGTTCACCTTTCGAGCTTACATACAGCCAATCCGTATTTTTTAATGCGATCGATTCGTTTATTCTGGCAAAGTCGAATCGGGCCATCACTTTCACCCCGTTTTCATTCAGCTTTTTAACCACTTCGCCTACCAAATCCCCTTTCATATAGGGATTTTTGTAATGGAAGGGCAGTTTTGTGGGGTAGTTGGCAACCTGGCCACCTACACTTAACAGCACAATATTTACCGATGCATCCAAAACCGATTGAACATATTGATCTACATCGAAATCTTGCGCATCTATTTCCCGAAGGTTGGTTTGCATAAACCGCATTGGTGTTCGGTTCCACCATGTATCATCGTATTTTCCGGAATCAATTGCAGATATATCTATTTTACCGTTGTTTGTGCACGACAGAATTATTGTTGTGACAACTGAAATTAAAAACCATGCAAGATGTCTCATGTTCATAAATCTTTTATTCATTCAATGTAGCATCATTATAATTTAAACACTTATAACTTTATGAGTATTGATATAAGCGGGATCAATAATAACCCCCATTCCTGTGCCGGAAGGTACTTTTATAACACCGTCGATGCTCTCAAACTTTTCCGCCTTACTTTCCACAGGTATTATCGTGCCGTTGGCATCGGGAGTTTCAAACATTTTAAACTCATGATATTTATCCGTAGCAGGGCATGCCGAAACCATTTGCAGCATGTAAACAAAACCCAGTCCGCCAGCCGAAATATGTTGAAGGACTTTGTCAAGCGCAGAATAATCGGGCCAGTCATTTTTTGTTTTCGTTTCTGAACAAGAAGATGCCAGCGGCAGAATTGTTGCAGCTCCCGCTGAAATTCCCGCCATTTTGATGAATGTTCGTCTGTTGTTTTTCATGTTAAAACAGATTGAATTTTACGAATCAATTAAAGTTATCAAATTTGATTTCTATTTCTTTCTTAACAGGACAACCCAATCCTTATCCGGTTCTGATGGCGCTCCTTCGATCTCCTGAGTTTTACCTGCTTTTAGAGTTTTAACCGGGCCGGTTTGCAGTTCTCCACCGTTTCGCGGATCAAACCATTTTATGCTGAATTCACCATTTTGGTTTTCGAGATTGATTGTGCCGCTTCCGTTCCTCAAAAGGACAATATACATTTCACCCGGATTGGCCAGGCAATAATCACCCTCCTGTACCAGATTGTCGTAGTTTTCTGTTTCGCCTAACGAAATATCATTCCCTTTAAAAAAGTCGAGAAGGTACTTGCACTTGTCCCAGAACAAGTCTCTCGATCGATAATCCTGGCAGGTTAAATCGGAATGAGGATGGTCGTACCCGAAATACCATTCAGCGCCCCAGGCGCCAGCCAAAAATGCTCCCCAAAGGCCATTAATCCGGGCATTATCTTTTACAGGATCTACTTCATCCGGAACCAGTGCATATCTGGCATCGCCCGGTTCATCTATTGCAATTGCCCATTTTTTACCGGCTTTTTCAGATTTTTCCAGCCATTCCAAAATGCGGCCATGCACCGCATTGAAATCGGGGCTTCCCGTTTGCATTGACACTCCGGTATATTTGCTGTCGGGCCCTAAAAGATCATCGAACATCGGGGGATTGTGGATCACGCGGTGATGTTGATAGGGATCATGCTTATAAAAATATTCGGCAGCAGCTAGTCTTTGTTCTGCATTTAAAGGAGGAGTTCTGTGCTCCTTTGCCCAATCACCAAATTCCTCTCCAATATTCCAGTTCAGTGCCAGATGATGACCGAAACGTGCCATCATCTCCCGGTAATAGAGTTGTGTTTTGGCACCAATGGCCCCATTATCCAACAAACCCTGATTTTCCTGTTCCATGAGTTTAAAATGAAGGAATATTCCGTGTTTACCGGCATGTTCAAATACCACTTCCCACTGGTCGAGTTTTGAGCAATCGTAACGGTCGTAAGTATCATAATCGATAAAAGGAAAGACATTTTGATCGTCACCAACAATATTCATCGTTAAAAACGAAAAAGCATTCATTTCTTTTTCCGCAAGGTAATTGATTGCACCAATGATTGCTTTGCCTTTTTCATCTTTCCAGACAGGATCACCTTCCTTCCAGTCTTTTAAATGTGCCTGCCATGTTTTTACCAAATCGTCTTTATGTCCATCGGTTTGAAAATTGCCATCAAATTCTTCGTAGGCTAAAAAGTTTTCGGGAGAGTCGGGGCCAACTTTCAAAAATATTTCACCTGTTTCGGCCCACTTCAGGTAACGGGTACCATCGTATTGCAAGCGTCCTTTTCCCCGGTTGTCACGACCCGTTTTGTCACTCTCCGCCACCTGAAAAGTTCCTTCAAGTCCGTCCACCCCTTCAACGGCTTCTCCTTTTGGTTCTCCCCATGGGTTTGTATCCTGATCACTAACGGCAATCCACTTGTTCGTTCTGAAATCCACCTTGTACTGCCATTCGCCGGTTGCGGACGGGGAAAAATGAACCTTCCATTTGTTGCCTGAAGTTGCAGATGTTTCACCCGCATTACCATCGGCGGCAAAGTATCCGGGTACTTTGTAGGTTTTACCCGTTTCATTATGGGTAAAAACAACATTTAAACGGTAATCCATAAATGGATTTATTCCATCCGTTTCTGAGGTTTCCGGCCCATCAAAAGTAAGGGTGACTTTGTGCCATTTTTTTAACTCGCCGCTGATTTTGGCTTTAATGTCTTGGTCTGCATTTGCAGCGAATGAAACCTGTGTTGATAAACACACTAATAATACAAACTGCCAAATAGTAAATCTCTTCATAAACTTTAATTTAAAATTATTTGCTACTGTTTTTCAATTCACTTTTTCTCATAAAATATTTATCAT
>JBBDUV010000012.1:0-12365 GCA_040903745.1 Bacteroidales bacterium | reverse complement strand
CAGGCGGTGCCCTGACCGTCGTACTTAGGCACTAAGGCAGGCGGTGCCCTGACCGTCGTACTTAGGCACTAAGGCAGGCGGTGCCCTGACCGCCGTCCTTGGGTACTAAGGCAGGCGGTGCTTGTTCTCGAACTTTATGATCCAGCCACTCCGACTCTATTGACGAAGTCTATGTAGAATCTTTAAAAATTACTGATCGTTTGGTGCTCAGTTTTAATTTTTTTTATTTTTGAATGCTACTAATTCAATAGAATCGATGTAATACATGAAACTTAACACAAAAGTTAGATATGGTTTGCGCGCAATGCTGGACATAGAGAAGAATTTTCATGGTAAGGGAATCTTACAGAAGGAAATCTCCCAGCGGCAGGATATCTCTTTGAAATACCTCGATTCTATCATTACCGGGTTAAGAAACGGTGGTTTGATTATAAATACCGGTGGGAAGGGGAGCGGATATAAACTGGCAAAGCCTGCTTCCAGGATTTATGTCTATGATATTTACCGGGCTTTTGAGCCGGAATTGACGTTGGTAAATTGTTTGTGTGATTCTATGGAGTGTAATCGTACCGGGCTTTGTCCGGCTAAAGATTTTTGGTTCGAACTGAATATTCATCTAAAATCACTGATGCAAAACATATCACTCAAACAAGTGATGGATGGAACTTTTAAGTTTTAAAAATTTTGATTTAAATAGTGACTGCAAGAAAACTAAGTTATTTTCAGTCTTTGATAAGAACCGTAGCGAAGCGGAGCTCAACGAAGTCAAAGCGTCAAATACAAGTACCGCCTGCCTTAGTACCCAAGTACGGCGGTCAGGGCTTTCGAAGTTTTTGAAGCCAAGGAGTTTACTTTTCGTAAATGACTGCTTCAAAAATGAGAATAACGCAGTAGTTGGCGTTTTCTTGCAAAGACTAAATAGAAGTATGTTTTGAAATGGAGGAAAATGATTTTTTATAATATTGATTGCTGCAAAAAGCAAATTAAGTCTAACCAATAATACAATGGGAAATTCTGAGAATAAAGACAAACTGGCCCGCCGGACTTTCTTACGGAGCGCTATGCTAACCGGTGCAGCAGCAGGACTGGCAACTACCGGTGTGGTAGTCTCAAGAACCGGCAAGCAGGGAGATACGCCTTTGGGTGAGGACACCATCCGGCTGATTCCCGAACCGGAATCACTAAAGCTAGATGAAAAATCGGATGTCCTGCTGCGTATGCAAAAGGAATTGCGAACTGCATTAAAAAAGCCCGTTGAACATCGCAAATGGATCATGGTGATTGATACTCGTAAATGCGTAGGTTGTCATGCCTGTACAGTGGCTTGCATAGCTGAAAACAAGCTTCCGCCAGGGGTTGTGTATCGGCCTGTTGTTCAGGAAGAATTTGGTAAATATCCGAATGTACAGTTGCGATTCTTTCCGCGTCCATGTATGCAATGCGAAAGTCCTTCCTGCACGGCTGTTTGCCCTGTAAAGGCGACATGGAAACGCGAAGACGGAATTACGGCAATTGATTATGAAAAGTGCATTGGATGCCGTTATTGTCTCACAGCTTGCCCATACGGTGCGCGTACCAGTGATTTTGGGGAATTTTATACCCGTGCAACACCTGAACTACAGCCTTACGAACTATTGCCCAATAACGAATATGGCAAAGCCTGGAACAGGTCTGAGGGACATAGTTCGCCCATGGGCAATGCCCGTAAATGTCATTTCTGCCTGCACCGGCTCGACGAAGGACTTTTGCCACAATGTGTAACTACCTGTATTGGCCGGGCCACATATTTTGGAGATGCAAACAATGAGGATAGTTTGGTTTCTGAACTTTCACGTTTACCAAACCAGGTTAAACTACTGGAAGAAAAGGGGACAAAACCGAATGTAATTTATCTAATCTGACATGTCATGGACAAAAGGATGCAAAATTTTTTAAAAGCTCTATGGATTGTTTTGTTTACGATCGGAACGGTTTCACTGGTCATGAAATTAATTACCGGTGAGCGGCTTGTTGGGTATGGGAGTTATGTTCCCTGGGGATTGTGGGTGGCGCTATATTTTCACTTTGTTGGAATTGCCGGAGGAGTATTCGTTGTTGGCGCAGGTGGATATCTACTTAATCTCCCGGGATTCAGAGAGAATATTCGTTCCATTATGATTATTTCTGCCTCATCAGTTGTTGCGGGACTCCTTTCGATCTGGCTCGATTTAGGTCAGCCATTCCGTTTTCAAAATATATTTCTATCTCCCAACTTTGGATCGATGATGACGTTTAATGCATGGTCATATTCAGCTTTTTTAATTGTGATGGCCGCCATCTTCTACCTCTCATTTAAGAAAAAAAATGTTTCTGATTTAAATGATAGGACGGGTTGGTTACTTCCGATTATGATTTTAGGAATGTTTATTTCGGTGGCTTTCCCAAGTCAAAGCGGATCCTTCTTTGGGGTTGTTGATGCAAAGCCATTCTGGAATTCCGGGCTTCTTCCTGTCATGTTTCTCACTTCGGCTATTACCTCCGGAGTTGCTGTTCTGATGTTTTATTTTACACTCATAACCAAAATTGGACAACCGGACGATGCCACTTTTAATTACCTGCTAAAAGTTCTGATTGGAGGCATTCTGGCATACCTGGCATCTGAATTCGCCGAATATAGTATTGCTTACTGGTCACCTAATTCACATACCTTCGATGCTGCAAAACTGGTTATCCAGGGGCCGTTTTGGTGGGTATTCTGGTTGGTACATATTGGTGGTGCCGTTATAGCACTGGTTATGCTTCTAATGGTTAAAACAAAAGCATCGTATGGCATTGCTGCGTTTATTATTGCGGTAACATTTGTTTCAGCCCGCTTAAATGTATTGATACCAGGACAGAGTATTGAGCAGCTACATGGACTCAGTGAAGCTTTCTCACACGATCGGCTTAGTTTTATTTATAGAGCAACTCCACTCGAATATCTGGTGTCTTTCTTTATCGCAACTTTGCCTGTAGGAATGTCCTACATTGGCATTAAAGTGTTGAATAAATATGAGGTTATAAAAAAATAGAACAGGAATATGGACGAAAAGAGACAGAATATATCGCGAAGAGGTTTTTTAGGTAAAGGAGCCTTGCTTGGTACTGGCCTGGGGGTGTTACCAGCAACCAATCTACTGGGAGCAAATAAAGGCAAAATATTGAAAAACAGCCTGGAGGATGTCAATTATCAGCTGAATAATCCCGAAAACATCATCCATTCGGTTTGTTTAAATTGCAACACCGGATGTGGGATAAAATGTAAAATTCAGGAAGGCGTATTGGTGAAAATCGATGGAAATCCATACAACCCATGGACGATGGTACCTCATTTGCCCATGCGTGCAAAAATGGACGAAACTGCGAAAGTTGACGGAGGACTTTGCCCAAAAGGGCAGGCTGGAGTGCAGATCGCCTATGATCCCTATCGCATTCGCAAAGTCTTAAAAAGAGCAGGAAAGCGGGGAGAGAACAAATGGATCAGCATTCCTTTCGACCAGGCTATTACCGAACTTGTTGATGGGGGCAATTTGTTTGCCGATGTACCAGGCGAAGAAAACCGGAAAGTGGATGGACTGCGTTCCATCATGGCAATGACCGATAAGAAGCTGGCAAAGGAAATGGCCAAAAGTGTTCAGGCCATTTGGGACGAAAAAGATCTAACCAAAAAAGCGCAATTGATTACCGATTTTCAGCAGACATTTGCTGGCTATCTCGATACCCTTATTGATCCAAATCACCCTGACTTGGGACCAAAAAACAACCAGTTTGTGTTGGCCTGGGGTCGGTTGAAGAATGGGAGAAAAGAATTCATTACCAAATTAGGTGAGGCCTTTGGTACTACAAATCTGCACGGACATACAACAGTTTGTCAGGGATCGCTGTATTTTACCTGTAAGGCCATCAGTGAACAATATATTGGTGGAAAATTCAGTGGGGGTAGTAAATTTTACTGGCAGTCTGATATTGAGAATGCCCGCTATATATTGTTCGTTGGCGCCAATCTGTTTGATGCCAACTATGGTCCTACCAATCGTACCGTAAGGCTTACCAAAAACATGGAAAGCGGCTTTACCAAAATCGGAGTGGCCGACCCAAGATACTCAAAACTCGCCAGCAAAGCGGAAACCTGGTTACCCATTAAACCCGGACAGGATGCCGCACTCGCGTTGGCAATTATTCAGTGGATGATCGAGAATGACCGGTTCGATAAGCAGTTTCTTTCCAATGCCAATAAGGCAGCGGCAACAGCATCGGGGGAACCAAGCTGGACCAACGCTTCGTTGCTGGTTGAAATAGAAGATGGCGTACCAGGAAAACTATTGCGTGCTGCCGATATTGGTCTTTGTTCTCCGGTTAAAAAAATGCTTAGAAATGGTACTGAATACGAAGAAAAGTATTTGGTGGCTTCAGTAAATGGAAAACCTGTAAAAGTAGACCCTAACGAAGAAGATAATGCTATTTATGGGGATTTATTTATCGATGCGGTTCTTTCGAAAAAAGACGGTTCAAAAGTACAGGCTAAGACTGCCCTTCAGCTACTAAAAGAAGAAGCAAATCAATATACGATTGCTGAGTGGTGTGAGCAGGCAGGACTTAAAGAAAAAGATGTTGTAAAAGTAGCCAGGGAACTAACCAGTTATGGGAAGCAGGCTTCGGTTGATATACACCGCGGAGTAGCGCAACATACCAATGGCTTTTATAATGTGCTTTCATGGATGACTGTAAATATGCTGCTGGGAAACTATGACTGGCAAGGCGGCATGTCTAAAGCTTCTACTTTCAAATACGATGGTTCAGAAGGTGGGACATTCAACCTGAAATATAACCCGGGTAAAATTCAAACCTTCGGTATCAGTAGCATTCGTCACGGTATTGATTACGAGAAAACTTCACTGTTCGAAGGCTATCCGGCCAAACGCAACTGGTACCCGCTTTCGAGCGATATTTACGAGGAGATTATCCCAAGTATTGAAGAGGCGTATCCTTATCCCGTTAAGGCTCTCTTTACCTATATGGGAGCGCCAACCTATTCTTTACCTGCTGGTCATACAAACATTGAAGCGCTTACCGATTTGGAAAAACTTCCCTTGTATTTTGCCAGCGATATTTTAATTGGATCCACCTCAATGTATGCTGATTATATTTTTCCCGACTTAACCTATTTGGAGCGGTGGGAATTTCAGGGCTCTCACCCCAACATGATTTGCAAGGTGGAAAATATCCGTCAGCCGGTTATTGCACCTATACCTGAAACCGTATCTGTTTATGGTGAGGAAGTACCCATTTCGATGGAATCGACCTTAATGGCTATTGGTGAGAAACTGGGATTGGATTCATTTGGGGAAAATGCGCTGGGCGAAGGTATTCATTTTATGCGCCCTGAAGATTTATACCTGCGGGGTGTGGCAAATATTGCATTGAATGGTGTACCGGGAAAAGAGGTTCCTGATGCTGACAATCGGGAACTTGAGATATTTAGTAAGGCACGCAGACATCTGCCCAAATCGGTATTTGATGAAAGCAAGTGGAAAAGTATTGTGGGTGAAGACCTCTGGCCAAAAGTAGTTTATTTACTTAACCGGGGAGGTAGATTTGCCGAAGCCAAAACAAATGCTGATGGAAAGCTGACCAATAAATACGGCGCTTACATGAATTTATACCAGGAAAAAACAGCCGGATACAACTATTCCGGTACAGGAAAACCCTATTTGGGTTTGGCTCAGTATATTCCACAGAAAAACTACGCCGGGGAAACCCTGGAAAAGTTAAGTGAAGGTTATGATTTGCACATGATTACCAGCCGCACCATAACCCAAACCAAATCGAGAACTGTTGGCGCCTACTGGCTACTTGGTGTTTACCCTGAAAATGCCATTATTATTAACCGGGAAGACGCTGAAAAAATTGGCTTTGAAGACGGTGAAAAGGCACGTATTGTAAGCGCTACCAATACTGAAGGGAAGTGGGATTTTAAAAATGGACAAACCAAAGATATCATCGGGAAAATTAAAATTACCGAAGCCATCCGCCCGGGAATTATAAACTTTTACCTCGGTTTTGGCCATTGGGCAACGGGCGCTGGCGATGTCGAAATTAACGGGGAAACAGTGAAAGGCGACCCACGTCGGGTAAAAGGCTTTCATGCCAATGCGGCCATGTGGACCGACAGTTCGTTAAAGAACAACACCTGCATGCTCGACCCGGTGGGCGGGAGCGTTTCGTTTTACGATACAAAAGTGAATTTACTGAAGGTTTAGTTTAGGACTGACAGTTCATTAAGTACGCGATTATCAATTAGCTGGACATTTAAAAAAATAACAAAACGAATGCACCCTGAAGTAATTGGCACTCAGCACGGATTCGGTCAACAGGCACTCGGGAAAGCTGCTAAAGGCCGCGGCACTAATACCGGAATTTTGAACCTGACAAAATCTGATCCACTTTCCGGCATGGCTGTACATAAAGAAATTTGTGTAAAAATTTACAAAGCATAATATATATTGTTCTTTAAAATATTTTCTCCGAGTTGTTATTTTTAAAGAGACAGGCTCTATGAAATAACAACCGATGGGATAAGCCGGAAACAGCTTATCCTCCCGAATTCCGATCAAATCGGGATGAATTGGAAAGGAGCCGGAAATTACATCTTCGCAATGCGGGTTGTAATTATCTGTCATTTTTTCAATTCAACCGGGGTATTTTTAACATGTAAATTCAGGAAGAAATGACAGATTATCTATTTTTCAGTACCGTATTTCTGCTGGCCTTGCTTTATTCTTCGGTCGGTCACGGTGGCGCAAGCGGCTACCTTGCCCTGATGGCTATTTTTAGTTTTCCGCCGGAGTTTATGAGACCCACTGCCCTTGTTTTGAATATTCTGGTTTCATCCATCGCTTTAGTGGCTTTTTCGCGAAACAGGCACCTTAACGGTAAGTTACTGCTTCCTTTTGTTATTTCCTCCGTTCCAATGGCTTTTCTGGGAGGGAGCATTTCAGTTGACCCAAAACTGTACAAGATATTTTTAGGGCTGTTCCTGTTGGCCGCCATTGCCAGGATGATTTTTCAACCCCGCAGCCATTCAACAGAAAACAAATCCATAAACAAACCCCTGGCCTGGGGAATTGGGGCTTTATTGGGTTTTTTTAGCGGTTTGATAGGCATAGGCGGTGGAATTATCCTAAGCCCGGTAATCATTTTACTGAAATGGGGCAGCATGAAGCAGACTGCCGCTGTTTCCGCTGCCTTCATTCTGGTTAATTCGGTGTCGGGGCTAACCGGACAATGGTCGGCAGGCATCACTTTTGCTCCGCAAATGGGGGGGATGCTAATTTTCGCTGTTTTGGGAGGGTTGCTTGGTTCGCACCTCGGAAGTATAAAGTTTCCTGAAAACATGCTGAAATATTCCCTGGTGGTGGTGCTGGGCCTTGCCAGTATAAAATTACTTGCTTTTTAGAAAGCGATAATATGCAATTAAGATTTCAAGTACATTGTAAATGAATGATTTGAACACAAAAGTTACAGGTATTATCATGGCCGATGGAGCAAGCAGCCGGATGGGTACCAATAAGGCAAATGCTCAACTGGGCAGTGAAACTTTGCTTGACCGTGCTGTAAACCTCATGGAGCCGGTTTGCGATAAGCTTATCATCAACACCACCAATGATTTGCAAATGGCCTCAGCTAATGTCAGTCCATTATTTCAGAACATGGTGTTGATTAGCGGAAATGGCCGGAATGTGGGCAAAACAACCTTCGCGTGCCGGATTATCAAACACTTATCGCAAAAACACGAAGTAACAGGGATAAAGATTTCAAGCCATTTTCATCCGGTTGACGATAAGCACGAAATATTTGCCCAGACCTCTGACTATATCATTGTAAAAGAATTGGTTGAATCGCGCAAGGACAGTTCTTTGATGTTACAGGCAGGCGCTAAAGATGTTTACTTCATCATGAGTAAAAAAGAAACTACAGGTGAAGCATTTATGCATATTGCCGGTAAACTCGCGAAACATCCGATAGTTTGCGAGTCGGGCGGGCTGGGAAATTCTGTCCATCCAGGCCTTTACCTGTTTGTGAACAAGGCAAACCGGCCCGTTGAAAAGCCGTGGCTACTTAAAGGAACAGCCATTGTGGTAACCAATCAGGATTTCCGGTTCGACTTTGATGTTAGCCAAATCGGGTTTAGAAATAACCAAATCATTTTAAAAAACCTATTTTATGGCAAAGTTTAATGAGATTCAAAGGATAATTGAAAACCTGCCGTCTGATTTTAAAACAGAAAGAATCAAATCGGTATCGGCTTTAGGGAGGATTTTACAGGAAGATGTCATTGCCGATATGGATATGCCTCCTTTCGATAAATCGGCTATGGACGGATATGCCTGCAGATTTGATGACCTGGGAAACGAGATGGAGGTGCTTGAAGTAATCAGCGCCGGAAAAATTCCGGTATATAGGATTGGCAAAAACCAATGTTCGAAAATAATGACCGGTGCAATGCTTCCCGAAGGTGCCGATGGTGTTTTTATGGTTGAAGACGCTGAAGTAACGGGGCAAAACAAAGTGCAATGCACCAATCCAGGGTCGAAAAAGAATATTTGTTATCAGGGTGAAGATTATACAAAAGGAACGGTGCTCGTTCAGCGGGAAACAATACTCAGCGCCTCACACCTGGCGGTAATGGCCGGGGCCGGGTACGATGAGGTTCGCGTTTCGGCTTTGCCTGAAATTGCTATAATAACCACCGGAAGTGAATTGGTTGAGCCCGGCGAAAAACCCGGAAATGGCAAAATTCGCAACTCTAACGCACACCAGATTACTGTCCAACTGCAACAGATGAGGCTTCCGGTCAATTACATGGGACTGGCCGGCGATGATTACGATATACTTACCCAACTCTTTAAAGAAGCTTTTCTAAAAAATGACATCGTAATTTTTACAGGAGGGGCATCGGTTGGCGATTTCGATTGGATACCACACCTTCTGAAAGAAAAGGATTTTGCGATACATTGGGAGAAAACGGGCATGAAACCTGGCAATCCGATGATATTTGCCAGCAAAGGCAACAAATATTGTTTTGGTTTGTCGGGCAATCCGGTATCGTCATTGGTACAGTTCAGTTTGATTGCCGGGCCGGTGTTGTACCGATTATTGGGGGCAAATTATCAACCCATGCGGATGCGTGTGCCACTTGCAGGGGATTTTTCGCAGCGAAAAGCCAACCGCTTTGTATTGGTTCCTGTGCATATTAACAACGAAGGTAGTGCCTGTATTCTTCCTTTTCATGGCTCGGCACATATCAATGCACTGGTGTATGCCAACGCAATTATGGAAGTACCCGAGGGAACATCAGCTTTAAAAAATGGAGAATTAGTGTATGTTAGACCGCTATAACAGAAAAATAAATTACCTGCGCATTTCGGTCACCGACCGGTGTAATTTTCGCTGCACGTACTGTATGCCTGCCGAAGGTATACCGCTAAAGAAACATTTAGATATTTTATCGTTTGACGAAATAGCGGAAGTTGTTAGGGTTGGGGTATCGGTCGGAATCACCAAAATACGGTTGACCGGCGGCGAACCTTTGGTGCGAAAAGGCCTCCCGGCGCTGGTGAAAATGCTCTCGGAGATTCCTAAAATTGAAGATATTTCTCTCACTACCAACGGGGTACTGCTCTCTAAGATGGCAGTCGATTTAAAAAACGCCGGGCTTCAACGGGTTAACATCAGTCTCGATACCTTAAATCCGGCTAAATTCGAACAGATTACCAGGCTGGGAAATGTGGAGGATGTTTTACGTGGTATTGATGCAGCTCTAGAAGCAGGAATTCATCCCATAAAAATAAATTTTGTAAAAATACAGGGGATGAATGATGAAGATTCAGGAGAAGTAAAGCAATTTTGCGAAAAAAAGGGGCTTCAACTTCGTTTTATCCGGCAAATGAACCTGAAAACAGGCGAATTTTACCCGGTTGAAGGCGGAGCCGGCGGAGTATGTGCAATTTGCAACCGTTTGCGCCTCACTGCCGATGGATACCTGACACCGTGTCTGCATTCAGGCTTGAGGTTCAGCGTAAGGGAACTTGGGGCATTGGAGGCGTTTCACAAAGCCGTGGATAATAAACCTGTAAAAGGAATGGGCACCGAATCACATGAATTTTCAAATATAGGAGGTTAATCATGGAAAAGTTATCACATATTAATAAAGAAGGAAAGGCATGCATGGTTGATGTTGGCCCAAAAAACGACCAGGTCAGGGTAGCCAGAGCAAGCGGTTTCATTACCTTAAACCCGGAAACGCTGGAACTCATCAATCTCAACCAGGTTAAAAAAGGCGACGTGCTTACCGTGGCCGAAATTGCCGGTATACAAGCTGCCAAGGAAACTCCTATGCTCATCCCATTGTGCCACACTTTAATGCTTACCAAAGTAGAGGTGAAGGCCTCCGTTAGCAAAACAGGAGTTAGCATAGAAAGCATGGTGAAATGTACCGGAAAAACAGGGGTCGAAATGGAGGCCTTAACCGCTGTGTCTGTCGCTCTGTTAACCATCTGGGACATGTGTAAGGCAGTGGATAAAAGCATGGTTATCTGCGAAATAAAACTTCTGGAGAAGTCAAAAACCGATTTATAAAATCCGAAGGTTGAATTTTTACCTTTCATAGATTAATTACATGGAAAAACTCATCATAAAATCAGTCAATATATCGGATAAAAAAGGGGTAATAAAAAAGCCTGTCAGCCAAATTAAACTGGACGCAAACGGAGTACAACTCGATGCCCATGCCGGCAAATGGCACAGGCAGGTAAGCATATTGGGCAGCAATAGTATTGCGCGTTTTTCAAAAGAACTAAAACGGGAAATCCTGCCTGGCGAATTTGCCGAAAACATTACGCTCGATGGCTTTGAAGTGGAACAGATGAAAGTGTTCGACCGTTTTCGATACCGTGAAGTTGAATTGGAAGTTACCCAGATTGGTAAAAAGTGCCACGGAACCAATTGTGCGATTTATAACGAAACCGGCAATTGCGTTATGCCCAAAGAAGGAGTATTTTGCAGGGTAATTAGAGGGGGTGTTTTAACGCCAGGCGATGAATTTGTATATTATCCTAAAATTGTCAACATACGCGTTATTACCCTGAGCGACCGCGCTGCGGCAGGGGTTTACGCCGACCGCAGCGGCCCGTTTTTGTCCAAACTGCTTCAGGAATTTTTTAGGAGTAACGGGAGAAAAGTGAATATCAAACAAATTCTGATTGGCGACAATGCAGAAGATTTAAAGGCTCAAGTCTTAATTTCAGTAGAGGAAAATGCCGACCTGATTTTTACCACGGGCGGTACCGGCATTGGCCCGCGTGATATTACTCCCGACGTGGTCCGCCCACTGCTCGATAATGAGATAACAGGGATTATGGAACTCATCCGCGTAAAATACGGTGCCGAACACCCCAATGCCCTGGTTAGCCGAAGCGTGGCCGGGATGATTAAACAATCGCTTATTTATACCTTACCCGGCAGTACAAAAGCCGTGAAGGAATATACCACGGAAATACTCAAAACCGTTGAACACTCGTGGCGGATGATTTATGGAATAGATAATCACTGATACTTTATTTTCGACCTTATTTAGAAGAGATTCAAAAGGATAGATAAATTACACAAGCGCAATATATATAAACTGAAAAGTAAGAAAGGTAATATTCTCTTTGTCATGTGTAAGCCAGATAATCAGAAAAGCTAACACAGCACCTGCAATTTGGCCTGCCAGGCGACTAAAAAAAACGGAGGCATTTTCCCTGTTTGACGATTCTATGAATGAAATAATGGGAAGTATGTGAACTTTTGCCTTGAGAGAAAAAATTTTAGTCTCTGCAAAATATATTAATGCAAAAATAGCTGATGATTGAAGCAAACCATAGATGTCATTCTCCCCATCTATTTTCATCTGACCAGGAAAAAGTTTAGGATTACAAAAAGAAAACTTGCGGGGATTTCATAAAGTGCACCCATTTTGTTTTCATCTACTTTTAGAAAGCTGTAGAATTTCATAAGCATATCTTTAATGACGCAAAAATACGTCATGAATTTTTTTAATTGCCTGCACAAGCATTATCAAAGTATTATGTTTATGTTAAGCAATCCTTAAGAAGCTGGAATGTGGTCATGTTAAGAATAAAAGGAAACATAGTTGCCCCCATAATTACATTATAGTTTTCATTTACAAACCAACGCTCGGTTCATTTTTTAACAAAAAAATATGACGTATATTTACGTTAAATAAAAATATGACGTATATTTGCGTTATAATTTGAAAAATCATGGTACAATCGAAAACATCATTA
>JBBDUV010000011.1:0-60073 GCA_040903745.1 Bacteroidales bacterium | reverse complement strand
ATGCTTTTTTTTGTTTGGTGGTAATCTTATTGTTCGGTATTGAGACTGATAAATTTACCCCTACGCTTTCCCCCATTATTTAAATGAACCGCTGTATAAGTGGCCCGTACGTAAAGGTGGTGTGAGAGGCGCTTCGGTGGGCTTTTAGCTCACCGGCCGTCTACTCGATTGTGTGCTGCTATTTTATGTTTTTTTTAAATTTTATAAAGTATGCCATTAAGCACTTTTCTGTCATGATACAACTGAATTTGATGCGAGGCAGAAAGCTCCAATACACTACGAACCCCGCCAATTACTGTTGCATGTGGGTTGGGTGTCATGGTACGAAAAGCTTTTGACGATACATGGTCCTCTGCCCACGCAGAATCACATAATACATACCAGCGGATAGAGAGCTGATATTAACCCCGCCGGACAATCCTGTTACAGCCACGGAATTTATCAAATGACCGGACAAGTTGTAAATTTCTAGACCATAAATTACATCAGAACCGGCAAGTTCATATCGTAATGTGTTGTTATTCGTCTCTAATCGAAACAGTGAGTTTTGCAGAACCTGATTGTCGGAAGCCAAAGCAGTAGATATGTCACTGTGTTCCACTAAGAAATCGTACACATAGACTTCCCCGTAGTTATCGGAATCATCGGTATATTGGCCTTCTTTATCCGCATTACTCTGCGTGTAATTTCCAACTTTAAAATAGGTTTGGTCATAGGAAAGATTCATTAACACCGGATTACCACCATCTTTAACAAGATAAGCGTCAGCATTTTCATTATTGAAGGCCTCCAGTAAGCCGCCGGCTTCGCTGTAATAGCAGTAGTGCTTGCCATCCACAATTTCAAAAATCACCTCGTGTCTGACACCTAACACATAATCAGTATTAATTGTCAGATCATTGCGGAGTTTGCCTCCATTGAAAGATAAGAACAAATGATTTCCTTCTAGACGTAAAACCATTGCGTCATCAATGCCATCTGCTTTGTTTCCGTGGATCTGCGAGGCAACCAAATGAGACTTCACAATGGGCAAATGAGTGATTTTCTGGTCTACATACAACACATGTCGTCCCGCAGTAGTCCAGTAAATGTCTCTGCTGCCGTCTTCTTCCCTCTCTCTGAGTTCTGAACGAATATAGCTGGAATTGGCTGTAGTTCCATTATTACTGCGAATCGGTGCAAAAAACACCAAAGCATCGCCGGAATCACTGACGTAGAAATACTCGTTATTGTTTTTATCACACAGTTGTTTTTCTTCCATTCCATCCGGATAGGTGATTTTCCACTGATGGCAATTGCGCATCAAATCGGCTGGAATACTTTGTGCATACAAATTGAGCGTAAACATGCCGAGCAAAATATGCATAATCATCAGGAAATTTAAATACTTTACAGTGACGAGGTTCTTTTGTTGCATATTACTCCTCCGAAGACTTAAAGTTAAAAAGGTCAAAAATGTTATTCTAATCATATCTGGGGTCTTTCTTTTTAGTTGCACACAACGTATTAGTATTTTATCCATCGTTTAGTCAAATAGTTACTAAAATTAGCAATAATTTCTTTGTTTTGATTTGCTAGGCAGGCAAAAAGGGATTTAATTGATGGATAAAATATAGTTGGACTGTGCCGCCGTCACTATGGGCATGGCATTTTATTTGAATCTGGTTTTGTTGTTTTTTGGCTGGGTTGAATTGATGGATCAAGCCCGGTAATAATCTGGAACGCCTCATATGAATTCAGGCCGTCGAGCTCGGATACATGCATGGTCTTTGCGATTAGGGCAATAGACTGTTCTTTGCTCGTATTGCTATTTACGGTAACGAGTATTCCAAAGTATCGTATTTTGTAAAATTTACCGGGAAGTATGTGTTGCATTGCATAAATCGCCGGATAAACTCATTTGCTTCAAGAGTCATTTCCCGGTTATACCTCCCTGTTTTTGCATGCTTGTACCTAAAGCTCACCGCCGCTAAGGCGGTTTAGTTCAACACGGCTATAGGCGAAATAAAGTTCAGGATAAAATTTTATATTGGTCGGTAGGCTGACAAAAAGTGAATAACAATATATCCTCCCCCAAATAACTCACCCTGCTAAAACATTATCAAAACCAGGCTAAACCTCCCCTGTATCCGGGAAGAGAATAAAGGGAGGATTGTTTCTAACTTATTATTGTCCAGTTTAGTTTAGCAAGCTGCCCCCGAGCCGCCTTAGCTTCAGCGGTGGCGCAAGGTGGTATGCTGCGAAATATGTACTAAAGAAACCGTCGACGAAGGACGAGCTCACAGGCCTTTACTCGATTAGTGGCTTTTATTCTTTCATTTTGTTTTTTCTTGCTTTTTCTCTTTTTCGGTTTAGGTTCGGGAAGTTCTTTAATAGTAATCCTAACTAGTGTCAGAAAGAAAACTCTCTGTTTTTCAAAATTCATCAATTTATTTTCCTTTCAACCTGGACTTCCAGGTTCATTTGCAACCTAAAAATTAGATTTTGGTCTTAGTTTTTACATTTTTCTCATCCGGGTTCAAGAACAGATAGCTATTTTTTAACTTTTGGACACATCTCTTCCATGTGAACTATCAAAAACGTATGTCAATTGCGGCACTTACGCCGCTGTAATATATTCTATATCAGCTTGTTCTATATTTCTCTGGATGGCAATCAACTCCTGCCCGATCCGACGTAGGTTATATGAAGCCACCGCCAGACCAACATATCGTTTAAAATGACCATACCCCCGGTCCGGACACCGGTCCAGGCCGCGATGTTCCAACTCATTAATATTGGATTCCACTGCACTGTGTTTGTTTCTCAGCAGTTTAAAGCCTCGATGCTCTTCCTCGGCCTGCTCCATCTTGTTGCATTTCCCCTTTTTCGGCATGACAACTTTCTCAACACATGTTTCCAAAAAGGCCTTATTGTCCTTGTGCCAGTAGCCCTTATCAAAACTCCAGCTTTTGATCTTATATTTGGTAGCCAGCACGTCTGCGATGGGCTTTACCATCTCGGAATCAGACTGGTTCTCCATGATCCTGTAATCTACAATCAGGTTGTATTGATCTGTGGTGATGGACAGCTTTTTACCCAACTCCACATTAGGACTTAATTTTCCCTTGGTGATCCACTCGGTGTATTCCTCGAAGATGGAGAAGACCTTTTCTTCATGAGGAATCTGTTCCCCTTGCAGAACCCTGCGATCAAGCAGGTCAATGAACTTATTCAAAAATCCCATGTAACGATCCAGTTCAAGATGAAGTAATACATCTACAACATCTCCTGTGGGAAAATCCTCTTTTGATCTTTCAAGCTTTTCCTGAAATACACGCGCTTTTGTCAAATAATATTTCACCGCTTGCTTTATCCTTTCTTCCTTACCCTTGCCTCCCGATGAAGAAGCCTTACCTACGGCCCTCATTCCGTTTTTCAATTGACGGTACCAATCATGCTTCTTCCTCCATCCAGATATCGAAGGGTACTTCTGCAGGAACTTGTCTACCATATCAAGGCTTTTGCGGGTACTGTCCCATAACAGATTGTAATCCGTGGGAAAATGCACATTGCTCTCTACTACAAAACTATCGGTCTTTAAGCGCAAGGCTGCCTCCTCTTTTTTTTTAAACACCTGATGACCAAACTCCAGTATCACCCGGTTCAACTCCCGTACGGTATCATCATCCAAAAGCGATACATTGTCAATGATATTCTGGTACCTGAACTCATACCGTTCATACCCAAATCCCTTCTCTACTCCCATAATCTGACGGATCAGATGATCATTATTAGCAATGTGATGAAGATCTTCATAGTTGGTATTCAGGAGCATACGTACCTGGGCCAATACAAAGATCTGCCACAGATCCATACCACGTCGACATGTTCTCTTCTTGCCCGAGATAACCCTGGTTTCCAGAATCGCAAACAATCTTTCATTCCACTCAGGGGTGATGAAAATCTCTTTTAGTGCTGCACACAAATCCGGCAATTTGCCACTCCGCTTTTTCGTCGTGATCTTTGTATCACCGATTGGGATGGTTCCTAATGTCATTTGTTGTTCGAATCTCTGTCTCATTTTTGAATCTCGTTTGTTTAATACCCTGAATATCTGTAATTTCAGCAATATTAACAAGAGAAAACCCAGCTATATTCAAACAAGTTATTAACATTAATTCATTGTATAACAATTAATTGCAAGTTTTCTTGCAGGCACTATTTATACTCGCGAGGAAATTCTTGAGTATATGAAAATATCTTTTGAACAAGCGTATAGACATCTTTAAAAACCTGCAATTCGTAATATAGAGCCATTTAAAAAAAATAGACCGCTTCGCGGTAAAATTGTTAAATAGTTAAAAAGCCCGAACTGCACGAACACGATAAGTGTAGTCCTTACTGCTGCCGACCTGACCGCCATCGTCGAAGGACTGCTCCCACGCGTCGTAGCTACTGTACTCACTGGAACTCCAATAGAAGGCACTAGCAAAACCTCCAACCGCAGTTCTGTTCAGGTAGAGTTTATTGAGCTCGTCTCTGCTGGGGAGGTACCAATCGCTGTAGCCATTTAGCACTAAATCGTTGCAAATACGGGCAGCCCGTTCTGACTCGCTGCAACTATTCACTATGGCCTGCGTATTTGCCATACCTGTGCCAAGTGCGGGTGATGTGCCTCCAATGCTTGTGCCAACACAGCCCCACTGTGCGCCTGAACTTTGGTCAGCCGGGGCAGCTATAAGCCCATGTGTTTCTCCGTCAACATATCCGGGATCGCCGGGTTGAAGGATATAGGCAATAATGCCACCCTGATATTCCATGCCAACAACTAATTGATGGGTATATATTATTTCATTTCCATACGCTGTTCCTGCACTATTGGTGGCATAAGCTCTTACATAATAGGTGGTGTTCGATGTAAGTCCTGTAATTGAACTGGTAAAGCTTCCGGTACCTGTGCCATCGGAGGTTTTGTTATCTGCCGTTGTCGGGTTCTGATTCGTGCTCCAGCAGACCCCGCGTTCGGTTACCGCTGCACCACCATCATCGCTGATAATCCCGCCGCTCTCTGCCGTGGTCTCTGTCACGGATGTCACTGCGTTAGTGGTTAGTTTTGGTACCACAATTTCTGTTTCCGTTGCAAAGCTCACCTCACTGCCATAGGCCGTTCCGGCACTGTTGGTGGCATAGGCTTTTACGTAATAGGTGGTTCCTGCTGTAAGGCCTGTCAGACTGCCGGAAAATTCTCCCGATCCACTGCCAATAACCTCTTTGGTACCGGTAGTCTCTGCTCCGGCTGATGTGCTGTAGTAAACACCCCGCTCAGTGACTGCATCACCTCCATCATCGGTGACAATTCCGCCTACTTTTACAGTTGCAGTTGAGATACTGTCAGCATTACTTGTAGTAACTACAGGAAGTTGAAAGGCCAAAGTCGTAAAAGAAACCTGCTTGCCATAATATTCTCCTGCGCCATTCAGTGCATATGCCCTGAAATAATATTTCGACCCCGATGTTAATCCTTTTAAGGTATCTCCGTATGTTCCTAAAGATGCAATTGATCCAAGATTTCTACTGGCATCTTTTGTCGTTGGATTTTCATTTATTGACCAGACAAAACCATGATGATCTATTCCTGCATCACCCAGATCGAGCACATACCCTGTAACGTAGCAATTAGTATAGCTCAGATCAGTAACCCCCTCTGTTCTGACGGCTGCAACCCGCTCATGTTTTTCGCAGCCATTGGCAACCAGAAACACCACAAGAAATGCTGCAAGCCTTGATATAAATTTTGTTTTTATATTTTGGAAGAATAATTTCATAACCGGTTCAAAAACCCCACCTTTACTTTTTAATAAAAACAAAATCGCCCCCCTGGTCTCCTACATTCCGTATCTCTCCATACTGAGGGACAGCATCACTGTTGTTAATTACTGCAATGCGAAAGCTGCTGAACAACTGTTCTGATGATAAATATTTATCCTGGTTTTCAGAAAGCCGCTCAACCAGATACTTCGTGAAAGCACTCTGGTCGGGCACTTCGGTAAGCGTTCCGCTGGTCATCGCTTTTCTGCTCTGCATATCGTAGAGCATTTCTATTGCCCGTGGAGCAACATTAAAAGCACTTCTTGTTTTAAATATGGCGCCGCCAAAACAGGCATCAGTAATTAGCAGTGTATGTTTTGATTGAACTTCCTTCAGATAATCCACAAGTGTAGAATTTCGAAACCAAAAGCTCTTATTGCTTTTGCTGGCATCCGAAGGTAGCCAGTAACCGTTGTTTGCATCTTTATCCCACCAACCATGACCGGCGTAAAAAACCAAAAGGTTATCTGTTGGTTTTACTTTTTTCGAAAGTTCATCAAATGAAATCACGATCTGTTCATAGGTGGCATCCTGTAAAAATGTAATATTCTCCTCTTTAAAGGTGTAATTATTTACCAATACATCACGGATACTCTGCGCATCTCTGACAGGATTATCCAAATTGTTTATGGCCGGATCAAGGTAATTATCTATTCCAATAATTAATCCGTAATAATTCGACTCCGTCTCTATCTTATCTGCAAGGGTCATTATTGATGGGGCATATTCAATTATTATATTGGAGCGTAACAGGTTATTTTTGTTATCGACCGCTACGATACTCAGTTCATTTTCTCCTTCAGTAAGTTGCAGATTCTTGACAAAAACACCTGCTTCAGTCGTCTGAATCAGTTCAGAATTTAGAGCAATATAGCTCAGCCCACTTTCATCGGTAACCTGTCCAATCAATGATATTGAAGCTTCATCTTTGTGTATGTATCTTCCATCTTCGATTTTATGAGATGAGAAAGTAAGAGTTGGTGGGGTTTTATCGGGTAAAACCGGCGTGCTATCTTCCGTTTTCGTAGAAACCCAAAGTGCCGATTTTTCACTTTTTAACGCTTGCGACCGTATCGTCGGGAAGGTAAAAAGCAAAATTACTATTACAACACTGTTTCTGAATAACTTGTATGTTGTTTTCATCTTTTTGGTGTTTATCTAAAACCTATATGTTAAAGCTAAAGCCGAAGCATTCATATCCCTTAAATACAATGGTTGCAAAGAAATTCTGTCCATCTTGTTTTCCTTGTCTATATCCCTGGTGCCGATGAGTGTCCATAAAAAATCAACCGTCCAGACACCTATGGCAGAATAGAGTAAGGCATCGGAGAGTGATTCCTGTTTAATGGAGGTATTATAATAACTATCCCTAGCTGTCAGAGCTTCAGCACTCAAATAATTGGAATAATTATCATTTGATTTACTGTAAAAAACAACCGAAGAAGCAACTGCACCATAACCCAGAACGCCTTTAATCCAATGTGGTTTTTGTTTTAGCCGGGTTAACCCCATTCCCGGTATTAGTATAGATTGAATTATTAAGCCACCCCGATTCAATGACTTTTCTTTTGCTGTACCAGCTGGAAAGTTTACAGTTAGTTCCGGTAATACTTTATCAGCCACAACCTGGAAGTAAAGCATCTCATTTAGATCTGAATGGTCAGCAAGAAAAGCCCATATAATTTCCTTGCCGGCCCCCCCGTCAATATCACTGCCAATATCACCTGAAAATGAATTTGCATTGATATCCTCACCAACGGAGTCTGTTATTACAACCGAAACAGTAAATTTATCTTCCTGTATGCTCTCCAGAATATCATAGCTAATAATGACAGCGCTATCTGTTAATTCTAAGATTGGTTTTGAGATACCGGCAGCAGATTGCGCATTGCATGTGGTATGCAAAATTGACAAAAGAGTGATTATGGGCACATAAATGAATCTCATTGTCTGGGTAAATAAAAAATAAAGATAAATACTTCTTCTGAAAATACAATTGTTGCAAGAAAAAGACTTAACAACCCTCCCTTTATTTGCTGTCCAAATACAGGGGAGGTTGAGTCTGGTACAGAAAGCCAGAACCATAGCAGGAAAGGAGTTCACCCTTCTCAACCTTCCTTTTTACTTTATACACCGCATTGAAAAGGAACTGGAAAAAATTAGTTGAATAGAATAAAAGAAAATGTAGTCCGATTCGCCAGGGAAGTCTTTTAAAAATACTTTTCCCACATTTATTCCATAAATGATACTCAACGATTTTCCTGATCACCTGAATGCACGATAGGAGAATATTGGAAATGAGTAATTGTGGTTGTGATTAGATTAAATTTGATCTAATTGTACCCTTACTGCGTTTAGACCTTTTTCACCTTCCTCGATATCATAGACAACTTTGTCCCCATCTTTTATTCTATCGATTAAATCGGTCTTATGGACAAAAACATCTTTACTATTGTCATCAGGAGTTATGAATCCAAATCCCTTGGCATTGTTGAAAAATTTTACTGTTCCATGTTCCATTGTTACAAATTTAAATTATAATGGATTTAAAGATAGAGTAATTTTTTCAATTATTTGGGTGAGGATTGTTTTATATCCCATAGACATTTTACAGCTTCAGAATGGATCACACCACGATCCGGTAGATTATTCGTATCTTTGTACCGGGTAGTCCGCTCTATCGCTCCTGCCACAGGCCTGAGGCCGAAGGCTGGGGAGGAAAGTCCGGGCACCGCAGGGTACTGCACTGTCGAAAGACAGATATCCGCAAGGGTATAGGGATCAGGGAAGAAAATAACCACCCCGGTTCCGGAGCGATACGGTACCGGGGAACGGGTGAGAAGGTGGGGTAAAGGCCCACCAGTGCGGCGGGTGACCGTCGCAGCTGCCTGTCTTGCAGGGTGCAAGGTCATGTATACCGGCAATGAAGAGCGACCCGCTCGTGCCGGGGGGTAGACCGCTTAGATAAATGATAGGGGTCCCGGCATCGCCGGGATACAGAACCTGGCTTACAGGATTACCTTAAGAAATAGCGGGGAGCAATCCCCGTTATTTTTATTAATCTGCTTTTACCATTTCCCTTCCTTTATTAACTTATTTCCGAAGAAGTACTTAATTTGAATATTGCAATGATGTCCCTTAATCTTTTTCAGCCCACTTGCTTTTATTTGTCAAGTAAACTTTCAACTGCTCAAAAGTCATTTTTTCTGTTTCCTGAGCGATTCGTTCTTTCTCTTGACGGAAAAATTTCACAGTGTCAAAAGCTTTCTTCTTATTCTTCGTTTCCATAGTCAATAATGTCTTTCGGTGAACGTATGTCAAGTTGTTGATGTCCTTCTCGAATGTATATTGAATTATAACCACGTATCCGAAATACGTTCACAATATGTTTAAAATTCCAACTTATCAGATAGTCAACTTTGTTCACAGTTGCAGTCGCAATATGAAGACAATCGTTATAACTTGTTCTTCCTACTACTTTCTCGGCAAGGTATTTTTCTGCGAGATTGTTACTTTCTTCTGTAACTTCAACCTTTTCAAGCACTTCCTTTGGTAAATTTGTAAAATAATCCTTTGACATAGTCTTTAGCAGTTCGAAAATTGCTCCTGCAATAAACCGTAAAAAGACTGTTGTATCCTAAAATGCACTTGTCAATGCAACTTGTTGTTTATGAGTGATATTATTATTTTTATGTTTATTGTCTTGAATATACTATATTTACTGGACTTTACAAAGAACTTTTAAAGTAGTAAAGTAGAATTAATTACTATTTTTGTAATTAACGATGGAAAAAAAAGAACGCCTTGAAGAAAATTGGTATTTATCTAATATTGCTTTTAGCCCAGTTGTCTTTTGCTGGCATCACAAAAGCACAAGATCCAAAGGTGTTTCGTGACCTCTTCAGGCAGGCAGAATCCTATTTTATCAACAAGGAGTACCACAACGCGCTGGATGTATATAAGCAGCTGCTTCACATCGATCCACTGAATAGCAACATCCATTTCCTGACCGGCTATTGTCATATGAAAATTAGAAGTTCACCGGATCTGCAAATAATTCATTTTGAGAAAGCTGTGCCTGAGATCAATGAATATTACAGGGAGGGATCGCACTTTGAGACCGGAGCACCGCCACTGGTCTTTTTCCTGCTTGGGAAGAGTTACCTGCGTAACTATGAATTCGACAAGGCCATTGAGGCATTCAACAAATATAAAAGCCTGCAGGACAAGCTCTCCTTTGCTGAGATCGAATATACAAATATGTTCATCAATGCCAGTGAGCTTGCCAGGGAGATGATCCTGGATCCGCGCAGGGTCGAGTTTATTCCGCTTGCCTATACCCGGATGGAAGGAAAAAGCGTAAGTCATCCTGTTGTTTCGGGTGATGGTTCAGTAATGGTGATAAGGATCACAGGTGTTGAAGGAATCCAGACAGCGATGTTACAAAGAATGGACAGTGTTTGGTCAGATCCGGTTATGATTGATGATCAGCTGGATATGTCGGGGAGCTATTACCCCTCATCATTATCGTGGGATGGAAGGGAGTTGTACCTTGTGTCAACTTCAGGATTTAACGCAGATATTTATACAGCCGCTTATGATGGTGCAGCCTGGTCTGATGCCAGGAGTATCGGATCCCCGATCAATACAAGATATTCCGAAACACATGCAAGCATCAGTGCTGACAACCAGACACTTTATTTTACCAGCGACAGGAAAGATGGTTGGGGAGGTATGGATATTTACAGGTCGGTCCGCAATGAGCGGGGGAGGTGGAGCAAACCGGAAAATCTGGGTAGCGAAATTAACACTTATTATCAGGAGGAAACACCGTTTATCATGGGGAACGACTCGGTCATCTATTTTAGCTCCGAGGGACATGAAACCATAGGAGGTTTTGATGTCTTTACAGCAAGAAGAGACAAGGATGGCACGTTTTCCAATGTTAGAAATCTCGGATTTCCAATCTCAACACCCGGTGATGATCTTTTTTTTAATCCCGGATGGGACAGTGAGAAGAACTATTATGCGCGCGGACGGGAAAGCAACGAAAGCAGCGATGGAATTTATGCTGTTGTATGGCTGCCAGATGAAGATACGGTTGCACTGACCGACCAGGAATCTTTTTTGGCAGCGGCCACACCCCCGGTGAGTCTTGCAGTGACGGAAACAGAAGCGCTTTCAGCAGAGATACCGGTTAAGTTGACTGACCCGGTAGACAATGACGGATCCTACTATTACATTACCGGGAGAATCCTTTTTGCTTTCAATACTTCGGCGCTTAGTGAGGAAGCCCGAAAAGAGGTTAGCTATGTAGCCGATATGATGAACACTTACCGTGATATCAATATTGAACTTATTGGGAATTCAGATTCAAAAGGATCCCCTGCATACAATGCCATATTATCGGAAAAGAGGGCGTTGAGCGTAAAGGATTTTCTTGTTGGCAAGGGCGTCGCAGGTGCACGGATAAAGGTGATCGCGGCTGGCGAACATAACCCGGTGGCGATTAATACCTATGCCGATGGTACCGATGCCCCGAAAGGAAGGGCTCTGAACCGGAATGTATCTGTGAGAATAGATAAACTGGGACAGGACAGGGTTCGCCTTGCTGAGCTTTTTGTCCCCCTGCATCTGGTACCAGAAAAGGATAAGGTGTATTCCATCTTACTTATGGAAACGTTTGATTTCAATGATACCATACCATTGTTTCTTTACGACAGGGATATAACACTGATTCTTACAGGTACATCGGTGATGTATACACTCGATAATTATGATACACGATCAGAAGCACAGGAGGCACTTGAGATGGTTATTGATGAAGGCTACCGCGATGCCGGAGTGATCGAGAACCGTAGGTTTGAGCAGGTTGTGGAGGAAAGAAGTGCTGAAGAGGACGGTACTTCGGAGAGGAAGCAGGGTGCAGCAGGTTTTACCATCCAGATTATGGCGCTGAAAAATCCGGTAGATATTACATATTTCAAGCAGATGGAGGGTGTTCGTGTGTTCAAAGGTGTGGATGGTATTTACAGGTATGTCTATGGAAATTACAGTGGAGTAATCGAAGCCCGTGACAGGCTTAAGGAGGTCAGGGAAAAGGGGTTTAAGGAAGCTTTTATCAGGCCATGCGATTATTATGAATCCATTCGGGTAGATTAATCATACAGGCCAGAGGTATGATACTTACATAAAAGTTGGTTTGCCGAAATGTTTCATATCGATCTCACCAACGGTTTTAAGGTCGGTTATAAAGAGCGACAGCATCTCCACCCCGTTCACCACAGCGGTGACTTCGCCAGGAAATCGCGATCCCATGAAATCCTGATACGATTTGATCCTGTACTCCATGCTGTACCAGGCACCGTTTTTTTGGTACTCGTAGCGAACCCCGTCCACGAGCCAGGTTTCAGTACTGATATAATATTTCAGCCGCTCCTTGTCGGACGACCAGTACATCACCTCGACAGGTTTTTCCAGATAGCTGTCTGCACCGCCGTACTTCAAAACATACTTGTTGTCTTTGTTCACGCTGAACGGTCCGTCGATCGCCGTCGCAGCAGCAATAAATTCCATGTCGCGCGTGTCGGTCTTCACCGGCTCCATTCCCTGCATGGGGGTGAGGGACCAGGCAGTGATGCCGTCGTAGGTCTGGATCGACCTGAAGCCGAAGACCGTAGTTTCCAGCCTAAGCAGATCGGGTTTCGCCTGCAGAAGCTTAAAGGGGATCTTTGCATCTGTGCCGGTCATCACTGCATGACCGCTGGTCTGCAGGTTCGGCAACGCTTTCCTGGATTCAATTCCCATCGCTGCATTGCTGTTTCTTAATACCGTCTGCAAATCTTGTGAATTGACAAGACCTGTGAACATTAAGGATAAAGTGATGATTATGTATTTCATGCTAATAATCTTTGATTAATATTTGAAAATCTCATGCAAAAACAAGGTCCATTTATCTTGCTAGCCGGATAATCTACTATTGTTGCTATCCGAATCTACTTCAATTGCTTACCGAATCAATTTGTTACCGGATCATCCACTTTTAAAAAACGTTTAAAACTCCAGAATAGTCTGTCTGATCCGCACCAACTTGGTCAGCAATCCCTTCAACTCGCCCAGCGGGAGCATATTGGCACCATCGGATTTTGCCGAAAAGGGGTCAGGGTGCGTCTCAATGAAAATCCCGTCGACCCCCGCCGCTACGCCCGCCCGGGCGATCGTCTCGATCATATCGGGCCTTCCCCCGGTTACGCCTGCGAGCTGATTGGGTTCCTGGAGGGAGTGCGTAATATCGAGCACCACCGGAACGCCAAACGACTGCATCTCGGGGATCCCGCGGTAGTCGACCAGCAGATCGCGGTAACCAAACATCGTACCGCGCTCGGTGATCAGTACCTTGCTGTTGCCCGAATCGCGCACCTTCTGAATAGCGAACTGCATGGCGCCCGGTGAGAGGAACTGACCCTTTTTCACGGAGACCGTTTTCCCGGTGAGCGCAGCTGCAACCAAAAGATCGGTCTGCCGGCAGAGGAACGCAGGGATCTGCAGCACGTCGACAAAATGCGCAGCTAGTTTCGCCTCTTCAGCGCTATGTATATCGGTTACCACCGGTACTTTGTAGGTCTCCTTCACCTCCGCCAGGATTTTCAACGCCTTTTCGTCACCGATGCCGCTAAACGAATCGATGCGCGACCGGTTGGCCTTGCGGTAGGAGGCCTTGAACACCACCGGTATGTCAAGATCGCGTGCAATTTTCACCACACGGTCGGCTGTTTTGAGTACCAGTTCCCGGCTCTCAACAACGCACGGACCGGCGAAGAGGAAGATGTTGTTGAACGGGGAGCTGTCGATTCCCGGGATAAAATCCTTCAGGGAGTAGTTTTCTGGGTTAGTCATATCGTTTTTTCTCTTTCCAATTGTTTTTCAGGTTCTTCTTGATCTCGTTCTCCCTGCTGTTGCTACCGGGTTGGTAAAACTGGCGCTCCTTCATGGCGTCGGGAAGGAACTGGTCGGGCACAAAATTTCCGTCGTAGCTGTGTGCATATTTATACTCCTTGCCGTACCCGATCTCCTTCATCAGCTTGGTGGGCGCGTTCCGCAGGTGTAACGGTACAGGCAGATTACCGCTTTTTTTCACTTCGGCCAACGCTTCGTCGATCGCTGCATAGGCCGAGTTGCTCTTGGGTGAGGTGGCCAGGTAGATCGCCGTTTCTGAGAGGATGATCCGCGCTTCAGGCATGCCAATGACATGGATCGACTGGAAGCAGCTGTTGGCCATCAGCAGCGCATTGGGATTGGCCAGTCCGATATCTTCCGCGGCGAGGATCACCAGTCGCCGGGCTATAAATTTGATCTCCTCACCACCATCGAGCATTCTTGCCAGCCAGTACACCGCCGCATCGGGATCGCCGCCACGGATCGATTTGATAAAGGCGGAGATAATGTCGTAATGCATCTCACCGTTCTTATCGTAGATCGCGATGTTCTCCTGAAGGCGCTCTTTCACCTTGTCGTTTGTAATCTCAATATGGGTGACCCTGTCGGCCAGCTCGGAGCGGATCACCAGCTCGAGGGTGTTGTAGAGTTTGCGGGCATCGCCGCCCGAGTACTGGAGGATCGCTTCAACCTCATTGATCTTGATATCCAGCTTCTTGAGGTAGGGGTCCTCTTTAATTGCTTTGTTGAGCAGGGCGATCAGCTGCTCCTTTTCGAGGCTGTTCAGGATGTAGACCTGACAGCGGGAGAGCAGGGGAGAGATCACCTCAAACGAAGGGTTTTCAGTTGTGGCGCCGATCAGCGTAATGATTCCGGCCTCTACGGCCCCCAGCAGGCTGTCCTGCTGCGACTTGCTGAAACGGTGGATCTCGTCGATAAACAGTACCGGGTTGGGCTTGTCGAAGAACTGCTGCTTGCGGGCCTTTTCGATGGTTTCGCGGACATCTTTCACACCCGAGTTGATGGCGCTGAGACTGTAGAAGGGCCTGTTCAGCTGGTGGGAGATGATCTTCGCCAGCGTGGTCTTTCCCACCCCTGGTGGTCCCCAGAGAATAAAGGAGCTCATGGAGCCCGACTCGACCATGGCACGTATCACTGCCCCCTTGCCCACCAGGTGTTCCTGCCCGGTATATTCGTCAAGCGTCGTTGGCCGCATGCGATCAGCCAGCGGCTGGTTCGGTAATTGAAAAAGAGGTTCCACAGGAGCAAATTTAGTTGAATTATCGTGTTTCAGGAAATATTATGTAGTTGCGTTGTTAAGAATTAGGCGTTACTTCGTATAAAATGCTTATTTTTGCATAACGATATGCGATTACAGATCGGCGCCCCGTAAAGGCCAGTAAACTTTTAATCCTGTTTAAACGTTTAGATCTGTTGTCAGTATAAACTAAAAAATTTGTGTATGAAAAAGATAAAAGTTCTTGCCGTTGCGTCGGTACTATTTGTTTCAACGCTACCGCTTCAGGCACAGTTGTCATCTCTCGAATTTCTTTACGGACAAACGAGTGATGCGCGGATTTTGCTGGAGAACTATCTGCGTCCCTATGCCAACATCATGGGGGCCAATTTGAATTCGGGATGGTATAATACGGCGAAACCCCATAAGCTTGGCGGGTTTGATATAACTGCCACCTTTAGTATTGCCTATGCACCGACCAGTGCGTTAACCTATGATCTGGATAATTTAGGGCTGAACGCCAGTGTTGAAGGGGCTACCCCGATTGCACCTACCGCTGCAGGTAGTATGGATGTGAGGCCGGAGCTGGTTTTTTCAAAGGAGGTGTACAATCCTGTAACCGATGTGGCCGAGAACTATGAACTTGCCAGGGTGACCCATCCGGACGGTGTGGGACTTGATTTTCTGCCGCTGCCGATGGCACAGGCGACGATTGGACTGTTCAAAGGTACGGACCTGACACTCAGGTATGTGCCGGAACTGCGAATCGGTGAATATGGCCGGATTGGTCTGTTTGGTATTGGAGGAAGGCATTCTGTTTCCCAATGGATACCTGTGCTCAATAAGCTGAAGTTTCTCAATATTGCTGTACAGGGGGGCTATACCAAGGTGACCACTGCGGCACAGTTGAATATGGAGCCGGTTGCGGAAGTACCCGTGCCAAATTCGCCAAACTGGGACGACCAGTTCCTGAACATGGATATCTCCGGGTGGACGTTGAATCTGATTGCTTCACAATCGATTCCGGTGATCACGGTATATGAGGGGATCGGTTATTCAAGCTCACTGGTCGATTTTGCCATGCTGGGTCATTATCCGATTAATGCGATTGTGACCACCGAGGGAGATGATTTCGGAAAAACGACCTATATCATCGAAAAAGATCCTATTCCTGAAGGGGATATGCGGATTGAAAACTTTAAGAATCTGCGACTCAATGCGGGGGTGAGGATTAAACTGGCACTGCTGACCATCCATTACGATTTCACGCGAACACTTTACTCTACGCACACTGTGGGTGTGGGTATTTCGTTCAGGTAGTAAAGTGGCTGAATGACCAGCTGCGGAATCAAGGGACGTCCCGGGAATTCATCGGGGACACTATTTAAAATCCTGACAGTTCCATTAATACGGTTGGCAGCAACAGCAACCAGCCGGTAATAATCAGGATCGCCATAAAGGGAAGGATCCATTTCACCCATTTTTCATACGGAATACGTGCGATACCCAGCACGCCAATAAGCACCGCTGATGTGGGTGTGATCATATTGGTAAAGCCGTCGCCAAACTGGAAAGCCATGACGGTGGCCTGACGGGAAATGCCGATGAGGTCGGAGAATTGTGACATGATCGGCATGGTAAGAGCCGCTTTGGCCGATCCACTGGGGATCACAATGTTGATACCGGTTTGGATAATATACATCACCGTAACGGACGCTATTTTGCCGAATTCCTGCATCGATTTCGACATGTAATACAGCAGCGAATCGATGACCTTCCCATCTTCCAGGATCACCAGGATGCCCCCTGCCAGTCCGACAACGAACGCAGCGGTGAGGATGTCCTTCATCCCGGCAGAGAACTGCTTTACAATTTCGTTGGCACTGCTGTTCATGGCGATCCCGCTGGCAAGCCCGAGCACCAGGAAGAGCGTGGCGATCTCCTTGATGTACCAGTTGAAGCCCATGACACCGACGATCAGGTAGATGATGGTGAAAGCCAGGAGGTTGAGAATGAAAAAGTGGATCGATTTGCGGAGTGCAAAAAAACTGGTGACGATGAAGATGAGGGTGAGGGTGAGTACAGGGATGTAATAACCAGAATATGTGCTGTTGCCGATGTTGAGCGTGATGTTATGGTTAAGTGCCGAGAATAGAATCATGGCCACTGAAAGGATGCCGTAGGTGATCCATGCGGAGAGCGGTGTGTAATATTTCATCTCCTTCAGGTCGACCGTTTTGCGCTGCCGCCAGTATTCGTCTTCTTCATACACAATGGAGCTTTTTGGCGACTTCCTTAGGCGGGCAGCATAGCGGAGAATATAGGCGATGCCGATAAAATTGATGACGATCCAGCAGAAGAAGCGGTACTCAATGCCGGAGAAGAGGGGCAACCCGGAGAGTCCCTGAGCAATACCGATGGTGAAGGGATTGAGCAGTGCCCCGGCGAACCCGAGTCCGGCAGCAACAAAGCAGAGGCTTACCCCCACAATGGAGTCGTACCCCATGGAGATGGCCAGCGGGATAAAGATGATCGTGAAGGCGATGGTCTCTTCGCTCATGCCGAAGGTGGCACCGAAAACACTGAATACAAGCATGATGAGAGTTATTACGATATTGTCCACCCCAAGGAACCGGAAGAACTTAATTTGGTCGAGCTTTCTTACCTGCAGGAGGAATGTCTGGATACCGACGTCGATCGCTTTGCTTTCATTCATGATCCAGAAGGCGCCGCCGATAATGATGATGAAGACGATGATATCAGCCTTGTCGACAAAGCCGTCGAACAGGGCGGAAAAGACCTGCCAGGTCTGGGGATTGCTTTCTGTGAGCTGGAAGGAGCCATCGACAATGATTTCGCGTGCCTGTTCATTGATGGTAACGGTTTTTCGTTCGAATTCGCCGCCGGGAACGATCCAGGTGAGGATGGCTGCGGAAATGATAAAACCAAAAACAATAACAAATGTATGGGGGACATTGATCTTCTTCGTCATGATTTTTGAATTTGACCGGTAAATATATAAAAAATGGAGAAGGGGAAAAGCAGCTTTCTGAATTGTTGCCTGGGGAGCCTGTTGATCAATGAACAATAAATATTCAGGGGCGGCCATTTAACGGGCGAAAAGTAGTTTGACGGAATTTAGTTGACAGGGAATTATTATCTTTGAAAAACGATAAAAACGCATATTATTTTTATGTGCCTGATAAAAACCGAGCTCATAAGCCCGGTGTTTAAGTACAATTTTTTAGTTTTTCAATAAAGTACAGTGGCTGGTTTATATAGCTCGATAGCAATACCTGCTCCTTATTTTAATGGGGCGCGTAAAAATTTTAATCTACAGTATACTAAGGTATTCGAGGAGTCAAGATTTTGCGGTAATGAAGCCATCGCACTATATATACAGACACTTCTATTGATTGGTTCATATGGAAAGGAATAATCTGAACGTGCGATACAAGGAATTCCTGAAATTGTGCAGGGAAGAGTACGACACGAAAGGTTTTGGAACCATCAGGCGGTCGCATGATTTTCTGGTGGAGGAGTTGGAGCATGGCAATATTAAAGCTGCAGAAAACACAGGATTTTATGCCTGTGATTTGGCTGAGATGATGATACGTGAGCTGGGCATGGATCCGCTGGGTGTTTCTACTGCTTTGATCGTTCCCCTGGTAGAAAAGAGGGAAGATCTTCTGCTTCGGGTACACGCATCTCTTGGGGAAAGAACGGCTTTGATCTTGAGGGAGTATTTAAAGATCAGTGGACTGGATACCAATACCTCCGGCACGCAGTCGGAGAACATGAGCAACCTGATCCTCTCTTTTTCAACAGATTTTCGGGTGATTTTGATAAAAATAGCAGAACGGCTTTACCAGATGAGGCGATTAGGTGGGAGTGCAAGCAAGCAGGGCATCACTGCAGCCTGTGAGGCCAAAGCGATCTACTCACCGCTTGCCCATAGGTTGGGGTTGTATACGATGATGTCGGAGATGGATGATATTGCGATGAGCATCCTGGAGAGGGAGGTGTACAGGGATATTTCGAAGCGATTAAAAGCATCGAAGGAGCGGCGAGAGAAGTTTATTGATGAGTTTATTGCCCCGTTAAAGGTTCGGCTGGAACGGGAAAAGCTGAAGTACGAAATATTAGGGCGCTCGAAGGCGATCTCGTCGATCTGGAGAAAGATGCAGAAGCAAAATGTGGAGTTTGATGAGGTATATGACAAGTTTGCCATTCGGATCATTCTCGACAGCAGCCCGAAAAAGGAGAAGAGCGATTGCTGGAGGGCCTATTCCATTGTAACCGATATCTATCAGCCCAATCCTAATCGTATGCGTGACTGGATCTCAGTGCCCAAATCGAATGGGTATGAGTCATTGCATACGACGGTCGTTGTGCCCGGTGGAGAATGGGTCGAGGTGCAGATCAGGACATCACGGATGAACGAGATCGCGGAAAAGGGGTTGGCTGCGCATTGGAAATATAAAGGTATAAAGGGTCAGGCAGGAATTGATGAATGGCTCGGAAGGGTGAGGGAGGCGCTGGACCACGGGGATCCTGAGGAGACAGCGAACCTGATTGATGACATGAAACTGAGTCAGTTCAGCAAGGAGATTTTTGTCTTTACTCCCAATGGCGACCTGAAAAAATTTCCTGAGGGGGCCACCGTACTTGATTTTGCATACGACATTCATACTGATATCGGCTCAAGCTGTAGCGGGGCGAGGATCAATGGCAAGAATTTACCGATCAGGCATAAGCTGCACAATGGTGACAAGGTAGAGATTATCTGCTCTAAGAACCAGCGCGCCAAGGTCGACTGGCTCAAATTTGTTACTACATCGAAGGCGAAAACCAAGATTAAACAGGCGCTGAAGGAGGAGAAGCTGAAGGAGGCGGAGCGCGGGAAAGAGATATTGCGCCGCAGGTTTAGGAATTGGAAGATTGAATACAATGACAGCAATGTTCGAAAGGTAATTCAGCATTTTAAATATAAGGATTCCATCGATCTGCACTACGATATTTCAACCGAGAAGATCGATCTGCTGACCATCAAGGAGCTGCTTACGCATAAAAAGCAGGCGGTGGAACACAAAGCGATCCCCATTGAAGAGGAGCAGGTGGATAAAATGCTTAAAAATGCAATTGGAACGGCAGAGGATATTCTTATCATTGACGAAAAAATTGCCAATATAGACTACAAACTGGCGAAGTGCTGCAATCCGATACATGGCGATAGTGTATTCGGGTTTGTAACGCGCACGGCCGGGATTTCCATCCACCGGATGAACTGTCCGAATGCACATCAGCTGCTCACTCGTTATGGCTACAGGGTGCTGAAGGCACGGTGGACACAAACCCATGCTGACACCCGTTTTTCTGTCTCTATTCTTATCACCGGCCAGGACGATATCGGAATCGTTAGTAACATCTCCGATGTGATCTCAAAGGACCTGCAGGTGAACATGCGATCCATCGCTATTAATTCTAAAGATGGGATGTTTGAGGGGACCATTACGCTCTTTGTGAAGGATACCCAGCATCTGGAGGCACTTATCCGAAAAATTAAGAAGGTGAAGGGGGTGGCTGGTGTGAGGAGGATTGATTGATTGCTACATCACAATTAGTTGAGTGGGCATTAATACAGTATTTGCCGAACAATCCAACCGGGGTCAGTCGACTTATAGTCCCCAGAACAACTGCTGTCCGTCTTTAGAGAATTCCAGAAATTGAAGCTGGGAAACATCATTGCTAAAGTTAAACGGGATCTCTATAAAATACCGTACCACCTCTCCATTTAACCTTGCCGGCTCCCATTTTCCGGGCAGGTTTTTCATGGTTTCAGCAAGTAATGCATTGACTGAAGGGACTTTCCCCTTCAGGACCTTTATGCCGGTCAGTTCCCCTGTCTCCATTATAACTGCTCCTATAACAACCTGATCACTGATTTCATGCACCGGCAATTCAAACTCCTTGATCCTTGCCATGACAAAATCTTTAAAAAATTTTGTTCCTAACGTGTAGCTGGGAAGTTGATTTACAGAGTAAAAAATATTGTGAATGTATTCGCTGCCGTCAGGATTATAATTCATATTTGAAATCAGCCCGTTGTCTGAGTAGATAGATTCGGACTTGATCTTACCATTGGCATAGTATTCGGTGACTTTTCCATCCAGATGCAGAGGGATTAAAGTTTTGCTAAAGCCTTCGCGTGTCACTTCACCGGATTTTCTCTCTTCGAAATAGTATAAGCCTTTGTGGATTTCCTCTATTGATCTTTCGAAAGATCTTGGGAAGAAAGTATTCTCTCTTCTCCATACTTTCTGCATACCATCTTCGACTGTTCTTATCCGTTCCCTTCTTAACAGGACCCAGCTATCACCTGCTTTTTCCCGCACTGTTATCCGGTGACAGGAGCTGCTGACCTGCTTGACCTCTTTAGAGATTTTTGCATCTTCAGATGAGGCCAGTATTCTGTTATTCACATCGTAATAATAGACAGAATCCTGAGCAGTCAGAAGAACTGGGCATGACAGGAGGAAAAATAGGACAACGAATAATTTTTTTATAGTCATAACTACACGCATTACAGACAAAAATACGATTATGTTCTTGATATAAAAACTTCGAATCACAATAATAATTGCGCGATTTTGAGTATAATTGTAACGTATACTTTGTTTAAATACTTACCTGGTAAATTAATCAAAAGTTGAGCGATCATTATATTTTTATGATTAAAAGATTTACAGATAACCTCATCATCATTGGGGAAGTAATCAGAGGAATATATAAAAAGTAAATAAATTTAAAATTTATACAGATGAGCAGAATTTTAACATCAGGAATTATTGCTTTGGTTTTTGGCCTTTTTCATGGTTGTGGGAGCGAAGGGACAAAAAGCATTTCAGACAAGAAACCCAATATCATTTTCATCTTTGCCGATGATCAGTGTTACTCAACGATCCACACTCTGGGGAACAATGAGATCAAAACCCCAAACCTGGATAAACTGGCACAAGCAGGGGTAACTTTCACACACGCCTATAACATGGGTGCCTGGGGAGGTGCAGTTTGTGTGGCCAGCCGTGCCATGCTGAATACTGGAAAATTTATATGGCGTGCCCATGCTGTTGAAGACAGTCAGCAAGAAATCGTGGAAAGAGGGGAGATGTGGGGACAGTTAATGAAAAAGGCCGGTTATGATACCTATATGACCGGCAAATGGCACGTTAGAACAGATGCAAAGGATCATTTCGAACATGTCGTTCATGTACGTCCGGGAATGCCGGGTGATGCATGGAACAGCCATTTTTTCTATATCTGTCAACCAATGCTGCCCATCAAACCAGGCAACATGTTCCGGAGCGATATAAACAGATATATAAAGACGTTGATACCAACGACCGGCTCCGGATATACTGGGGGATGATCTCCACTATCGATGACAATCTTGGTGTAATGATGGAGCGTCTTGGACACTGGGGCCTCCTTGACAATACAATTATTCTCTTTATGAGCGACAACGGTTCCTGTATGGGTCAACGGATATATCCGGAAGAACAGAAGGACGAATGGTCGGAACGTTTCAATGCCGGCATGAGGGGAAATAAAGCATCGCATTATGAAGGCGGACACCGTGTTTTCTCTTTTGCCTATTATCCACCAGCCGGAATTGTAGGCGGTCGCGACGTCAACCAGATCACAGCACACATTGATATTATGCCAACCCTGCTCGATCTCTGCAATATTCCTGAACCCACAAATATTAAATTTGATGGGACCTCTCTTGTGCCCCTGCTAACAGGCAATGGAGATGATTGGCCGGAACGAACCCTGTTTGTTCATAACCAAAGGGTACTCGACCCGATTAAATGGAAGCAAACCTCAGTGATGACAGACAACTGGAGGCTTGTTGACAACAAAGAGTTATATGATATCAGCACAGATCCTGGTCAGGAAAACAACCTCATTGCAGCGCATCCTGATATTGCAAACCGTTTAAGTGATGAATATGATAGCTTGTGGGAAGATTTGAGTCAGAGATTTGATGAAACGACACCCTTGTATATTGGCGCTAAGCAGGAAAACCCCGTTGTTTTGAATGCCCATGACTGGATGATTGATGAGCACCCTCCTTGGAACCAGCCGCATATTTTGAACAGGCCAGTCCAGAATGGTCCCTGGCGAGTAAAAGTTGCGGAACCGGGTAAATATCAATTTGTTCTTCGTGAAAGACCCGAGGTTGCCAATTATCCACTGACAGCGACTGAGGCAAGATTGCGCATAGGTAACCAGGTGGATGAGCGAATGGAGGTTACACCCGGAGCTGCCGGTGTCCGGTTCGATTGCGAACTCCAGGCGGGCGATACAGATCTGCAGACATGGCTCATTGAGGAAGATGGCACAGCCCGCGGCGCATTCTTTGTTGAAGTTACACGGATTGATTAGGTTAATAATTGATAATAAAAGATTTAAATGAAACAACTGCAACAGCTTTTTCTCCTTTTTTTTCTACTCACTTTTATAGCTTGTAATCACAGACAAGAACCGAGTGCGATTAATCCCTCGCTGACGTTATGGTATGATCAACCTGCGTCTGTTTGGACAGAGGCGCTACCTCTTGGAAATGGCCGTCTGGGAGCTATGGTTTACGGCAGAACCGCAAGTGAGATCATCCAATTTAATGAAGAGACACTTTGGAGCGGTCAGCCGCATGATTATGCAAATCCAGGTGCGCACAATTACCTCGAAGAACTCCGCCGGTTGCTGTGGGAAGGGAAACAGGACGAAGCCGAAGAGTTGGGAAACCAGCACTTTATGTCCCAGCCATTTGGACAACTGAGTTACCTTCCTTTCGGAAATATTTTGCTTAATTTTCCTGGGCATGAAGATGTTACTTCATATCAACGGCGGCTCGATTTGAGTAATGCCGTTTCGACTGTCTTTTATGAAATAGACGGGGTACAGTTTAAAAGAGAGGTTTTCGCCTCGGCGCCAGCTCAGGCGGTAGTTATCCGACTCGAATCTTCTAAAAGAGGAGCTCTAAATTTTTCTGCGGGACTAAATTCGCCCCATTCAGAATACGAAGTTACAATAGATGGGAACCAGGTCATTCTGAAAGGAAAAGCAAACGATTACCCCAGAGAAGTGGATCGCAATGGGAATCCTTATCCCGAAAGCAGACTCACTTTTGAAGCCCGGCTTCGCATTGAAAACGAAGGAGGTGAACTCGTTCAATACGGCGATTCCATTGCTGTGGTGAATGCCCAAAAAGCTACGCTTTATTTGGTTGCAGCTACCAGTTTTGTAGATTACAGTGACATCAGTGGCAATCCCAAAGAACGCTGTAAGGAATACCTTGCCAATCTGGAAGAAAATCACTACAAAAACCTTAAAAAGGATCATATACGCGACTACCAGAACTTATTTAACCGGGTTTCCCTTGATCTGGGCAGATTAGAAATTTCAGAAAGGCCAACTGATCAGCGGCTCACATCCTTTTACCAGGATGAAGACCAAAACCTGGTTGCTTTGCTATTTCAGTACGGCAGATACCTGCTTATCACCTCATCACGGCCGGGAACACAACCAGCCAACCTGCAAGGCATTTGGAACGACCGGTTATCGCCGCCGTGGGATAGCAAATACACCATTAACATTAACATTGAGATGAATTACTGGATCGCCGAGATGACCAATCTATCAGAGTTGTCTGAGCCATTGGTACAAATGGTAAGTGATCTTGCTGTTACAGGAAAGAGTACTGCAAAAAAGCATTACAACCTGGAAGGCTGGGTTACACACCACAATACCGATATCTGGCGAGGAGCTGCACCCATAAATAATGCAAATCATGGCATTTGGCCTACTGGAGGAGTATGGTTAAGTCAGCACCTGTGGTGGCACTATGAATATACCAACGATAAGGAATACCTAAAAAACAAAGCCTATCCAATTCTAAAAGAGGCTTCCAGGTTTTTTACAGATTATCTTGTTCCCGACCCGGATAATCCGGAGTGGTTAATAAGCGGACCGAGCAATAGTCCTGAAACCGGAGGGTTGGTAATGGGACCAACAATGGATCATCAAATTATAAGAAATCTCTTTGCCAACACCATTGAAGCAGCAGAAATTCTTGATGTAGACCATGAATTTATTGAACTGGTGAAAGAGAAACGAGCTAAAATTGCGCCCAATTTAATTGGAAGATACGGGCAGTTGCAAGAGTGGGTGGAAGATAAAGATGACCCGAACAACAAACACCGCCATGTTTCTCATCTATGGGGGTTACACCCTGGGAATGAGATAAGTCCATTAACAACCCCGGACCTTGCCGAAGCGTGTAAAGTAACACTTTCACACAGAGGAGATGGTGGCACAGGTTGGTCAAGAGCATGGAAAATTAATTTTTGGGCACGGTTGTTGGATGGCGATCACTCATTTTTATTGCTCAAGAATTTGATGATACCGGCGATCACTCAAAATGAAGATGGCACATATAGTGAGGGGGGTGGTTTATACATGAATTTGTTTGATGCACATCCTCCTTTCCAGATAGACGGGAATTTTGGTGCCACATCAGGTATTACTGAAATGATGCTTCAGTCACATCTCCGTGATGAAAATGGCAACTACTTTCAGGATATACTACCCGCACTTCCGACGAAATTATCTTCAGGAAAGGTTTCCGGGATTATGGGTAAAGGAGGTTTTGAAATTTCTATTGAATGGCAAAATGGCGCTTTGGTTTCTGCAGAGGTTAAATCTCTTCTGGGAAACACATTGAATTTAAGGTACAGGGGGAATTTAATCTCACAAAAAACAACAAAAGGAGAAACATTATCCTTCATCGCTGCTGATTTTAAATAGATAGTCCCACAGAAAAATAAAAGTTGAAGATTCAGAAGTGAATAGAGAGTTTTAAAATTTGAAATAATGAAAAAAATACTTTTGTCACCAGTTATCAGTTTTGTTGGTTTCCGCGTAAAAACCAAGCATGTTAGTTCTTCTATCGGATTTAGGACGGGGAAAGGTATTCGATCATAGGTTCATTGTTGATTCTTTAAGCAATTAATATTCTAAACAAAATCAATGAAAACATTAGTAATCAGTAAAATAGCGTTTATTGTCTTGTTTGCTTTCGGAGTGGCCGTTTTGCAAACTTCTTGTAGCACAATAGAAGAGAAGGAAAAGAATAGCAAACCCAATATTGTTCTTGTTTTTATAGATGATATGGGCTATGGTGATATGGTCGCCTTTGGTCACCCTACTATCAGAACGCCAAATCTTGACAAGATGGCTAGCGAGGGACAAAAATGGACCAACTTTTATGTGGCCTCGTCTGTATGTTCACCCAGCCGTGCAGCTTTGCTTACCGGCAGGTTACCTGTCCGTACAGGTGTGACGGGTGTACTGTTCCCGGATTCGGAAACCGGACTTCCACAAAGCGAAATTTCCATAGCAAAAGTTTTGAAAGAAAGCGGGTATAAGACTGCTGCTGTTGGGAAATGGCACCTCGGGCACATATCACCTTTCCTGCCCACCGATCATGGTTTTGATAGTTATTTTGGTATTCCTTACTCTAATGACATGGACAAGGTGGAAAATTTTAACGGTAAAAGCTGGGTTGATGCACAGATTGCCTGGGCAGAACAGGAAAACTATCAGGCTTATAATATCCCACTCATGCGAGATGACCAAATCATTGAAAGACCTGCTGATCAGCGAACGATAACAAAACGATATACTGAAGAAGCAGTGGCTAAAATAAAAAGTTTAAAAGACGAGCCGTTTTTCGTTTATCTTGCCCATTCAATGCCTCACATTCCTTTATTTACTTCTGATGAATTTAAAGACGTGTCAGCCGCTGGTTTCTATGGCGATGTGATTGAAGAAATCGACTGGTCCTGATGATCGTGCTTATGACGGGTATGATATTTCACCGGCTTTACTTGGCACAGGGGAAAGCCCCAGAAATGAAATGTTTTATTACCGCAGAAACCAGGTTTATGCTGTTCGTAAGGGAGATTATAAAGCCCACTTTATAACCGAACTGTGCTGGGGAAACAGCAGGACATCACTTTTTGTTACCGACCCCGAAATAGAGATAAATAATAAACCAACTGTATTAGAGACCCCTTTACTGTATAATGTAAATATTGATCCTTCGGAAAGATTCAATATAGCCGAACAGCATCCGGAAGTAATTAATGAAATTAGAAAATTGCTGGAGGAACATCTGGCTGATATTAATCCCAATAAATAGTAATTCTATGTCAACACTTGGAAAAATCTTAATTCTGGTATTTGCTTTCGGCATCTTGTCCTGTCAGAAAAACACAGAAACTGATCCTATGAATATCATTTTCTTCTTTACCGACGATCAGGCCTATGATACACAAAAAGATTACGGCAATCCAGATGCAAAAACACCTCATATCGATCAGCTGGCGGAACAGGGAGTGGTATTTCTCAGACATTATAATACCACTGCCATCTGCATGGCCAGCAGGGCCAATGTAATGACTGGTCTTTATGAATATAAGACAGGGTGCAATTTTGACCATGGTCATCTGGCTACGGAATTATGGTCAACCTCCTATCCGGTATTGCTCAGACAATCGGGTTACAGGGTGGGGTTTGCCGGTAAATTCGGGTTCTCTGTTTCAGATAGCACTGATGCGTGGGGCAAGGAGGGAGATGTTGCTCAGCACGATTTTGATTTTTGGGCAGGTGGACCTGGCCAAACTTCCTATGTAACCGCGAAAAACGAATCTCTGAAAGCATATGCAGACAAATACCCCCATAGTACGAGGGCCTATGGGGCCGCTTCGATTGATTTCATCAGGGAATCTGTGAAAAAAGATAAACCTTTCTGCATGAGCGTATTCTTTAAGGCACCGCATCGCCCGGTTGAACCCGATCCCATGTTTGATGATGTTTACAAGGAGACAGTGTTTCACAAACTGCCCAATTATGGAAGGGAAGCCGGAAAACATCTGGCGCCCCACTCCAGGATGGGAAGACAATACCCGCGCTTTGAAGGGTGGGGTTATGACAAAGAGGATACGTACCAGGAGGCTTTGCGCAAGTATAACCAGCAGATCTATGGTGTAGATTATGCGATCGGTATGGTAATGGAGGAGTTGAAAAAACTAAAAATCGATAAAAACACTGTGGTCATCTTCTCTTCCGATAACGGATTTTTTAACGGATCGCACGGATTGGGCTCCAAAGTACTTCCCTACGAAGAAGGCGCCCGTGTACCGCTGATAATTGTCGATCCCCGGGTAAGAACAGGCAAAAAGATTGTTAAGACAAGTTCACTTACCGGTAATGTGGATCTAGCGGCTACCATACTCGATCTTGCAGACATAGATATCCCTTCTTTTTACGACGGGACCAGCTTGCTGCCGATCCTTAAGGACACTAAGCTACAGGTTCGGAAAACCCTCACGATTATCCAGGTTTGGGGAACGGAAGCCACGCACTGTCTCACTGTGATGGACGACCGGTATAAATATATTTACTGGTTCTATGAAGATGGAGAAAGGAACCTTTTTCCCACCGAGGAGCTTTTTGATCTTCATAAAGATCCCTATGAGATGAAAAACGTGGTTGATCATCCTGAATACCAGTCACAGCTTGTTAAAATGAGGGAGATATATGACCGGCAACTGGAGCACTGGAAAGACGAAGGTGTAAAGTATAACGGGTATGAGGAGTATGGTATATTATTCGACAGGAATATCCCATTCGACGTAAAACAAGAAGTGTCGGGAAATATGTCCGATTGATGCGGCATATGCAATTTTACCCAAGCATTTGCCGCATGCACTGATCTCCTTTAAACAGGGTCCGATATTCATGTATGTGTTAGATTATCGTCTATTCTAAATTGTACAAAAGTGCTTGCAAAATATTTCTTATTCTATCTGTAAAATGAAATAATATACTTTTTGTTTTGAATGCAAAACATAAATGCACTATTTTTGTATTACATACAGAACGGTATTAATTTATGAATAAGAATATTCTCAAAGTAGTTGTTGCCGATAACCAGGCTGAAGTTCCTAAATACAAGATAATTCCCCGGGATTTTACTTTTGAGGAATTTGGCAATTATGTTTTTGGTGGTATCCGGCGGGCAGGAAAATCCTATCTGCTCTATCAGCGTATGCAACAATTGATAACCCGGGGAATTCAGTGGGATGAGATGCTCTATATTAATTTTGAGGATGAACGTCTAACAGGAATGGGAGCAGAGCATTTGAACATGTTGTTGGAGGTTCATCTGGAAATGTATGGAAAGAAACCCATTCTTTTTCTTGATGAGATACAAAATATATCAGGATGGGAAAAATTTGCCCGTCGAATGGCCGACACCAAACACCGGGTGTATATTACGGGGAGCAATGCCAAAATGTTGAGTCAGGACATTCAGTCAACGCTGGGGGGACGCTATATTCCTGTCGATGTTTATCCCTACGATTTCAAAGAGTTTTTGGCGGCAAACGATATTCGCCTAACTGAAAACTCCCTGTTATCGACAGAGGCCAAAGCTGAAGTTCTGAGAAAGTTCAATGACTATTTCTATTTTGGAGGATTTCCAGAAGGAGCAGAACTTTCAGCTAAAAGAGAATATCTGACAAGTGTTTATCAAAAGATTTTTTTAGGAGATATTGCTGCCCGTCATTCAGTGGAAAATACCTTCGCTTTGCGAATCTTATTTAAGAAACTGGCCGAAAGTATTAAACAACCTTTGTCGTTTACACGGATAGCGAATATCGTATCATCTACCGGGGCAAAGGTTGGCACAAATACAATTATTAACTATATGGAATATGCCAAAGATGCCTGGCTTATCAATCCCATACAGAATATTGCAGGCAAACTGGTTGATAAAGAAACTGTTCCTAAATATTATTTTACCGATAACGGCCTTTTGAACCTCTTTCTGCTTGATGGGAATACCTCTTTGTTGGAAAACATGGTGGCAATTAATCTGTTGCGCAAATACGGTCGAAATGATGCTGTCTATTTTTACAACAAGGGAATTGAAGTCGATTTCTACGTGCCTGATGCCAGCACGTCTATTCAGGTTTGTTTTGATCTTGACAACAGCTCCGGCACTTTTGACAGGGAAGTGAAGGCATTACTAAAAATTACAGAAGTATTGGAGTGTCGTCATTTGTTAATCATCACGCGGGATACCGAACGTATGTTGGAGATAAGTGGAAAAAAGATTGAAGTCATCCCTGTATGGAAATGGCTGCTGAATTTATGATCCTAACAACAGCCCTTAATACCTCGGATCAGCCTTCAGCGGCATCTTCTCCATCTTTTCGACGGTCATGCCGGGGAACCCCATCTCCTCGGTGATCTCCCCCAGCAGGAGGTAGATCCCGCCCCCCTTGTACGGCCATTTTTTTAGCGATCCCGGGAAATTGACCACATCGAAAAATTCGCCGTGCTGGTCGATAAAGGTGCCGAATTGCATCCACTCCCGCTTCACCGTTCGCACGTTCTTCGTTGTTACCAGCCGTCCCAGCATCCGCCGTTTCTTCCCCACATGCTGCAGCATCTCACCCGTCATCACCTCGCCGCGAAAAGTCGTTTTCAGCATGTCGAACATGCTCATGGTGACCGGGAACCCCAGCAGCTCGATCTCATCGTAGGCATCCTCGATCGCCGACTGCTCCAGCGCCGGCAGCTCAAACTTCCGCCGCTGCACAGGAAAAATACTTCCAACTACTGCCTCCTGCTTCTTCAAATGTCCGGAGACGACCTGCGCATCCCACAGTAGCTCCTTTTTGCCCCTCCCGGTGAAGCGGAATGCATCAATGCGGATCAGGATCACCAGCTGTTCATGACCAACAGGGACACGGTTTAGGAAATCTTCCAGGCTGGTATACGGTCCGCTCTGTTCGCGCTCAGCCACGATCCGTTTTGCGAGTGCATATTCCAGGTTCTCCATGTGTACCAACCCGAGGTAAATATCACTGCCATAGATGTTTGTATGCAGATCGCTCCTGTTTACGCAGGGGAGGTGGATGGTGCCGCCCTTGCGCTGTGCCTCGTTCACATAGACCCAGGTCCGGTAAAAACCGCCGAAATTGTTGATCACCGCCACCTGGAACTCAAGCGGGTACCAGGTCTTGAGGTAGAGCGACTGAAAACTCTCCACCGCGAAGGAGGCCGAATGCGCCTTGGAGAAGGAGTAGCCGGCGAAGGAGCTGATCTGCCGCCACACCTCCCCGGCAAGCGCATCGGGATAGCCTCTCTCACGGCAGTTGCTGAAAAACCGGTTGGCGATCCGCTCAAACTCCTTGCCTGACCGGTATTTTCCGCTCATCGCCCGCCGCAGCACATCGGCATCCGCCAGATCGAGTCCGGCGAAATGGTGACACACCTTGATCACATCCTCCTGGTACACCATCACGCCAAAGGTCTCCGACAGCTGCTCCTTCATTATGGGATGCAGGTACTCAAATTCATCGGGATGGTGGAACCGGTGGATATACTCGCGCATCATCCCCGATTTCGCCACACCCGGACGGATGATCGAGCTGGCCGCCACCAGGCTCCTGTAACCGTCGCACCGTAGCTTTTTCAGCAATCCGCGCATGGCAGGACTCTCAATATAGAAGCAGCCGTTCGTCTCCCCGCTCCGCAGCTGCTCCAGCACGCGTTCATCCCTCTTGAACTGCTCCACCCGGTGCACATCCACCTCAATGCCACGGTTCCGCCGGATGATCTCCACCGACTCCTTGATATGGCCGATCCCGCGTTGACTCAGAATATCGAGCTTTTCATAGCCAATACTCTCGGCAACGTACATGTCGAACTGTGTGGTGGGCAATCCCTTCGGGGGCATGTCGAGCGCGGTGTAACAGGTAATCGGCTCCTCCGACACGATCACCCCGCCGGCATGGATGCTCCGCAGGTTCGGGAAATCCACCAGCTGGTTCCCGATGCGGTAGATGTTCGAGATGATCTCGTTCGCGTTCATCGGATCGTCAGGATACTTCACAAGCAGGTCGATCTCCTCCTTCGGCAGACCGCTCACCTTGCCCAGCTCACGAAAGATCGAGCGGTCGCGAAACGTGGAGATCGTGCCGATCAGCGCCGTGTGCCTTCTCCCGTACCGCTTGAAAATATAGTCCAGCACCTCATCGCGCTCCTTCCACGAGAAATCGATATCGAAGTCGGGCGGACTCGACCGTTTCGGGTTGATGAACCGCTCGAAATAGAGGTCCAGGTCGATCGGATCCACATCAGTGATCCGCAGGCAGTAGGCGACGATGGAGTTGGCCCCGCTGCCGCGACCGACATGGTAGAAACCGCGCGACATCGAGTAGCGGATCACATCCCAGGTGATCAGGAAGTAGGAGGAGAACCCCAGCTTATCGATCACCTCCAGCTCGTGCCGCACCCGCCGCAGCGTCTCCGCGTTCCCCTTCCCGTAACGGTACACCATCCCTTCCCCCGCCAGCTTCTCCAGCAGCACCCGGTCGTCACGCCGTGTCCCGGTATAGCTCCTTTTGTTTTTCACCGTCGTGAAATCGAATGATATTTCGCAGTCAGCCACCAGTCGCCGGGTATTAGCGATAATCTTCGGAAAATCCTCATACGCGCACTGCAGCAGATCGGGGGATAGCAATGTGGCCTCCTTCCTGGCAGTCATGTGCGGCTGCAGCTTGCCCAATACGATGTTATGGTCGATCGCCCGGAGGTACCGGTGGAGCGCATGGTCGGACCGCTGCAGCATCACCACCGGGTGGAAGATCACCAACCGGGAGTGGTCATCGCGCCACGGCGAGGTGAGGAGTTTGTTCAGGTCGGACGGCCTCACACCGATCAGCTCATTGTCCTTCAGTCGCCTGGTGGGGGTGTTCCCGAAAGTGTAGATGAACCATACATCGGCAGCTGGAGGTGCAGTGGCAGGGAAGGGGAGGTCCGTTTCGTTGTGGTACGAAAGAAATTCGTTGAGCTCCCTGAACCCGTTTTGATTTCGTGCTATGCCGGTGTAGAGGTATTGGTCGCCGTTCCTGAATTCCATTCCGGCGATGGGATGGATTCCGTGTTTGTGGCAGTACTTTACAAAATCGACCATCCCCGTGGAGTTGTTGATATCGGTGAGCGCCAGCGATCCGATGCCCAGCTTCGCTGCTGCCGATACCAATGTTTCCGGCGCCATGGTGCCGTAACGCAGACTGTAATATGTATGACAGTTTAGGTACATTTTTTTGCTACAGACATGGCGCTATCGGAGCTAGACATGTCGCCCTTAACAGGGCTTTGGTTCCATATGGGCCGATTGTTCTACAGACATTCCACCTGCTACAGACATGGCGCCCCTAACGGGACTGAACATGTCGCCCTTAACAGGGCTTGATTATCTTTATTGCAACGTTCCTGCTACAGACATTCCGCCCCTAACGGGGCTAGACATATCGCCCTTAACAGGGCTTTTCCAGCTCCGTAGGAGCGGAATGTCTGTAGCAGGCAGCCCACATGGAACCCCCAGCTCCGCTAGGAGCGGAATGTCTGTAACCCGCTGGCCCTTCGCACGGAGCCCTGTCCGAACCGTTTCCGCAGCGAATCCATCGCCAGGTAGAGGCGTACCATCTCCGACGTATCCTCAAAAAGATCAAGCTGCTGCACCCCCCTGATCAGCCCCGAAAACCGCACGCCGATCAGCCGTATCAGCATCCGCCGTGTATAGAGGCGATCGAACAGCTCTTTCGCTGCCGGTATCAGCACATGGTCGAACGAGGTGTACCCCACGCGCTTCTGCAGTGTGTGGGTATCGAAGTTCGAATACCGTATTTTTATGGTAATACAGGAGGTGAGCTTCTCCTCCCTGCGCAACTGAAACGTCAGCTTCTCCACCATCGATACCAGCAGATCCTTCAGTCCGCCGATATCCATGGTATCCTTGTCGAACGTTCGTTCACTGCCAATCGATTTTCGTTCCGAATACTGCGTTACAGGGGTGGGATCGATGCCATTCGCCTTTTTCCAGATAACGATCCCGTTCTTCCCCAGCAGCCCCTCCATCATCTCCCGGGGGATCATGCCCAGGGTGCCGATGTTGGAGATGCCCATGGAACGCAGCAGGTGGTAGGTTTTGTTGCCGATCATCGGGATCTTCCTGATGGATAGGGGAGAGAGAAACCCCTGTACCCCAACGAACGGCACTTCGATCCCGCGATCAGGCTTTGCCTCTCCCGTGGCGATCTTGGAAACGGTTTTGTTGACTGAAAGTCCGAATGATATGGGCAGTCCAGTCTCCCGGATGATCCGTTCCCGCAGTTCGCTGCTCCACTGCATACAGCCGAAAAAACGGTCCATCCCGGTAATATCCAGGTAATGCTCGTCGATGGAGGCCTTTTCATACACCGGCGCCCGCTCTGCGATCACCTCCGTCACCATCTTTGAGTACTTGCTGTAGCTGTCCATGTCGCCACGTATCATGATGGCCTCGCTGCAGAGGATGCGCGCCATTTTCACCGGCATGGCCGAATGCACCCCGTAGCGGCGCGCCTCATAGCTGCAGCCCGATACCACCCCACGGTCGGACGCCCCGCCAATGATCACCGGCTTGCCCACCAGGCTGCTGTTCTTCAGGCGTTCCACCGATACAAAAAATGTATCCAGGTCCATATGTACAATGTTTCGCTCCATTACTTACCTTCCATTCTAATATCCATGACCGCCGGTTGCCCGGCAGTTTCATTTCGCAATCAGCACATCCGACTCATTGCCTGCAACTTTACTACCTCCAGCAACAGTCAGTCAGCTAATCTTTTATACACTGTCCGCAGCACCCCGGAAAGTCCGGTATTTCGCAATTGGTATCCGTTATTTTTCCGGAAATAGCCTTTCGTACTGCATCGGACAGTATTTTAATAACGGTCTCTGTTTAATTAATAAAGACTCTATTTGCTTTTCTCAAAAACTCTTTTTATATTTGATTAGTTTTTAATCATATTATTGGTTACAATTTAATCGTAACAAAAACAATACGCAACAATTTTTAAAAAATAATGCCATGTATTTTCATTCGAACATTAAATTACTGAGGAAGCGGAAGAACAAGACGCAGGATGATCTGGCTGCTATCCTCCATATGAAGCGTTCCACGCTCAGTGGATATGAGAACCAGGTGGCAGAGCCGGGTATTGAGGTGCTGCTGGAGTTTTCCAGATACTTCAATATGGCGGTCGACACGCTGATAAAGACCGATCTCAGCAAGCTTTCGGAGAGTCAGCTCCACCAACTCGAAAACGGCGATGATGTCTTTCTGAAAGGTGGGAACCTGAGGATCCTGGCCTCCACGGTCGACAGCATAAATGAGGAGAATATCGAGCTGGTGAGTGAAAAGGCGCGCGCAGGATATACAAACGGGTTTGCCGATCCGGAGTACATCAGCGAACTGCCGGTATTCAAGCTTCCGTTTCTCTCTGTGAACAGGAAATACCGGACATTTCAGCTGAATGGTGACTCTATGTTTCCCATTCCCGACAAAGCTTTTGTTACCGGGGAGTATGTGGTTGACTGGAACAACATCGCAACCGGTGAGGCCTGTGTGGTACTTACACTTGATGATGGTATTGTATTCAAGGTTGTTGAGAATAAGATTCGTGAAGAGGGGATACTAACACTCTATTCACTGAATCCCCTCTATGAACCCTTTGATGTGAAGGTTACTGATATTAAGGAGGTCTGGAAATTTGTCCACTTTATCAGTCAGGAGCTGCCCGAACCGGTGCTGCCGGAAAATGAACTGGTGAGAACGGTGGCCGGACTGAAACAGGATATGCAGCGGATCAAAAGCACGGTTTACAGTCAAGGTGACAGAGCAAGGAATGAAGGTGACAGAGTAAAAGATATTGAGATAAGTCCTTATGATCCAGCATAATAGTTCAATCGTTTCAGGATATTGAACATGGAAAAGAGTGAACTGACTATCTGGTTCAGTTTGCAATCCTTTTGGTTCAATTGGAAAACCATCTGTTTCAGATGGAAATCTACATGGTTCAGATTACAATTTGCCTGGTTTAGTTCGATATAAGCCTAGTTCAGATGGAAATCATTATTCAGTTTCAGTTCCTGCTTGCGGATCAGCATCAGGAATTCAATATGCTTGATCAGAAATTTTTCCCGCTGATCGTCATACTGCTGCGTCACAAATTTGAATTTATCTTCGGATGACAGATTGAGTGATCGCAACACATCGTAATAGCAGAGCACTTCTCCTTCCGTAATTTTTAGAAAATCCTTGTCGAAATCCTTCGTGTATTTCATAACCATGTCGACCAGCTTTTCGCTTTTAACAGGAGGGGCAAGTGGAAGACAATCAACATTACCGCCAGGATAAAGCTTACCTGCCATCGTTGATGTGTAGTTGTTGATGCGAACAACAGAAACGGATTCAACCGTAATTACCTTCTGTCCCTGCTGACTCTCGGCGACAACCTGTTGAAGCTTTACTTCACAGCCATATTTCATTACCTCATCGTTTTTCGCGTATGGAATTACAAAGGTAAATCCCTCTTCAGACGCATCGTCGATCAACTGGAGATACCTGGGCTCAAAGATCCTGAGCGGCAGGTCCTCTCCCGGTAAAAGGAATACGCCAAGTGGAAAAAATGGTAATATTTTCTGTTTGCTGTTCAATTCGTTGTATATTAACATATCCTAAACAAAGTATTTGCCGGCTTTGTTTATTTATTGGATAAATTATTTCTATTCTCTATTATTAGAGAGTATTTTTTATAGAGAGATAATTCGCATTGTTTTGTTGTGCTTGAAGTTACAGACTGGCTAAGCTCATAATCTCGGTTCTTGCACGCACTTTAACAGTAAATTGTCATGTGCTTTACAATTAATTTAAACACCACGAGAGATTCGATTGAAAAGAGATTTGAAGCGGATGCTTCGGCACTGTCAGATTTTGATTTCAGATATTATTTCAAGGCATTCAATAATCCGCTTCTGCCTGTTATTACCAGCGATAACCCGGGGGTCGTTCAACTCATGCAGTGGGGATTGATACCTCGCTGGACACGTGATCAGGATCAAGCTGAAAAGATACGAAAAGGAACCTATAATGCCCGGGCCGAAACACTTCATAAAAAACCGTCGTTTCGCGACTCCTTCAATAAACGTCACTGCATCATTCCAATATGCGGTTTCTTTGAATGGCAACATGCAGGTAAACGAAAAATACCCTGGTACATCCATGACAGAAAGAATCCATTCATTGCTTTGGCAGGCATATATGATCTCTGGAACAATGCTGCAAATGAAGAGATAATACACACGTTCTCTATTATCACAGTTCCTGCCAATCCTTTGATGGAAAAGATTCATAATACAAAAAAAAGGATGCCCGCAATCTTGTATGACCGGGGTGAAAAACGATGGCTGGGTAACGGTAACAATGATACCGAATCAGGGACAAAAAAACTCCTTGTGCCATACAGTGAAACAAGGCTGAATGCTTATACAGTGAGTAATCTCATAAACAGTCCAGATGCAAACCCACATAGCCAAAAGGTTATTGAACCATTTCAACACCATCTGAACGGAAAATTATTTTAATCCTGAAACCATCAAGCGGCAATACAGCTATCAAGCTTTATGGACAGACAGTAATTAACCATTGTTAATAACTTATGTTGATTCATTGTTCATTCATTTTGCCACTTTACTATTGACAGAAACAATTATTACAGTATATTTGATTCATCAAGTGAGCGTATAAAAGCCACTCCGTTCTTTGTGATTTTTCATACTGATATGCAAAGGGGATTCGTCCCCGGAGCAGAAAGGAGTCAGAACAATCGAACCAGGTATTGAGATTGTTCTTCCACAACGCAGGTTGTGGTCTTTGCGCTGGTACTTTGAAAGATACTGTAACAGGTATTGGGAGGAGTGACAGACTGACCTGAAGGATATCTGGAAACCAGGACAGGATGCAGCGGAAAGAAATGAGTTCAGAGGCATCTACGGATGCAGCTGACTCCTGTTAACGGCTTCGGCCGGCTAACAGTTAGGGAATGCAGCCTTCGGGATGCAATCCGGCATAATAAACCGTAACTTGACGTGAACTGGCGACTACGGTAACCAGGAATCGAAATGGGGGTTAGTGCAGACTAGCTCCCATTTGTGTTTTAATTCTATTTGGTTCTATTTTGATTAATTGCCATTTACAAGATCCCGATCCTCAATTTTATTCCATGAACCACCTGATTTGTGTGCGAAGTATATCTGAATAATCACCAATACATTCTATTCGCATACAGTAAAATACCTATTTATATGTATGTAAATACAGCACTTACAGCTATTAACACAGGTGTGTTGAAAAGGTGCATTTCTTCTACATAAAACCTAAACAAATCCCATTTAACTTTGTCTATATAAAAGTCCGACTAAAATGTGGATTTTTTAATTGAATAGTATTATGTTACGTAGATTTTTGATATTGGCCGGACTGGTCATCGTTTTTTTCTTTGGTGAGATCGCATTGACATTTTCTGACAAGGGAAGTTCATTTATTGTCGATGATAATGAAGTAGCATTCTCCCTGAAAATTGAGAACCATTACTCCGACTATCAATCGACCGAGGTTATCGACAACAATGTTGAATCCTTTATGGACCGATGGAAGATTCATGGTGTAAGTGTTGCGGTTACAAAAGATGAGGAACTAGTGTACGCCAAGGGCTTTGGTTTTGCAGATACTGAGCGGAAGGAAGCTGTGAAGCCGGGACACCTTTTTAGAATAGCTTCGGTATCTAAATTACTCACCGCTGCAGCTGTAATGAAATTATATGAGGAGCAACAACTGGATCTGAACAAGATTGTTTTTGGTCCGTATGGAATCCTCGATACTTCCTATTATAGCGGTTATAAGGATAAGCGATATGAAGAGATAACTGTGAAACATCTTCTGAACCATTCAGCAGGCTGGTCAGGAATCGCCGGTGATCCTATGTTCAACTCACTGAATATTGCTAAAAATATGAAAATTGATCCCCCGGCAAATGTTGATCATATCATTACGTATTGTTTATCACGTAAGCTACATTTTAAACCCGGAACGCGATACAGCTATTCCAATGTCGGCTACGCAATTCTTGGAAAGATCATTGAAGTTGCAAGCGGAATGCCTTATGAGGATTATGTTATATTGAAGATTCTGAAACCAGCAGGAATCCATGATATGCATATCGGAAAAAGTTTTCACGATGAACGGTTTCCCAATGAAGTAACCTATTATCATTCCGGAAGCACAATAAAAACACATTCTTTTGATGGATCAGGTGAAATGGTGCCCTTACACTATGGAGGCAATAACATTGAATTGCTCGCTGCAGCCGGAGGATGGGTAGCATCCGCTCCCGAACTGGCCAAATTGTTAACTGTGTTGGATGGATATAACATTCAGCAAGATATCCTTAAAAAGGAGACAGTCAATTTGATGGTGAATCCTGATTTTGCAGGATACGGACTCTTTGGGTGGAGGGGGATTGATCATACCGGCACATGGTGGAGAACCGGTTACCTTAGCGGATCAACAGCACTTGTGGTTCGCCAGAAAAATGGCCTGAACTGGGTGGTTTTATTAAACACGTCCACTTACAGACAATCCCGGATCCAGCGATATGCCTCCGCTATGATGTTTAATGCGGTTGGAGGAGTTGAATTGTGGCCCTACCTCAATCTTTTCCTGGTGGACCAGCAATTTTCAAATCCAATTTCAGAAATCACAACACCCAATCCGCTACTCTAACTATTGTTTGTCTATAAAGTCTAATAACTGCGTTATGCTTGTTATTGAACTTTGACTTCGTCGAGCTCGCAATATTATGATATCAGAGAAGAAACAACTATTATCGTGTTGCTCGGTTGCTGCAATGCTGCAAAATTCTTAAATCCTCGAATACGTTAGTATACTGGGTCGTAAGACTTTTACGCGTTTCTGCTTAGGAGCGGGACAAGTAATGCTCTCGAACTTTATGATCCAGTCACGCCAATTAAATTAACAGATTCTTACTAGTGGCTGACTATAAAAAGCAGTGGACAGACACACATCTTTTTTGGGTACCCTGGTCTTAAATCCTGGTTCTGAAGTAAACCTTTACAGGGAAGAACCGCCTTATAATGGATTGGTTTTACGCAAACATTTTTCAATAAGTGTTGTTATATGTGCGAAATTGTGATTATTTTTAAAAGAAACAAAACGCATAATCTGACATGGCGCATTTTGATATAGTAATGCCAAAAATGGGCGAGAGCATCGAAGAGGCCACAATAACCAAATGGTTTGTGAAAGAAGGAGATAAAGTGGTTGAAGATGATGTTCTGCTTGAAATTGCCACCGATAAGGTGGATTCTGAAATTCCTTCTCCCGTTGAAGGTGTGGTAAAAAAACTGCTGTTTGAACAGGATGATACCGTTGCTGTCGGAACTGTTATTGCAGTTATTGATATGGGCGGTGAGGGCTCTGGTGAAAATCAGGATGATGAGGGGGCAGGGGATCAAAAAGCTGACAGAGTATCACAAGAACCTTCAGCGAAACAGGATGAGGACGCTGAAAATGAGACCACAGAGGAATCTGACAAGGAAACTTCTGCCAGTGTAGCACAAGAACCTGAAAAGGCTGTCTTCTCTAAGAGTGAATCGGGCCGTTTCTATTCACCGTTGGTAAGAAAGATAGCAAGTGAAGAGAATATAGCTGTTGAGGAGCTTGATTCTATCTCCGGGAGCGGAATAAATGGAAGGGTGCAAAAAAATGACGTTCTTGAATACCTGAAATCACGCGAAAAAGAGAGTCCGCCGAAAGAGACTGTAAAAGAGACAAAGAAAGAACCTGCTCCGGCGAAAGTAAAGATAAATGTCTCCTCATCAGACGATGATGAGGTCATTGAAATGAGCAGAATGAGAAAGCTTATCGCTGCCCATATGCTTAACTCCAAACAGACCTCGGCCCATGTAACCAATATGTTGGAGATTGATGTTACAAATGTGGTTAACTGGCGCAATAAAACGAAGGATGAGTTTATGAAAAAGCAGGGACAGAAACTCACCTATCTGCCTCTTTTCATGGAAGCAACGTTAAAAGCACTCCGCGATCACCCAATGATCAACGCAAGTGTCGATGGGGATAAAATCATTGTCAGAAAAAACATCAACCTGGGGATCGCCGTCGCTCTTGAAGATAACAACCTTATCGTTCCCAATATCAAAAATGCCGATCAGCTCAATCTTGCAGGTCTTACGACCAACCTGAACAGTATTGCCGCCGCTGCCAGGAGCAATAAATTGGGACCGGATGATATCTCGGGCGGTACATTTACAATCACAAACTTCGGTACCTTCCAAAATGACATCGGTACGCCCATTATCAATCAGCCGGAAGTTGCGATCCTGGCTGTCGGCGCGGTAAAAAAGAAACCTGCTGTACTCGAAACATCCGAAGGTGATGTAATTGCTATACGACAGAAGATGTGGCTCTCCCTCACTTACGATCACAGAATTATTGATGGGGCACTGGGTGGCATGTTTCTTAGAACACTCGGGAATTACATTGAATCATTCGACACCACTCGTACCATTTAACCAATACTTACAATCCATTTTAATATGTCCATAGAAAAAAAATTCCACGTAAAGAGAACAGAAAAAGAGACACTGGCCAAATGGTTCAGGCTTATGGTAACCGGTCGTTTGCTGGACGACAGGGCTCCAAATTACCTGAAACAGGCAATTGGATGGTCGTACCATGCTCCCTATGCAGGACATGACGGGATACAGTTAGCAATCGGGCAGGTTTTTGATAAAGAGAAGGACCACCTTTTTCCCTATTACCGGGACATGCTTACCGCCCTATCTGCCGGTCTCACGGCAGAAGAGATCATACTGAATGGTATTTCCAAGGACAGTGACGTGGCAGGGGGCGGACGACATATGTCCAACCATTTTGCCAAGCCTGAATGGAACATACATAATTCCTCCTCTTGCACGGGAAACCATGCGCAACAGGCTACCGGCGCCGGAAGAGCATTCAAGAAATACAATGTACCCGGTATTTCAATCAGCAGTCAGGGTGAATCATCTGTCTCTGAAGGATATGTTTATGAGGCAATTAATGGGGCTTCCAATGAGCGCCTTCCAGTAATTTTTGTTTTCCAGGATAATGGCTACGGGATCTCTGTGCCTAAAACGGACCAAACGGCCAACCGGAAGGTGGCTGATAATTTTTCCGGATTTAAATACCTGAAGATATTTCACTGCAATGGAAAGGATGTATTTGATTCCATGAACACGATGTATGAAGCCCGGGAGTATGTGGAAAAAAATGAGCATCCAGTAATTGTTCAGGCCAATTGTGTAAGGATTCATTCTCATTCAAATTCAGACCGCCATGATCTCTATCGTGACGACTATGAGTTGAATTATGTCAGTGAATATGACCCGCTTGCAAAATACAGGCGTTTGCTGTTAAGGTATGACAGGTTTACAGAAGATGAACTCGTTGCAATTGAAACAGAATCGAAGGAGATTGTTAAGAAAGCACACAAAGCGTCCATGGCTGCCCCTGATCCGGATCCCGCATCGATTCTTGATCATGTGCTTCCGGAACCATATGTGTCGGAAAAATATCCAGAAGGGCTGCATAACCACAACGGAGAAAAAAAGAAACTGATCGAAGGGATTAACGAAACACTTAAATCTGAATTCAGGCATAACCCGGATACATTTATTTGGGGACAGGATATTGCTTATAAGGACAAAGGCGGTATTTTCAACGTGACCAAAGGTATGCAGAAGGAGTTTGGCAAGGAACGTGTTTTCAATGCACCGATAGCGGAAGATTTTATTGTTGGAACAGCAAATGGCATGAGCCGATTCAATGACAAGATCAGGATTGTTGTTGAAGGTGCTGAATTTGCAGATTATTTCTGGCCGGCTATGGAACAGTTGGTCGACACATCACACGATTATTGGAGATCCAACGGACAATTCAGTCCGAATATTACCATCAGACTTGCTTCGGGAGGATATATCGGTGGCGGACTATATCACAGTCAGACCATCGAAGGAACATTGACCACGCTTCCCGGAATAAGGGTTGTCTATCCCAGCTATGCAGATGATGCAGCGGGATTGTTGCGGACAAGTATACGTTCAAGAGGGATAACACTGTTCCTCGAACCGAAGGCGCTCTATAACGCTCCCAAGGTGGCAACATCGGTGCCTGACGATTTTGAAGTCCCGTTTGGGAAAGCCCGGATCAGAAGGGAAGGAGAGGATGTGACAATGATCACCTATGGCAATACTACACCTATGTGTGTTGATATCGCTGAAAAAATGGCCGAAAAGGATATTTCTGTAGAGGTGATCGATCTCCGGTCGCTGAGTCCCCTCGATGCCGATACCATTTTAGCAAGTGTGAAAAAGACGGGTAAAGTTCTTGTTGTTCACGAAGATAAGGTGTTTGGTGGATTTGGAGGTGAAGTGGCAGCACAGATAACCGAATCCGCATTTGAATATCTCGACGGTCCGGTAATGCGGGTTGGATCAACCTTTACCCCGGTTGGCTTCAATCGTATTTTGGAAAAAGCGATATTACCTGATTCGGACAGGATTCAAAATGCATTGGATCAACTCATTCATTATTAATGAGTTGGACATCTATAATTGTGTTATTCAACACCAAATTAATTTTAAATAAAAGACCGTGAAAAAAACAGCACTAATCTATAGCTTCAATACAAAAAAAACGGGAAAAATAGCTGAAAAGATCAAGGAGGAATTTAATGACGACGCAGTTGAAATGGTCAACGCGGAAGAGATCACTGAAGAAAAATTCTCTTCATACGATCAGATGATACTAGGCGTCTCCACCTGGTTTGACGGTGAACTGCCCAATTACTGGGATGAATTTGTACCTGCTATTGAGGAATTGGACCTGAAAGGAAAGAAAGTAGCTATATTCGGATTGGGAGATCAAAAAGGCTATCCTGAGAATTATCAGGACGGGATGGGTCTGATGGCAGAGATCCTTGAGGACCGGGGTGCTGAAATAGTTGGTTTTACCAGCACCGATGGATATACCTATGAGCGATCAAGGGCAGAACGGGGGGATCAGTTCGTGGGACTGGCCATTGACCTTGAAAACCAGTCGGCCAAAACTGACTCAAGAATTGCTGATTGGGTGAAGGCGCTGAAAAAGCAGTTCCATTAAAAATATACAACCCTGCTTCCGGTCATTTGATCCGACGAGATTGAAGCGGCTAAAGTTCAATAAACTATCTCAGAATACCATCTCAGCAGGCGATACAGCTTCCGGGCTTTACAGAGTCTATCATAGATTGAAGCGAACAGATACTACAAATATAAGGGTTATATAAACCCCTGTCTGGCCCTATCATTTCTTTATTTGTATATGATTCAGGCGATATTTCCACCCAGGGTAAAAAAGGATTCTATCCAACGGATCGATTCCACAACCAGGATTAAATGAAGCTGAAACCGTAAAAAAAGAGCTTTTTTTAAGGAAATTGTGTTTTAAAGCATAAATTTGCAGCATTGCATTGAAAATTAGTTATAAAAAATCAATTTATCATGAGTAAGGAGAGGGTGTATATATTTGATACAACGTTGCGTGATGGTGAACAAGTTCCCGGTTGTCAGCTTAATACCATCGAAAAAATTGAAGTGGCAAAAATGCTTGAATCGCTTGGTGTTGATGTAATCGAGGCAGGGTTTCCGATTTCAAGTCCGGGTGATTTTAATTCGGTAATTGAGATATCAAAAGCAGTAAGCGAGCCTGTTATTTGCGGCCTTACCAGGGCCGTAATGAGAGATATTGAGGTTGCTGCCGATGCACTTAAATTTGCCAAGCGCCCCAGGATCCACACTGGTATTGGTACTTCCTACTACCATATTTACCATAAACTCAATAGCACACCAGAGAAGATTGTTCAAAGGGGTATTGATGCTGTAAAATATGCGAAGACATTTGTCGAAGATGTTGAATTCTATGCTGAAGATGCAGGAAGAACCGATAATAAATTCCTTGCCAAAGTCGTGGAAAAGATGATCGAAGCAGGCGCCACAGTGATAAATATTCCCGATACTACCGGTTACACACTGCCGGAAGAGTATGGAAAAAAGATAAAATTCCTGAAGGATCATGTGCCAAACATCGATAAAGCGATTCTCTCTACCCACTGCCATAACGACCTGGGAATGGCAACAGCCAATACTATGTCCGGCGTTATAAATGGTGCACGCCAGGTAGAGGTTACCATTAACGGAATTGGGGAACGTGCCGGCAACACAAGCCTCGAAGAGGTTGTGATGATCATGAAAAGCCGCAAGCACCTGAACCTGGAAACAAATATCAATCCTAAGAAAATATACAACGCTAGCAGGCTCGTTTCAACTTTGATGCGCATGCCAGTTCAGCCAAACAAGGCGATCGTCGGCAGAAATGCTTTTGCCCACTCTTCAGGCATTCACCAGGACGGGGTATTGAAAAGAAGAGAGAATTATGAGATTATTAATCCCAAAACGGTCGGCATAAAGGAGTCTTCTTTTATTCTGACAGCACGCAGTGGGAGGGCCGCATTGAAACACCGGTTGAAGCAACTGGGATATACGTTTGATAAAGACGCGCTTGATGTCATCTATGATAAATTTCTCAATGTGGCAGATGCAAAGAAGGAGGTGGGAGATGATGACCTGAAAGTACTGGTTGATACGAGTTCGCGAGGGGTTAAAAGAAATCTGCAGTTGCACAGGCTGCAGGTACTGTGTGGTAAGGGATCCATACCTGTAGCCACTGTTACCATAGAGTGGGAGGGAGCATGCTATTCCGAGACAGCAGAGGGGAACGGGCCTGTTGATGCCGCTTTCAGTGCCGTAAAAAAAATAATTAAAAACAAAGTCAGACTGGAAGAGTTCCTTATTCAGGCTATTCACCGAGGAAGCAACGACCTTGGGAAGGTGCATGTTCAGGTCGAATCCAAAGGCCAGATATATTATGGATTTTCTGCATCGACAGATATTATCACCGCATCAGTTGAAGCTTTCATTGATGCCCTGAGTCAGACTGTCTCATAACTTTTACTTTTAGTAACTCTGATGTTGTTCTTTCGTATGTATTAAACTGTAAAGTTCGATGACACGAAAATTTGTGACTCAACAGCTCGTGAACTGATCGCGATGACAAATTTCGTATGTAGGATGGACCGGTGATTTTTTTGAGCAGGTCAGGAGTGACATAGAGATATTCACTGACTTTTAGTATTTCCTCTTTTATAGTATTTATTAACTTTTGCGAAACATTTTGTTTAAGTAATTGTTAGATCTTTGTAACAATAATATGACAAAAAATTCGCAATATATTCTTTTGCTTTTTCTGGTAGTTTTTCCTGAACTAACAGGACAAAAACGGGTAACATTAAGTGGGTACGTCCGTGATGCGCAGACAGGAGAAGAGCTGATTGGTGCCACCGTAGCCATCAAAGAGAAAGGGTCAGGCACCATTACAAACCAATACGGTTTTTACTCAGTGTCTCTAACCCCCGGTTTTTATACGTTGGTATACTCCTACGTCGGATACAATTCAGTATCCCAACCCCTTAATTTTACCGTAGGTACAGAATTAGATATCGAATTAATGCCCTCTGCACAAGAAATTGAAGAGGTAACGGTCACCGCAGAGGCCTCAAACTCCAATGTTACCAGCCTGGAAACGGGCGCAACAAGACTGCAGATAAATACCATCCGAAAAATTCCCGCACTCATGGGTGAAGTTGATGTAATCAAAGCAATTCAATTGCTTCCCGGGGTGCAGGTTACCAGCGAGGGATCTTCCGGATTCAGCGTCAGAGGGGGTGGTGCGGATCAGAACCTGATCCTGCTCGATGAAGCTACCGTTTACAATGCCTCCCACCTTCTCGGTTTCTTTTCAGTGTTCAATAACGATGCGATCAAGGATGTGAAGCTCTATAAAGGTGACATCCCGGCCAGAGCAGGGGGAAGGCTGGCTTCACTGCTGGATGTGCGAATGAAGGACGGGAATAACAAAGCGATTGCAGGAACTGGTGGAATTGGAAATATATCCAGTAGGCTTACCCTTGAAGGACCACTTTTCAAAGGTAAAGGATCATTTCTCGTGGCAGGAAGAAGGACGTATGCCGATATTTTTCTTCCGTTGGCAAGTGATACTGCAGTCAGGGACAATTCTCTCTATTTTTACGACCTGAATGGCAAGGTTAATTACACATTGAATGAAAACAACCGCTTTTTTCTCTCAGCCTATAACGGGAAAGATGTTTTTGCAAATGACTTTGCGGGAATGAACTTCGGTAACAGCACCTTCTCTTTCAGGTGGAACCATCTGTTTTCAAAAAGGCTCTTCAGTAATTTTACCTTTGTGCATTCCAGGTACCTCTATGATCTGGGTACTCCCGATAATGCAATTCCCCGTTTTACATGGTTTTCCAGACTAACCGATTATGGCCTGAAGGGCGATTTTATATACTATCCATTGCCGGAACATACATTCCGCTTTGGCGCCTCTTCGGTCCATCATGATATTTTACCGGGTCAGATTGTTACCCAGACAGGAGAGAATGAAAACGATACAACAACGTATGCGTCGAATTTCTCTCTCGAAAGTGGCGTATATGCATCGGGTGAGTCTCAATTCGGTAAATCGCTTTCAGCAAGGTATGGTCTCCGATTATCCCAATTCAATAATATAGGTCCGGGTACCTCCTACAGCTATAATGAGAACTACCGGGTCGTTGACTCAACCGACTATGAAAGTGGCGAGTTTTTTAATAACTATAGGGGGCTTGAACCCCGGTTGGCCATGAATTATACCTTCAACGACCGGAATTCTGTCAAATTGAGCTACTCCAGGACCATACAATACATGCAGCTGGCATCAAACAGCAGTGCCGGTACACCTCTTGATATTTGGTTCCCGGCTTCGCCCAATATCAAACCCCAGCTTTCTGACCAGGTCTCTGCCGGTTTTTTCAGGAATTTCATGGAGAACAAGCTGGAATCATCCCTGGAGTTCTATTACAAAAGGATGAACAGATCAATTGATTTCGCAGAACATGCGCAACTGATCCTCAATAAATACCTGGAAGGAGAGATCAGGACAGGTTTTGCTACATCCTATGGCGCTGAGTTCTTCCTGAAATATGAGGACAGGAAATTTTCCGGCTGGATTAGCTACACATACTCCAAAACCATACGGTATTTCGAGGATGTAAATAATGGCGATCCATATCCGGCCCCTTATGATAAACCGCACGATCTGGCACTTGTTGGAACCTATGACTTGTCAGATAGGATCTCTTTATCGGCCAATTGGATCTATTCCACGGGATTGCCCTTTACCCTTCCAACAGGAAGGTACACAATTGACGGTAACATAATTCCTCTATACACAGGTAGAAATCAGTACAGATTAGATGATTACCACAGGCTGGATATAGCCTTGACCATACAAGAGAAGAAGAGAAGCAGGAAACCCTGGAACGGCGAATGGAATTTTTCAGTGTACAATGCCTATGCCCGGAAGAATCCCTGGACACTGAACTTCGTCCAGGACAGTGAAGATCCGAATAAAACTTACGCGGAGATGACATATCTCTTTTCCATCATACCTTCAATCACTTATAATTTCAGGTTTTAATGATATACCGTAAGAAAATATTGCTGCTTCTATTCATTTTACCTGTTTTTGTTTCATGTACAGAGATCATTGAAATAGAGCTTGATTCGACCTATTCACGGCTGGTTGTTTCCGGAACAGTCACAACCGATTCTATCCGTCACAAGGTCAAACTTACCACCACTACAGATTATTTCTACAATGAGCCTCCTCCGGCAGTTGAGAATGCTACTGTATCTATTTCTTTTGATGATACTATCGTCTTTCTTGAAGAATCGGTCAACCAGCCGGGTGTTCATCTTTTTCCCGATGCTTTCCGGGGTGTTGAGGGAACCACCTACTACCTCGAGATCAGGGATGTTGATATTGATAAAGATGGCATTTCTGAATTGTATGAAGCAGAGACTACTATGCCGGATATAGCTATGGCCGATTCAATCCGCCTGCAAAAGTTTATCACTCCCTTCTTTTCCGGATACCAGGTTGCCCTTTGGTCACCTGAACCAACCGGACTCCATTACTACAATTACAAGTTGTTACGGAATGGCATACTGATCAACAGACGCCTGTCTGATTATACGGTCCAAACAGATGAATTTATCAATAACAATTATATATCCGGAATCCCGGTTGGCTTTCTTAATGACGAAGATGAAAATGAGGTCGTCAATCCCGGAGATGAAGTAACACTGGAGATCAACAGTCTGACCGAAGACTACTATAGCTTCATTGTTGATGCGCAAAGTGAAATCTTTGGCAACAACCCGCTTTTTAGCGGTCCTCCGGCAAATGTACATTCCAATATCAGCAATGGGGCAGTGGGTATTTTTACAGCCTATTCCATCGATCGGGTTAGTGTGGTTGCATCCATACCGGCCTTCTAATAAAGAAATGCCCATGCCGGGCGCATTAAAAAAATCCTGCCTTACGCATAAGGCAGGATTTCCCTATAAAAATGGTAGTTTTAGGGTTAGTATGTATCGTAAAAATCTTATTATTATCACACTAACAAAAGCAAATATAGTAAATGAATCTTAACATCAAAGCATTTTTCACTAATTGTTCTGATTTTTTTTCATCCAGGCATTTTTTTTATTTCTCCTGAACGCTAAAAAGCGCTGCAGCGTTCATTGAATCTATTATACAGGTAGGTCACCGTATAATGATCGCCTCATAAACATATAACTCGGAATCTTTCCAGCTATTCCGCGACATACCAAGCTTGCTCTCGGCACAAACTTCCAAAAACTCAACAGGCGAATAGTTATTTTGAATAGCTACCTGTGGGAGCAGGGTTGCCCGCCTTATCCCATTGATCAGATATATTCCATGTTTGCCAATAACAATATTATCAGGTCCCTCAATTTTTTCACGCGGTGAGAGAACCGATATCTCGATTTGAAGGTGATTCAGTTCTCGCGCCCTTACTGCTTTAAACCTATTGTCCTCCGCTGCAGCCTGAACTGCCATTTTTTGAATATTATTATATAATGGTTCTTTTTCGGAAAAGGTCCCGATGCATCCCCGAAGATCACTTTTTATGTATACAGACACAAATACTCCCCTGGGTGACTTAAAAACAGGATCGATCTCAAATTTGTCGGGTAGTTCGTCTCTTTTACCAGTTGTGAGGTAATTCTGGATTGACCACTCGGCCATACTCATCAATGTATGTTTTTGTTTTTCTGTAAACTCCATATCTCAGTTACTGGTGTGAAATAGAATGGAAATGTAATCAACCACATCCCTTGAAGGGGCGATTTCCCCAGAATGCCCCCTTGCAAGCATGGTTGGTCTGTAATTTTTGTCAATCATCCCGGCATAAGCCATCAATGTCATGATCGGTCCATAACCACACACAGAAATTCCATTTTTCACAACGGTTCGTTCAACAGCTTTTACATCCTTGTTCCTGATCTTCTCAAGTATAAGTTGATCCTGCCTACGTCCCTCCTCCGGTGTTAGAAAATGGGAAAAATCGCTTGATGCAATTACCACAGCATTCCTGCCTGTCAGCTCAACTGCATGATGAAGATCTGCTGCCAGTTTTGTTGCTGATGAACTCGTCTGGTCATTCATACATACCGGTAGTATCTTAATTTGGCCATTGTAATAATACTGAATAAAGGGAATGATCACCTCTGCTGAATGTTCATTTCTCTGTGCATCAGCGTCATTCGGATAGGGGAGGGCCTCCGCAAGCTCCATGTCTAGAGGCACCTTTCCCACCGGATTACTCCAGAACTCATGCGGATCGAGTGCAATGCCGGGCCCTCTTCCGCTATGATTGGGATTGAGTATGATGAAGGTATCTGGCACGATCCGGTTCACGGAAAGATATTTGAAAAAAGGCAGGGTTTGATACCCGCTGTATATATGTCCCGCATGGGGTAAAACCGCACCAATAACACTACCTGAAACCTTTGCCGGTGGCCGGTATTTTCCAAGTTCCTCAATTTCTTCAAGCAACTGAAATATTGCCTCGCCGCTATCCGGATAAAATCGTCCTGCATAAGCTGCTTTTCTGATCATTGTTCCCTGAATTTTCCATGAATAACTGTCCCGCATTTTTTGCAGGTATTGTCTCGCATTCCTACAATAGTTGTAGTATAATAGTTGCGTTGAATCAGCAGGTTACCACATGAAGGACACCATGTGTTTGAATCTATCTCCGGACCGGTATTACCAAGGTAGACAAAATCAAGCTTCTCTTTTGCCAAAATTCTTAATTCCAGCATCTTAATAATGGGAGTAGGGGGGAGGTTCATTTTATACCGCGGGAAATACCTGGATAGATGAAAAACCTGCTCCCTGCCCAAGTTTTCATGAATGAAATCGATCATTTTTTTAAACTCCCCGGGATGATCATTGATTCCGGGAATAACAAGAAAGGTAATTTCAAGGTGTTGACCGCTTCGTTTAACCTGTTCCAATGTATTCAGGACCGGCTTTAATCCCGCACCGGTCATCTTCCTGTAAATATTTTCCTGAAAAAACTTCAAATCGACATTAAAACCGGAAATAAGGGGAATAATATTCTTTAGCGGTTTCGGCATAATGTAGCCATTGGTAACCATCACACAAACGATTCCCCTCTTATTGAGCAGCTCAGCTACATCATACATGAATTCATAATATATAGTCGGCTCGTTATAGGTGAAGGCAAACAGCCTGGCCGGATCTTTTACGGCCTTTTCAGCTATATCTTTTGCTGAATAATGGATTAATTGATCTGCCATAATGTCGATACATTGTGAAATGTTTTCATTCTGACAGTTTTTACAGTGCATGTTGCAGCCAACAGATCCGATGGATAGAATTTTTTCACCGGGATAAAAATGGTAGAGTGGTTTCTTCTCTATCGGATCTGTTGCGATAGCTGACAAACGGCCATAATTTTCACTGACCAATTTGCCATTGCGTACAACCCTCACCTTACACTGCCCTGGTTTTCCTTCAGTTAACAGGCATTGGTGAGGACAAAGATCGCATCTGAACCGATTACCTGGTAGTGCTGCGTAATAACCCGCTTGATGCATAATTCGTAAGTTACAATTTTTTAGCGACCCGGACATAAACAATTGTATATTCCGGGTGTTAGACACTAAATAGAGTGTGTCCATAGAGTCGGACTTTATGGACACACTGAATAAAGAATTTATACCTATGAAGTCAGTAAGGGTGTTTTTCTTAGCAGCAATGCTATTTGCAGCAGGTTTATTGTTTGGAAATCACATAGAAATTGAAAAAGTCATGGTAAATGAGAAAGCTGAAGTTGCAACACTGGCAGGAGGTTGTTTCTGGTGTACAGAAGCGATATTTGACAGGGTAAAAGGGGTACAATCTGTTGTTTCAGGTTATTCAGGAGGAGATGTCATCAATCCGGCCTACCGGGAAGTGACCAGTGGTAATACCGGTCATGCTGAAGCTATACAAATCACATTTAACCCTGCAATAGTTTCATATATTGAGCTATTGGAGATATTCTTTAAGACGCATGATCCGACCACGTTAAATCGACAGGGGGCCGATGTCGGAACGCAGTATCGTTCGGCCATATTTTACCATTCTGATGAACAGCGAAAAGCTGCCGAAGAGATCATTGCAGCACTGAACAGCGAAAACATCTGGAAAAATCCCATTGTAACAGAGGTAACTGAATTCAGTAATTTTTACCCGGCTGAAGACTATCACCAGGAGTACTTTGACAACAATTCCAATCAGGGTTATTGCAGGATGGTAATTCAGCCCAAAGTGGACAAATTTGAAAAAGTCTTCAGGGATAAGTTAAAAAAATAATTGGAGGTAGTACCCTCTTCAATTTTACGACTCTATTGACGGACTCTAAGTATTCTGTCCATAAAGTTCGATAATAGCGTTAATGCTGAAATTATAAATACTATAATACATTGGTATACTGATGCTTGTAAGCATTTCACATTCCCGTTAAAAAACAGGGCAGGAATTGATTTCGAAGTCTTACTCAGTGAATAGCTGAAAAGGGTAACTATCTACCGCATAGCCTGCAAAGATGCCAAATCCATTCTCAATGTTGCTATAGATCCGAACAGGCTCTGAAAATGGATCATGCTTGGAATTTTGGTAGTCTTCCACTGAACGCCTATACAAATAGCCCGCTTTGTTCATACTTAACAGCTCAATTTCATACTCCTTATCAAGCGTTGCATCCCAGTCCATGATGGTTATCTTCAATTGGTAATTCTGCCCGTTAAAAAAATCATCGCTAAAAAGCAAACTGGATCTGTATGAATCATCATCACCTGCAACCGGATCATTTGTTGTAAACGAGATGTTTCTCCTCTCACGAAAAGCAATAGTCGAATCCTCAAAATTATAATATTTATCGTATGTAAATAGAGAAAGCATGTAATAGTTTTCAATTGCTACAGGATCACTGAAAGTAATATTAAATGTTCCTTCAACACTTCCATAGACAGCGGTGTAATATTCATCGCCAAGATTGGTCTGATGGTAGCTGTAGTAAAAAGATGAGTCGATCAATTCACTGTTTTTATAAATATCTATGGAGGCATTGTTTACCTTCTGAAGATTTGCATTATCCAGGACCGAAAGGCTTTTGCTGACCTGTATCTCCCAAATACTGTCTGCCGAAAAATAACTATTCACTACAAGCTTTGAGGGCCGCAGCGGGAAATCATCAATCTTCTCAGTCTATTCACTATCTTTGCACCATAATTCGATTAAATGAGATTTGATGATTACAGGATTGCAGAAGGGATAAAGACCAGCATTGCCAAGCAGGGTTTCAAGAAACCGACAGATATTCAATTTAAATCTATACCACCTATTTTGAGAGGGGATGATGTACTTGCCATTGCCCAGACCGGGACCGGGAAAACCGCTGCATTTGTCATCCCGGTTCTGCACACGCTTCAGGAGCGAAAAGTAGCAGGCCGGCCCGATGGTGTAAAATGTTTGGTGATGACACCCACACATGAACTTGCGAGGCAGACTAATCTGGTATTCAAAACGTTAGGAAATCATACCAGAATCAATTGTTTAAGTATTCACGGAGGAGTAGAGCAGGCTCCCCAGATCGCAAATTTAGAAATGGGGACAGACGTACTGATCGCCACCCCAGGAAGGATGTTCGACCTTGTAAGTCAGAAAGCATTGAACCTGTCGCGGGTGGAGATACTTGTTGTGGATGAAGCAGACCACATGTTGGATTTGGGCTTCATTAAAGACATTAAGGATTTGATGCATCACCTGCCAAAAAGGCGGCAAACGCTGTTTTTTTCTGCTACGATCAATGAAAAGATAAAGAAACTGGCATATTCCCTGGTCACGGATGCCATTCACATTCAAATTTCGCCCAAAGATCCTGTTGGCAGAAACATTGACCATTCGGTTGTATTTATTGAAATGGACGACAAACGGTTTTTTCTGGAGGAGCTGATCAGGAGTAATCCCGGTGTCAAAATACTGATATTTGTTCGCACAAAAGTGCGTGCAGAACGGGTAAAGCGAGCGATGGAAAGGTTACAGATTTCAGCTGAAACCATTCATAGCGATAAGGAAGAGGCAGAGCGCAAGCTTATTATGGCACAATTTGGAAGTGGAGAGAACCTGTTGCTTATTGCAACGGATGTGAGTGCAAGGGGAATTGATATCGCTGATATTGAATACGTTATTAATTACGATATGCCTGAAGTAGCTGAGAATTATGTACATCGGGTTGGTCGAACAGGCCGGGCCAATAAACGCGGTCAGGCAGTCTCGTTTTGCAGCAAGGAGGAATCGGAATTGCTGCAGCAGATTGAAAACTTACTTGGCAAGCAAATTTCCAGGCTGGAGATTTCAAAAAAGGATTACCGCTATACAATGGAGAAGGCCGGATCAAAAGCCAATGACTGGCAGGCACTAATCGATGAAGCAGAATCTGTAAAAGACAAAAGTGGCAGAAAAAGAAGAAAATCTCAATAATATAATTATATAACGTATATTTGTATCTAAATATATAGATATATAACTACAATATGGAATTTAAGCAATTAGAGCTCAATCAGGAAGGTAATTGGATAAAACGAACCATCAAATCCAGATCATTAAAGCGTTCATTGCTGTTTATTATTGGAGGAGCTGTAGCTGGATTTTTGTTTTTCTATTTAACGGAGGGACGACAAATGAATGAGATTAGTTCAGGAGATATCTGGAACAGTTTATTGATTGGGGGTTTTTTTGGATTCTTTATTACAAATAGTCCTTGCTTCAAGGGTCGCTGTTAATTACACTTAATATACGTAAAAATTCGTTTTACGATAAACATATGAAATTCTTATTCAAATTTATATTTGTCCTATAATTAATATTATGTTAAATAGAAAAATGAAAAATAAGGGAAGAACATGCGCATCCTTCCCTTACTATACTCGTTCTTTTTAAAACGAACGCTGTTAACAATGCTAAAATTCCTTCAGCCGTTCATTCGTTCGCAAGTAATGTTCATCATCACTGCCGTAAAGCTTATAATAGATCCGTTTTAGCAAATCGAGCGCTTCACGTCTCACAACTCGATCATCTACCGATAATTCATATGCCTTCTCCATTTTTTCGGCAGCTTCTACATAATACTTTTTTCCTTTTTCATTCAGCAACTTTCTAAACTCAGCATCTTCCTCATAACTCTCCTGTTCGTAGTAGCTTGCTCCAACAGCGTAATTAACGTATCCGCTCTGGTACCATACGCTTGCATTTGAAGGATCATACATCAATGATGTATCATATAATGCCAATGATTCTTTAATTAATTCCTCTTCAACATCCTTTACATTTGTAATCAGCAATCCTTTCCAGTAGTATGCTGCTGGACATTTTGGTCTCTTCTCCAATCGCTCATCCAGAAATTCAAGTCCCTTCTCATTGTCCTTCATCAGGTAGTATGCCTGCGCTGCAACTGTAACAAGAAGCGTACTGTCAGGATACTGTTCCAGTCCTTTTTTCAGGTTATCAATCGCTCCAAGGGTGTCCCCTATCGCGTAATAATCACGTGTCATTTGAATATAATTAGAAGCTCCGCCAAATCCCAGGTCAGAAAGCTGATCATAATAATCGATCGCTTTTCTGTACATCTCTTCAGCTTTCTGCTCCTTTCCCTCCTGTGCATAGCGAACGCCTATCTCTCTTGCCACTATTCCACAATAATTAATCATCAGTGTATCGATAACTCCATCAAAGATTGGAATTTCATTGACCTCATGGATTGATTCAAAGGCTTTCAGTGATGCGAGGTAGTTCTCGTGGTAGTATTGGTTTTGTCCATCACGCTGAAACTGCAATTTCAACTCCACCAGATTATCCTTAATTCGCTCCTGTGTCTTCATCTTCTCCCCTTCATCAATCAGCTCAATCGCCTTTTTATAACTTCTTAGTGCTTCCTGCAGGGGATTTTCGTGGATAGGATCGATCCGTGTCCAACCCCTCAGTCTATTATTTTCAAAGAAATAGTTGATGGTTTCATAGGTTAAGATTTCAACATCTTCTTTTGTTTCAACAGACTTAGGTTCATTGTAGAGCAACTTAACAGTGGTTTGATCCATGCCAAGCTGAACCTGCTCAAGTCCCTGGTTATCTACATCTTGGAATAACTCTCCACGCTTTCGCCACGTTCTCTCTTTCGCTCCCTTACGTTCATGCACAATATGCTCATCACTTTTTTCTACTTTTTTTTGCAATGTGCTTTTATTTAGCAAAATAGGAGTAACACCTCCCGGCACTTGTGCAAATGCAGTTCCGAACATCAATACAGCAATTGCTGCAGTTAACATCAATCTTTTCATTTGTATTGTCATTAATTGTGGTTTTATCTGCTCAAAAATAAGAACTTAAATAATATTCTTCAAATAAGATGCCATAAATCTTCAATAAGTTACCATGCTTTTTCGATTCAGATTACATATCTGAAATAATAAAGAAAAAAAATACAAAGCAAGAATACCGTCAGGGCTTAATCTGATTCTGTTATAATCTCTACATCCTCCTCTCCATTATTAGAAGGCACCTGGGTAGCGGCAGCAATACTATCACCATCCCTAAGGTTGATCAGGCGCACCCCCTGCGTATTTCTGCCCATAACGCGTAAAGAGCTGACTGATACCCTAATTGCGATTCCCACTGTAGTTATAATCATCAAATCATCCTCATCTGTTACAGCTTTAATGGCGATCAGACTGCCCGTTTTCTCAGTGATATTAATGGTTTTAACCCCTTTTCCACCCCTGTTCGTGATTCTATAATTATCCAGATCACTTCGTTTTCCATACCCGTTTTCGGATACTACAAGAATATCCTGTTCGCCCTTTTTGGCGACAATCATTCCTACCACCTCATCTATTGGTCCTGCAAGTGTAATCGCTCTGACTCCTGAAGCGGTCCGGCCAATGGCACGGGCCCGGGACTCGTGAAAACGAATTGCTTTTCCCGATTTCACTGCCAGCATGATATCCATATCACCATCGGTAAGCCTTGCTTCCAGTAGTCTGTCACCCTCCCTGACGTTGATTGCGTTGATACCATTGGTCCTGCGACGGGAATATGCTTCCAGACTGGTTTTCTTGATAATTCCTTTTTTTGTAGCAAGAACGATGAAATTGTTATTGATGTAATCCTCATCTTTCAAGTCTCCCACCTTGAGATAGGTCCTGAGTGCATCATCCGGTTCAATACTGATCAGATTCTGCACAGCCCTGCCTTTAGAGCTTCGTGTGCCTTCCGGAATCTCATATACTTTCAACCAGAAACAGCGGCCCTTATCTGTAAAAAAGAGGATGGTATTGTGCATACTGGCAGAGAACATACTGACGATCACATCTTCGGTCCGCGTGGTACTACCTTTCGCACCTACCCCACCCCTATTCTGGGTCCTGAATTCATAAAGCGGGGTCCGCTTAATGTAGCCCAACTTTGAGATTGTTATCACCATCTCTTCGTCAGCATAGAAATCTTCAGGGTTAAACTCCCCTTCATCCGGCACAATCTCAGTTCTACGTCCGTCAGTATATTTTTCCTTTACTTCCAACAATTCATCCTTGATCAACTGCATTCTAAGTCCCTCATCGGCCAGCAACTTTTTGTAATACATGATCTGCTCCATGAGATTGTCGAATTCCTCCTGCAGCCTCTCCCTTTCAAGTCCCACAAGGCGTTGCAACCGCATATCCAGGATCGCTCTCGCCTGAATCTCAGTAAAGCCAAACTTCTCCATCAATCCATCCCTGGCCTCTTCTGGCGTCCTTGAAGCGCGTATGAGCGCAATTACCTCGTCAATATGATCCAGCGCCTTTAGCAGCCCCTCGAGGATATGTGCCCGTTTCTCCGCCTGATCCAGTTCATATTTGGTTCTTCTGACAATTACTTCATGCCTGTGATTGACAAAATGCTGAATGATATTTTTCAGGTTCAATGTCCGCGGACGGCCATTCACCAATGCGATACTATTCACATTAAAGGCTGTCTGCAGTGCAGTATATTTGAGCAGGTTATTCAGAACAACATTGGCACTTGCTTCCTTCTTGAGGATAATAATGATCCGCATTCCCTTGCGGTCAGATTCATCATTGATATAGGATATCCCTTCTATTTTCTTTTCATTAATCAGGTCTGCGGTCTTTCGGATCATCTCGGCCTTGTTCACAAGGTATGGGATCTCTGTAACAATGATCTTCTCCCTTCCTGTGTCAGTAACCTCTATTTCCGTCTTTGCACGCATTACAATCCTTCCCCGTCCGGTTTCATAAGCATCCTTCACTCCCTGGTAACCATAAATGATCCCACCCGTCGGAAAGTCAGGCGCCTTTATAATATCTATCAGCTCCGAAATCTCTATATCCCTGTTATCAATATAGGCTGTGATCGCGTCGATTGAATCTGAAAGGTTGTGTGGTGGCATATTGGTAGCCATGCCTACGGCGATACCGGATGTACCATTTACAAGCAGCAAAGGGATCCGCGTTGGAAGTACAGATGGTTCCTCAAGGGTATCATCAAAATTAAGCTGAAAATCAACTGTATCCTTGTCCAGATCGATCATCACATCCTCTGCAATCTTTCTGAGCTTTGCTTCGGTATATCTCATGGCAGCCGGACTATCGCCATCCACCGAACCAAAGTTACCCTGTCCGTCTACCAGCGGATAACGCAATGACCATATCTGTGCCATACGAACCATCGTGTCATACACAGAGCTGTCACCATGCGGATGATACTTACCCAGCACCTCCCCCACGATCCGTGCCGACTTTTTATATGATCTGTTTGATAAGACTCCCAGTTCACGCATCCCGAAAAGCACCCTTCTGTGAACCGGTTTCAGTCCGTCGCGAACATCTGGCAATGCACGTGAAACAATAACCGACATCGAATAATCGATGTAAGCCGTTTTCATTTCCTCCTCAATATTTACCCTGAGTATTTTTTCTCCTTCTGCCATCTATATTATCTTATTAATAATCAATATTTTATATGTCATTTATAACTGGTTGAAAAATAACATACGAAATTAACGATTTATACGCATAATTCATCATTTTCATGCCGGAATTATCAACATTGAACTGTTTATAATTGTTGTTTGTTGTATTGGTATATTTGTACCTTTGTAGAATTGATATATTATAAATTTTAGAGAATTGGATATATATATGAATGCACAGTTTTCACAACGGGTAAAAGATGTATTAAGTTACAGCAAGGAGGAGGCTGTCAGGTTAGGGAATTCTCACATTAGTGTTGAGCATCTTTTTCTCGGACTTTTGCGTGAAGGTGAAGGAAGAGCGATTGAGACACTG
>JBBDUV010000010.1:0-60292 GCA_040903745.1 Bacteroidales bacterium | reverse complement strand
AATCTTATGCCTTTTTCCAGCCCGTTCACCGAATAAATCAGCAGGTTTGTCTGGTCTGCAAAAATATCTGTAAGGATGGAATTGTAAATGTACAAAGAATCGGGCTCTTCCTTCAATTGTGCATGCATTTCCATTTTCATGGACAAATCGTTAAAATGTATTGTATCTTTAATAAGATGTATTCTGCTCTTACTGTTTTTGCTGCTTATTCTAAAAGACTCCAGAAAGTAACTGTTAAACCATTCACCTTCCAGATTCTCAGGTTCCTTGAGCTGAATGCTCTTTCCAAAATAATGGAAATAGGCAGTCTCCCAGTCATCTACAAATGTTTGAAGGGTTACATTCATCAACAATCCGTCAATGCTGATGTTTACGACAGAAACATGCACAGGATGGGTCAATAAATTTGTTGATGCAATTGAACAAATCAGAAGAATAATCAGCCTCTTTACCATATTGCAAATTTACATTAAACTTGTGATTGAAAAAAGTGTCTGGTAATCATTACATTCAATAGCTTTTCTTAATATCTTGCGCCCAAAATACAGCCTGCTAATGAGAAAATGGGAGCCGGAAATTCGCGCCTACATGAGTTATCTGAAACTGGAGAAAGGTTTGGCAGAAAATTCTGTAAAGGCCTATGAAAATGATCTGAAAAAGCTGCTCAAATATTTGGATGAAACCGACTTTGAAGGTGGTCCGGAACTAATTAATGACCAATTGCTTCACGATTTTGTTCATTGGATCAATGCAACAGGGGTAAATGAACGCAGCCAGTCGCGGATCATCTCCGGTATCAGATCATTTTTCAAATATCTGGTTATCGATGAGAAGATCATAACAGATCCTGCCATGATGTTGGAGGGCCCAAAAACAGGAAGGAAGTTACCGGAGGTGTTGACAGTCGGGGAGATCGATCTTCTCTTTTCAATGATCGATCTCAGTAAGCCGGAGGGACAGAGAAATAAAGCAATGCTTGAAGTACTCTATAGTTGTGGCTTGCGGGTTAGTGAGCTTATAAGCATTAGGATAACGGATATTTATAGTGAGGAAGGCTTTTTAAGAGTTATAGGAAAAGGCAACAAGGAGCGCATTATCCCTATTAGTCAATCAGCACTAAAAGAGATAGAACTTTACATGCCCGACAGAAATTCCATGCTGAATATTGACAAGGGAAATGTAGATGTCTTGTTTCTTAACAGAAGGGGCAAGAAGCTTACCCGGATAATGGTATATACGATTATTAAGGAATTGAAGGAAAAAGCGGGACTTAAGAAGCATGTCAGTCCCCATACCTTCAGACACTCTTTTGCTACTCATCTTGTAAACGGGGGGGCAGATTTAAGGGCTGTACAGGAAATGCTTGGTCATGAATCTATTGTTACGACGGAGATATACACCCATCTTGATCGTGAATATCTGAGGGAAGCGATTGTCAGTCATCATCCCAGGTCTTCACGATGAATTCACAGAGCGCTTATAAGCTTACCAGTGTAACATTTTTTTAACTTTATTTAGAATTGTTATATCATTATTTTGAATACATTTGTATTTCCAATAAAAAAAGTAATTCTATAAAAATAGTTATTCTTAACTAGTTCATTATTAACATTTAAAATAATACAAGGATGTCAAAAGTTAAACGCGTTTATACCTTTGGAGACAAGAAAGCTGAAGGAAAAGCTGACATGAAAAATTTGCTGGGCGGCAAGGGTGCCAATCTGGCTGAAATGAATCTAATCGGTGTTCCGGTACCTCCTGGATTTACAATTACCACAGACGTTTGTACCGAGTACAATAAAATTGGCCAGGAAGAGGTAGTCAAATTGTTGAAGGATGAGGTCAAAGCTGCCATGGAGAATGTGGAAAAGATCATGGGTACCAAATTCGGCAGCAATGAAAATCCATGCCTGATGTCAGTTCGTTCAGGGGCAAGGGTTTCTATGCCGGGAATGATGGATACAGTGTTGAATTTGGGTATGAATGAAGATGCAGTTCAGGGTCTTATTGCAAAAACCGGGAATGAAAAATTTGCATGGGACAGTTACAGGAGGTTTGTTCAGATGTATGGTGATGTTGTTCTGGGAATGAAGCCTGAGAGTAAGGAAGATATCGATCCGTTCGAAGAGATTCTCGAAGAGATGAAAGAGGCGAAGGGTGTTCAAAACGACAATGAGTTGGATATCGAGGACATGAAGGAGCTTGTTGTAAAATTCAAAGCAGCAGTAAAAGCAAAGACAGGTCATGATTTTCCGGTTGATCCATGGGATCAGCTCTGGGGAGCAGTAATGGCGGTTTTTGACAGCTGGCAAACTCCTAGAGCAAAATATTACCGACAGATGCACCAGATTCCGGAAGAGTGGGGAACTGCAGTAAACGTTCAGGCCATGGTATTTGGTAACATGGGTAGCAATTCCGGTACAGGTGTAGCATTTACCAGAGATGCAGCTACCGGTGAAGATATCTTTAATGGTGAATACCTGATAGACGCCCAGGGCGAGGATGTTGTTGCGGGGGTACGAACTCCACAGCAGATTACGAAGGAGGGCTCCCTTCGTTGGGCATCGCTGGCAAAGGTTTCAGAAGAAGAGAGGGTATCAAAATTTCCTTCCTTGGAGGAGTTGATGCCAGATGTATACAAGGAGCTTGACGAAACCCAGACAAAACTTGAGAATCATTACAAGGATATGCAGGATATCGAGTTTACCATTCAGGATGGCAAACTCTGGATGCTACAAACAAGAAATGGAAAGAGAACAGCTGCTTCTATGGTGAAGATCGCCATGGATCTTCTACGTGATGGGCTGATTGACGAAAAAACCGCACTTCTTCGCCAGGAACCGGCAAAACTTGATGAACTTCTTCACCCGGTCTTTGATAAAAAAATGCTGTCGAAAGCCACTGTTGTTGCTAACGGACTACCTGCTTCACCAGGAGCAGCAACCGGACAGATTGTTTTCTTTGCCGATGAAGCCGACAAGTATGCTGAATCGATTCTGGTGCGTATCGAAACCTCACCTGAAGATCTCGAAGGAATGAATATTGCCAGGGGGATTCTGACAGCCCGGGGAGGCATGACTTCCCATGCTGCAGTAGTTGCCAGGGGCATGGGTAAATGCTGTGTTTCCGGTGCTGGATCGGTACGGATTAATTATAGGACCCGCACCATGACGGTTGATGGGCAAGTATTTAATGAGGGTGATTGGATTTCGTTGGATGGTGGTGAAGGAAATGTCTATGAAGGAAAAGTCGAAACGATTGATCCGGAATTGAGTGGTGACTTTGCAGCAATTCTGGAGCTTGCAGAGAAACTGACGAAAATGGATGTTAGAACAAATGCTGATACACCGGCAGATGCGCAAGTTGCACGGGATTTCGGAGCAAAAGGTATTGGTCTGACACGTACAGAGCATATGTTTTTTGAAGGTGAGCGAATCATTGCAATGCGCGAGATGATTCTTGCATCCAATGAGACTGAGCGTCGCAAGGCACTTGACAAATTGCTACCTTATCAGCGTGAGGACTTCGAGGGAATCCTCGAAGCAATGGCCGGTTATGGTGTTACTATTCGTTTGCTGGATCCACCACTACACGAATTTGTTCCTCATGATGATGCGAATCAAAAGGCAATGGCTGATCAGATGGGAGTAACTGTCGACCAGATCAAAGCGCTTGTAGATGATCTTCATGAATTTAACCCAATGCTTGGACACAGAGGTTGCCGTTTGGGAATTACCTATCCGGAAATTACTGAAATGCAGGCAAGGGCCATCATTGAAGCCGCTGTAAATTTGAAGAAAAAAGGTGTTGATGCGCGACCGGAAATAATGGTTCCTTTGATCGGTACAATGAAGGAGTTCAAACTCCAGGAAGAGATAATCAGGGCAACGGCTGAGAAGGTTTTTGCAGAGAAAGGAGAGACTTGTGAATACCTGGTTGGAACCATGATTGAGATTCCCAGGGCAGCTCTAACTGCTGACGCCATTGCGGAACATGCTGAGTTCTTCTCTTTCGGAACAAATGACCTTACCCAGATGGGATTTGGTTATTCACGTGATGATGCAGGTAAATTCCTTCCTATTTATATTAAACAGGGAATACTGAAAATGGATCCGTTCCAAACACTTGATCAGGAAGGTATCGGGCAATTGGTTGAAATTGGTGTTTCTAAAGGAAGAACTACCAAACCTGAACTCAAAGTCGGAATCTGTGGTGAACATGGAGGAGATCCCGATTCAGTAGAATTCTGCTACAAGGTTGGTATGGATTATGTAAGTTGCTCACCTTTCCGGGTACCTATCGCCAGACTGGCAGCTGCTCAGGCATCTGTAAAATACCAGCGATAAGAGCCTGGTAAGGATCGAAAATTTAAAAGTAGTAAAACTTTGATTTTACTGCTTTTTTTTTGACCTTTGAATCTGATTGAAAATCAGCACCCAAATATTTCAATCTAATTGGTGTCAGAAAGAAACCTCATGTTTTATAGCCGTTCTTGACAAGAGACCGTTACGAGCATAAAGCAGCTATTGGCGTTTTAGCTTCGCTGAGCTTGTAAACTCGGAATTTGCAAGCTCAAATTAATCTATAATGCCATTATGAATATCCAAGCTTGTTACTTTGATCTGGGAGAATACAATATATCAGATTGTATTGAAGTTATTCGCAACCCTTCATATGAACGACTTTATAGAGAAGAGATGGATCATTCCCTTAAGGGATTTGAAAAGGGATATGAAACGGAATTTGGTGCGGTAAAAGTGGATACCGGCGTATTTACCGGGCGATCACCCAAAGACAAGTATATTGTTCTTGATGATACCACCCGTAATACCGTTTGGTGGAGAACCGAAAAAGCAAAATCTTCTGATAATAAACCGATCAGTCAGGATGTTTGGAGAAAATGTTATGGACTGGCATCTTCGCAACTTTCCGGTAAGAAGCTTTTTGTCATGGATCTTTTTTGTGGTGCCAATAAAGATTCCCGGTTAAAGGTGCGTTTTATCATGGAAGTTGCCTGGCAGGCGCATTTTGTCAAGAATATGTTCATCAGACCGTCGGAAGAGGAACTAGAGGATTTTGAGCCTGATTTTGTTATGCTAAATGCTGCAAAAACAAAAAACCCGTATTGGCGAGAGCAGGGATTGAATTCTGAGGTATTTGTCCTTTTTAATCTTACTGAAAAAATGTGTGTAATTGGCGGATCATGGTATGGCGGTGAAATGAAAAAGGGAATTTTTTCAATTATGAATTATTATCTGCCTCTTCAGGGAATAGCGGCTATGCATTGTTCAGCAAATGTTGGGAAGGATGGCAATACAGCCATTTTCTTTGGACTTTCAGGTACAGGCAAGACAACCCTCTCTACCGATCCAAACCGCGCGTTGATAGGAGATGATGAGCATGGATGGGACGATGATGGAATCTTTAATTTTGAGGGAGGTTGTTATGCGAAGACCATCCATTTGAGTAAAGAGAATGAACCTGATATATATAAAGCTATTCGCAGGGATGCATTGCTCGAAAATGTTTCCGTGGATGAGAGAGGCAAAGTTGACTTTGACGACGGATCCATTACTGAAAACACAAGGGTCTCGTACCCCATCTACCACATCGACAATATTGTTCAACCTGTTTCGAAAGCTGGTCATGCAAACAGGGTCATATTTCTTACTGCAGATGCATTTGGTGTTATTCCTCCGATTTCAAAATTATCTCATGATCAGACCCAATATCACTTTCTCTCAGGGTTCACTGCGAAACTGGCAGGAACAGAAAGGGGGATAAAAGAACCGGTTCCAACATTCTCCGCCTGTTTTGGTGCGGCATTCCTTACACTTCATCCGACTAAATACGGACAGGAACTTGTTAAACGAATGGATGCAGCAGGTTCTAAAGCTTACCTGGTCAATACTGGTTGGAATGGATCAGGTAAGCGGATCTCTATAAAGGATACACGGGCCATTATTGATGAAATACTCAATGGCGATATTGATAAGGCTGATACACAACTGATTCCTTATTTTAACCTGGAAGTTCCGGTATCGCTACAAGGTGTCAATGATTCGATTCTTGACCCCAGGAATACTTACCCTGATCCTGCAGATTGGGATAGGAATGCAATAAAACTTGCAAAGCTGTTTATCAAAAACTTTAATCAGTTTACGGATAATTCAGAGGGGAGGCGGCTAGAAAAGGCTGGCCTAATAATTCAGGTTTAAGTTGATTTTATATCAAACACAGCTTGGTCTGCCGGTTTTTAATCTTTAAGCGATGGCGTATCATGTTCAAGATTTTCAGTTCCTGATTTGGATGCTTCCTGCTGCATACTTTCTTGGATCCGTTCCCACAGCTGTTTGGGTCGGAAGACTATTTCACGGGATCGATGTCAGGGAGCATGGAAGTGGAAATGCGGGAGCCACAAATGTTATGCGGGTGCTGGGCGTAAAACCCGGCCTCCCGGTCCTTCTTTTCGATATGCTGAAAGGCCTGCTGTCAGTATTACTTATTCAAGCACAGGGGGTTGTTGGGAAAGAGCAAGAGCTCTTTATCATTCTTTCTGTACTTCTCGGAGCGATGGCAGTTATCGGGCACATCTTCCCATTTTTTGCGCAATTCAGGGGAGGAAAAGGAGTTGCTACCATCGCCGGGGTATGCTTTGCATTGCACCCATTGGCCACTTTGTCTGCACTAGGTCTATTCCTTCTGGTCGTTCTGATCTGGAAATATGTCTCAGCAGGTTCAATATCAGCGGGAATCTCCTTTCCCATATGGCTTATTTTGGTTTACAGATCTCCCTATCAGTCATTATGGGTATTCTCTATTCTTGCTGCCATCCTTCTAGTAATAACACATCGCAGGAATATTATCAGATTGATACATGGAGAGGAGAACAAAGCCACATTTTTATTCAAAAAGAAGCGTTAACAGCAATTTTACGTTGGTCAGTTGCCAAATTCCTCTTCCAGCTTTTGTGCAAGGAAGTTGATGCCGATATTTTTCTGCAGGATTCCGTTTTCGGCAATAGAGATCTGACCAGTCTCTTCGGACACTATAATAACGAAAGAGTCTGTAACTTCCGACATACCGAGTGCAGCCCGGTGCCTTAATCCATATTCCGGTGGTAAATTCGGCTTGTCGGTTACCGGAAGGATAACCCTGGCTGCAACGACCAGGTCCCGATCTATCACAATAGCTCCATCGTGCAGTGGACCTGTTTTGTTGAAGATGCTTGTGATTAATCTGCTCGACATTTTACTCTTTAATACTTCTGCAGAATCTGTATACATTCTTAAATTCGATTTGCGCCTTATAACTATGAGCGCTCCCGTTTTTGTCTGCGACATTTGCATAACGGCCTTGAGAACTGATTTTACGGGAATCCTGGCTTTAGGCTCAAAACGCATGTTAAAAATTCGACCCAGACTTATCATTTTTCCATCTACGTAACGTGATCCCATATAGATTAAAAACCTTCTTATCTCTTGTTGGAAAACTATAATCAATGCAATAACACCAACTCCAATCACCTGTCCGATAATTGAGCTTAGCAATTCCATTTGTAGCGCCCTGAATATCCACCAGAAAAGGTAGATTACTGCGATAACAATGATAACATTAAGTGCTACAGTTCCTCTTACCAGCATGTACAATTGGTAGAGAAGTACTGCTACGAGAAAAACATCAATGATATCCAGAAGTCTGATATGAATAAAAAGAGACATCATGCAAATTCAATATGTATCAAAGGTACAAAAAGATGTTCAATGCGATTGTTTGGTTTCACTGCATGTCTTATTATATATGGTTATCGCTTCCCGGGCTTCTTTTACATCGTGCACCCTGATAATATTGACGCCTTTTTCCAGAAGAATCATATGTAAAGCAGTAGTTCCGGTTAGAGACTCTTCACTTGTACTTCCAAGTAAATTGTAAACCATCGACTTCCTTGATATTCCCGCGACGATCGGTAACTCAAACATGTTAAATGCGTATATTTGTGCAAGCAGTTTATAGTTGTTATCCAATGTTTTTCCAAATCCGAATCCCGGATCGATAAGTATATCAGAGATTCCTTTTTTTTGCAACAGATTTACCTTCCCGGAAAAGTATTGAATGATTTCATCAGTTATATTATCATATTCCGGATTTTGTTGCATATTACCGGGAACGCCCTTCATATGCATGATAATATATGGCACATTGAGTTGTGCGATGACCGGTATCATTTCCGGATCAATAGCACCTGCTGATATATCATTGATCATATCAGCACCGAAATTAGTGATCATCTCGTTGGCAACAGAAGCGTGATAGGTATCAATTGAAATGATGAGATCAGGAAACTCCTGGCGAATAGAAGAAACTACCGGCACAAGCTTTTTTATCTCTTCAGCAGCATTGGATAATGCTGCTCCAGGGCGTGAAGAGGCAGCACCGATATCTATGATATCTGCACCCTGACTAACCATCTTCCGGGCATGTTCCAGAGCGGCAGACGGATCCTCGTGCCATCCTCCGTCATAAAATGAGTCGGGAGTAACATTCAGTATACCCATGACCCGGGGCTGATGTAGGCTGAGTAATTTGCCCCTGCAGTTCAGGCTGCGATTTTTCGAGAAAAATGTATCTTCGATGTTGATTTGTTGCATATAAAAAGGTTGAGAAATACAGTTTATTTTGGGTTTCAGCTGAATTTTCCGTAACTATGATATGCCAGCCATTTGTTTTTAGAATTTCCGTGACAAATTAAACAAAAATTATTTATATTCGAACCAAAAGCGATAATGAGATTTCTGGTAATTGAAGGATTGGACGGGTCAGGGAAATCAACCCAGGTAAATTTGCTTCGGAGCTTCCTTGAAAAGGCCTCCGTGAGATTCAAATATTTGCATTTTCCCAGGCTGGAAGAGGGGGTATATGGTAAGTTGATCGCCCGTTTTCTGAGGGGCGAAATGGGGGATATTGACCGGGTAGATCCATATCTTGTTGCATTGATATTTGCTGGTGACAGGATGGAAGCAAAACCGATCATTGAACAATGGATAGAACAGGATTATCTTGTTATACTTGACCGTTATGTATACTCCAACATTGCTTTTCAAGGAGCAAAATTTGCTGATGAGAATGAACAATTAAGACTGGCAGATTGGATTATGAACCTCGAGTTCAATTTTCATAAGCTTCCTGTGCCGGATGTCAATGTTTATCTTGATGTTCCGTTTAGTTTTACAAAGAAGCTCCTGACAGGACAGCGAAAAGGTGACGAAAGGGGATATCTAAAAGGTCAGCACGACATACATGAAAATGACCTGGAATTCCAGAAGAAGGTGCATGATATATATCATTCAGTTTGTAGCAAGTTGGGAAATTTAGAGGTTGTAAACTGCGCCAATGACTTAGGAGAGATGAAACGGGAGGAGGAGATATTTGAAAGTCTGAAGGAAGTTTTGGGATACGGATAATAATACAAATGTGATTATGAGAGCCATAAGATTATTCAGTCGTTTTTTACTGGGATTACTTTTCATTTTCAGCGGATTTGTCAAGGCGGTTGATCCCTGGGGGTCTGCTTATAAATTCTCCGATTATTTTCATGCCTTGGGAGTGTCTTTCCTGGAGAGTGTTGCTCTGCCACTGGCAATCTTTCTTTCAGCATTTGAGATTGTCCTTGGTATTGTTTTGATACTGGGGTATCAAAAAAGGAGGGCATATTGGGCACTGTTTCTGTTCATGAGTTTTTTTACAGCACTTACTTTTATTTTGGCATTGACAAATCCGGTGACAGATTGCGGATGTTTTGGGGACGCCATCATTTTAACCAACTGGGAGACATTCTTTAAGAACCTGATTTTTATGGTATTTGTCCTCTTGTTGTTCAAGTCACGAAAGAAAGCTGTTAATGTTCACAGTAACGTTTTAGAAACTTTGTTGATTCTTGTTTTTTTTACTGGCAGTCTTATCCTGTCGCTGAATGCTATAAGGCATCTTCCTATACTGGATTTTAGACCATACGACGTAGGAACCTTTATACCAGGGGAGATGGAGGTGCCGGATGGGGCCCCAAGAGATGAGTACGAAACCGTGCTGTATTATAGAAATATTAAAACGGGGAATACTGAAGAGTTCTCGGTAGAGAATTATCCGCAAGATACCTTAAACTATCAATTTGTGACGAGTGAGTCAAAGCTTGTTAAAAAGGGCTATGAGCCTCCTATTCATGATTTTGGCATCATGGATCCGGATGGTTTTGATGTTACGGATGAGTTGCTTTCTTACAGCGGCTATACCCTTTTAATGATAAGTCATGATCTTAAAAAGGCAAACAGAAACGCTCTTTATGATGGAAATTTCTGGTCGCAAATTCAGTTTTTTGCAGATGATTTCAGGTTTGTTCCGGTTACTGCTTCAGTGGGTTCTATAATCGATACAGTTTCCGATAATGTAGGGCTTGATTATACATTTTTCACAGGAGATGAAATTATGCTTAAAACGATGATCAGGTCGAATCCAGGTTTTATTATGTTGAAAAACGGAACAATAATCTCTAAATGGGGGTACCGTCGGTTTCCTGCCTTATCGGATTGGAACAGTGAATGGCCTGAATTACTTCATCAATTTGCAGAAAACCAGGATATTGAGATTATGATGCTTATCGAGGAGGGTTTGATGGAACCTGTGCAGTGGGATCTGATTGACTTTGATCAAACCGCAAATAGTGTAATAATGGAACAATTCAGTAAAAGAAGTGAGTGGCGAACATGGACACTGTTTATTCTCGTGATATTGATCGCCCTGTTTATTACAAAATTTATCCCTTCTACGAAAACCAGCAGACGTGTTTAAAAGATTTCTGCGTAGAATTATTTACGGATTTCTCGTTCTATGGGGGGTTGTTACATTGGTATTCATTTTATTCAATGTTCTGCCTGGTGATCCTGCCAGAATGATGCTCGGTCAGCGTTCCGATATGCAAACGGTCGAGATGATTCAAAAGGAACTTGGGTTGGACAGAAAACTGGTTGTGCAATATGCAAGATACCTGAACGATCTTTCTCCTGTTTCAGTCTATAATACTTCAGATCCTGAAACTTATTTTTATTTTATAGCAGACAGATATTCCGGGTATTTGAGAGTGCTTACTTTGAATGGCATATCGTTAATCCTAAAAACACCTTACTTAGGCATCAGTTATCAGAATCAGCGAACTGTTTTTGATATGATTGTCGATGTAATACCAGCAACTTTTCTGCTGGCAGTTACTGCCATCATATTTGCTTTTATTGCAGGACTGTTTATAGGCATACTGTGTGCTGTTGGGAAAGATACATGGTTCGATCGGTTTTCTTTAATTCTGAGCACAATTGGAGTTTCAATGCCCTCGTTTTTTACAGCAATTCTATTTGGTTGGTTCTTTGCATTCGTATTAGCAGATGTTACACATCTGAATCTTACAGGAAATATTTATGAGATAGATGACTATGGGGTGGGAAAAACTTTGCGATTGAAGAACCTTATATTACCTGCAGTTACCCTTGGAGTGAGACCTTTATCTATAATTATTCAACTTTCCCGAAATGCGATGCTGGACGTATTGGGGCAGGAGTATATACGCACAGCCCGAGCAAAGGGATTGCGGTTTTCACGAATAATACTCCACCATGCCCTGCGAAACTCTTTGAATCCTGTCATAACAGCAGTGAGTGGCTGGTTTGCTTCCCTAATGGCAGGAGTGGTATTTATAGAGTATATTTTTGGATGGAAAGGGCTGGGATACCTTATTGTTAACGCACTGAATCAATATGATATGCCTGTTGTCCTGGGATCAGTGATTACGATAGCTGCTTTTTTTGTTTTAATTAATATACTGGTGGATATTTCATATGCATTATTGGATCCAAGGGTCAGAAGGGACTGAAAAGTAAGGAGGCTTATTAGAACAGTTGAAACCTTCATCAGGAACAGGTCTAAAAATGTTGTATATTTAGAATTTAAAATTATAATTAAAGTATCGATTATTATGAGAAAAAATGTTGTTGCCGGAAACTGGAAGATGAATACATTGTTGCATGAAGGACTTGAACTTGCAAAAGCTGTAGAAGAAACCTCAAAGAAAGCAAAAGGTGATGTACTTTTAATTATTGCTCCGCCATTTACGCACATTGCAAAAATTCAGGAAGTAATTAGCGATGTAAAACTTGCTGCGCAGAATTGCTCTGACAGGGAAAGTGGTGCATTTACCGGTGAGGTTTCTCCGGATATGCTTAAATCTGCTGGAGTCGAATATGTTATAGTTGGTCATTCAGAAAGAAGATCATATTATCATGAGGACGATACATTATTGAATAGAAAGATGAAATTATCTCTCTCAAAAGGTTTGTCTCCTTTGTTCTGTTGCGGTGAGTTGCTGGAGGAGCGCGAAAGTGGCAACCATTTTGAAGTTATCAAAGATCAGATAGCCGTAGGTCTAAAAGATTTATCATCAAGCGATATGGATAATGTTATTGTTGCTTATGAACCTGTCTGGGCAATCGGTACTGGTGTAACAGCATCCCCCGCACAAGCACAGGAAATGCACAAGTTTATTAGGGAACAATTGGCGCTCATGTTCAATGATTCAGTCTCCAATGCGGTATCAATTCTTTACGGAGGAAGTTGTAACCCCACCAATGCCAAAGAATTATTTGCTAATCCTGATGTGGATGGGGGGTTGATCGGTGGAGCATCACTGAAAGCAGATGATTTCATTCAGATTGCAAATTCTTTCTGATCTGTCTCAGAGGAGATGCAGTATTGTAATGATTGGCCGGTAGAGAAATAACGAAACCGGCTTATTGCTAAAATTTCGATTTCATGAAGAAGCTTCTGTTTCCAATGCTTTTAATTCTTGTGTTTTCAAATTCGAATGCACAACATATTAAAAAGTTCTCACTGGACACAACAAATTATATCACTGAGCTTTCTACGCTATTTGGAAATTTGCTGTCAGAGGAGGAGGAAATGTTTTTCAATGATTTTATTTCCTCCTGGGAAAGCCTTGATTATTCCTACAGAATGGATATAATGTCAATTTCCGAATTAATGCGCCAACGAAGTTGTAAGGCCAGGCCGCACTATATTGTATTTGTTAAAATACTGGAGCAATTTCATGGAGATAATAAATTGGATTACGGTTATGATGATTGGGTGAAAGGCCTGCAGTTATTTTTAGATAATAAAAACTCAGCATTAAGGGATATTAATAATATTTATCAGGCTACCTTTCTATTACTCAATCAGTCAGAGGTGTACCATTCTGTAGCCATGTCATGGAGTCTGGCCCGGGACAACTTCCAATTCGTTTACGATACATCACTCAAGATAAATATAGAAAATAATACCATTATAGGGATCTCCTCTGGAGACAGTATTATTGTTCATCATTTTGAAGGATACATCGATCTTCTGGGTCAAAGGTTTGTTGGATCGTCTGGAAGGGTGTTGTGGGCAAGGGCAAACCTTGATCCGGAAACGGTATATGCAGATTTAGGGAGCTTTAGCATATTCTTCAATAAGCCAGGCTATACTGCCGATTCCGTAGTTTTTTACCATAAACAGTTACTAGACGAACCTGCACTGGGATCTTTGGAGGAGAGAATTTCTCAGATCAGAACGCCTGATCAGGCAACTTTCCCAAAATTTTATAGCTATCAGAGCAGTTATATCCTTAATGACATTGTCACTGGTGTTAACTACAGAGGAGCGATTTCCATGCAAGGGGCCAATCTAGTTGGTCAGGCAGTAGCAGGTAATAACGCTGAACTAACTTTATACCAGGATGATACAGTCAGGATTAGATTAAAATCAAAGCAGTTTCTGTTTGGTTTGAACTTAATTAAAGCCAACAATGCAGAAGTATCTATTTATTTGGAGGATGACAGTATATATCATCCTGATCTGATAATGAATTATGATATTGGCCGGGAACTTATGCGTCTTACTAAATCAAAAGACTTTAATTCACAAGGGCCATTTTCGAATTCATACCACCGAATAGACATGAGTTTCGAAGAATTAAGCTGGATTAGATCCGAATCATTCATAGAAATGCAGCCGTCTCTGGGCAGTTCTCTGGGATATGGACTTTTTGAATCATACGACTATTTTGATCTTGCCTTTTATGAAAGCCTCCAGGGGATGGATTATCAGCATCCACTGGCCGATTTATGGGCATATTCAAATATGATTGGAGGAGAGACCTTTTCTGTTGAAGGCTATGCCTCTTATATGGGAAAAACAGCCTATACATTCAGGCATCTATTTATGGAGTTAAGTAAACTTGGATTTCTCTATTTCGATTTTGAAATGGATGAGGTTACCCTAAGACCGAAGCTTTACGATTTTATTGATGCGAGTCTGATGAAGCGTGATTATGATGTAATTAGATTTACTTCCAGAACTGATGGAGGAAAGGAGAATGCCAAGCTTGATCTTAATACGAGAGATCTGACAATAAATGGAATACCAACGATTTTTTTAAGTGATTCACAGAATGTACGGATTGTACCTCAAAATAACCGTATAGTAATGAAGAGAAACAGGGATTTTCAGTTTGATGGAATTATTGATGCAGGATTATTTAAATTCTATGGAAAAAATTTCTTTTTTGAATATGAAAACTTCCGTGTCAACCTCCAGAATATAGATTCGTTATCAATTAGTGCAAAAACAGAAGAAAAAGATGCTTTCGGAAAATCACTCATTACTACGCTAGATAATAAGATTCAGAATATTACCGGTGAATTACTTATTGATGCTCCTTTCAACAAATCCGGAATGACCCCATTCCCAGAGTACCCAATATTTACCAGCAGGGAAAATTCTTATGTTTATTTTGATGAGAAGTCGATTCAGAATGGTGTTTATGATAAAAACAGGTTCTATTTTGAGTTACTGCCTTTCTCAATTGACACCCTTGATAATTTTTCCCGGGAGTCACTGAAACTGGAAGGCACCTTTGTCTCTGCTGATATACTTCCGCCACTTGAGATGGAGATGTCTCTTCGTCCGGATAATTCCCTTGGTTTTTACATGACAACTCCTGAGCAAGGGATCTCGGTTTATGGGGGTAAAGCAATGTTCTTTAATGATATTGAAATGAGCAGCTCCGGATTAAGGGGCTACGGATCAATGGATTATATAACTTCTACAACTTGGTCTGATAATTTTCTATTTCATCCTGACTCTGTTATCACTAAATCAAGAAGGTTTCTGGAGCGAGAGGAGCTTGGAGGTGTTACTTTTCCTTATGTTGAGAATGACATAGTTCAGGTAAGTTATTATCCGGTTCATGACGCAATGTATATTAACCAAATTGATCAGGTATTTAAAATATTCAACGATAATGTTTACTTCGGTGGTGATCTGGAGCTTAGTCCGGCTGGCTTAACAGGGAAAGGCGGATTGGGATTTCCTGATGCCCGATTCGACTCAGAATTATTCCAATTAAAGGCACACAGAGTACTTGCTGACAGTGCTGGTGTTAAATTTAAAAATGCACAGGCGGAGAAATACACATGGATCACAGATGATGTACGAGTCGATATTGATATGATCCAGCGTGAGGGAAGCCTTACATCAAGAGGTGAATATACACTGATAACGATGCCTGAAAACCTTTATGAAACCAGATTAAATCAAATTAACTGGTTCATGGACAGAGACGAAGTAATGATGACTCAAACAGAATTCAGGCCAGAAAATCAAATAGATATTGGAATAGATTCGTTAAAACTATATGGTCCCTCTTATGTTTCTAACCATCCCAAGCAGGATTCTCTCAATTTTATAGCTCCTTTGGCCTGGTTTTATTATGACAGAAATGAATTAAATGCAGAGAAGGTCAAGTACCTCGAAATAGGAGATTCTTATATTTTCCCGCATGAAGGTGTTATTCAGGTGTTGGAAAAGGCAGTAATCAAGCCTCTTCGGCAGGCAAAAATTCTTGCAAATAAGGAGTCTCGTCATCATCTGTTGTATAATGCAAACTTAACAGTTGATTCACGTATCCATTTTCGTGGTGCTGCAGATTATGATTATATTGACGAGTTTGATAATCGACATACTTTCCGTATGACTCATGTAGAGGTTGATACCTCTGTCAACACTTTTGGAAAAGGAGAGGTTGCAATTGCTGACTCTTTCATGCTAAGTCCTTATTTTAATTACCAGGGTCAGATAAGTATGTATGCAGACAATCCATTTTTGGAATTTATGGGAGGGGTACAATTGACGTTTGATTGCAATGTCAATAAGTCATGGTTGAAATTTAATGCAGAAATTGATCCCGATAGCGTTATTATTCCACTGGATGAAAGAATGCAAAATCTTGATTTGAACAATGTCTATGCTGGGACTTTTAAAGCAAGAGACTCTATTCATATCTATCCTGCCTTTATTTCATCCAGGAAACAGTATTTTGATAAGAATGTGACTCATTCAGACGGGTATTTATATTATAATAAGAGGAACAATGCTTACGAAATGGCCGGATTAAATAAGTTGTCGGATATGTGGCATGAAGGTAATTATCTGGCACTGAGGACCGATTCATGCGTACTATACAGCGAGGGCGAAATTGATTTGGTCCTTGATTATGGTAGAATCAGTCTAAAAACAATAGGTAATGCAAGGCACGATATCTCCAGGAACAGTTTGGAGATGAACCTGCTAATGGGAATGGACTTTCATTTCAGCAGGTTGGCTTTAGATATTTTTGGAGGCGAGCTGGATAGTTTGCCGAATCTTGAACCGGTCGATCTCACAAAAGAATTATACAAATTATCGGTAAGGAATCTTGTTGGACAAACGATGGCTGAAAAGCTCGAAAATGAGCTCGGTTTATATGGTAGCTATACTGCTATTCCCGATAGCATGAAATACCCCTTGTTGTTTAACGACCTGAAGCTTGTATGGAACCAGGAAACAAGATCCTATAGATACAATGGCAAGGTCGGGATTGGCATAATTGGAGACATTCAGGTTAATAAGAAGGTCGACGCATTTATGGAATTTGTAGAAAGAGGATCCGGGGATATTTTCGATATATATTTAAAGATTGATGAGAATACATGGTATTATATGGCCTATAGCCCTGGAGGCTTTCAGGTTCTTTCTTCGAATACAGATTTTAATAGTGCCATATTAGACACACCCGATAAGGAAAGAACTCTGAAATCAAGTGGAAAACAGTCATCATATATATACTCCCTGGCATCTAACAGGAGGTTACAGCTATTTCTCGACAGGTTTATGATGTTTGAAGCAGAAAATCAAGAATAAAACCGATGGTTCTATTTGGTTAATGGTCTGGGACCCAATTCAATGATTTCCATATCTTTGATTGTTTTTTTCAATATGGCGAATCTAACAGCTGTGCGGACTTTGTGAATTCCATGAAATCCCGCGGCACCCGGATTTATATGGAGTAAACCAAGTTTTTTGTCGCGGATAATCTTTAAAATGTGTGAGTGACCGGAGATAAAAAGATCAGGGGGATTTAGATTGATACTATCCCTGACATTTTTATCATAGTTACCGGGATACCCCCCAATATGCGTCATCCATATTTCAATTTCCTCCCGTAATAATCTTTGATGCTTACACGTTTCAATACGCACATCATTACCATCTATGTTCCCAAATACTGCAACCAGTGGTTTAAAATCAGCAAGTGTTCTGATAACTTCCGCATTTCCAATGTCACCTGCATGCCATATTTCGTCACAACATGAAAAAAAGTCAAATAATTTATCATCAAGGTATCCGTGAGTGTCAGATAAAACGCCAATTATCATATTTAAATATGGATTTGTTGTGAAATTACTACTTTTAAGTTATAGTTTAAGAGAATGGATTTATTTTATAAGACAAATATTGTATCTGAACATTTGATACTTGATCCAGACGAGTCGGCACATTCTGTTAAAGTGTTACGATACGGAAAAGGAGATAGAGTAAGACTCATTGATGGGAAAGGTGGCTTCTATGTAGCTGAAATTGAGCATGCAGATCCGACAGCATGTGAAGTCAGGATCATATCTAAGAGTACAAATCATGAAAAACTACCTTATGAACTTCATATTGCTATCGCCCCTACTAAAAGGCTTGATCGCTTTGAATGGTTCGTTGAGAAGGCTACGGAGATTGGTGTTTCCAGTATTACACCATTGTTTTGTCAAAGATCTGAAAGAAGAAATATCAGATTGGATAGAATTAAGAGAGTAGCTATTGCAGCAATGAAACAATCTGTCAAAGCTTACCTCCCCAGAATCTTTGAACCGATTGGCTATTCTGATTGGATTGAAACAAGAGTTACTGGATCAAAGTTCATTGCACACTGTATGGATGGAGCTAAAATGGATATACGTACCGTTGAGTTGTCGGATGCTATTACAATAATAATTGGTCCTGAGGGAGATTTTACCCCAGAAGAGGTCATGATGGCAATCCAAAACGACTATGAGCCATTGTCATTAGGGGACTACAGATTACGAACTGAGACCGCAGGTGTTGTAGCGTGTTCTGCAGTATATTTGAAAGCAACCAGATGAGCCGATATTATTATTTGGTTGATGCTATTCTTCCATTTGTTCCATGATAGCTAAAACTAAATCTTCACCAGGATCAATTGCTATAAGATTGAGTAGTTGAATACATTGCTCATCTACTAGCTGAATATCCTCATGGTTTTGATGTAGAAATGTATCTGGCGGTAAATTTATGTCATCTACCAAATAAATCAGGGTAGAGATTTCTCTCATAGGCAATATAATTTAAGTTATCAAAATGATAACGTTTAAATAGCTGATATATTGCTTCAATAAAAGAATCAGACATTGGTAAGAATTAGATTGCGTTCATTGATCATTTTGCGAAGGTTGATAAGCGCATATCTCATTCTTCCTAAAGCTGTATTAATACTTACCCCGGTGTGATCAGCTATTTCCTTGAAACTTAACTCTCCGAAATGACGAAGAAGAACAACTTCCCGTTGATCTTCAGGCAATTCATTGATGAGTTTTTTCAGGTCCTGTCTTATTTGATCACTCACCATCAATTGTTCGATATTGTCATCTGAAAAACGCTTGCTATTGAGAAGATCCAGTTCTGTGTCATCATTTGATACAGCATGTAGCTGTTTTTCTTTTCTGAAGTGATCAATAATGAGATTGTGTGCTATGCGAATCACCCATGATAAAAATCTTCCATTATCCTTGTACTTATTTTTACGAAGAGATTGTATAACCTTAATAAAGGTTTCCTGGAAAAGATCTTCAGCAAGAGTTTGGTTTTTAATAGTAAGGAGAATATATGTATAGACTTTGGTTCTGTGCCTGTTGATCAATATCTCTATACACGTTTCATTACCCATTATGAACGCTTGCACCAATTCCTGGTCATTCATTTGTTCTGTTTTCAAAACTTTTGATGTATTGGTTCAGCGTACAGGTGTTTCGATAGGCAGATAATTTTTGGTTAAATTTACTTTGGCCTGCAAATAAGCGAAAAAAAACCTTTTTGCAAAATGTATTACATTTGTTTTTTAATTAATTAACAAAGGAAAATTCACAAATATCATGCCAATCACTAGTGATCAGGGAATCTATATCAAGGGTGCAAGGGTGCATAATTTAAAGAACATAGATATTTCAATACCAAGGGATCAGCTTGTGGTCGTAACTGGCGTTTCGGGTTCCGGTAAGTCATCATTGGCCTTTGACACATTATACGCTGAAGGTCAGCGTCGATACGTAGAAAGCCTTTCGGCGTATGCACGTCAGTTCTTGGGAAGGATTGATAAACCTGATGTTGATTTCATACATGGAATACCTCCCGCGGTTGCTATTGAACAAAAGGTAAATACACGTAATCCCAGATCAACGGTTGGCACTTCAACTGAAATTTATGATTATTTGAAACTGTTGTTTGCCCGGATTGGAAAGACCATATCTCCGATTTCCGGTAAGGAGGTAAAAAAGAAGAGTGTAACAGACGTTGTCGATCAGATATTAGAATTTGAAGAGGGTCGGAAACTTGTTTTACTTGCAACATTATGTCTGAATGTTGAAAATAATATATCAGATCAGCTTGACATTCTGTCACAGCAAGGAATGACCAGGGCATTATACCATGGAAATATGATAGCGATAAAGTCATTACTTAGTGAAGAGTCCTTTCTGAAGAGTGGAGTAGTGCATGTTGTTATTGACAGGATTGTTGTTCGCCATGATGAAGATAATATTGTACGGTTGAGTGATAGTGCTCAATTAGCATTTCAGTTGGGTCATGGCTATTGCAGGATATGGGATCCTAAAACAGATAAAATCCATGATTTCTCTTCACGCTTTGAATTGGACGGTTTAAACTTTGAGGAGCCATCTGAGCATATGTTTAGTTTTAACAATCCTGTGGGAGCTTGCCCTGTCTGTGAAGGTTACGGAATGGTAATTGGGATAGACGAAGATCTTGTAATCCCCAACAAAGAGCTGTCCGTATATGATGATGCCATTGTATGTTGGAAAGGGGATAAAATGAAAAAGTGGAAGGAGCGACTTGTATTGCACGCCAGTAAATTTAACTTTCCAATACACAAGCCCTATTATGAACTTTCTGATGAACAGCGCCGCCTGCTCTGGAAAGGAAATAGTTTTTTTAAAGGTTTGGACCAATTTTTTATGCATTTGGAGGCTAAAAAGTATAAAATACAATACCGTGTAATGCTTTCCAGGTACCGTGGAAAAACCATCTGCTACGAATGCGGTGGCTCCAGATTGCGTAAAGAGGCTTTATATGTTCGGGTTAATAATAGTACAATATCTGAACTTGTGGGTATGCCTGTTTCTAAACTGGAAAATTATTTTAATAGCTTCAACCCTGATAAACAGACACAAAAAATTGCTGGAAGATTAATCGAGGAGATCAGATCCAGACTAAGATTCCTGAATAATGTCGGATTAGGTTACCTTACCCTGAACCGCCTTTCATCCACTCTTTCCGGAGGGGAAAGTCAAAGGATCAATCTTGCAACAACTCTTGGAAGTAGCTTGGTAGGCTCACTGTATATACTGGACGAGCCAAGTATTGGATTGCATCCCCGAGATACCGGAAAATTAATTGAAGTATTGAAGGAGTTGAAAAAATTGGGAAATACAGTTTTGGTTGTTGAGCATGATGAAGAGATTATGAATTCGGCAGATATGATCATAGATATGGGACCACTTGCCGGACGACATGGCGGAGAGGTAGTTTTTCAAGGGGATCATAGCCATTTGATGAAAAACCCAAAGGGACTTACCTCCGAATATCTTTCAGGAAAGCGTAAAATTGAGGTCCCGGCACAACGTCGAAAATGGAATAATTATCTTGAGGTGGTGGGTGCCAGAGAGAACAATCTTAAATCAGTAACAGTAAAAATCCCTTTACAGGTGATATGCGTTATAAGCGGTGTCAGTGGTTCTGGAAAATCATCTCTTGTCAGGAACGTCCTCTTTCCTCTTTTATCTCGAAAACTTCTAGGGACAGGAGAAAAGCCTGGTAAACACGACCTCTTTCTGGGTGATACTCATCTCCTCGATTCTGTTGAATTTGTAGACCAGAACCCAATTGGAAGATCATCCCGTTCAAATCCAGTCACTTATTTGAAAGCCTATGATGAGATTCGCAAATTATTTGCTGCTCAGCAAGCATCAAAAATACGGGGTTACAAGGCATCTCATTTCTCCTTTAATATTGATGGTGGTCGCTGTGAAGAGTGCAGGGGAGAGGGTGAAATACTCATTGAGATGCAGTTTATGGCTGATGTACACCTGGACTGTGAAAAATGTCATGGAAAGAGGTTCAAGGATGAGGTCCTGGATGTAAAATACAATGATAGAAATATTTTCGATGTTCTTGAAATGACGGTGAATGAAGCAATCGAGTTTTTTGATGTTGCAAACAGCAACATAGAGACACGGATTGTCAAAAGGCTGAAACCACTACAAACTGTGGGATTAGGATATATAAAACTCGGACAATCATCAAGCACATTAAGTGGGGGAGAGAGTCAGCGCGTAAAATTGGCCTATTTTTTAAGTAGGGAGACAGATGTTCATAAAACCATTTTTATTTTTGACGAACCCACTACAGGTCTACACTTTCATGATATATCTTTATTGCTGAATGCATTCAACGCATTGATTCGGAAGGGACACACAGTATTGATTATTGAACATAATCTGGAAATAATTAAATCTGCCGATTGGCTGATTGAGTTAGGTCCAGGTGGAGGTGAAGATGGGGGTAATTTAATATTTCAGGGAACTCCGGAACAAATTTTGAACGATAAAGATTCACCAACAGCATTATTTGTAAGGGAAAAGCTTCAATGATTAGTCATCCTTGAATCCAAACATAATAGCTACACATCCTTCTGCAGGTTCTAATGATTCTCCGTTTGCTACGGGCACCTTTACAACAATTTTTAATTGCTGACTTGATTCAAGCCTAAAATCCCATTTCCATTCAAAATCATGCTCCCTGTTATTATAGAGGACCTTACCATTGCTGTCGACAATTTTGAATTCAATATCATTTAAATTACCTGCACCACATACTCCGATTCTGTAGTCTGTTTCGGAGTAAAAAGTTTTATATAATTCAGCTTCTTCTCCTTCTAAAAGTAAAGCAGCATGGTAATTTCCATCATGCTGGTATGGGTTAAGTCCGACCTTACAAGTCTTTTTGGCAAACTGCTTACATTGTGCATTGACAATGGTAGGTAACGAAGCCATCATTGCTACAAGAGATACTAAAAGTATGCCTTTTCTCATCATGATATAAAATTTAGGATATATAGCTGATTCTTATCTTTTTAACCTTCGTTACAAGTTCGTCAAATACCGGCTGGGTCAGATTGTGAGAAGAACTTGATTTTAAGGTCGTTACATTTGTCTCAGGATCTGTTACTGGCGTATTCTCACCCTGCACTATTTGAATCTTGTCGAAGGTACTCTTAAGATCATAAACGTCGGCAAGTACCCTTTGAGCATCAGGGTCATCTTTCGCCTCCTCCAAAAGGTTGATCATAAAATCAACTGATAGTTTTTGATCAACAATTCTTTCAACGATTTTGTTGTTTTCAATTGGACTGTCTACAACAAGCTGGGTTGCGATATAGAGCCCTTCAACCCATCCTCCGACAAGAATAATAGTTGCGGTACTCTCAAGCCCCCTCTCCTTTAAAAACGAACTTGAATTCAACAGGGTTTCAGAAATAATATCTATAATTTCTTCCCTATTATTAACGTTATCTTCAAGTCTTTGAATTGTTGATTCGCTTATGGCATCCAGAATATTGAGGCCGTCAGCTAGTTTTTTGGCAACTTCAATATAATTCAGTGTAACCTGGGTTTGATCGAATAGACTGGCATAACTAAGATCAGTTGTGTATATCCCGAGATTGAGGGCCATATCTTTTGTGGTAATATAACCAGATTGATTCTCGATCGGGTTTAGCAGCTGTTCATCGTATGTTGCCCCAGCACTTTGAAGAATTTTTGCGGTTTCAATAGGAGATGGAAGTGAATAGAAAATTCTTTTTGCTGTTAGAAATCTTTCCTGTGTATCTCCATCTATTGCTGTCACAAATTCCTCAGCCTGATCAGCATTATTTTCAGCCTTTTTTGCTCCTGAGTTACATGCTGTGATGCTAAAAGCAAAGAAAACTGAAATAAGAATCAGTACTTTACCGGGATATAGAAATTTCTTATTCATAGGAATATTTGTTTATAATGGCTGCTAACAGACTACTTAATGAAGTAAAATTAACACTTTTTTTTTAAATACAAAACGTTAGAGTGAAGACAGGAACTCCAATGATTATAAAGGGTTCGGTTATACCTCAACAGACTATAGTACTTTGATGAGTTATAGTTGTTCCGACCCGGTGCCTTTAATCAGCATTAATTGTAAGAACAAAAAAAAACCACAGATGAATTGTGGTTTTATTCTTTAAATAGGTGGTACTGGTAAAAACCTTATTAAGTACAATAAAAACTTACAAATTTTTGCTTCACTAAACCCGTACACGCGATTCTTTCTTTCTATCACCAGATACAATCAATACTCTTTAGAAGAGACAAGTTTTCCTTCCTCATTCCAAATACTCCATTTACCTGTTCTCGCTCCGTTATTATAATACAGTTCAGACCTTTTCACACCATTTGAATCCCATATGATCCATTTGCCATGTTTAAGACTGTTCTTATAATTCGCAATGGCGATAAGATTTTGATTGTCATCATATTGAATCCAAGTCCCATCAGGATTTCCATTTTCAAAAGTCCGAACTTCTTTTATGTTACCGTTTTCAGCGAGGAGCTTAAATATACCATCCAGTTTTTCAGCCTTCATTACTGAAAACTCACTAGCCATCAGTGATTGTTCTACTTTATTGTTATTCAGTCTATTGCTAGCAAGAATCTCGTCGATTCCCTGCTGTGCATTAAGTGATACAGTCAGCAAGAGAATTGATATATTGATTAAAATTTTCATGATCTGTAATTTTAAATTTCCATTAACACAAAGTTAAGAAAAAGTTAAGTATTTAACAAATAAAATCAAAAGATCAGAACCTAAACATTTAAAATATTGAAAAATAGCAGATTATAAGTTAACATTAATTTAACATTAGTATTTATTTTAGTGAATATGAAAATAGTGTAGAGATTAGAATACACCATCAGTTAGAAGAGGTTCATATTTCGATTCCAGTACGTTGTACCATCCGATCATATAGGCCGTGAAGCTACCTATATCTAGATCTGTCAGATTTTTTGCATTTACATCCTGCATGATATCATTCGGAAAGTATTGCCGGGCGATTTTCACCTTTCTATTACTCTTTCGTTCATGCGATTTATTCAAATCGACTCCCCCGAAAAGTTTGAGAAAATACTTGGATATTTCAGCAGGGTATTTATAGCTTACAATTGAAAATTCTACATCTGTCGTCTCCATGGTATTAATTGAGATGGAAATATCATCCCTAAAGTAGTTGTTAACAAAAAACATAAGAGCAACACTTTCCACGGCATAATCATCCCGCAATTGTGCAATGAGTCTCTCTTTGTTGTTGGGTTTAGATGTAACTGGTATTCCATCTTTATCTTCAATGTAGAGTGATTCGCCCACTGTTTTAGCAACATAATCGGCCCACCTGTTCAAAGAATAAATGCCTTTGTTGAGGTTGGGTTCTCTGATCGATTCCTGCAAATCTTTTTTGGGGAGATTCCTGTTAATTGTTGTATATTCATTTCCAATATAATAATCTGTTTTAATATTCAGTATAACACCAGCCTTGGCAGCCTTTTCTTCAATCCACCTCTTTGCAACATGGATTGAATCAATGGTCGTAAGTATGTCAAATTCTGTCCAGGGATGCGTGGTTCTTGTATCAATAAAAACAAAATACAGAAGTACGTCGTCTTTTAAAACCTTACAGACATTGTTTTTACGGGCCGCAGAAAAATCTTTTTTTCCAGTTGGTCCGGATGAAATTAAAAGTACCGGCAAAATGATGGCGATTATTTTTCTGATCAAAGCCTTATGGTTAGTTGATTTTCTCATCATTATACATTCTTTAATTTGGTGCTTGCAAGCAACACCCCTTCTCAAAATTCGAGCTGTTCGCTCAGTCTCCATTTATATATCCTTTTGTCTTTGGCAACTGAAAGACCTATATCTATTGATGAAGGGCTCATAAACAAATATAATAATTTCGTTTTACTTTTTAACTGATGAAGTTTTTAGTCGGCTAACTTTACTATTGTTGTACTTGCACAATTCAGCAAGTCCGCAATCACTGCAGCGTGGATTCCGGGCCAGGCAGACATACCTGCCGTGAAGGATAAACCAATGATGTGCTTTGTGGACCAGAGCTTCAGGAATGTACTTTACGAGTTGTAATTCAGTTTCAAGTGGCGTTTTTGCATGTACAGTCAGCCCTATTCTGGCTGTAACCCGGAAAACATGCGTATCCACCGCCATAGCAGGCTGATTAAAGGCGACTGACAAAACTACATTTGCTGTTTTTCTTCCAACACCCGGAAGTTTTTGAAGGTCTTGTGGATTATCGGGAATTACTCCATTAAATTCTCTAATTACTGTGCGGGCCATTCCGATCAGATGTCTGGCCTTATTGTTAGGATAAGAGCAGCTTTTTATATAAGCAAAGACATCTTCCGGTTTGTTTTTTGAAAGTTCTTGCAATGTTGGATACTTTCTAAAGAACTCCGGTGTTATCATATTTACGCGCTTATCGGTACATTGGGCAGATAATATGACAGCAACGATGAGCTCGTAGGGATTTTTATAATGTAATTCAGTTTCGGCCACAGGAATGGCATCTTCAAAATAGGCTATAACTCTTTTAAATAATTCTTCCTTTCTCATCTGCATTATTTTCTCTCGCTCTAAAATAGCATTTTTTTGAATACTGGTTAAATAAATAGAGTATCATGTTTTAATAGCAGCGCCCTTTATTTAATAATAAATTATCAAAAAACAGTTGCCAGGTCTTATAAATTTTGTGAATATGAATTATTTTAGTTACGTTTGTGAGAATAATTCTAAATGAGAACATTTTTTGGTACATATTATTTCTTTTTCATGGCTTTTGGGTAGAAGTCGGGTAAGAAGTGTATTTGTACCCGGCGTTTTCGTCGGGTTTTTTGTTTTAGGGCACTTGATAATATGTAATATGAATTTTTAACTGTTATGTTTGATGTCGATAGTGAAGAAGCTTACTGTAATTGAGAACCAGTTATGAAGCGAATTGCGATTCAGGGTGGATATGGAGCCTTTCATGAGCTGGCTGCACATAAATACTTTAAAGGAGAGGAGATTGACATCCTTCCAAGGGACTCTTTCTCAGACCTTCTTACATCAATTAAGGATCACAGGGCTGATTTTGGCATTATGGCCATCGAAAACTCTCTTGCAGGAAGTATTCTTCCAAATTACAACCTGCTTAAAGAGACTCCGATGCGAATTATAGGTGAGGTTTATTTGAGGATTAAGCAAAATCTGGTTACCCTTCCAGGTGTTGATATAGAAGATATAAAAGAGGTTTTTTCTCATCCGATGGCTATTCTGCAATGCGGGAATTTTTTTGAGCAATATCCCCATATACGTTTAATTGAAAGTGTTGATACGGCTTTGAGCGCCAAAGAAATAAGCGTGAATAAAAAAGCTGATACCGGGGCGATCGCAAGTCGGCTGGCCGCTGAAAAATATGGTTTGAAAATCCTGGCTGAAGGAATTGAGACCAATAAAATGAACTATACCAGGTTCCTCATACTTACAGAAAATGGAATAAAAATGGATGAGGATCGTATAAATAAGTCTTCGATTCATTTTGCTTTAGCACATAAAATCGGTTCTTTGTCCAAGATTCTGTCGATCTTTTCATTTCATGAGATTAATCTGGCAAAAATCCAGTCAATGCCCATAATTGGTAAAGACTGGGAATATCAGTTTTATGTGGACCTTGAGGTGAATGATTACAAGATGTATCAGACAGCTCTTGCGTCAATTAAACCCTTTACTTCCGGACTCATGGTAATGGGCGAGTATGCAAAGGGAGAGGTGTTTTTCGAATAATTTTTGAATATTATGGTGATAGAAGTTGATTTAAAACCTTTAAATATAGAAGGTATTGGAACAAAAAGGCCGTTAATAATGGCAGGACCCTGCAGTGCAGAATCTGAAGAACAGGTACTAGTCACCGCAAAGGAAATCGCTGCGCTGGGGGTCCCTGTTTTTCGCGCGGGCATCTGGAAGCCAAGAACAAGACCAAATGCCTTTGAAGGGGTTGGTTCTGTGGGATTGCCATGGTTACAGGAGGTGAAAAAGGAGACCGGCATGCTTGTCTCGACTGAAGTAGCCAACGTAAAGCATGTCTATGAAGCTTTGAAGTATGGAATAGATATTATCTGGATTGGTGCAAGGACTTCTGCAAACCCATTTGCCGTACAGGAGATCGCCGATAGTCTTAAAGGAGTTAAAATGCCGGTTTTTGTTAAAAATCCTGTGAATCCTGATGTTGATCTGTGGATTGGGGCGATTGAAAGAATCAACCAGGCTGGTATTGATCAAATTGCAGCCATACACCGGGGGTTTTCCAGTTACGACAAAACAATTTACAGGAATGCACCCCACTGGCAGGTTGCGATTGAGCTAAGAAGAAGAATTCCCCAGCTTCCGATAATCACGGATCCCAGCCATATTTGCGGAAACCGCGAACTGATTTTTGACATCAGTCAGAAGGCAATGGATCTCAATTTTGATGGATTGATCATCGAAACGCATATTAATCCTGACAAGGCCTGGAGTGACGCAAAACAGCAACTGACCCCTAAAGCCCTTCAAATTATATTGAATCGACTCATTCTGAGGGATCCGGATATCGATGAGGAACTGATGCTTACACTGGCTGAATTGCGGGATAGTATCGACAAACTTGATGACAAGCTCATCGGTCTGATTGAAGAGCGAATGAAAGTGGTTGAGCGAATAGGAAGCTATAAAAGAGAGAATAATATCACTATCTTGCAGAATAAGCGATGGGACGATATGCTTAGAAACAGATTGATACTCGGTGAGAGAAAAGGACTAAGTGAAGATTTTATCAATAAGATTTTCAGGGCAATTCACCAGGAATCAATTAATAAACAGACAAGAATCATGAATGAGGAATAATATTCATGCATGAAATATCTTTAAATATTGATGGACATGTTACTACTATTCAGATAGGAAGAAATCTTTTTCAAAATCTTGAATCGATAAATGGTAAAAGATTGGTTTTTCTTGTAGATGAGAATGTTCACAGGTTGCACACGTCCAGGTTTGAAGGAATGAGTTGTCTGCTTGTTCCATCTGGCGAGAAACAAAAAACCCTCTCTTTCACTGAAGAGATTCTGAGAAAAATGGTCTTTATGGAGGCAGACCGGACCTCGTTTCTTGTTGGGGTGGGAGGCGGACTGGTTACTGACCTGGCTGGATTTGTGGCATCAGTATTTATGCGTGGAATTGATTTCGGGTTCATTTCTTCTACATTGCTGGGTCAGGTTGATGCGAGTATCGGTGGAAAAAATGGTGTAAATCTTGATGGTTACAAGAATATGGTGGGGGTATTCAGACAGCCTAAATTCGTGTGGTGCGATATGGAACTTCTGGATACGCTTGACCAGAGAGAATTGACTTCAGGATTTTCAGAAGTGATTAAGTATGCAGCCATCAGGGATCTTAAACTTTTTGATTATATTGAAGTTCATCTTGATGAGATTCTGAAACGAAATCCGGTTGCTCTTGAAGCAATCGTTACAAGTTCAGTAGCAATAAAAGCTGACATCGTCCAGGCAGATGTTAACGAACAGGGTGAGCGTAAATTATTGAATTTCGGTCATACACTGGGACATGCTATAGAAAAACTCACAGGAATGATGCATGGAGAAGCTGTTGCCATTGGGATGGTGTTGGCGGCGCGGTTATCCTGTAATATGGGGTTTCTAGATCCGGCAGAGTTAGCAAAACTTGAGAAGATAATCGTCGCAGTTGGATTACCCGTGAAAACAGACCTTTTACCCACTGATCTATACGAAACCCTCCTGAAAGACAAGAAAAGAACCGGAGATCAGATCCATTTTATCCTACTGAGGAGTATAGGAGAGGCTTTTATTTATAGGATGGAACTTAATTCACTAAGAGCTGCGATTCATGATCTGTATTAGTATAGGTAAAATGAACCTGATTCGGGAAGTTAACGCTTTGCAGCCATCTTTGGTCGAGATCAGATATGACTTGATAAGAAAGCAACCGGATCAAGTAGTTGACAAGCTGAATCAAAGCATTCTTCAGGTAGCTACCTGCCGTCCGGGTCATTATTCGGATATGCAACGGATGGAAATACTAAAGCAGGCCATAGATATTGGTGCTGTTTACGTTGATATTGAGATTGAGTCATCCCACGATTTTATCCGGGAGATATCCTCCTATGCAAAACAGAGAAAAACCCATCTAATTATATCATATCATAATTTGACTGAAACACCGGTCCGCGAAAAGTTGCATGAGATTCTAAAATCGTGTTATTCTGCCGGAGCGGACATTGCAAAAATTGCATGCGCCGTCAATAATAAAAGAGACAATGCAAGGTTACTTGCACTTTATGATGAGGCGGGCCGGAAAATTGTGCTGGGTATGGGAGACAAAGGAAGGATTACCCGTCTTGCAGCATTGGATCTGGGAGCGGAGTTCTCATTTGCGGCGCTTTCAGATGAGGAAGAAACTGCACCAGGACAATTATCCTATAATGAATTGCTCATGCTACAAAAAAAATTACACGATCGATGAATATATTTGGCAAACTATTCAGAGTTAGCATTTTTGGAGAATCTCACGGTAAACTTGTCGGAATCTTGCTTGATGGTGTTCCCTCAGGTATCGAACTAAGGGAGGAGGACCTTATGGCTGATCTGGAGCGCCGTAAGAGCGGAGCTACAGGTACCACACCAAGAAAAGAGGACGATATTCCTTTAATAAAATCCGGGGTATTTAATGGATTTACAACCGGTGCTCCACTTCTTATTCAGATAGAAAACAGAAATACCCGTTCACGTGATTACACTGAACTACGTAAAACACCAAGGCCTGGACATGCTGACTTTACTGCTTTTCGAAAATACGGAGGGTACGAAGACTACAGGGGGGGAGGCCATTTTTCGGGTCGTCTCACTACTGGGATTGTTGCAGCTGGAGCAATTGCGAAAAAACTGATTGCCCCGGCTGTTGTTCATGCCTCAATCCTTGAAGTCGGAGGTAGTACGGATATTGAATCAGCTGTAAAGAATGCTGTGGAGGAACAGGATTCTATCGGAGGTATTGTCGAATGCAGAATATCCAATATTCCTTCAGGGTTAGGAGAGCCTTTTTTCGATTCATTTGAAGCAATAATAAGTCACATGGTTTTTTCCATTCCGGCAATCAAAGGCATTGAATTTGGTACAGGTTTTGCAGCAGCAAAAATGAAGGGAAGTGAGCATAATGACAATTATATCAGTATAAGTGGAAAAACCGAAACAAATCATGCTGGCGGTATTAATGGTGGTCTTACCAACGGAAACGAAGTGGTATTCAGGGTTGTTGTAAAACCGACATCAAGTACCCATAAGACGCAGCGTACAATGAATTTTGTGACCAATGAAATTCAGGAACTCAGCGTAGAGGGGCGTCATGACACCTGTATTGCACTGCGTGTCCCCGTGGTATTGGAGGCAGCAACTGCTCTCGCCACTGCTGATCTGATGCTTCAGGCCCAAAAAATAGAAAGAGTTTTTAATCCAAAAGATTCAATTATATAGATATGAGAATAGCAATTGTTGGTGCTGGTAATATGGGTTCATGGCTTGTTGAGTCTCTCTGTCTGGACTATGAGGTGGGAATCTATGATGCTGATCGAAGTAAATTGAAATATTTCTTCAATTCGAGAAAGTTTATGTACCTTGAAGATATTCATGATTTCATGCCAGATATGGTTATTAATGCAGTGAATCTTGAAAAAACCATTCCTGTATTCAGAGAAATTTTGCCCTATGTTTCCAGGGATTGTATCCTGGCCGATATTACATCAGTTAAGAGGGGGCTTTCTGATTTTTACAGGGATGCAGGACACCGCTTTGTCTCAACACATCCCATGTTCGGGCCCACATTCGGAGATATAAGGAATCTGAGGAATGAAAATGCCATTATAATAGATGAATCAGATTCGGAAGGAGCTAAATTTTTTCGACGTTTATACGAAGAATTGAATATCAATATATATGACTTTTCTTTTGATGAGCACGACCAGACCATTGCCTATTCGCTTTCGCTTCCGTTCTCTTCATCATTGGTTTTTGCTTCATGCATGAAAAAACAAGATGCCCCAGGAACTACCTTTCGTAAACACAATGAAATTGCAAAAGGACTTCTCTCTGAAGATAACTACCTGCTGTCAGAAATCTTAATGAGTCCCTATAGTCTGAAACAAGTTGAAAATGTCCGTGATAAGCTTAATCAACTTATTGAGTTAATCAAAGCCGGTGATCAGGAGCCCTTCAACGAGCTATTCAATGAGTTAAGAAAAAACATCGGGATTAAATCATAATAGATTATATCGGCTGTGTCTGATCATAATAATGTAGCCTGAGTATTTTTTGAGTCGTTTCAGTGATCTTAAATCGGTTGTCGATCCTCAAGCCAACAATCCAAACAATTTTTTTCCCACTGGTTAATAACCAGGTTGTTTTTTTTAATGGCACCGGGATCTTATTATCAATATAGAAATCGCTTACTTTCTTCATCTGTTCCATTCCCAAGGGGAAAAAGTAGTCGCCATGTTGCCATCTTCTCAGAATCAAGGGAAAATTCAGTTTTTCCAAATCCAGGCAGGCAATATTTTCCGAATCTGGAAAACTTTCCAGACTTGAACGGTCCAGTACTTCAATATCCATGGAAAAGGGTAATGCTGCTTCACTTTCGGGGGAATCAATATAGTACCGTTCAAAAGCAGTATCCTCTATCTTGCAGATAAGAAATTTCTCCCTGTCTCTAAAAAGTCTGTGGGTCGGAGAGATAAATTGTTTTCCTGACTCTGAGTCAAGTATGTTTTCTATGTTGAGACACTGTTCAGTTGAAAATTCGAATTCTGAAAATAATTCATACAGCCATGATCCGATCGGACGGAGCTCTTTGATCGCTCTAATATTTACTTCTATATGATTCTCCTTTTTAATACAAATTTCGTTTCGTTTTTTCAGCACCTGTTCACTGTATATGGCATGGGATTCGGAAAAGCGGCCGATATTTTCACCCATGGTGCGAATAAAGGAGGGGTTGATACCTTCGAAAACTGGTATTATATCGTGTCTCAGCTTATTGCGGTGATACTTTTTACTTGCATTTGAAGAATCCTCCCTGTATTGCAGGTGGTGTATTCGTCCGTAACCCAGTATCTCTTTTCTGGTGGCAAAGAGTAAAGGCCGGATGTATTTTCCGTTTACCGGGGGAATGCCGGTTAGCCCTTTAATTCCGGTACCGCGACAGAGATTTAGCAATACTGTCTCCACGGAATCATTCAAATTATGCGCAGTAGCAATAACCTTCACATTCAATTCCTGTGAGATATCATCAAACCACCTATACCGAAGTTCACGTGCTGCCATCTGAATTGATATTCCATTCTCTTCAGCATACTCTTTAGATTTGAATTTTTTTACATATACCGGCAGATCATAACGTGCAGCCAGTGACCTGACATAAGCCTCATCACCTTCAGATTCCTCTCCGCGTAGTCCAAAATTGCAATGAAGAACACTGCAATTATAACCGTTAGTACAAAATAGATCGGTCATCACAACCGAATCAATTCCGCCACTAACGGCAAGCATAATTCTTTGCTGGTCTGTGCAAAGACCATGTTGGTCAATAAATAATTTAAATCTTCCGGTCATAGCTTCCGAAAGTTAAGATTTTTCAGACAAGGAATGAGTTTGATATAAAAAAACAGCCCCGCAAAAACATTAAGTTTTCGGAAATTGTTTTAGACTGATTTGCAATAAGCGGCTAATTTACTCCCTTGATACCGCCGTTTATTACTGCAGAAGCTTTAAAAAAAGGTGCATCTTTTCCGATTAATACTGCTATAATTCCTTTTTTTATGTTATTAAACTATTGGTTTTTATTCACTAAGAAAGTGACAAATATTCTCTTAAGTAGTTCATATAATAATTAAACTATTTTTAGTATGCCCTGGCAAAAAGAGCCTTTCGATGCGATTCTTTTCCTGAGTAGATGCATTTGCCTTTCTCTTTCTCATCGCCCATCGGAATCAGTCTGATTGTTGCTTTCGTGAGCTCCTTGATCTTATTTTCTGTGTCTATTGTACCATCCCAATGTGCATAAACAAATCCGCCCTTGTTTTCAATAATATCAACAAATTCCTCCCATTTATAAGCGGTACAGGTATTGGCTGTCCTGAAATCCAGTGCTTTATTGTAAATATTCTGCTGAATCTCATCCAACAACGTTTCAATATAGCCGGTAATTCCTTCCTGGGGCATTACCGATTTTTCAAGTGTATCCCTGCGGGCAAGCTCAATCGTATTATTCTCTAAATCTCTCGGTCCGATCGCCAATCTGACAGGCACACCTTTGAGTTCATATTCAGCAAATTTCCACCCGGGTTTGTGGGTGTCACGGTTGTCAAATTTTACAGAAATACCCTTATCTTCAAGCTGTTTTTTTATGTGGTTTGCTGTCTCGCTTATGCCATCAAGTTGTTCCGGACCTTTATAGATCGGAATGATAACCACCTGTGTAGGGGCAAGTTTGGGAGGAAGCACCAACCCGTTGTTATCTGAATGGGCCATCACAAGTGCTCCAATAAGTCTTGTGGATACTCCCCATGATGTAGCCCAAACATATTCCAGTTTTCCCTCCTTGCTGGTGAACTGTACATCGAAAGCCTTTGCGAAATTCTGGCCCAAAAAATGGGAGGTACCGGCCTGGAGTGCTTTCCCATCCTGCATCAGCGCTTCAATACAATATGTTTCAACAGCACCGGCAAATCTTTCAGCTTCGCTTTTAAGTCCTATTAGTACAGGTAAAGCCATATATTTTTCAGCAAACTCTGCATATACATTTACCATTCGTTCTGCCTCTTCAATGGCCTCTTGTTTGGTTTCATGTGCCGTATGCCCCTCTTGCCATAGAAATTCTGCGGTTCTCAGGAATAATCTTGTCCGCATCTCCCATCGCACAACATTGGCCCACTGATTAATCAAAAGTGGTAGATCGCGGTAAGATTGAATCCAATTCTTATAGGTATTCCAGATGATGGTTTCTGATGTAGGGCGAATAATCAATTCTTCCTCCAGCGCTGCATCAGGATCGACCTCTACGCCGCCGTTCTTATCATCTTTTTTTAATCTGTAGTGCGTTACTATAGCACATTCCTTGGCAAAACCTTCAACATGGTTGGCCTCTTTGCTGAAAAATGATTTGGGTATAAATAGCGGAAAGTATGCATTTTCATGGCCGGTGGCCTTGAACATCCGGTCGAGTTGATCCCGCATTTTTTCCCAAATGGCATATCCGTAGGGTTTGATGACCATACAGCCGCGCACTGCGGAGTTTTCTGCCAGCCCTGCCTTTATAACCAAGTCGTTATACCATTGGGAATAGTTTTCCTCTTTGCTTGTTAATACCTTTGCCATGGATTTATTGAATTTATTTTAAACAGTGTACAAAGAAAATAAAAAAAAGGCGAGATTAAATAAGTTAATTTATTTCTGTCGACTATGTACCTTAAAACCTCAAACCCATTACAAGCACATCATCAATCTGGTCGAGGGTCCCTTTCCACTCATCAAAAACCATCTGAAGAATACGGCGCTGTTCGTCCATCGGGCGCAGATGCACTTCAATTAAGAGATCTTTAAATGGCTTATACTTGAACTTTTTACCCTCGGGTCCACCAAACTGATCGGGGAAACCATCGGTGAACAGATACACCCTGTCATCTTTTTGCAGCTTTACTGAATGTCTTGTAAAGTTATCCATGTTATCATAATAAGCCACGGGCATATTGTTTCCTTTGTATTCAATCATTTCACTTTTCCTGATGATATACATGGGATTATTGGCACCTGAAAACTCAAGCTCACCAGATGTTCTGTCATATATTAGAAGCGCCATATCCATACCGTCTTTTTGCTCTCCGGGCTTGCCTTCCTGCTTAAGTGTCCTTGCAATATTGATTCTTAATTCATTTAATATCTGATCGGAATGGATAAAGTTTTTCTCATTTACAATTTCATGCAGCATAGTAATTCCCAGCATGCTCATGAGTGAACCTGGAACACCATGGCCGGTACAGTCGGATGCAGTTATAATGGTCTTATTCTCCTTTTGGGATATCCAGTAAAAGTCTCCGCTGACAATGTCGCGCGGTTTCAGAAAAACAAAATGGTCTGCAAAGAGACTTTCGAATACATCTTCTGGCGGCAGGACTGTACTTTGAATACGTTTAGCATAATCGAAACTGTATTTAATCTCTTTGTTTTGCCGCTCTATCTGATCTTTTTGTGATCTTATCTCGCGGGTTCTCTCCCTAACCTTGTTTTCTAGTTCTCTGTTTACCTGGTCCTTAAGTGCAGCATTTTCTCTTAGCTGACTTATAATTCTTCGCTGGGCCAATTCCCTGTCACGTTTTAACAAATTGATCTTACCTCCCAAACCTACTGAAAAAGTTACGATCTGCATTGTAACACCTATCTCCAAACCATGCTTTCCTATAATAATGTCATTAAAAAAGACAATTAATATAACGCCCAATATCAGAAACACATTGGCTATGAGGAAATATTTGGCAGGGGGAAATTTTTTCTTTCTGAGAATAAAAGCTGGCATAATGGCAAGAAACAAAGAGGCGCTTGCGGAAATTATATTGATCGAAAGCAGAACGATTGTTAGCACATATGGGATCTTATATCCTCTATTACTGAGTATGATCATTGCAAGGTGAAGAATCAATCCTCCCACAATAAAACCAATGGCCAGTTTCAGTATTCTGTCCCAGGCGTGCAGATTTTTTCTAGTGTCCAGATATGCCCTGCCCAGAAGGAGAAAACAGAGCAGGAAAATTTCGAGCAAAAAGGTATTAACTGGTTCACTGGTAAACTGGTACATTATTTCATATATATAGCCCTCCTTGTTTATAAAGAAGGCCATGAAAGCAATAATGTAAAGAATGTAATAGAGATAACTGATTTCATTAACCTGTAGGTAGATTGTGAGGTTATAGAAGATCATAATGATCATGATCCCAAGGAAAAATCCAAAAATCACCCTTCTTGCTTTGTCCTTTTTTAATACATTGTCGTGCGTTGATACTGTGAAGGTGAGTTCGGAAATCACAGATTCGTCAATCATGCTGGCACAGAGGTAAAGCGTGTCGATGGTTCCCGGGGTAACGTAAAACCTAAGGTCATCTGATCCGCTGATATTTGCATCTTTCATTAGGGGTTTAACATTAAACCCCGATTGGCGCATGGTGATAATCCCGTTGGAGAACCGCTGATAGAGTCTAAATTCTCCAAATGTGCTGAATATCCCAGGCTGAAGATGAAAACTTACGTTCTTAGGGGCACGATTATCAAATATAAACCTAAACCAAATGCAGTCTCCAGCCTCTATTCTATTTAAGCCAAGTTCTTCGTTACTAAAGTCAATTCTTTGAAATAATTCGTTGCGCAAGGGAGAATAAACAGTAGATATGTCCAATTCACATTCCGGATCATGGTAAAAGAATACCTGGTAATCGGTGAGAGACTCCCGGGAAATATAATCCGTAAGAATTACAGGATTCTGAGCAAGAATGATTTGCGTCAGAAACAAACTTGTAATTATATAAATACTGCGCATATTGGTTTTGTAACGAGTGGTAAATATATCAAAGAAAGCAGAATGATGGTATTTATTTTTGCAATCATTTACATGGTGATCATTCAGTCATCTCATACCTTGCTCCCGGCGCTTTCATATTAAGCATAACAAAATAGTAGGAGTTTGGCTTTGCTGAACCTGTAAACCGGGTTCTTTCTGTAACTATCAGTTTGATAATAGAGTCAAGAGGCCGACCCATAAATTTTGAGAGCAAGGCACGGAAAAAATGTAAAACGAATCTTCTAAACTATTCGAGGAGTTGTAATTACTGCAATAGCGCAGCTATCGGTCTTTATGAACAGACAATGACTATAGTCTTCAATATTGAATGAAAGGGATCAAAATATTGTATATTTACATCGGAATGCAATTGTTAATCACATACAGAATTCTGAAGATTTTTGTTCTAATCCTGTTAACAGCAGCGACCTCCTGTTCAGGTAACCTGTCGCAGACCCTGCTTTTCGAGGATCAATTTGATCAGCTTCCCTCGGGTTATATTTCTTCATCAAATGGTCCCCTTTTGAAGCATTACTATATCCCAGGGGCCAGTCAGGCAGGTTCATGGACTGTTTCAGCATTCGGTTCGGAAGAAGAATACCATTCAGCGTGGGAAGTTGTGGAGGGAGCAGAGGGAAATTTTCTGAGACAGAATTATCACGCTGTAAATGATGTTCTTGAGCCGATGAACCGACATATTCATCCAATGATTATTGCTGGAGACAGCATATGGCAAGATTATAAAATTGAGTTTAGCTTCAGTCCGGGGCAACTGTTGGATAAATGCGGCATTGTATTTAAGTACCAAAACAGCAGGTGTTATTATTACTATGGTATGGAAGGCGGTTTTTTGGTATTAAAGATGGTTAAACATGCTACTGCACCCTACCGTCCGTATGAAGAAGTACTTGCTTCTTTACCCCATACGTGGATAAAAGGTAATTTCTATAAGGGAGAAGTATCCATAAAACAAGACCGAATTTATACGCTGTTGAATGATTCTATTAGCATGATAGCAGAGGACAGAACTTATTCGAGGGGCAAGGTAGGGTTTTTAAGCGATGTTCCGGCTGAATTCTTCAGCATGCAGGTTTCAACACTTAACAGGGAGAAAAGAAAGCAGAAACGATACAAGAATGAACTTGCCTCAGCGAAGACCCAGCGCATTAGTGAAAATCCGACTCCAGTTGTTTGGAAGAAGATTTCGACCAAAGATTTTGGTGCGGGGAATAGTATGCGATTTGGAGATCTGAACACAAATGGAGAAATTGATGTATTAATTGGGCAGGTTAGATATGAAGGACATGGCAAAGCAATTACCGGACTTAGCTGTCTCACTGCGATCACCTTAGATGGAGAGATCCTCTGGCAAAAAGGAACTCCTGATAAAGAGCGGCCTCTGGCAATAAATGATGTCGCTTTACAGATCCATGATCTTGATGGGGACGGATCAAAAGAGGTGATTTGCGTTATGAATTCCCGGTTAATGATACTCAATGGAAAAACAGGCAGACAGATGAGGAGTGTACATCTACCTGAAAATCAAGCAAAATCGGACAATAATATGCAGAAGATGGGAGCTTCTCTTCTTTTCTGCGATCTACAGGGAAAGGGAAGAGACAGCAACATTATCGTCAGGGACAACATGAATAATATTCTGGCCTTTGACTACCATCTGCGTTTGCTATGGACCCAAAAAAGCAACAAGGGACATTATCCATATGCTGTTGACGTGGATAACGACGGCAAAGATGAAATTTTAAGTGGATATTCACTGATTGACGATGATGGGAAAATCATTTGGAACAGGGATCAGTCGATTGGGGGGCATGTTACTGTAGTAGCGGCCATTTCCCCGGCCCCTTCTGCAGATACTACATTGAGAATCATATATGGTGCTGGTGATTGGGGAACAGTATTCACTGACATTGCTGGGAATGTTGTTCGACACCATCCTATTGGACATGTTCAAAATCTTTCCTTAGCAAATTTTAGGTCAGATCTGCCCGGGCTTGAAATGATATCGATCAACTTCTGGGGAAATCAGGGAATTATTCATTTTTATGATGCAACAGGTAATATTTACAATTCACTTGATGCAGGACCTTATGGAAGTATGTGTTTACCAGTAAACTGGCGGGGTGATGGACAGGAATATTTTTTACTAAATACCAATCCGGGAGATGGTGGATTATTTAATGGACTGGGACACCTTGTGGTTCCTTTTCCCGACGATGGTCATCCGGATCTATGTAATGCAGTTCTTGATTTTACAGGCGATTACAGGGATGAGATTGTAACCTGGGACCAGCATGAGATCTGGGTGTATACACAAACTGAAAATTCCAGGACAGGAAGAGTTTATCGTCCTGTACGCAACCCTTTATTTAACTACTCAAACTATCAGCTTACAATTTCAGAGCCTGGGTGGAGTGAATAGAACCAAGTATAATAGTGTTCTGTTAAAAAGTGAGATGATCTGATTTAGCGGAAGCAGGATTATTCTTATATTGCCGATAAATAATTAGGATAGTAAATCAAAGTGTTTTTAGAATGATATTTATATCGAGGAACTTAGTATTTGGCACGGGATTTGAGTAATAATTACCAAGAGATTATTAATTAATTATTAGGGGAGGATTTATCATGAAAACTACAACGATCATATTGACAAGCATAGCTTTCATAGTTGCTTCCTGTGGTTCAGCCGGTTATACCACCTACAGTGGATACGACGATGTTTATTATAATCCTGCTGAAGCACAGCCTGCTGTTACAGCTTATGCTCCGGTGACACCCCAGGAAGTCACAACAACAAAAGCGATCACCCAGGAGGATACCATCAATTATGATGAGTTGTCTGATTACGAAAGATACAGGCTGGAAATGGAGGGTGAACTTTCGGATAAGGGTTATGAGTCTGAAGAGGTTGCAACTGTTTATCAGGAAGAGAATTATGGAAATGAAAACAGGGACCAGGAACAGGTGATCATCAACAACAATTACTACTATGATACGGATGATTACTATTATTCCTCAAGAATAAGAAGGTTCTCGGATAGTTACTACGGTTGGGACTACTACGATCCCTATTATACCAATATGTATTTTTATAATGGATCCCCCTACCATTATGGACTTAGTATGAGCTGGGGATATCCGTCATACTACTCGGGCTATTATCGGCCTTACTGGGGCTATAATACCTACTATCCATACAGTTATGGTTGGGGAAGCCCCTACTATTCTTCCTATTATCCGTATTATGGAGGCTACTATAATTATGGGTATAATGACTATTACCCGGGATATTATGGATACGGTGGTTATTATAACCGCGCAGCCTACAGGACTCCCTATTATGCCGGAAGCGAGAGGTCTAGTAAATATTACAATAGCAGCTTGCCAAACAGGTCCACGTATGGCTACAGCAGTGGAATTACAAGTTCTGTACGGAGTAAAAAATCTGATGCCATGGGCAATGATCCCAGATACAGAAGCAGAAGTAATTCTGCAAATACAGGAGTAACAAGAAGTACTTCATCTTCTGATGCAGGAACAAAGACCTATGTGGATCCCAAAACTGAACAAAAAGCAGGAACAAATTCACCTGGCGCTACCCGTACACGGACCGAGGGAGGTAATCAACCGAATGCTTCTGATAGAATGGACCGAAGCAGAACAGAAAAAAGCACTTCTGTAACTTCAAGAAGCGGTAGCGTAAAGAATGTTGGAACAACGCGGCCTTCATCCTCAACCCGAACTGTAAATCAGGGAACAGAGCAGAACAGAACCTATACTCCGGGTTATACCCAGCCAAGGTCAACTGGTTCGGAGGCAAAAAGTGTTACAACAACCCGGCCATCGACGAGGAGTAGCAGCCCTGCAACAAGGTCCAGTTCGACTGTAACTACACGGAAAAGCAGCAGTACTTACTCATCCCCTGCCAATACAGGTAGCAGTCGCAGTACCTACACGCGGCCCAGTACCAGTTCAACACGAAGTACATATACCAGACCCAGCAGCAGTACAAGCCACAGCAGCAGTTCGTATAGCAGACCTAGCAGTACAAATCGCAGCAGTAGCTCATACAGCAGACCGAGCAGCAGTTCGAGCCGGAGCAGCTCTTACAGTGCGCCTAGCAGGAGCAGTAGTTCAAGCCGCAGTTCATACAGTGCACCAAGCCGTAGCAGCAGTTCAAGCAGCCGTAGCTCTTACAGCGCTCCAAGCCGTAGTAGCAGCAGCAGTTCAAGTAGCAGCAGGTCTTCGCGCAGGTAGGACTTTCAGATTCAATACCGGGAGGAACTTTCCACCGGGTCATTAATTTTAATGTTAAAAAGATGAAAACACGTTATTATATATTTGTAATAGCCTTGCTCCTTGCAACGGCCGTTACGGCACAGGATCAGACACAGGCATTTCGATTTTCGCAATTTTATCCAGCGGGAACGGCAAGATATACTGCAATGGGAGGGGCTTTTGGAGCAGTTGGAGGAGACTTTACAACAGCTTCACAGAATCCTGCAGGATTAGGTTTATACCGTGGTTCAGAGTTCACCATTACCCCAATGTACCTGCTGGAAAATTCGAAATCTACCTACCTGGGGCAATCAAGTAAGGACCATACTACAAATCTGGGCATTGGTAACCTGGGACTAGTGGCATCTTACAATTCAAAAAGAACGGAGGGAATTGTTGGAACAACCTTTGCATTCGGGTACAATACACTCAATAACTTTCATAGCTCAACCCTGATGAAAGGCATTAATAATAGCAGCTCATTGCTTGATAATTTTGCGTGGTACGCCAACAACAGCAACGAACTTGATATGTTCTATGAGGATCTGGCATATCAGACAGCACTGATGCCTTTTGATACAGTTACAAATACATACTGGCATGATCTTGAGGCTTTTGGGGCTTACGAAGGTTACGGCCAGGAGCAGATCAGGGTGGTGGAGCGAAGAGGTCATGTAGGAGAATATGTTGCTTCCGCTGCCTTGAATTTCAGTCATAAATTTTACCTGGGTGGTACATTTGGTCTTCATTCAGTAAGATTCTATGAGGATATCTATCACAGGGAGACCGATGTTGATGACCTTGCAGATTATTTTGATGCTTTCAGATTCGGAGAGTATAATTCAACACGGGGATATGGGTATGTTTTTAAAGTCGGGATGATCTACAAGCCTATTCATATCTTACGGATAGGCGCTTCATTTCATGCCCCGGTAGTTTACCAGCTTACTGATGATAAATTTACTGATCTGAATACCTATTGGGATTCAAATTCAGGGTTAAGTGACGACTATGCTTCATCCGGATTAGAATCAAAGGAATATACTCTCCGCACCCCCTACAGGACTTCATTGAGTACTGCACTATTGATTGGGAAGTTGGGTCTGATTTCGGCAGAATATGAATATGTGGATTATGCCACTTCCGACCTTGATAGTCCGGGTTATAAGTTCGTTGATGAAAATATAACAATTTCAAACGACTTTGGTGCGGCACATAATTTAAAAGCAGGGGGGGAACTTAGGCTCAATCCGGTTTATTTGCGAGCAGGAGCGCAGTATTATATGAATCCGTTTACGGATAAAAGGAATGGTTCTGAAATTTGGGTATATAGTGGTGGCATAGGTCTGAGATCCAACCAGACCTTCTTTGACATCGCCTATTCATTAAGTAAGCGTTCTGATTTGTATGTGTTGTATCAACACACACCAGAATTTGCGGATGGATTTGAAAAATCGGTAAACAGATACAGCAGATCCAATGTGATGATTACACTGGGATACAAGTTCTGATTTTCTTTAATCGATATACAAATGCCCGGTTCTGTTCAATCAGGCCGGGTTTTTTTTACGATTAATTATGGATTTTTGTAGCACGGTACCGGCATTTGGACCTTCATTGAAGAGTAGGTCCAGAATACTCAGATCAGCTTTAAAATTGTGTTTCTCCCAAAAAACCTGGTGATACTTAACGGACTTATAGGTGTAGTTGATATGATAAAAATCTCTCTTAGGATGTATCGCTTCCCTGGTGTCTCTGTTTCGATCGACAGGAAGGTATGAAGTTGATCTGTTGATATTGGCTGATACCTGCAGAAGGTCCAGTACTAACAGCAAGAGGTCCATGTTTAGGTCAAGCAGAAATGTATACTTTCTATGGTATATTTCTGAGAATGAATCTTCCATAAATTCAAAAAATGGAGCTGAAGCATAGGCGGAGACAATGCTTTTCCAGTGAATTTTATGCCAGTTGGAGTCATAGTCAATCCGAACATCTTTCATGAACACCTTTTGTCCAGGCATTTTAACAACCGGGATTACGAGGTCGATGATGCCGTTGGCGCCTAAAATCCTGCACCTGTTTCTGTAGGTTTGCTTGGTGTAATGATCATACTGTTCTATCGTTACCAGCTTCCTGTTCCTGAGAAGAATAGCATAATAGGAGATCGGGGCATTGTAAAGAGATGAAAAAATCATTTTAAAAGGGGATCTGACTTTTACTTCAGGCTGTTATTACTGCAGATATCTTATATTTCTAATTATCTTTTACTCCTGACTATCTTAAAAAGCCTGTTCCAACGTATTCCTCCATACTCCTTATCGATACTCAGCCATATGACCCGTGGCTTTCCAATCACATGGTCCTCAGGAACGAATCCCCAGAACCTCGAATCGGCAGAGTTGTGCCGGTTGTCTCCCATCATGAAATAGTAGTCCATTCCAAATGTGTAGGTATCTGTAGCTTCGCCGTTAATCATAATGATACTATCGGTAACCTGAAGCTCATTTCCTTCGTATGCTTCAATTATTCGGCTGTATAAAGGAAGGTTTTTAAGGGTAATCTGCACAGTTGCTCCCTTTGCAGGGATGGTAAGTGGCCCATAAAATTCTGCATTCCAGGGGTAGTCATTGCTGTGTGGAAAAGCATTGCGGTCGTATTCCCCCGGTGCGTACATTTGCAAAGGTTTTACACTGATGATCCCGGGAAGATTTGCGATCGTTTCTGCATTTTCCGAAGTGAGTGGAAACAGGTAGTTTGGATTATTTCTTATATCGGCAGATTGCCTGGTGATTCCAAATTTCTCAATTGATTTGGGATTAATTGGCGTTCCGTCTGTGGTAACCCGGTAAAGTTGTTGAATTCCTTCATATTCCTTCTGAGGTTCTCCATTAACAATAACCATGTTCCCTTTTATTTCCAATATATCACCAGGATTAGCTACACACCGTTTTATATAATTGTCCCTTCTGTCGACAGGGCGGGTTTCTATATCATAGAGCTTATGGATCTGTTTGCGTGCATAATTTTCGTAAACTTCATATTTTAGCTGCCTGTTATTCTGAATCTTATCCCGCTCCATCAGTGCATGTGCCTCATCCCTTACCAGGTCGTAATAATCAAAATTACCTTTCGCATACTGCCTGTGATCGGAAGGTTCCAGTGCGACTGTGTCTGAAGCGGGGAAATTGAAAACAACGATATCATCTCTCTCAACATCACTAAATCCTTTTAACCGTTTATAGGGTCTTTTGATCCATTCGAGGTATGTTTTTTTGTTCATTACCGTGTTGGGAATGAAAGGAACGGCCAGGGGTGTATTTGGGGTTCTGGGACCATATGCTGTTTTGCTTACATAGAGGTGGTCGCCCACCAAAAGCGTTCCCTCCATCGAAGGGGTAGGGATCTTATAGTTCTGAAAGAGAAAAATATTGATCAGTGAAACAGCTACCACGGCAAAAATCAGTGCGTCGAGCCATTCAATGATAACATGGTTTTTTTTGTCTCTCTTTTTCCAGAAAGTCCAGTTGACTTTCTTGCTGACATACATATCAAAAACAACCGGTAATCCGAACAGGAACCAATAATTGCCGAGCCATACCACGAAAAGAATATATAATCCGCCTGCAATTCCGAATCGCCTGTATTTATCACTAAAATATTTTTTCATTGATAAAAATTATTTATTTAATGCGTTTAAAGATACGCTCTTTTCTTAAACCTTCAATAAAAGAATCATCCGGATCTGATGACAGCCATATGGCTACTGCCTTGCCAAGAAGATGATCTTCCGGAACAAACCCCCAGTGCCTGGAGTCTGCTGAATTGTGACGGTTATCGCCCATTACAAAATAATAGTTTAACCTGAAAGTATATGTTACTGCTTTCTCTCCATTGATGTAGAATTTTTCGTCTATGATTTCAATCTGGTTGTTTTCATAGACCTCAATTGCCCTTGCATAGAGCGGATAGGTTGTTTTATCCAGCTTTACGGTCATGTTACGGGCTGGTATTATCAGGGGACCAAACAGATCGTTCGTCCATTTATAGCCTATATCGTGTGGAAATATTTCCGGATTGTGAAAAGTCAGCAAAGGTTCAATGTACCGTTGGATGCTACTCACCTCAGGATGGTTTTTTAATTGAACTGATTGTTCCATGGTTAAATAAACAACATGCAAAAAATTGGTCGGGTTAAAGGTTAATTCCTTATTGGATATATTCAGCGAGTCCAGTAATTGATCGCTTAATTTTTCGTTTTTCGTTTTAACATAGAATTTAAATTTCTGATCGGGAAGAAAATCAATTTGTAACTGGTTGACATGTACCCGACCGCCTACAATTTCAATGGTATCTCCCGGTAAGCCCATGCATCTTTTTATAAAGTTTTCTCTCCTATCAACAGGATGGGTGATGATGTCAAAATGTTCGTGGATGTATCTTCTACCATATTGCCTGATAAGCGAATAGTAATTTTGACCCGGGTATTGCACAACCATTGAATCTCCCATCGGAAATGAAAATACGATCACGTCACCTTTTTTTACTTTTGAAACGCCTTTTAGTCGTTTATAGGGAAGGATCAGTTTTTCCGAATATGTCTTTTTGCCATTTGAGAAATAGTCGGGCATGAAGGGCCAGCTTAGGGGTGTGTTTGGCAGCTTGGGACCATAGGCCAGTTTGCTTACAAAGATATAATCTCCTGCCAGCAGGTTCTCCTCCATCGATGGCGTTGGAATCTTGTATGCTTCAACAAAAAGCACCTTGACTGCCATAGAGATCAGTATGGCGATAAAAAGAAAAGCAAACCATTCTGCACACTTTTTTGCATTCCGGGGGACTGAAAAGCTTTTAAGCCTTTTCTCTGTAATTCCTGTAATGAAAATATCAAAAATGATGAAGTTGAAGAGCAGGAACCACCATGCCCCGATCCAGGCGATCAGGAAGGTCCACGTTGCTGTAAAAAAAAGGAACCAGGTAAATTTTTTCCAAGAGATTTTCACCTGACTATAGATTGAGCATGTCTTTCATGCTATGAATTCCCTTCTTATCTATTATATATTCTGCAGCAAGTAATGCACCATTAGCGAAACCCTCTCTTGATTTTGCATTGTGCGATATTGTAATTGTATCAATATCAGAATCATAGACTACCTTATGGTAGCCATTTATTTCTCCCTCTCTTTTCGCATCAATAAATATATTTTTCATATGGTCTTTCCGGAGTGACCAGCCATCCCTGGAAGATAATTTTTCAGTCACCTGTTCCGCCAGGGTGATTGCTGTGCCGCTGGGAACATCTAGTTTATGAATATGGTGAACCTCTTCCAGAGAGACATCATATTGCGGAAAATTATTCATAATCTCTGCCAGATAGGTATTTACCGTAAACAAAATATTCACTCCAATGCTAAAATTCGATGCATAAAACAGGCCGGTTTCTGTCTTCTCCGCTATTCTTGCAACATCATCCCAACGATCGAGCCAACCCGTGGTCCCTGAAACTACCGGAATTCCTGCTTTCAGGCATGCTGTTATATTATGATAGGCTGATTGGGGTGAAGAAAACTCGATGGCTACATCGTTTTGGCCCAATTTTTCAGTAGATAGATCTTCTGTATTGTCGATATCAATGACAAGACCTATCTGATGGCTGCGCAGTTTTGCAATCCGGGCTATCTCTTTGCCCATTTTACCATATCCGATAATAGCTATTTTCATTATTATCCGTTTTGGGTTGTAAATTTAATATAATTGATTTTAATCGGGTATTATTTGGTGCGATAAATAGTGAGTCCATTATAGTCCAGTACTGGATCATAAAGTTCGAGAGCATAACCTGTTCTGAATTTATAGGGGGCTTGTCCCGAACCTAAGCAGGAACGCGCAAAATTTTTTAAACCGCAGTATACTCATATATTCGAGGAGTTGAAAATTTTGCAGCAATGCAGCTGTCGAATTTTATGGACAGACACCAAATAGAAAAACCGTCTCCAGATCAGAGCGGAGACGGCTTTTTAACTCTATAGTGTGGTATTAGGCTATTTTACTTTTTTCACAATAGACTCAAATGTTTTGGGATCATTCATGGCCAGATCGGCTAAAACCTTTCTGTTGATATCAATTCCGTTACTTTTAAGTTTATGCATGAATTCAGAGTAGGACATATCATACCCGCGTACGGCTGCATTGATTCGCTGAATCCATAGTGCACGAAACTCAGCTTTTTTCTTGCGCCGGTCACGGTATGCATAACTTAACCCTTTGTCATGTGCATTTTTAGCTACTGTCCAGACATTTTTTCTTCTGCCCCAGTAACCCCTGGTTCTTTTGAGTACCTTCTTTCTTTTTTGTCTTGTTGCTACAGCATTGACTGATCTTGGCATTTTGTTTGATTTTTTTGGATGACATCGTCCGCCTTGGCGAAACTTTCAGGCTTGGCATCCTGGTTATTTACTCAATCCCTTTATGTAATCTTACTTCATCGAAAGCAATTGCTTAATATTCTTCTCATCGGCAGAATGTACTTCACCAAAGTAGGTCAGATTCCTTTTCCGCTTCTTCGATTTCTTGGTCAAAATATGACTTTTATAAGCATGTTTTCTTTTTATTTTTCCTGTGCCGGTAAGCGAAAAACGTTTTTTTGCTCCCGGATTGGTCTTCATCTTTGGCATTTCAAATTAATTTAACTTTTCAAATTATCTATTTTTTACTCTTGGGCTTCGCTGCAAGAAACATCGTCATCCGTTTTCCTTCAAGCTTTGGAAGCTGCTCCACTTTTGCAACATCTTCCAGATCCTGTGCAAGTCTTAAAAGCAGGATTTCTCCCTTCTCCTTAAAAAGGATGGTCCTTCCTTTAAAAAAGACAAACGCTTTTACTTTTGCACCATCTTGAATAAACTTCTGTGCATGTTTCATCTTAAACTCGTAATCGTGCTCGTCTGTATTCGGCCCAAAACGCACTTCCTTTACAACGACTTTGGTTGTCTTCGCCTTGATCTCCTTTTGTTTCTTTTTCTGTTGATAAAGAAATTTTTGATAATCAACCACCCTGCAAACCGGTGGGTCGGCACCCGGCGAGATTTCAACGAGGTCCAGGTTCAGCTCATCAGCAATTTTAAGCGCTTCAGGCAGAGAATAGACTCCCGGGTTTTCAAGATTTTCTCCAACTACACGTACTGTTCCGGCGCGTATTCGTTCGTTTACCTTATGTTGAGGTTCCGGTCTTCGGTCTCTTCTAAAATTTCTGCCAACAGGTCTGGCCATACAAATAATTTAAATTTTGAGGTTATTTTAGGGTATCAATTTCTGACAATTGATGATCCACTTCCAGTGATATAAAATCGGCAAATTCTTTAAGATCCATCACGCCTTTATCTCCCTCTCCCTGCCTTCTCACGGAAACTGTATTGCTTTCCATCTCTTTTTCTCCGATGATGAGCAGGTATGGAATTCGTTTTAACTCGCTATCCCTGATCTTTTTACCAATTTTTTCACTCCTCTCGTCAATCAGGGTGCGAATATCGTAATTATTTAGGAAATTTGAAACTTTTTCTGCATAATCATGATACTTTTCGCTAATTGGCAAAATGATAGCCTGATCGGGAGTCAGCCATAAAGGAAATTTACCACCTGTATGTTCAATGAGTACAGCTACAAATCTTTCCATACTTCCGAAGGGAGCGCGGTGGATCATAATGGGTCTGTGTTTCTGGTTATCGGCCCCAACATATTCAAGGTCAAAACGTTCCGGAAGATTGTAATCAACCTGGATGGTACCCAACTGCCACTTCCTGCCGATGGCATCTCTCACCATAAAGTCGAGTTTCGGACCGTAGAAGGCCGCTTCCCCGTACTCAATAATTGTTTCCAGCTTTTTCTCATCGGCCGCTTCTACGATGGCTTGTTCAGCTTTCTCCCAGTTTTCGTCACTGCCGATATACTTTTCATGGTCGTTTTTGTCCCTGAGCGATATCTGGGTGACATAGTCTTTGAAGTCCAGTGCATTAAAAATATGGTGAATGATGTCAATCACTTTGATGAACTCATCTTTCAGCTGATCGGGCCGGCAGAAGATGTGCGCATCGTCCTGTGTAAATCCCCGTACCCTTGTCAGCCCATGAAGTTCACCGCTCTGCTCATAGCGGTACACCGTTCCGAACTCTGCCATTCTCACTGGCAGATCCCGGTAGGAGTGAGGTTTCGAATTATAGATTTCGCAGTGATGCGGACAATTCATCGGTTTTAGCAGGAACTCCTCACCCTCCTGGGGAGTGGAAATCGGTTGGAAGCTATCCTTCCCGTATTTTTCATAATGTCCGGATGTAACATACAGTTCCTTCAAACCGATATGGGGTGTGATTACCTGTTCATAGCCGTGCTGACGCTGAACTTTCTTCAAAAAGTTTTCCAGGCGTTCACGCAGTTGTGCTCCTTTAGGCAGCCAGAGAGGAAGGCCTTGTCCGACGCTCTGGGAGAAGGTAAACAGCTCCAGCTCTTTTCCTACTTTCCTGTGGTCCCGTTCTTTGGCCTTTTCAAGTTTTTCAAGGTAATCGTCGAGCAGACTCTGTTTCGGGAATGTGATGCCGTAAATCCGGGTTAGCTGCTTGCGCTTTTCATCCCCCCGCCAGTAAGCTCCGGCAATACTGAGTAATTTTATTGCTTTTATGGGGGAGGTGTCGGGCAGGTGCGGACCACGGCACAAGTCAACAAATTTACCGTGCTTATAGAGCGAGATTGTACCATCCTCAAGATCCGAAATAAGCTCTATCTTGTACTCATCCTGTTTTTTGGTGAAAAGATCCAATGCATTTTTTTTGCTGATCTCCTCCCGTTGGTATGTACTTTTTAGCGAGGCAAGCTCCTTCATCTTTTTCTCGATCTTCGGAAGGTCAGCATCAGAAATAACCACGTCGTCGCCGGTATCCACATCATAGTAGAAACCATTTTCAATGGAAGGACCGATGCCAAATTTCGTTCCGGGATAAAGCGCTTCGATTGCTTCAGCCATCAGGTGAGCAGAGGAGTGCCAAAATGCATGCTTGGCCTCATCGTCCTCCCATTTATGCAGTCTTATGTCGGCATCCTCCTGTATGGGCCGTGTGAGATCCCAGATTTCATCATTTACCGATACAGCCAGAACTTCTCTGGCCAGACTGTTGCTAAGCGATTTGGCAATTCCGAGACCGGTTATTCCTTCCTCAAATTTTCGAACCGATTGATCCGGAAGTGTAATATTGATCATAACTACATCTGTTTTTCAGAGCGCAAATTTAGTAAAAAATGGGTAGACTTTACGCTATGTAACGTTCTGATAAGTAAAACAGTTCAGTTTCGGTCCAGCAATGGTTTGATCAGAACTTCCCTTCCGATTCGAGCAGAATGCTTTTCCTGAGGGAATCCTGCCAGTTGGGTTGGGGAACGATGGCCACGCGAAACCCTGCATTTTCCAGAACGCACCTCGCGCCTCGCACTCCACACCTCGCGATCCCCCGGTAAAACATAACTATAGATTTTTCTTTATAAAATCTGTCATTTTTGTGTAGAGGTGGAACGTGGTATTTCCGCCATAGATGCCATGGTTTTTGTTCGGATAGAAGAGCAGTTCGAATTGTTTATCGGCCTCCACCAGGGCAGTTACAAAGTCGACGCTGTTCTGAAAATGGACATTGTCATCACCCATCCCGTGGACGAGCAGGAATTTGCCTTTCAGCTGTTTCGCAAAATTTATCGGCGAGTTATCGTCATAGCCATCGGGATTCTCCTGCGGTGTGCGCATAAACCGTTCGGTGTAGATCGTGTCGTAATACCGCCAGTTGGTGACCGGTGCCACAGCGATCCCCATTTTAAAGAGACCGTTCCCCTTGCTGAGGCAGAGGCTGGTCATGAATCCTCCATAGCTCCATCCGAAAATACCGATGCGCTCGTTATCTATATAGGGCAGATCGCCGAGGTAGGTGGCGGCCTCTACCTGGTCGATGGTCTCCAGCTTACCCAGCTCCTTGTAGGTCGATTTCCTGAAATCCTCACCGCGTCCGTTGGTTCCGCGGTTATCGACGCAGGCAACGATGTAGCCCTCCTGAACAAGCATCTGGAACCAGGGGACACGGCGGTTCCATCGCTCCACCACATTTTGCGACTCCGGTCCGCCATACACATATATAAACAGCGGATACGCTTTTCCGGGGTCGAAATCATCCGGCCTGATCATGAACCCATTGAGCAGTTGGCCACTTTCAGTAGGCACCTCCATGAATGTAACCTTCCCAAAACCATACTCTTCAGTACTTTTTTTCAGCGAACAGTTATCTTCCAGGACACGGATCAGTTTGCCTCTTCTGTTATACAATTCATACACAGGAGGGGTGTTCGCATCCGAGTGACTCATAATATAGTAGTCGAATGTATTGCTGAAACTGGCATCATAACTACCCGGTTCTCCTGAGAGCCGCTTCTTTCCCGAACCGTCGAGCTTAACGGAATAGAGGTGAATCTGCATGGGCGATTCCTCATACGAGGTATAGTAAACCACGCCCCGCTTTTCATCGACACCGATCAGCGATGCGATGTCGTAACTTCCACTTGTAAGGGGATTTGTCTGTCCGCTTATGAAATCATGGTGGTAGAAGTGAAAATATCCGTCACGTTCGCTGATCAGCAGAAACGATTTTTTATCGGGAAGATAGGTGATCATATCGTCTGTCGCTTCGGAGATATATTTTTCATTCGTCTCCTCATAGACAATCTCCGAATCTCCCTCAGCGACATCACAATGCAGCACCTTCACATGGTTCTGCAGCCTGTTGAGCCAGATCACGCTCAGTATCTCCGGGTCGTTGGTCCACTTGATCCTCGGAATATAGAATTCCTCCTCAGTCGTCACATCCATTGCGTGCGTTTCGCCGGCTTCCAGTTCATACACATGGATTGTTACGTCACTGTTCTGCTCTCCGGCTTTGGGATACTTGAATGTATATGCCTCCGGGTAGAGATCACCGAAAGTGGTCATGAAAAACTCCTTCACATCAGACTCATCGAACCTGTAGAATGCGATCCTTTTTCCATCGGGCGACCATTTAAAACCATCTGCAAATCCAAACTCCTCCTCATACACCCAGTCAGGCGCCCCGTTAATAATCTCATTTCTTTTACCGTCGAAGGTGATCTGCTTTTCACTCTTTTTCTCCAGGTCGACGAGGAAAATATTATTCTCCCTCACAAACGCCACGTGCCTGTTATCGGGGGAAAGCGATGCCAGTTGCTGTTTTCCATGGTTGGACAGGGGGATCAGTTCACTGTTTTCCCTGTTGAAAATATAGAATTCGGCACGGAATGATCTTCTGTAGATGGGTTCTGTTTTGGTAGTGAGCAGAACAAACTTTTCATCCGCACTGAACGTATAGTTGTCAAACGAGCTGATCAGATCATGTTCTTTTGTGCTGAACAGGGTAGAAGTTTTTTCACCATCGGCATAAGTGTGTATATCAATTGAGGTGCCTCTGTTGTTAACGGTATAGTGTTTTCCGTCGTTCATCGAATTAATTCCCCTGACCGATTTTGGGGAAAATGCGTTTTCACGGTAAATTTTTTCAAGCGTGATTTTTTTTATCTGGGCAGACAGTAGCTGCCCGGTGCATATAAGTAGGCTGATTATCAGCAATAAGCAACAATAATATTTTTTCATTGGAGCAATGGGTGTTGGTTTTTGTAAAGAAATAAAAAACCCCACACATATCCAATATCTCTATTTTGGCATGCATTTTGGTTATATTCCGATAAAGAGGATTAATTTTGAACGCACTGTAGAACGTTCACTAATATCCTGAAGAATCAGAAATTTTTAATACTGGAAATCATGAAACGAATCATTACCATATCAGCAGCAGTCACCCTTATATTCATGGGCTGCACCAAAGAACCTGTTGCGAAATTTGCCTATTCACCGGCCCATCCCATAGCAGGTGAGCAGGTCAATTTCGAGAATCTTTCAATGGATGCCGAATCTTTTGAATGGAATTTTAGTGATGGAACTACTACCAATGCTTATAATCCCAAGCATACATTTATGTCGGGAGGATCCTTTACAGTGCAGTTAGAGGCATACGGAAGGAAGAGAGGAATGGACGTTTCAACGGCGATCATCAATGTCTATCCCGAAGAGCCTTTCACCATCTATACTGACCTTGCCGGCGACAATGGTCCGGTAGCTGTGGAGACAGATATTGTTTTTACCGGGGAGCAGGTGAAATTCTATAATACAACAGTCGATGCCGTCTCTTATCTTTGGGAATTCGGTGATGGGTATACCTCAGCGCTTGAGTCACCGGTATACAGTTATGATGACCCCGGAACCTATGAGGTAACGCTGAATGTATTTGGTTACGGGAGTGAGGAGGATTCTTACACGAAAACCATTCATGTGATTGAGGGGATCAACAGTGCATTGCGGATCACCGTACTGGAGTATTTCGATGAGTACCCGGTTGAGGGAGCATCTGTATTGCTATTCGAATCGGTGGCTGACTGGGAAACAGAAACCAATCCCTCCGAAGAGGTCTTTACTACACCGCTTGGTAAGTGTGTTTTTGAAGGGTTGAACTACCAGAGATATTACGTGGACGTGTGGGAGCAGGATCACGATAATCACACACTGGCAGCTGAGGATGTTGGTTTTATTGAGACACAGCCATTGGAGCCGGGGTTTATCCACGATTTTGTTGCTTATGTTGACTATTATGAGCCTGAGAAGAAGATGACAATGACCAGAATCGGGAAGAAGGCAATGGCGAAGGAGACGGTTTCCATGAAAAAATCTTCAGAATACAGAGAGATGAAGGAGAATAAATTCAGCCGGGAGCGATAAAAAAATCTTTCACAGAAACAACTTTGAGCAAAAAATTAATATATTTGCAACCCCGAAATTATTCGGGGTTGTTTTTTTTCAAGCCCAGGTGGCGGAACTGGTAGACGCGCTAGGTTGAGGGCCTAGTGACCGATTTAGGTCGTGCAAGTTCGATTCTTGTCCTGGGCACAAAAAGAGCAGCTATTTTTTGTTCTTTATGTTGTTCTTAACAATATTTTTGCAATTGAAGTTCTTTTTATTGTATAGTTAATTGTAATGTATGCCCAGATGGCGGAATTGGTAGACGCGCTAGTTTCAGGGACTAGTGTACGCAAGTACGTGCAGGTTCGAGTCCTGTTCTGGGCACATATACAGAAGCCGGTAATATGATAGTTACCGGCTTTTTTAATGGCACCAGGTGGCGGAACTTATATGTCCCGCCTTTTCCATTAAGGTCTATCTGTAATTTAAATTAGCTTACTCTTTTATTTGCTGCTGCCTTCCCGATCTTTCGATCACTTTCTACAGATTTGAATTTACTGATGCCGGCTGCTTTTATTTTTCTTTATAAAGATTAACTTTGAAACGCTAAGTTCATTTTCAAAAGAACTAGTAAACTGAGAGAAATTCATAATAATATTTTTTGTGCTTGATAAGAAAACGTTAAGAGCATTGCCTGCCCCGATTTCATCCGGGCGCAAGCGGATGACGAAGGATTTGGCGGTGGCGCATGACTGAAAAGCAGGAGTTCCGATTCTCGGGATCACTATTTTAAAGGCGAGCATAACGCAGTTTATTGACGTTTTCTTGCAAGTACCATTTAAACAGACACCAATGATTACGGATACAAAACTATTTGGTCTGATCGACCGGGAATGCCAGCGGCAAAAGCAGGGAGTTGAATTGATTGCATCTGAAAATTTTGTGAGTGAGCAGGTTATGAGTGCGATGGGCTCCTGCCTTACCAACAAATATGCAGAGGGATATCCCGGTAGGCGTTATTATGGCGGATGTGAGGTGGTTGACGAGGTGGAGCAGCTGGCTATTGACAGGCTGTGTGAGCTTTACGGGGCCGAGTATGCCAACGTGCAGCCACATTCGGGGGCCCAGGCAAATATGGCAGTTTTCCTGTCAGCCCTGAAACCTGGCGATACCTTCATGGGGCTGGATCTTTCACACGGTGGACACCTGTCACACGGATCACCTGTGAACAGTTCAGGTATTCTCTATAATGCAATAAGCTATGGGTTGAAGGAGGAGACGGGTTTGATCGACTATGACGCCATGGAGGAGCTTGCATTGAAAGAGCGACCGAAGCTGATCGTTGGCGGTGCTTCCGCATATTCGCGTGAATGGGATTATGCCAGGATGGGCGATATTGCCGATAAGATTGGTGCCTTGTTTATGGTCGATATGGCCCATCCTGCAGGTCTTATTGCCGCTGGTTTACTTGACAATCCCCTGAAATATGCCCATGTGGTAACGACCACAACCCATAAGACACTGCGCGGTCCGCGGGGTGGGGTGATCCTGTTGGGAAAAGACTTTGAGAACCCGTGGGGAATAGCCACCAAAAAGGGGGAGGTCCGCACCATGTCAGCATTGATCAATTCCGCTGTTTTTCCGGGTATTCAGGGCGGACCCCTGGAGCATGTGATCGCTTCCAAGGCGGTGGCATTTGGGGAAGCACTTTCACCAGCGTTTAAGACCTACCAGGGGCAGGTAATAAAGAATGCTGCCGTGATGGCCGATGCCTTTATTGACAAAGGATACAAAGTCGTTTCGGGAGGTACGGATAACCATTCGATGCTGATTGATCTACGTTCAAAATTTCCGGATATCACCGGTAAGCAGGTCGAGAATACCCTGGTGAAGGCAGATATTACGGTAAACAAGAACATGGTACCGTTCGATTCGCGATCACCCTTCCAGACCAGCGGGATCCGTGTTGGAACCCCGGCTATCACTACGCGGGGAGTGAAAGACGATGTGATCCCTTCTATTGTCAATTTTATTGATGAGGTGATCAGCAATATTGAGAATGAAGCGGCGATTGAGAAGGTGAGGAGCCAGGTGAACGAGATGATGAATGCATATCCTATGTTTGTCTAATCGGAACGTATGGAGTGGTACATGATATTGGCCGTTCTGGGTGTTGGATGTATCGCGGGCCTTATTAATACCGTCGCTGCAGGGGGCTCCCTGCTGGCACTTCCCATGCTTATTATTCCTCTGGGCATTCCCTCCACCAATGCGAATGCGATTAACAGGATTGCTATTCTGCTTCAGAATGTTATTGGGGTAGGGCGGTTCAGGAAAAAAGGGGTGCTTGATCTGAAGGTTGATTATAAGATTGGCATACCGGCTGTAATTGGATCGCTGTTGGGAGCCCTTATTGCATCATATATTTCTGCACCGGCTATGGATACCGCCATTGGCGTGGTGATGCTGGTCATGTTTCTCGTTGTTTTGGTCGATCCCAACAGCTGGGTCAGGGACCGCAGTAACCAACCACCCCTAAAGAAATGGCTCCAGTACCTGATCTTTTTTCTGATTGGTATCTATGGAGGTTTTATTCAGGCAGGGGTTGGTTTCTTTCTTCTATCGGGATTGGTTCTGGGCTGTGGATTTGATCTCGTGAAGGCCAACGGAATAAAGGTGCTTATAATCTTGCTTTATACGCCCATTGCCCTTCTCACATTTATATTCTATGATCTGCTCACCTGGGATTATGTGTTGCTCGGTCTGCTGCTTGCCGCCGGAAATATGGCGGGCGCCTGGATCGGTGTGCATGTAGCAGTTAAAGGGGGAGCAAAATTCTTAAGGTATATGCTGCTCGCAGCGATTCTGCTGGCAGCGATCAGGTTGCTGATCCCACAGGTTAAGCTGTTGTTCTCTTAGGGTTCGATGGTATACCGTATCCAGCCTGTTTGCCGGAAGGAGGCATTTTGATCGTCGGTGAATTTAGTTTTCCTGGCTGCTTCCACTACAACGGTCCATATGCAGTTGTCGGCAAAGTCGGCTGACTTTACGCTGGCGCTGACAACATTTCCCGCCCGGTCAACCTGAATCTCTACCGTAACGACAATTCTGCTGGTTACGCTGCAGTTGTCCACATTGGGAAGTGGCAGTCCGCCGACAGCTTTTCTGTTGCCCAGTCCTCCATAAGCAGGTCCATCGCCCAATCCGCTTCCATCTCCGTAATTGCTTGCTCCGGGGGTGCCGGATGCTGTTCCCTGGTTGCCTGAGCCTTGGGTGACGCCTTCAGATCCTTCCTGCTCACCAACTCCCTGACGGCCAAAAGAGGTTCTCCCCATATTGTTCAGGCGGTCGGCCTGTTGCTCTCGCCTTAATCGTTCCTCTTCAAGCCGTTTCCGCTCTTCCTCCTGTTCCTTTCTTATTCGTTCCTCTTCTGCTTGTTTGATGCGCTCCTCTTCCTGCTGCTTTTTGATAAGCTCTTCCTGCTCTTGCTGTTTCCGTATCTCTTCAGCTGTGGGTTTCGGATCTTCCTTTACAACTACCTCTTCTACATCCTGGGTCTGATCGGCAGGTCTGGATTCGGTAGCTACCGGCTCCGGTGGTGGTGTTGCGGTTGCCTCTTCAGGAATACTCTCCACTACTTCTGGTTCCGGCGATCCCTGGTTGTTTTCATCTCCTATTGGTTCTACAGTGCCAAAACCGGTATCATCGGTGCCGAAATTAACGAGAACACCCTCTTCTTCAGGCGGCGGATCAGGGAAAGTCAGCCCACCCAGTATCAGCAGCGCCAATATAAGTGCGTGAATGGTAATGGTGCCTATTAATCCTTTTCTGTTGATCCGCATAACAAAGAAAGTTAACTAACCGGTTTTGTTCCAAGTATCACCCTGTACCGGTTCCTTTTCGCGATATTGAGAACAGAGAAAACCTCCTCCATCACCAGGGTACGATCGGCATTGAGCCTGATGGTGGGGGTGTTTCCATGCGGTTCGAGCATTCTCTGCAGGATGGGTTCCAATTCACCCATGCTATATGCCTGATCCTCAATATAGATCGTCTTATCATTCGCTATTGAAAGCACCAGTACCGGACTGGCCTGTGTCTGGTTATTGCTTTCCGGTAAATCCACATGTTTCGATGCCGGGACAATCAGTGTTGTTGTGAGCATAAAGAATATCAGGAGCAGGAATACAATGTCTGTCATTCCCGACATGGCAAAATTGATACTTCTCTTATTTCTTGAAACGATTGCCATCAGAGTAGTTTAATTACAACAGTATAATTTCGGTCCGCCGCGATATTCATCACCTTAACGGCATCTTCTACAGAGACCTGGGGTGATGTAACCACCTTAACGGTGGGATCAGGGTGTCCTGCCAGTTTAGCATCCAAAACCATGCCAAGGTTATCAACCTGGATGGTTACTCCATCAACGGTGATCCGTGCATTGCTATAAACAGTTACGGTGGGCACATTGGATTCAGTTGCAACCGGCGCTCTTCCCGGACTCGGCATCAATAATTTGACTGCATTTGGAGCGATCAGTGTAGAGGTGAGCATAAAAAAGATCAGCAACAGGAATACAATGTCGGTCATTCCCGACATATGGAAATTGTTTAGTACCCTGTTTTTATTCCTGATTGCCATGTCTGTTTCTATTTTGCAGGTTCATTAAGCAGGTCAATGAATTCTGTGGAACTGGCCTCCATCGTATTAATCACTTTGTCAACCTTTGCAACGAGAATATTATAGGCAAAAAAAGCAATAATACCAACAATCAGTCCAGCAACGGTGGTTATAAGTGCAGTGTAAATACCGCCAGACAACTCTCCAACGTTGATGTTATTGCCTGCAGTCGACATCTGGTGAAATGCCTGTACCATACCAATCACTGTTCCCAGAAAGCCGATCATCGGAGCACCGCCTGATACGCTTGCCAAAGTTGGTAGTCCTCTCTCAAGTTTGTATACCTCCAGTCTACCTACATTCTCAATGGCGGCATTTACATCATTCAGCGGACGTCCGATCCGGGAAATTCCTTTCTCGATCATCGCAGCCACCGGGTTATCGGTCGACTGACAGAGTGTTTTGGCTGCATCCACCTTTCCGTCCATAATGTAATCCTTGATCCTGTTCATAAAATTCTGATCAATGTTTGCTGCTTTTTTTATGGCAAACCACCTCTCAAAAAAGATATAAACAGCAACCAAACTCAGTAAAAGAATGGGAATCATGACCCATCCACCTTTGATTGCCAGATTAATAAAAGATTCCTGTGATGTTCCTTCGATCAGGGCAGAATCTGCAGTCATGCTTTGCAGGATTATAAATAGTTTCATTCGTATAAAATTTTATAATTACCTATTCATTTGTTAATTAAAAATTTGAGAACGAATGTAACCGCTTCGCTCTCACATGATTTTTTTTAATCATGATCTTTTATGATTTTATGATTAATAAAAATCATGTTCGTTTCATATTGTATTAATTTTGTGGCGAATATATATAAAAAAACGAGATTTATCGGGAAGTAGTATATCTCGTTATTAAGAAAACAAATATCTTTTCAACACTTTGATGTCAGGTGAATAATTCATTACAATGGGTTATCTT
>JBBDUV010000009.1:0-60527 GCA_040903745.1 Bacteroidales bacterium | reverse complement strand
TCAGATGGTTAAATTAAAAAAATAACTAAAATCCGGTTTTACCGGACAACAATGAATAATAATGGATTAAACATCAAACAAAAGAAAATCAATCCTTTCCAGACTGCACCCTGTATCTTTCGCCTCGTTTCGCAAAAACTTCAAACTATGTTAAAACTTGGCATAAAAAAAGATACAACCCATTCCAAACTGTATACAAAACTGTATACATGATTTTTTGAAACCCTCTATATCCCAGTCGGGGTAGCAGGATTCGAACCTGCGCCCCCCTGCTCCCAAAGCAGGAGGCATTAATATGATTAGGGAACTAATGTATTATCATTTATCCTCAACAGGCACGAACTCAGAATAACCACCCAATAAATAGAATATATGCGGAGCTTTATATTTATATTTTCTGACACGAACTTTATTCTTTCTATCACTGGTATCAACCTCATAATACTTAATGTCCTCCATTGAACAATTAATTATCTCTGATACCCAATACATGTTTTTTAGATTTATTCAGAGCTTCCAGGTGGATGCACTGCTTACCCGTGCAGGGCACACACAAAAAATAATCGCCATCAAAACGGGCGTTTATTCAAACCATTGTAAAACATGGCAGGAGACAATCTGTAATACAATTGATTACTATTCGAAAAATGACTAAATTTGTATCAATCGAATTAATTAGATATGAATATTCAATCAGAAAAAATTGAAATTGCTAAATTGATTCTGGAAACCAATAATCCAGCAATTCTTAGATCAATTAAGAATATTTTTAAAAAAGAAGGGAAAACCGATTTTTGGGAAACCCTTTCTTCTTCACAAAGAGAAGAAATTGAAAATGGGATTTCGGAATTAGAAAATGGTGAAGTATTGGATTATGAAGACTTCATGAAGAATCATAGGAAATGAGGAAGATAATCCTATCAAAAAGAGCAGCAACTAAACTTGAAAACCTCCTTGAATATCTTGAAACAGAATGGTCTATTAAGGTTAAAAAGGATTTTATTAAAAAACTTGATAGATCCTTTGATTTGATTAAAGAATTTCCAGAAAGTACAGAAGAATCAAATTTAAAAAAAGGATTAAGAAAATGTGTGATAAGCAAACAAACAACCGCATATTTTCAATTTGACTCTGAAACAATAAAAATCGTGACCATTTTTGATAATCGAATGAATCCAAAATATTTAAAAAAAGAGATTTAATACCACGTTTTACAACAAAAAGGACTCTGAATGGCCTGCAAAGCTAGTCCCGGTATGCCGGGGGCCCGGCGAGGAGTCCATGTTGAACTACACCCGCCGGACTACGAGCTATGTACTTATTGGCAACACGCAAATCTTGTACAAAAAAAAGCAGTTACAGATATTGCTTCTGTAACTGCTTTTAATTCAGTGAACCAGGGAGGAGTCGAACCCCCAACCTCCTGATCCGTAGTCAGGTACTCTATCCAGTTGAGCTACTGGTCCATCTGTAGACTATTGTAAGAACTTTAATTAAAACAACCAAATTGTGCGTATTATTCTAACCGGGTTGTGAATATCACATCGGCTGTCTAACCTGGTCGCTTTAAAATTTCTTCTCCTGGATCCTTGCACGCTTTCCGGTAAGATTTCTCAGGTAGAAAATTTTAGCACGACGAACACGTCCCCGCTTGTTAATATCAATCTTGTCAATAAAGGGGGAGGCAACCGGAAAAATTCTCTCAACACCAACGTTACCCGACATTTTCCTGACGGTAAATGTTGCGGTGTTTCCTGTTCCTTTTTTCTGAAGCACAGTGCCGCGGTACTGCTGGATACGCTCCTTGTTACCCTCTTTGATCTTATAATGTACGGTTATAGTATCTCCTGCATTGAAGTCAGGAAGCTTGTTCTCACTCGCGTATTTCTCTTTTACCACATCCATTAAATTCATCGCTCAATAGTTTTTTGTGTACCTGCTCTTTTAACAGGTCGCAAAATTAGAAAATATTTTGAATATATTCTAAGAATTATCAACAAAAAAATGTGACCTTCCTGCTCTTTCTTGCACTGTGTTAATTCAGTTTCGCCCTGCTTCAGCGATCACTTTCGTAAGAGCAACATGTGTGGCGCGAATCTGCATCTACGTAGCAGATCGGGTAACTTACGAAATTCCCCGGGTAACTGCCCAGCAGTCTTGGTGTCCCTATTCTTCTTCCGGAACCAGAAGCTGGTCGTCCGTATCCTTCACCACTTCGCGTTTCCACTCTTCTGAATATCCCGGGAATTCAGGACCTGCAGGATAACCATATTGATTTCGTAGAAACTGTCCGTTCTTTTCGCATTTTATATTGCCGTCCAGGTACTTCACCAACAGGTATTGTCCCAGCTTTTTCCATTCAGCAACGGTATGGTTACCTGCGTTTACTGAGAAGTTGGTAACATAGGCCCTGGCCTTCTCAGGATCTTCATCATACAATGCCATCGCCTTTTCATCCACCTTTTTTACCTTTTCGATAAATCCTTTCTCGAGAGATTTCTGCTTTTTCTTAATATCATCAATCATCAGATTATATCGCAAATAGGCAAAATTGGCTACTGAGTTGAATGTCCAGAAAGCTGAATTTTCAGAGTAGGTAAGCAGATCGCCGTTCCCAACCGCATAGGGATAAGGTACTGAGGTGATTCCGCAATACATCGGTACATATACGCTTGAAGCTGCATCGTCAACACCAAACCAGAGGATTCCTCCAATGATATCAGGCATGCCCGCACGGCTCTCAGCGACAAACGAAAAGCCTGTCTGCTGCGTGGCAGTGGCCCGTTCGTTGCAGTACATCTTTCCATCTACCTCCCAGTAAAGCGGTCTCCAACGATAGGGGAGTTCGAACGGACCGGCACCTGCATCTTTTCTCATATCGAGCGCTGTGCCTTCCAGGTGGTCCCGCATGAAATTCATCAGGTCATGGTTCGATAACTTCCTGTTGGGTTTGATATACAAAGGCATCCTGTTCGACAAATCATCTCCCTTTACATATTCAAAATACTGGTCCATGTCGTCATTGATGTCCTTGAAAAATGACCATACCCGCATATCGCAAAAACGTGCGCCGCCGAAGCTGATCGGGGCATAGGTGTCTGAAAAGCTAAAGTCTTCGTCGGATCCTTCATAATACCCCTTCTCACGTGCAAAATCGATTACATCGGGAGAATAGATGCAGTTTTCCGGGTCGTTTAAAGGAAACTGCTGGATCCTGGCCTGGTTGGCATGACCAGAAACATATCCGTCGGGAATCTTTACAGCCACCCAGACCGCTCCCTTATTCTTATTGTATGTTACTGCATTTTTACCCCTTCCCCTGGTAACCATCTCTGTCCCTTTACCAATCAGCTCCATGATCCATACCTCTTGCGGATCGGCTATGGAAAATGATTCTCCGGAACTGTAGTAACCATACTCCTCAACCAGTTCTGCCATTATATGGATCGCTTCACGGGCTGTTTTGGCGCGCTGCAGGGTAATGTAAATCAGGCTGCCATAGTCGATGATTCCTGTTGTGTCAACAAGCTCGCTTCTTCCACCATAAGTAGTCTCGCCAATGGCAACCTGGTGCTCATTCATATTACCCACTACAGAATAGGTGTGTCGCACCTGCCTGATCTGGCCCAGGAATCTGTTGGTGTCCCATTCATATACACTCAGCAAGGTGCCCTCCGGATAGCTTGCTGCCGGGGTAAAGTATAATTCTCCATATAATACATGCGCATCAGCAGCATAGGTGATCATGGAGGTGCCATTTACAGATGCCCCGGGGGTCACAAGAAAATTGGTGCATGACTGTATATCAGCATGCGTCATTAACAATCCAGTTGCGAGTATTCCAAATATCAATCGTTTCATTATCTGTTGTTTTATGTTTGTGTACAAAACTATTTTTTGAAAAAGAGCTTAAAGAAATCATTTTTTATATGAAGAAACAAGCAATCATATTCTAAAACATCTTCCTCGTATTATCAATATATTTGTAATTAATAGTAAAATCAATTTTTTATTCACTATACATGAAGTATTAGGGGGTGATATTTAAAATTGTACAAACAATTAATAATAAATGCAAAAAATTGGGGTTAATACAGAAAAAAGTACGAAATATAAATTTTAAGATTAATTAACATTAATTTAATTTGTAAATCGAAAAAAGGATATTATTTTTGTAGTATAGAATTTGCTCAACGTATAGTAGTACAGATAGAAATTTTAAGGATAGTAATAGTAGTTTAGTTGGTAGTTTTAGTTAGTAGTTTTAGTTAGTAGTTTGAAAAAGAAGGGTGTCTCAACAGAGACACCCTTTTTTGATAGTATATCCTGACCAATAGGCAATTAGAATATCATATCAACGATTGCTTTTCGGTCGGATTCATCCAGAATAATGTATAATCCGGACGCATCGTTTTTATTCAAATGTTCAAGCAACTTTTTCTTCTGGTCAGCTCCAATACCCGCTTCACCAGCTCTGACAGGGCTACCAAGTTGTCTGAAATATGCTTCAAACGCTTTTATTGTCTCTTCCGCAGTATGAACGTTAAACAAGCTCACTCCCAGTTGGACCACCCTTTCAGAATTTTTTTCAGCCAGTCTGCGCATCCATGCCGGGTAGAAGATTGAAAGCGTTGCTCCATGTGCCGTATCATACAGGTACGACAAGGCATGACCCAATGCATGAACACCCCAGTCGCCCGAGACCCGTCCATGCATGGTTGTGTTGTTAAGCGCATTGGTAGCTGCCCACATGATCCGCTCCCGGTATTCATAGCTGGAAAGATTTTTCATCAGCTTTGGACCAATTTCCAGTGCTTCCTCAAGGATTGAAAGAACAAATCTGTCGGAAAGATCAGCATTTCCCTCACCGAACCAGGCTTCCAGGGAGTGTGCCACCAGATCAACGATCCCATAGGCAGTGTAGTTAGCGGGAACGCTTAATGTGTAAGTGGGATCAAGGAAAGAATGAATGGGAAACATCACCGGATGCCTGAACCCGATCTTCTGGTCGGTATTATGATTTTGCAGCACTGAGGTGGGATTCATTTCCGTGCCTGTTGCTGCCAGGGTGAGCACAGCTATCAGTGGTGTGGAGCTGACAGGCACATGATTTCCCGTCATTACATCCCAGCCATTGGCCTTGTCGGCTATGCATACAGCTATAATCTTTGCTGAATCAATAACGCTTCCCCCGCCTACGGCAATAACCATATCAACATTTTCAGCAATTCCAAGCTGGGCAGCCTCATCAACAGAGTCAACTACCGGATTGGGTTTAATGCCGCTGTATTCTATAATATCTATGCTGCATTCTTTTAGCTGTTTTACAGTATCATCATAACTGCCGTTACGCAATACCGAACCTTTTCCATATACAAGCAGCGCCTTTTTTCCCAATGAGGTGGCCGCCTCACCCAGATCATTAACCACATCTTTTCCGAAGTGCAGTTTTACAGGATTGTAAGCAATAAAATTTTCCATCGTTTTATTAATTTGGTCGGTTTATAATACCTGCTGAGGTGTCTGAATCAGCGCCTGTCACCGACGCAAGAACATTGATCTCATTCTTCACCCGCAGCAACCCCAGGTAGGCAAATACAATCGCCTCCTTAAAGCTAATCAATTCTTTGCAGGGTATAACCAGTTCAGCACGACATTTGTTTTTGATCCGTCCGATGAGGTGATTGTTGTAAGCGCCGCCACCTGTTACGAGTACCCTTGAGTCGCCCTTATAGAACTGATTGATTAACCCCGATACCTGGTCAGCAATATGCTCATTCACAGTGCAGAGAGTATCTTCTACGGGCAGTTGTCCATCTCTTATTTCCGGAAGGAATTGCCACATAAACCACTCTTTTCCCAATGATTTTGGCGGCATGCAACCATAGTATTCAATGGCGTTCAGGCGTAAAAGAAGACTGGGGTTGACCTTTCCTTTCGAGGCCAGCTTACCATGATTATCGTATTCAATACCGATCCATGCAGTAATGGTATTCAGTGCCATATTACAAGGAGAGATATCGCATGCAATCCGCTTACCATCCAGGTTGAAAGAGACATTAGCAATACCGCCAAGGTTCAGACAAAAAGTATACTCCCCGAAAAGGTCCCTGTCACCCACCGGTACCAGCGGAGCGCCCTGACCCCCTTTCGACACATCCTGTAGCCTGAAATCGCTCACTACAGTGATCTGAGTCTTTTGTGCTATTGCATCTCCATCACCGATCTGCAGGGTTATCCCCTTATCGGGCTGATGCAGCACGGTATGCCCATGTGAGGCGATCAGATCGGGTGCGTAGTTCTGCTTCTTATTGAATTTCAGGATCTGTTCAGCATAGAAAGCTCCAAGCTCCTGGTCAAGCTCGTGCAGGTCCTGCGTGCTGATCGACAACGCGTCTTCAAGCTTTTCCTTCAGGTGATAGGGGTAGGGTGTCGTTTCTGCAGCCACAAGCTCATAGGAGATCCTGTTGACATCATTGCTAAACCTACACAGCGCCAGGTCCAAGCCATCCATGGATGTTCCCGACATGAGTCCCAGTACAAGATACCCGCTGTTGTCCGACATAAGGCTTAGCGAAAAAAGGTCATTGTATAGATGGTTTTGTTCCCTTTTGCATCCCCAATATGAAGCTCAAGATCGCGATTTTTTCTGAGAATCGGAACCCTTTCATCAAACGCATAAAACAAAAGATCATTTTTCGGATCATATTCAAACAGGACCCACTCTCCATCAACAAAACCATTGTACGAGCTGATCCCCGACAGGTCATCCTTGATCAGGAACCTGATACCTTGCTGCTCAGCAAGATCCATCCCATCCTCCAGGTTTAGCGGTTGTACTGTGGGACCCACGGTATCAACAGCCACTGCATATCTGCCAAAACTCCTTAAATTTTCAGTCAAAACACCCTGGCTACACGATCCTCCGGAAAAGGACAATTCGCCATTGTCCTCTAACTTAACCAGGCACAATCTATCATGGTAATGTTCCGGTATGTCCCTGACATCAATCGCAATTGTAAACGATTTGTGCACCGGGGTCGACTCAGAATGCAGGTGAAACAGATCCGAGAGAAGCCCCTCTCTTCCATTGGTCCGGGTATACCTGAACGGTACATCCTCATAAAAACAGTATTCGGGAAAAGTTAAACTGATATTCCGTTCGGAGAAACTTCCGGGAGCATTGTAGGGCAGTACTTTACCCGCTACCTTCCTTTTTGTCTTCATTATTGGCTGAACGCCGGTTCCCCGGATAGGAAACAGTAGCACCGAAGCGTTCCCATAGCTGTCGGTCACCTCTATTCTTACCTCATGAACCAATGTGTCGGAGATTTCAACATATCCGTTATTTTCCATCTGCTTGTATATGCTCAGTTCATTGTATGGTAATTTATAGAGACGCTGGATAGAGCTTCTGCTTTCATATTTATAGGCATAATCAATGTGCGCATTGATGAACCTGCTTTCTGCAAAAGAAAATTCATTCATCTCTGAATAGAAATACCTCTTTCCATCAACTGTAAGCTCAATCGTGTAAACACCGCATCTGTTGGCAGTACCATCCAGATAATCAAACACCTCGATACCGAAACCGATCTTCCCATTCACCCTTACCGGAACTTCGGAGTCGATCGTGTATCCATTTTCACCCTTTACAGGGGTTCGAATTAAGGGCGATAAGGAATTTTGAACATGCGATTGCTCCCCGGCAGGATAGACAGCAAGCTTTGTAATCTCCGGTGGAATATTGTCCTCTATGGGAAAGCCGAAAAACAGTCCGTTCATGGGGATCTGACCGGCTGTTCTCCTGATCTCGAAATGGAGGTGCGGTCCGGTCGAACTTCCTGAATTCCCCGATAGGGCCACAACCTCACCCTTGTTAATTACTAATTCACCAGGTTTAAGGTAGGTGTTTATCGCATGCGTTTTTCTTTGGTATTGAATATCCCTGATATACCGTTCGATCTGCTCATTGAATGTAGAAAGATGTCCGTATACCGTGGTATAACCGTTTGGATGATTAATATAGAGCGCCTTGCCATAGCCATCTGGCTTAATGTTGATCCTTGAGATATACCCTAAATCAACCGCATATACATGATGACCTGATACCCCCTCGGTTTTAAAATCGAGACCTGAATGGAAATGGGTCGATCTTAATTCTCCAAAATTACCTGACAGTACCAGGGGAATGTCCAATGGCGAACCAAATTCGGTTTTTTGCTGTGCAATAGCAGTAAGTGATAGGGTATGGATTAAAAATACTGCAACTATGTTCTTCATTCTCATCTGAAATTCTATCAATTGTAAAAAAATTTTACAGCAAAGCAACTATCGGCTTTTATGGTCAAACTATTCGTGCTTGCAAGCACCAATAAGCTGCAAAAATATAACTATCTGTTTAATGTTACCAATTTTTATTTAAAACCATTCAATACTGACCAGACACAAACAAAAAAATATTTTAAATCCGGTTCCTTTTTAACAAAACAGTCTTATATTTGTAATAATTAAACCTCTGTTTAATGGGTTTCGATCAAATATATATTGTAGATGAATTAAAGCATAAAATCAATTTGCTTGCGAAGAAGCTGGAGGAACATAAGGAATCCTGCTCATCGCTGACATCAGAAAATATGGATTTGGAAGACAAGATCAGAGAAAAAGAATTAGAAATAAGTAAACTTAAACAACAAAACAATACGCTCAAGCTTTCCAAAGCCTTCGTTTCAGTGAACGGAGAGCCGCAGGAAGCTAAATTGCAGATTAATAAGATAGTGCGGGAAATTGATAAGTGTATTGCTCTTTTAAACAGATAAGTGGGGTAGATGGATGAGAAGTTGGCCATAAAGGTTCAAATTGCGGAGAGGTTCTACCCCTTGAAAATAGACAGAAGGGAAGAGGAGAAGATAAGGAAGGCGGCTAAGTTAATTAATGACAGGCTTTTAAAGTATAAGCAGAGGTATACTGATAAAGACGCACAAGATTTTTTAGCCATGGCAGCCTTGCAGTTTGTAATTCAGCTTTTGGATTGTGAATCTAAACTAAATGTATTATCTTTGGAGGAGGATCTGAAAGTTTTAAGTGAGGAGTTGGATATTTTACTGAAAGAAGAGTAATAGCGTTCTTTGCATATATGAAGATTTTGCCCGCATTGTTTCTTCAACCATTTGTGAAACTCAACAATTATTAATTTGGAGCAAAGCTCGGTTCGACCAGAGCAGGCCGCAACTTCGGTTCGCCGGAGTATTCCCCCCAGTGGAATCAGTGGAAACTCGATCCGATCCGGCAGTTCCATTAATGTTTTACTGGGGTTTTTATAAATCTTGAAGGAATATGCGGGCTTTTTTTGTTTAAAAATTGAAAAAATATGGAACTGTTGATAACACAAATGATCCTTCAGGTTCCTATGACTGGTTGTATAATTGCTGCTTTTGGAGGTCTGATCATCGGATCTGTCGCAGCATACCTGATCACTCAGGCAAGCGTCAAAAGGAAAGGGAACAGGATTATTACAGAAGCAGAGCAGGAGGCTGAAATGATCAAGCAGCGGAAAATGCTCCAGGCTAAGGAGAAATTTCTGCAACTGAGGACCGATCATGAAAAAATGATCAATGAGAAAGATGGAAGACTATCAGAGCGTGAAAATGGGATCAGACAAAAGGAGCACACGCTTTCTCAGAGGTTAGAAGACCTGCAGCAAAAACAAAAGGAATCGGAAGTGATCCGTGAAAACCTGGGCGTTCAACTCGATCTGGTTGAGCGGAGGAAGGAGGACCTTGAAAAATCGCACAGACAGCAGGTGGAGCAGCTGGAGAAAATTTCCGGTCTCTCTGCCGAAGAGGCAACCAAACAACTTGTCGAGTCGCTGAAAGATGAGGCGAAAACCGACGCAATGTCCTACATTAATGAGATCATGGATGAGGCCAGGATGACAGCTGGTCAGGAGGCCCGAAAAATTGTTGTTGAAACAATTCAGCGCGTTGCGGCAGAGAATGCCATCGAAAATTCAGTAACGGTATTTCATATCGATTCCGATGAGCTGAAAGGACGGATTATTGGTCGTGAGGGAAGAAATATCAGGGCGCTTGAAGCCGCCACAGGCGTTGAGGTAATTGTGGACGATACCCCCGAGGCCATTATCCTTTCTGCATTTGATCCGATCCGGAGGGAGATCGCGCGACTGGCACTTCACCAACTGGTAACTGATGGAAGAATCCATCCGGCCAGAATTGAAGAGGTGGTGGAAAAAACCAAAAAGCAGATTGAGGAAGAACTTGTAGAAACAGGAAAAAGAACCGCGATAGATCTTGGTATACACGGACTACATCCTGAACTGATCAGGCTGATCGGTAAGATGAAGTACCGCTCCTCCTATGGTCAGAACCTGTTACAGCACTCCAGGGAGGTGGCAAATCTATGTGCAATTATGGCTGCAGAACTTGGATTGAATCCGAAACTGGCAAGAAGAGCGGGACTGTTGCATGATATTGGCAAGGTGCCCGATGAAGAGCCTGAGTTGCCCCATGCTGTTTACGGTATGAAACTGGCTGAAAAATACAAGGAGAAGCCTGAAGTGGTAAATGCCATCGGATCACATCATGACGAAACGGAGATGAAAACGCTTATCGCTCCCATTGTTCAGGTTTGTGATGCCATCTCAGGCGCCAGGCCAGGCGCCCGCAGAGAGGTGGTGGAATCTTATATCAAGCGATTGAAAGAGCTTGAAGCAATGGCGCTCTCTTATCCTGGAGTGATGAAAACATACGCTATACAGGCAGGACGCGAGTTGCGTGTCATCGTGGGAAGTGAAAAGGTGAGTGACAAGGATGCAGAACAGCTTTCGTACGATATTGCTAAAAAGATTCAGGATGAAATGATCTATCCCGGTCAGGTAAAAATTACAGTCATACGTGAAACACGTGCTGTAAATTATGCCAAATAATTTTTTTAAATGGACTTGAAAAAGATCTCACAACATATTTGTGGGATCTTTTTTTTATCTTCAAATTCTGAACCGATCCTGGAAGGATCACAAAATTATCACACGTGAACCCCTCATCATTGAGAATAGATATTTGGCTTCGCCGAGCTAAAGGTTCAGCGGTACAAAGACAAAAGGACATGTATAAATGTTACTGTAGCGAACTCTTCCATGATGAGGGCTCGCCGAGCACCATGGAAAATATTTTATTAGGCGAGGCAACAAGTTACCTGTAGTTTGAACGATATTTAAATTATTTTATATTAAGCAGTTAAATATAGAATTTATACCTATGAAAAATGTATTGGTTACAGGGACCGCTGGATTTATTGGATATCATCTGTCTCTAAAGCTTATTGCTTTGGGATACAGAGTCGTCGGACTCGATTCAATCAATGATTACTATGATATAAACCTCAAATATGACCGGCTGGAAAATACCGGGATAAGCCGGGCCGATATTCAATACGGGCAGGTGATCCCTAGCTCGAAATATCCTGATTATCATTTTATCCAGTTGCGACTTGAAGATAAAGAGCAGATTCTTCAGCTTTTCAAAAGTGAGCATTTCGACGTGGTCATTAATCTCGCCGCTCAGGCCGGGGTGAGATACAGCCTTACCAATCCTGAGGTATATATCGACAGTAACATTACAGGTTTTCTAAATATCCTGGAGGCCTGCAGATATGTTCCTGTCGAAAATCTTATTTACGCCAGTAGTAGTAGTGTATATGGCTTGAATGCCAATCTTCCCTTTTCTGTCGGTTCAAACGTGGATCATCCAGTGAGTCTCTACGCAGCCAGCAAGAAAAGCAATGAGTTGATGGCACATACCTACAGTCATCTTTTTGGCATTCCGACGATCGGACTGCGTTTTTTTACTGTGTATGGTCCGTGGGGAAGGCCCGATATGGCATTGTTCCTTTTTACAGATGCAATCCTTAAAGGAAAACCCATTGAGGTTTTTAACCATGGAGCGATGGAACGTGATTTCACCTACGTAGATGATATCGTTGGAGGAATCACTAAAATGGTCGACCGGCCTCCGGAGAAAGACATGAACTGGAATCCTGAGAAACCGGATCCCTCCGGATCATCTGCCCCTTATAAACTCTACAATATTGGAAACAATCATCCGGTCAAGTTGTTGGATTTTATTCATGAGATCGAATTGTCCACGGGAACCGAAGCAAGAAAGATACTGCGGCCCATGCAACCGGGCGATGTAATGAAAACCTGGGCCGATGTTGATGCATTGGTAGAAGACTATGATTACCGGCCCGCAACACCGGTAAAAAAAGGTATCGCCGAGTTTATACAATGGTTCAGGTCCTACTACAAGATCTGATCCGACCGTCCCTTTTTCAATATTCCGATCAGTGTCTCCAGGAAAACGGCTTTCTCTTCCATTCTTGAAGCATAAAAGGCAAATCTCAATCCTTCTGCGATTCTTTCAATGGTTTCAATATGCGAGCAGGGGCGCATATAATCACCTTTTACTTCAATATTTTGCTCCCGGAGAAAATGCTCAACCTCCTCTCTTGCCAGTATAGTTCCCTGGCTGTATGGATTAATGTAGAACAGGATTCCGTCAGGATCATCCAGATAAGTCGGATCGTGGTAGCAAAGCAGGAAGTTGTGCGGAAGATCAACACAACGGATAGGTAGTTTCAGTCGCGCAGCAATCTCTGCATAGATTACCGCTAGGGTGACAGGGAGGCCTTTGCGTGTATCGAGCACATGGTTTACAAGAAAGAGCTGTGGCGACTGTACCCCGCGTACGGATCTGTTGTACTTGTGTACCGTGAAGAGAAAATGGTTGATCACCCGAACTTTTTCCAGGGCTGTAAGCTTGTCATTCATCTCAAGCCATATTTGCGTCCGGAGCAATTCGATCTGGTTATCAATCACCGAAAACTGAAGGTCGGGATACTGTGATCTGGCAATTATAAAGGCGCCATAAATAAGCTGATCTCCACGGCAGTCGGTCCAATCCTTCAGATCCTTCAGTATAACGCTCTGCTGGATTTCCAGAATAGTGGTTTCTATTTTTTCCTGCAGGGAACTGCTCGCCGACGATTCCCAGGCATATTCCAGTATTCTGATTGCCGGCTCACCATGCTCTATTAACCTATCAATCACAGGAATGTAAACCGACGAGTCAGGATCGTCAAGCAACGATATAAGGGCTCCTATTTCTTCCTTAAATCTAATCATCGCCCAATATACAAAGAAGCGTATCCTCAAGAAGATGCATAACCTGGGGTTGGTAATCAGTCATGAATTTTCCGGTAATCCTGTTGGCCAGTGCGATACAGATTGTAAGGGCATGATGCCCTAGTGTATGGGAGAGTCCGTACAGCGCTGATCCCTCCATTTCGAAATTATTTATCCGGTGCTTTCCGGAACGAAAACTACTCACCTTATCAATAAAATTACTGTCATACAGCTCCATGCGCAATGACCTGCCCTGTGGTGCGTAGAAACCGGGTGCTGACAATGTAATTCCGGTAAAATAGCGTTCAGCCTTTACTTTCCTCATCAGTTTTTCAGAGGCATGCACAAAGTAAGGACTGCTGTTATCCTTGTTCCATTGCATATGCTTGTTGAATTCTTCCTCCAGATGATGGTCCTTTACCTCATTGATGCTTTTGTAAAAATACATCAGGTTATCCAGTCCACCGGCGATTTCCGATACAATTACGCTTCCCGGATCAATCTCAGCATGCAACGCACCGCTTGTGCCGATCCTGATCAGGTCGAGACTTTTTAGATTCATTTTTACTGTCCTGGTATCGAAATCTATGTTGACCAGCGCATCCAGTTCGTTGATCACTATATCGATATTATCCGTACCAATGCCAGTGGATACAACCGATACACGTTTGTTGTTGTAACTGCCTGTATGCGTTACAAATTCACGGTTTTCAACTTGCGTGTCTACTTTATCAAATAGAGATGACATCAGTTTTACGCGTCCGGGATCGCCAACAAGGAAAACCGTTTCAGCTATTTCTTCCGGTTTCAGGTGCAGATGATAGATCCTTGAATCCGGTGTCAGAACCAGTTCAGAGTTTTGAATGGACCGCTTTTCCATCTTTAATGTGGTTTGCTGGCAAAATTAATGTAATTTTGCAGGTGATGGGAACAGTTTATAAACAATCGAATAAGCAGGCTGTTGGCAATTGACGTTATGTTTCAATTTAAAATGAATGAATTATGAACAAAAAAGCACAAGTATCAATAATTGCAGTTGCAGTGATCGGGGTGTTGCTCCTGATCTTCGGAAGCCAGATGTTCTATGTTATCAAACCTGGTGAGCGGGCAGTGATCTTCAAAAAATTTGCTGGCGGATTGGACAAGGACAATATCTTTACACCTGGTTTTCATATTATTGCCCCGTGGAACGATATGATCAAGTATGATGTAAGGGAGCAAAAGAGTGAGGAGACTATGGATGTTTTGGATAAGGAGGGGTTGTCAGTAAATATCGACATCACGGTGATTTTTAATCCCATGCACAACGCGATCGGACACCTGCATGAAAACATTGGTGCCGACTATGTATCGGTTATGGTTATTCCCAATGTGCGCTCATCCGTCAGGGCGGTTACAGGAAGGTTTTCAGCAGAAGAGATCTATTCAACCAAGCGGAGTGAGGTGGAGCTGTCGATTATTGAAGCTACACGGAAGGCGCTTGCTGCCAAAAACATCGATATGAAGGACCTGCTGATCCGCTCGATCATCCTTCCTGATAAGATCAAGGCTGCGATCGAATCTAAACTGCAACAGCAGCAGGAGGCGCTTGCTTACCAGTTCAGACTCGACAGGGAGCGAAGTGAGGCAGATCGTAAGCGGATCGAGGCGCAGGGTATATCGGACTACAACAGGTTGATCAGTGCATCCCTAACCGACAGGATCCTACAGCAAAAAGGGATTGATGCCACCCTGGAACTGGCCAATTCGCAAAATGCCAAGGTTGTTGTTATCGGTAGCGGTGATGACGGAATGCCATTGATTCTTGGCAATAACTAAACGGATCGCTTAAAGATGTTACAGCGCAGACAATCGTTGTACCTGTTTGTGGTTTTTATTCTTTCGGTCCTGTTGTTTACCGGACCGCTGGCATTTATAAGCGTGGATGACGGGGGATACTTTCTGAAGCATTCTGGAGTTTTCGATCTTTCCGGAGAGAAACAGGATGTTTCAACCTGGCCACTCACTGTGATGATCTCTGTCTCTGTGGTACTATCATTCTATACAATCTTTTCCTATATGAAAAGGCCCCGGCAGATGCGGCTTTCACTTTTTCTGATGTTCTTTAACCTGGGATTGATCGGAGTTGTATTCTATTATGTAATGTTTGTCATGCACAATTTCGGTGGAGAAGAATTTGTATTTCAATGGCGGGTGATCATTCCACCGATTATGCTGGTTCTGCTGATTCTGGCCTTTAAGGGAATCCGGAAAGACGAACTGATGGTAAAAGCATATGACAGGGTCAGGTAGCTACTTAGAGTCCGTCAATAGAGTCAGGTGTTTGAACTAGAACCGAGCTTGCGAGCTCGACGAAGTCAAAGTTCAATAACAAGCATAACGCAGTTATTGGACTTTATAGACAAACACTACCTAAATCATATCAAGGTTTTCGTGCGAAGTGATCTTTTCGCAATAGTGGCATTTAAGTTTAACACTCTCTTTTGAGATCACTGTGAATTTGGTCGTGACCGTTTCATTGTTGGTGATACATTTCGGATTGACACATTTTATGATCCCCTGAACGGTGTCAGGGATCTCAACCTTCATCTTTTCAACCACTTCATATTCCCGTATGATATTGAGCTTTGCCGAGGGTGCAACAAGAGCAATTTTGTTGATATCACCAGTATCGAAGAATACCTCTGACAACTTGATAATTCCCTTTTTACCAAGCTTTTTGCTGTCAAGATTGTTGCCAAAGGTCATCAGTTTGCCGAGCTTATCGAGTCCGAGGATTGCGATGACCTTGAAAAGGTTTTCGGATCCGATATGATCAATTACCGTTCCGTCCTTGATGGCAGTTACGACGAGTTGCTTATCTTTCATTTTTATCTGCTATTTAATTCCTAAAATGGAGGAGATGATGGCCTGCCTGGTATATACGCCATTTAATGCCTGCTGAAAATAATATGCCTGTGGGGCATCATCCACATCCAGTGCAATTTCATTGACCCTTGGAAGGGGGTGAAGAACTTTCAGGTTTTCCCTGGTACCCACGAGCATGGGTCGTTGCAGGATGTATACATTTTTCACCCTCTCATAATCTATCGGATCGGTAAACCTTTCCTGCTGAACACGGGTCATATAGATAATATCAGCCTCCTTGAGGTACTTATTGAAATCTTTGCTTTCGATGTATTTCAATCCTTTTTTATCAAGATGTAGCTTATACTCTTCCGGCATTTTAAGCTCGTCGGGGGCAATGAAATAGAACGTGGTATTGAACTCAGACATGGCCATGAGCAAAGAATGTACAGTACGTCCATATTTCAGATCACCAACAAGGAATATATTCAGGTTATCGAGTGTCCCCTGGGTTTTTCTGATGGAATACATATCCAGCAATGTTTGTGTCGGATGCTGGTTGGCACCGTCTCCGGCGTTTATGATGGGTACGGACGCGTACTCACTGGCAAGCCTTGCTGCTCCTTCCAGGGGGTGCCGTATGACTATCAGGTCACTGTAGCTACTGACGATCCTTATTGAATCTTTAAGTGTTTCACCTTTGGAGGTGCTGGTTGACGTGGAATCGGAGAATCCAACAATCTTGCCACCAAGCCGGCTGATGGCTGTTTCAAAGCTTAGCCGTGTCCTTGTTGAGGGTTCGAAAAAGAGGGTGGCTATCACATAATCCTTCAGGATATCCTGAACCGGATTTTCTTCAAATTCGGTTGCCAGGTCCAGGATTCTGACAAACTCCTCTTTTGAAAAATCATTTATGGATACTAAGCTCTTGTTTTTCATTTGTATTAATTCTATATTTTTTGATCTCAAAATTTTATAGATGCTACTACAAATATAATAAGGAGAAACCTTTAATTTCACGGTGTTGATAACATATTGATAATTATTTGTCTGTTAATCTGGTAAAGGAGCAATCTTTAATTGATTTAAGCTTTGCTATGGTCCTGTAAGATGCTTTCATTTCAGGCCATCGTAAAAAAAATGATTGCGAGAGCTGAGATAGCAATGCCAATCCAATTAATGGTTCGCAGTTTCTCTTTGAATATCAGAAGACCGGCCAGTACACTCAAACTCACGATACCAATATTATTTGCTCCGAAAACGATGGAACCATCCATTCTGATTCCTTCTTTATCTACATAATTCAATGCATTAACCATCATAAAGATTGATCCAAAATTGACCATGCCAAGCAGAATTCCCCACAGCCAGATCTGCCACCTCCTGAATTCACTAATCCCCTCCTTTCTAAATGGTAATATAATAATTCCTGTCATGAATGCCATGAAGAAAAGCACCGCACTGAAAAGTGCTGTATTCTCATTTCTCACAAAGGCATGTTGAGCAAATTTAACAAGAGAATCGACAATCCCCATCCCAATAAAAAGCAATAAGGGAAGAAGCATCCGTTTTTTATCGGAAGGTGTATTTCCCGGCTTGTAAACCGTAAGATATACACCTGTAAGTGTTAAAAAAACCGCTACAGCTTTTAACCAGGTTAGCCTATCGTTCGGATCAATGGCCATTGAAAAAGCGATGGGGAAAACCACCGACATTTTGCTGGCAACCGTTGTAATGGATATTCCGGCTTCACTGGACGAGCGGGCGATAACGAAAAAAAACACAATAAAGAGAATACCTATGATCACTGAAATGGGGATCCATGGTGCCTCAAGGATCGCATTGGGTCTGATCCTTTCAGCATTGATTAGAAAACCCAGGGTGCAAGCGGTTAAATAATTGATTATAATTACAGGAAAGGAGGGAAGACTCTTCTGGCCAATTAATTTAAAGACAAGGAAAATTCCAGTGGCCGATAAGATGGATAAAACCAGGTAAACCATAGATGCAGTTAAGAATAGGCCGTGACGACAAATCCTGTTTCCGTTATTAAACTTTCAATTTCTTGTCCAATTCATCGATCTGAATTCTAAACCTTTTATCGGTTTCGATCAGGTTATTCACCGTTTTACATGCATGTAAAACAGTTGCATGATCTTTTCCACCGATCTGCGACCCGATCGTTGCAAGGCTTGATTTTGTGAAACTTTTTGCGAAATACATTGCAACCTGTCTTGCCTGAACAATTTCACGCTTTCGGGTTTTACTCTGCATCTGCTCCATTCCGATGTTAAAAAAGCTGCATACTATTTTTTGAATGTAATCGATCGATATCTCTTTATTGGTATTCTTAATGAGCTTATCGATCATCTCCCTGGCGAGGTCGAGGGTTATCTCTTTTTTGTTGAGGGTTGACTGTGCGAGCAGGGAGATTAGGGCTCCTTCCAATTCCCTAATATTATTGGTGATATGGGTGGCGATATAGTCCAGTACATCTTCCGGCATCTCGATGCCATCATTGTACGTTTTTTTTGTCAGGATCGCCATACGGGTCTCGTAGTCGGGGGCCTGCAAATCAGCCGATAATCCCCACTTGAATCTGCTTATTAGGCGCTGCTCCAATCCCTGCAACTCCACTGGCGGCTTGTCTGTTGTTAGGATGAGCTGTTTGCCCGACTGATGAAGGTGGTTAAAAATATGAAAAAAAGTGTCCTGGGTCTTCTCCTTCCCCGCGAATTCATGCACATCATCGATAATCAGCACATCAATCATCTGGTAAAAATGAAGAAAATCATTCTTGTTGTTGTTTCTGATGGCATCCACAAACTGTGTTTGAAACTTGTTGGCGTTCACATATAATACGGTTTTATCGGAGAACAGGTTCTTCACCTCGATACCAATCGCCTGCGCCAGATGTGTTTTTCCCAATCCGCTGTCACCATATATCAGTAAAGGATTAAAGGCTGTTCCGCCCGGATTGTTGGCAACCGCATATCCGGCAGAGCGTGCCAGCCTGTTGCACTCACCTTCAACAAAATTCTCATATGAGTTTCCGGGATTCAGGCGGGGATCAATATCCAGCTTTTTGATTCCGGGAATTACAAATGGGTTCCTGATCATATTGTCAGACGCATCAAGCGGAACTTTCACCGGCAGGTTTTTTATCTCCCGGTTATTTTTGGCAGGAAATTTAACGGTGTAAGGTTTGTTGTTGTTATAGGAGTTGTTCTGCATAACAACATTGTACTCCAGTTTTGCCTCATTGCCCAACTCCTTGACCAGTACCTTTCGAAGAATATCAATGTACTGCTCTTCCAGGTACTCGTAAAAGAACGGACTGGGAACCTGAATCGTTAGTACATCCTTGTCAAGCTTTAGCGGAATGATTGGCTCAAACCATGTTCTGAAACTGATTGAAGGAACATTGTCCTTGATTACATTGAGGCAGTTGTTCCAAACACGTTCGTGCATTAAACGTTGATTTAATTATTCGAAATAAGGGTCAGATGTAGCTAGAACAAATATTGTGAAAAAATAGTAATAAAAAAAGGGTTATCGCACTTGATTTTTTTAATAATATTATATGCGCTTTAACATCAGTTGTTTATAAACTAAAAAAAATACAAAAAAGTGTAAAAGCTTAAATATAAGGCAAATAGCTTTTTACAATCTTAAGAAATTGCTAATTAATTCTTTAGCCGACCCAATTCAATTCAAGGTTTAGCTTAATTAACATTGGGGCAAAAAAATTCGTCACAATATATGGTCTGATCATCAAAAACAGCGGCATGTTTTTTTCTTATTTCGAAAATAAAACATCAGAAAGCGAAAATTTCACCTTCCAATAAGGGAGAAACTGACATATTTTTTTGGATTATTATTCAGGTCGGTTACGAGCGAATCCAAATCTGAGATGAGTTGTCCGATCTGTTGATACAGGCTGTCTTCATAGATCAGTTTACCAATGGTTCCTTTTCCCTCTTTCATATTCGAGGTTATCCCTGCCAGGTGGGAACTCACACTGTTCAGTTGATAAAGCATTGAATCAAGGTTTCCATTATCCAGCCGGGAAGATATTCCTTCAAGATGCTTCAGTGTATTTCTGATGGATTCGTTTTGCGAACCAATGCTTTCGGTTGCGGTTTTGATATTTTCAAATGATTTTGCAAGATCTCCGTTTTCGGAAAGCTGCTGATCCAATTTACCAGTTGCTTTTTCAATATTGCCAATCATCGAGCTGACCGCCGGGTCGTTCAGGATATGGCTGAGCGCAACGCCCACGGAGTCGAGTGTCTGAACCGCAGTATTGACGTGGCTGATCAGTGGTGTGATCTCGGCGAGAAGTGATGCAACCATATCACCTGCCAGCCTGCTTTTCAAGGTGTCGCCCTCTTCATGAAAACTGTGCTCCCCTGACTGGATGATCTTTACTGCTTTTGACCCCAACAGATCTGCATTATAGATCTCCGCTACGCTTTCAGTACTGATTCTGTAGTTATTATCGATCTCCATAAACAGTGTGAAAGGAACTAAAGCTTCCGTGTCAAAAATGATTCGCTCAACTGATCCTATCTTGAAGCCGTTCATCATTATCTTGGCCGAAGGTTCCAGTCCATCCACCTGGTCATAGGTAGCAATAAGGGTATAATTGCTGCTGAAGATATTCCGGCCTTTCAGGAAATTAATTCCCCAAATAATTACAATAACTGTAACCACCCCTGTAATGCCAATTTTTACTTCACTGGAAATTCTCATCTGTTTGAATTCTTAATTTATATATGTCCGTTCCTGCCTGCCGGCAGACAGGTGTCATTGCATCGCTGAAAAGTTATTTCAGTGATAAGGATTTCATGCTACCTGTTTATTTCAATAAGTGCTTCATTTAAGGGTACTACCTCATTGTTTTTTACAGCAATTACAAATGCTCCCGGAAAATCCTCCTTCACACTGCTGCACTTTTTCAGGGCATCGTGATAGGAAAGATTATTGCCAATGGCATATTTATACCATTTTCCATGCTGAATCACAGATACATTCTTGTAACCCTTGAAAGCTGAGGGTAACGGATCAATCATGCTTTTCGATGAGGAAATCTGAACCTTAAAACGAACTTCATCGTTGTATTGATCATCTTCATTGTCGTGTTGTTCACCTTCATCAGGCATGTTGCCGGTTAACAACTCCGTTCGCATCTTCTGTTGTTGTTCTGCAACCTCCTCGTCGATAGTAAATTTACTATTCTCTTCAATGCGTTGTTTGTATCTTTTAAATGCGCGGTAGATGGCCGAGGCGATCAGTTCCTGTCCATACTCCGTCATCAGGAATTTCTCCTCTTCCGGATTGGATATAAACCCTGTCTCGATCAGCACTCCCGGCATGGATGTCTGCGCCAGCACCAGCAGTCCCTGTTGTACAACACCCCTGTCCTTCCGCTTGCTTCTGTCGCGAAACTGGTCCTGAACATAAGAGGCAAATTCAATGCTGTGCTTGAGATAGGTATTCTGCATGACGGAGAAGATGATGTACGACTCCAGGGAAGTGGGATCGAAGCCCTGGTATCTGGTTTCATAATCCTCCTCAAGCAGAATCACGGAGTTTTCTCTCACGGCAACATCAAAATTTTCGTTGGACCTGTGCAATCCCAATACATGCGAGGAGGTGCCATAAGGAACAGAGTTGGAATTGGCATTAACATGGATGGAGATAAAAAGATCGGCCTCCGCATGATTAGCGATCTCTGCACGCTCATGTAATTCAACAAATACATCACTTTTCCTTGTGTATAAGACTCTTACATCTTTCACATTCTCCTCGATCAAAGCGCCAAGCTTCAGAGCAACACCCAGTGCAATGTCTTTCTCCTTAGCAATTCTTCCAATCGCACCAGGGTCCTTACCACCATGTCCCGCATCAATAACAACCGTTCTGATTGTATTCTTTATTTCGTCAGCAGGAGGAGGGGAGGCCACTGCCTGGGTCTGCAAATTAAAAAATACGAGGATAAGAAACATCCCACCCGGTCGTTTTAGATATAGTGGCAATAAATTTGCTGCTATCATTATTACAAGGAATTTCATTAGATTTGCACACCTTGTTACAGGTACAAAAATAACAGATATTTTACTTTGCAAAACACGGTTTTAAAGATAGTTATCAATATTGTTTTAACTCTCCTTGCCGGTGCATTATTGTACGGACAGGAATCTGACAATGATGCGGTTTTGTCTGATACCGGTTCTTTATCAATAAATGTTGATAACAACAATATTAATAAAGGGTTGACTGGCGATGATTCAATCCTGACGCCAATTGATGCAATCGAATTTGCTGCTGATTCCTTACAACATGCTGCTGATTCCCTACAACATGCTGCTGATTCCCTGGTGCCAGGTACTCCTGTGCTGCTACTGCCAGACTCACTGCAGGCCATTACAGATCCATTCCTTTCTCAGGATTCACTGGTTTTTCAACCAGATACGACCCGAAGATCAGAATTGGGAAGTGCAATTTCGGACCAGGTTGACTATGATGCTTCCGATTCACTGATTTTTTCAATGGACGGTGGTACTGTTGAAATGTACAACCAAGCCATTGTTACCTATGGGGACATTAAGCTTGAAGCGGGTTACATTAAATATGAAATGCGGAAATCGGAGGTGACCGCCTATGGCATTCCTGATTCAACTGGGAAAATAGCTCAAAACCCAATTTTCTCTGAAGGGGAGGAGAGCTATGAGGCAAAAGTGATCAGGTACAATTTTAAGACGCAAAGGGGTTTTATCGAGGATGTGATTACCGAGCAGGAAGGAGGATACCTGCACTCTGCCGAGACAAAGAAACAGAAGAGTGGTCACATTCATATGAAGGATGGAAAATATACAACCTGTGATGCTGAGCATCCCCACTTCTATGTGGCCATTACCAAAGGGATCTCTATGCCGGGCAACAAGATTGTTGCAGGACCTGCCTACCTGGTGGTGGAAGATGTTCCGCTTCCGATAGGATTGCCTTTTGGCTTTTTCCCTAACTCAAGGAAAGAGACCTCCGGAATTCTTATTCCACAGTATGGAGAGGAAGAGCGGCGGGGGTTCTACCTGCGCGATGGTGGTTACTATTTTGCATTGAACGATTATATGGACCTGCGCGTATCTGGCGATATCTATTCCAACGGAACGTGGGGTATCAGGGCAGGAAGCAATTACCGCTGGAGGTACAGGTTTAACGGTGGAGTCAATATCCAGTTCTTTAACAATATAACCGGATACAAGAATGTTGAGGGACTGTACAGTCAATCGCGCGACTATTCCATTAACTGGAGTCATGCACAGGCCAGGGAGGCTAACCCAAACAGCAATTTCCGGGCTTCTGTGAACCTTTCTAGTTCATCCTACGATCAGAATCACACCAGGAATATCAGTAATGTTGTTACAAATACCAAGCAGTCAAGTATTTCATATACTAAAAACTGGCCCAACAGTCCGTTTAACCTGAGTGCTTCACTCAACCATTCTCAAAACAGCAACACGGGTAGTGTAAACATGACCCTTCCGAAGGTCTCCCTGAATATGGGACGGATTACACCTTTTGAAAGAAAACGGAGGGTGGGGCCGAAAAAGTGGTATGAAGATATCCAGTTAAGCTATAACAGTTTGGTGGAAAACAGGATAAAAACGAACGATTCATTGCTGTTCACAAACCAGGTATGGAACGATATGAACACCGGCTTCAGACATGAAATACCTTTGAGTCTGAACATTAAACCCTTTGGAAAAATAGCAGCTCTTCAGAGCCTCACCATCACCCCGAACGTTAGTTATAGGGGGATGATCTATACGGAACAGAAGGAGAAGGTTATTACAGGCTATACTGAAACACAGGCAGATGGCGAAACAGTATATTCCCCAATCGTCCTGGATACTACATACAGCAGACTTAGTTATGCCCATGCATACCTGCCCCGGATCAGCACTGGCTTGTCTCCAAAGATTTACGGAATGTACCAGTTTACCGGTAAGGGAAGACTCCAGGCGATCAGGCATGTGATGACCCCTTCGGCCAGCTTTTCATACGTACCGGATATGTCAGGCATTCAACCCGACTATTACAGGGAGTTGTATGATTCAGTGAACAATAAACTGTTGAATACCTATTCGATCTATGAAGGTCAGTTGTATGGCACGCCCACATTTAACGGTGCTTCCGGTTCTGTGAGTCTCTCACTTCGGAACAACTTTGAAGCAAAGATGGTTTCCAGAAATGACACGATCGATGAAATGCAGAAGGTTAAGCTGCTGGATAATTTTAACTTCTCCACCAGTTATAATGTTTTTAACCGGGATAGCCTCTCTCCTTCATGGGCTCCTGTGAATATGAATGGTAATACCCGGTTGTTCAACAATAAGCTTTCCGTCTCATTCCGGGGCCAGCTTGACCCGTTCGGGTATGACGATATACGTAACCGAACCACAGAACCGGTTTTTTTACAGACCGGTCAGCTGGCCCGGCTCACATCGGCAAGCATCTCAATGGGTACGTCATTTAGTTCCAAGGGTGTTGGTAAAAGTGCTGACCCCGCTAATGAAGAGGAGGATCCGTTGCTTAATTCAGCGTTTGATAATACTGCTGGAGAGGATCCCTCTGCTGGTTCCGGGTACCAAACCGGCATCAATGATTATTATGGCGATTATGTCGATTTTGAGGTTCCATGGTCGTTGAGGGTCGACTACTCATTCAGCTACCGGAAGCCCAAGGAGCAGTCGTCTATCGTGCAGACCGTCAGGATATCAGGCGATCTCAGTCTGACCCCGAAATGGAAGATCGGGTTCAATACGGGTTATGACATCTTCAATAAACAGTTCACTACATCGAACCTCAGCCTCTACAGGGATCTCCATTGCTGGGAGATGCGAATCTCCGTTGTGCCATTTGGGAGATATAAATCCTACAACTTCACGATCAATGCCAAATCGTCGATCCTTTCCGACCTGAAATATAACAAGAGAAAAAGCTGGCAGGATAATTTTTAATGGGTGAACGCTACAGCAAAAAAAAGCAGCTGTGAATGACAGCTGCTCTTATGATAATTGTGTTTTGATCTACTCTGAAATAATCTCGAAAGGAATTTCCACTTCAACTTCACGGTGAAGTTTTACCGTGGCAGAATACTTACCAACCTCCTTGATCAGCTCCTCCTTGATCGATATATTCTTCCTGTCAACCTCAAATCCCTGATTCCCTAACTCTTCCGCGATCTGAATCGTATTAACTGAACCAAAGATTTTACCTTTGGTACTCGTTTTCGCACCTATGGTGATCGATATATCTTTCAGTTTGTCTGCAATTTCAATGGCCACATCCTTTAACTGGGCTTCCTTATGAGCGCGCTGACGAAGATTCTCCTCGTGCACCTTCCGGGCTGTTTTGGTTGCATTAATCGCAAATCCTCTGGGGATCAAATAGTTTCTTGCATATCCATCTTTTACCGCAATGATATCATCCTTGTGACCCAAATTCGGCATATCTTGTTTTAAAATAATTTCCATGATCTATCCTCCGGATTATTTCATCAAATCAGTTACATAAGGCAGCAAGGCAAGGTGACGGGCACGTTTGATTGCTACTGATACTTTTCTCTGGAATTTTAAGGAGGTGCCGGTTAACCTCCTCGGCAGGATCTTACCTTGTTCATTAAGAAATTTCTTCAAAAACTCCGGATCCTTATAATCAATATATTTGATCCTGTTCTTGCGAAAACGACAATACTTCTTTTTCTTGATTTCTACGGTCGGTGGTGTAAGGTACCTGATTTCTGAATTCGCTTGTGCCATAATCTATTCCTCCTTTGCTTTTTCGGTTTCAGCTGCTTTCCTGGCTCTCTTTTTCTCGGCATACGCTATCGCGTGCTTCTCCATTTTCATGGTGAGAAAACGAATAATCCTCTCGTCACGGCGAAACTCAGTTTCAAGTTTACCAATAAAATCACCTTCAACCCTGAATTCAATCATGTGATAGAATCCAGTGGATTTCTTCTGGATGGGATAGGCCAACTTTTTGAGGCCCCAGTTTTCCTCGTGGACCACCTCGCCCCTGGCGGACTTGATCAGGTCCCTGAATTTTTGAACCGTTTCCTTCATCTGATCTTCAGACAAAACGGGAGTTGCAATGAAAACGGTTTCATACTGATTCAACATAATTTAATTGTTTTTAATTGTTAAAAAATCGAGCGCAAATGTAGCTACTTTTTTAATAAAAACAAAGGATCTAAAGATGATATTTTTCATCGGTATTACTTTCTGTTTCAGTAACAAATAAGCTTTACTCGATTCAGGGTGAAATAAAAAATGTGCAGGGGCCGATATTCTGGTAACTTATCACATTAACCGGTAAGCATTCGAATGACTGATCAGTTGAAGATGCAATTTTTTATTAATAATTTAAATCAAATGATTATGGAAAAGGTAACCCTTGGCAACATACAGGAAATGGATGCTGCCGAATTGAAAATGACGAACGGAGGATCGTTCTGGCCGGCCCTGGTAGGGGCAGGTATCAGCCTGTTGATCAACGAATGGGAATCCACCAAAAAGGCTGCGATGGATTTATGGAATTTTGAGTATGATCCTCCCAGATAATCAATTTATTTTTTAATTTTTAAACAAAAAATGTCATGAAAAAAGAAGAGAGTTTATTACATTTAATTGAGCTGAGTACCTCTGAGCTATTGTCTACTTCCGGTGGAGGCGAGGCTGACGACCTTGCATATAATTTAACATTTGCAGGTTTGGCGGCCAATCCTTTTTACTGGGTGTTAAGATACAATGGTTGGGCGCTGAATAAATTATTAAGATAGACAGCCACCTTTAATACTTAACTAAACATATCATTATGAAAAAGCCGAAAAATTTACTAACGATTGTTCTTTCTGCCCTTGTTGGAGGAATCCTTGCAGTCCTTATTATGAATTGGGATGCTTCCAGAAAAGCGGCCAAAGATCTCTGGGAAGGCAAGTATGAGCCGCCTTCAGCACAGGCAAAATAGGAAAATCTCTCCGGCAAGAATGATAATAAAGCAACCGGTCAATAAAATTTTTAACAACCGGTTGCTTTATCCTTCATCCTTTTTTCTTTATTGTTATCTTTACATCCTGATTCAGGAAAAAGTATGGAGAATTATATTGTATCTGCCAGAAAGTACAGACCCGACAATTTTCAGAGTGTTGTCGGACAGGATGCAATTACCTCCACGCTAAAAAATGCCATCAGGAACAACCACCTGGGTCATGCCTATCTGTTCAGCGGACCGAGGGGTGTTGGCAAAACAACTTGTGCAAGGATCTTTGCCAAGACGATCAATTGCAGCAACCTTTCTGATAATATTGAGGCATGCAATGAATGCGAATCTTGTACCTCATTTGACCAGAACCGGGCGTATAATATTCATGAGCTGGATGCAGCCTCAAACAATTCAGTGGATGATATCAGGTCACTTACTGAGAAGGTGAGAATACCACCACAGGTGGGAAAATTCAGCGTCTATATTATTGACGAGGTTCACATGCTTTCACAACAGGCGTTCAATGCATTTCTGAAAACGCTCGAAGAACCTCCGGCACATGCCATCTTCATTTTGGCAACAACCGAAAAGCACAAGATCATCCCCACCATCCTTTCCCGGTGCCAGATTTATGATTTCAACAGGATCAGGACCGAAGATACGGTTGATTACTTAAAGGTTATTGCCAGGAAAGAGAATATATCCTATGAGGATGATGCATTACATGTGATCGCCCAAAAAGGCGACGGAGCCATGCGGGATGCCCTGTCCATCTTCGATCAGGTTGTGAGCTTTTCGGAAAACAATATCACCTATGCTTCTGTAATCGAGAATCTCAATATTCTTGATGTTGAATACTATTTCAATCTGACAAATGATTTTATAAAGAACAATATAAGTGGTTCTCTTCTTATATTCAATGAGATCCTGGAGAAGGGATTTGATTCGAGGAATTTTATCGGCGGACTTGCATCACATTTCAGGGACCTCTTGGTTTCTAAAGATCCTGCTACAACTGTTCTACTCGATACCGGAGTCTCCATCAGGGAACAATACCTGAAACAAGCTGCTGAAATACCTGTTGAATTTCTGTATGGTGCCCTGGAGATCTGCAACGAAACGGACCTGCAGTTCCGCGGTAGTAAAAACCAGCGGCTCACCATCGAGCTGGCGTTGGTAAGGCTTGCGAACCTCACGATGGTTCAAAAAAAAAAATAGCTGACCAGCAGCCAGGGACCGATAGCAGTACCAAAAAGCCTCTAAAGCAAAGTGATGGGCCGGGTCATCCCGTTGCTGGTCAACCAATAAATCAAAGTTCGGAGAATACCAACGGCAAGCGTGAAACAGCCAATGAAAAAGATGAACCGGGAGATCCTGTTGCTCCCACCAAAGAAATTTTGACAGTCAGACCATCTGACACACCCGAAACTGTGCATGAAGCCACGGTTGGTGCTAATCGCACAGAGCCAGATGATATGTCAGATGAAAAAAACGGGACAGACAATGGAAGGGAGAATCAGGTGGTTCATACCAAATCTGTCTCCATTAAGGGGGTATTAAAAGGAAAACCCAGGGAGATTCCTGTTGCAGAGAAGGAGATCAGTGAAGAGGATCAGGTGGCCAGGGATGCAGGAGGAACTGATTCAACAATTGAAGTTACTGAGGCGGATATACAAAGGGTGTGGAAGGAGTATGCAGAGTCAATAAAAAAAAGTCATCCGAGAATATTCAGTACATTGAACCAGCAAATACCTGCTATGACAAGTAATGGTATTATACAGATGCAGCTGAACACAAATGCTCAGCAGGAGTATTTTGTTCATACGATCAAACCGGAGCTGACAAGATATTTTCAAAAGCGACTGGCAAACATTGAGTATGTTTTTGAAACAAACCTGGTCGCCAATGAGTCAATGGCGAAAAAGGTCTACACGGACCAGGATAAACTGGATTATTTGATAAGTAAAAACCCTGACCTGGCAGAGATGAAATCAAGGTTCAACCTGGACCTGGATCATTGAACATATGGACGTTTAATTTGTATTATATTGTTAACTTATTCTTAAAACACAATTACTTATGGCAGCAGAAAAGATCATTAACCATTATGGTAGATTACAGGTTCCGGATGAACCGATTATTCCTTTCATTGAAGGCGATGGAACAGGACCCGATATATGGGCAGCATCAGTGAGCGTGCTTGATGCAGCTGTTGAAAAGGCTTACTCAGGAAAACGGCGGATTGTCTGGAAAGAGGTGTATGCCGGTGAGAAAGCATTCAACAAAACCGGAAAATGGTTGCCGGAAGAGACCCTTGATACCATCAATGAGTACCTTGTTGCAATCAAAGGGCCATTAACCACCCCGGTGGGAGGAGGTATCAGGTCCCTGAATGTTGCGCTGCGCCAGATTCTCGACCTTTATGTATGTCTTCGCCCGGTAAAATACTATCAAGGCGTTCCCTCACCTGTCAAGGATCCGTCTACAACCGATATGGTGATCTTCCGGGAAAATTCGGAAGATATTTACGCGGGAATTGAGTGGCTGCATGCCACACCCGAAAATGATAAAATAAAGAGATTCCTTCTGGATGAGATGAAAGTTTCATCCATCCGTTTTCCTGAATCAGTGTCCATCGGAATCAAGCCTATTTCAAAGGAGGGGACCGAGCGCCTTGTCAGGGCAGCGATTCAATACGCTGTGCGCGAGAAGAAGCCGTCGGTTACCCTGGTGCACAAAGGAAACATCATGAAGTACACCGAGGGCCAGTTTAAACAGTGGGGTTATGAATTGGCAGAACGAGATTTCGGTGATATGGTTTTTACATGGAACCAGTATGACAGGATTGCTGAAAAGGAGGGGAAAGAGAAGGCCGATCAGGCACAGGCGGCAGCGATGAAAGCGGGAAAGATCCTGATCAAGGATGTCATTGCCGATGCCTTCCTGCAACAGATCCTTACACGACCGGCGGAGTACTCCGTGATCGCTACCATGAACCTGAATGGAGATTATATTTCCGATGCCCTGGCAGCGATTGTCGGAGGTATTGGAATTGCCCCGGGTGCAAATATCAACTACATTACCGGTCATGCGATCTTCGAAGCAACCCACGGTACCGCTCCTAAATACGCGGGTCTCGATAAGGTGAACCCCGGCTCTGTGATCCTCTCAGGTGTGATGATGCTGCAATACATGGGATGGAATGAGGCTGCTGACCTGATTATTGATGGATTGCAAAGGACCATCCTCCAGAAAAAGGTTACTTACGATTTCGCACGATTGATGGAAGGTGCAAGTGAGCTGAAATGCTCTGAATTCGGGTCGGCGATCATTAGTAACATGTAATTGGAGCGTATAATATAGTGTCTGTCCACTCCAACTTTATGGACACACTTTAATATTTAGTTGCAACTAATAGCAAGTAGCTGTAAAGGATAGATTAAAATGATTATTAACGTTTAAAAATTAAAATTATGTTGAACAAAAATGTGGAAAAAATACTTAACGAACAGGTGCAGAAGGAGGATTATTCTTCGCAGCTGTACCTGGCCATGGCTTCCTGGGCCGAAAACCAGGGCTTTAGCGGCGTGTCAGAGTGGCTCTATGCTCAATCAGATGAGGAGCGATTGCATATGCTGAAGTTTGTTAAATATATCAATGAACGCGATGGTGAGGCATCGATCCCAGGCATGGAGCAGCCTCCAAAAGCCTTTAGTAATCTTCCTGAAATGTTTGATGCCGTGCTGAAACATGAGCAGTATATTTCAAAGTCCATCAATGATATTGTTGCTATGTGTATGGAGGAGAAAGATTTCACTACCCTGAATTGGATCCAGTGGTTCGTGGAAGAACAGATCGGGGAAGAGGCTTCTGTGAAGGACATCATCGACAAGCTGAAGCTGGTGGGTGATAAGAACCTGTATATGTTCGACCGCGATATTCTATCCATGCGCGGTGCGGATGCCGAAGGTGAATAACGGATTCTGAGATTCTCAAATATTAAAAAAGTCGCGGCGTAACCATGCTGCGACTTTTTTTCTTTTGCAGAATGTGCAAAGCAGAGGTTGTTCCAGCTGCGCCGGCTGACAAAACTGCAGCTTTTTTTTATGGAACATAATTTGCAACCATATACCAATTAATAATAAATGTAACTCCGGTTTTAAGAAAATAAAATCAGTAAATTTGTATTTTAATAAAAAGCACAGATACGTGTATCAATATGGACATAAATAAATTATTAGCAGGTTTTTTCGGCAATAAGTCAGACAGGGATATGAAGGAGATCGTTCCTGTTGTAGAGCAGGTTCAGGAGGTATACAAGACATTCGGCACACTGTCCAATGATGAACTTCGTAAGCGATCCTTCCTATTGAAGGAGAAGATCAGAGATTATGTGAAGGAGGAGGAGAAGCAGCTGACTGAGCTGAAAGCCAGGGGGGAGGATCCCGAAGTAGATGTGAATGAAAAGGAGGATATCTATAACCAGATCGACAAACTCATTGAGGACATTGATGAAAAATATGAAGTGGTTTTAAGGGAGTCGATTCCTGAAGCATTCTCAATTATAAGAGAAACAGCCAGGCGGTTCAACGATAACGAAGAGATTGAGATAACTGCACTAGATTATGACAAGGAGCTGGCTTCATCCGCAGACCATATCGATGTTAAAGGTGACAAAGCCATTTGGAAAAACCGCTGGATGGCCGGCGGAATTGAGATCACATGGGATATGGTGCATTATGATGTGCAGCTAATTGGTGGCGTCGCGCTGCATGAGGGACGAATCGCTGAGATGTCCACCGGAGAAGGAAAAACACTGGTCGCAACACTGCCTGTTTTTCTGAATGCGCTTACTGGCAAGGGCGTACACCTTGTAACAGTGAATGACTACCTGGCAAAACGTGACTCGGAATGGATGGGTCCGATCTACCAGTTCCATGGTCTCACAGTCGATTGTATCGACAAGCACCAGCCCAACTCCGATGCAAGGAGAAAAGCATATAACGCTGACATTACCTTCGGGACCAACAATGAATTTGGTTTCGACTACCTTCGCGACAACATGACGCATTCACCCGGGGAACTGGTGCAGAGAAAGCATAATTATGCTATCGTTGATGAGGTCGACTCTGTATTGATCGATGATGCACGGACACCCCTGATTATCTCGGGGCCGATACCCAAAGGTGACAACCAGGAGTTCATGGAATACAAGCCAAAGGTCGAAAGACTGATACAGGCACAGCGAAGCCTGTTCAATAATATTGTTACCGATGCCCGAAAACATTTGAAGGAGGGGGATGTGGAGAAGGCGGGATTCAAATTACTGCAGGCCAACAAAGGACTGCCAAAAAATAAGTCGCTGATCAAACTGTTGAGTGAGGAGGGAAATAAGGCCCTGATGCTTAAAACAGAGAACCATTACATGCAGGAGAATTCCAAGAATATGCACCTGGTAACTGACGACCTGTATTTCATCATTGAGGAAAAAATGAATTCAGTGGAGCTGACGGATAAAGGGATTGATGTGCTGACAGGTAGTTCGGATGATCCTGACTTTTTTATCATGCCCGACATAGGCAACGAAATTGCCGAGATTGAAAAATCGGACATGGATGAGAAGAAGAAGCTGGAGACGAAAGACAAAATGCTGCGCGATTATGCTGTGAAATCTGAAAGGATCCACACGGTGAACCAGCTTCTGAAGGCCTACGCCATGTTTGAGAAGGATATAGAATACGTGGTGATCGAGAACAAAGTGAAGATCGTGGATGAGCAGACGGGGCGTATCATGGAGGGCCGTCGCTATTCCGACGGTTTGCACCAGGCCATAGAGGCAAAGGAAAATGTGAAGGTGGAAGCTGCCACACAAACCTGGGCAACCATTACATTGCAGAATTATTTCAGGATGTACCATAAACTGGCGGGGATGACTGGTACCGCAGAGACTGAAGCCGGAGAGTTATGGGATATCTATAAGCTCGATGTAATGGTGATTCCGACCAACCGGCCGATCGTCCGGGACGACCGGGAAGACTTGATATTTAAAACCAAGCGCGAGAAATATAATGCGGTGATCGATGAAATTGAGCAACTCGTGAAAAACGGACGTCCCAGCCTGGTGGGTACCACCTCGGTGGAGGTCTCAGAGTTGTTGTCGCGAATGCTGAAAATGAAAAGGATTCCGCATAATGTGTTGAACGCGAAGCTGCACCAGCGGGAGGCTGAAATTGTTGCCCAGGCAGGAAGGGCCGGTACCGTTACAATCGCAACAAACATGGCAGGCCGGGGTACTGACATCAAGCTTTCACCTGATGTGAAGAAGGCAGGCGGACTGGCGATCATCGGTACGGAACGACATGAATCGCGCCGGGTCGACAGGCAGCTTAGGGGTAGGGCAGGCAGGCAAGGCGATCCCGGAAGTTCACAATTTTATGTCAGCCTGGAAGATGACCTGATGAGGATCTTCAGTTCTGACCGGATTGCCAAGCTGATGGACCGGCTTGGATTAAAGGAGGGAGAGGTGATCCAGCACTCCATGATCACCAAGTCGATTGAGCGTGCACAGAAGAAGGTGGAGGAAAATAATTTCGGTATCAGGAAAAACCTGCTGGAATATGATGATGTAATGAACTCGCAGCGGGAGGTGATCTATACCCGGAGAAAGCATGCACTTTTCGGAGAGAGACTTGGACTGGATATTGCCAACATGATCTATGATGTTACCGACAGTATTGTTAATTCCTATCATGGTTCCGATGAATTTGAAGCCTTTAAGTTGGAGTTGATCAGGATCTTCTCCATTGATACGCCTGTTGATCAGGAGGAGTTTAAGAAAGTTGACAGGAATGACTTGGTGGATAGGATATATACCTTGATGCTGGAAACAATGAAACGAAAGCGCGAGACGATCTCCGCCCAGGCGATGCCGGTTATCAAAGATGTATATGAAAGACAATCGCAGGTTTATGAGAACATAGTTGTTCCTGTGTCTGATGGTATGCGGGTGTTTCAGGTTCTTGTCAATCTTGAAAAATGCTACAGCTCCGAGGGTGCCGAGCTGGTGAAATCATACGAAAAGTCAATCGTTCTGGCGACCATCGATCAGGCATGGCAGGAGCATCTGCGTGAGCTCGACCAATTAAGGCAGTCGGTAAGAAATGCCGCTTATGAGCAGAAGGATCCGCTGCTGATATACAAGTTTGAAGCGTTTGAGCTCTTTACCCAGATGATCGATAAGGTGAACAGGGATGTGGTTTCTACATTGATGAAGGCGCATATTCCCGTTCGCGATCCGAATGCCGTGCAGCGGGCCGAGGCACCGAGAAAAATGGACCTCAGTAAGTTTGCTGCCAATAAACAGGATACACCCCAGTACAATAATCCGTCGGGAGGAGGCGATCCGAGCCGTCCGCAGCGCGCTCAGCCGGTAAGGGTTGAGAAAAAGGTCGGACGGAATGACCCCTGTCCGTGTGGTAGCGGGAAGAAATATAAAGCCTGCCACGGCAGACCGGGACAGTAAATTTTGACAGGCATTCCTTCTACAGACATTTCGCCCTGCTGGGGCCATACGTGTCGCTCCTACGGAGCTACGATGCTTCGGTTTGGGGTAATCTGCTACAGACATGGCGCCCCTAATGGCGCCATGTCTGTAGATCAAATGATTTTTACAGCCTCTTTAAGATCGCTAACGAGGGACTCCGTAGCAGTAATCAGCGGCAACCTGAGATTTGCCTCCCCATACCCAAGGATCTCCATCAACGCCTTCACGCCACATGGATTGCCCTCACGGAAAATCAGCTCATACAGAGAAAGAAGCTTATAATGCTTCTCCCGTGCAGCAGCAAAATCGCCCGACAACGCCTCTCTAACCATATCAGAAAAAATCTTCGGAAGGGCATTCCCGATAACCGAAATAACACCCGAAGTGCCCGCACTGATAAGCGGCAGGGCAATGGCATCATCACCCGAAACAACCTGGAAACCTGCAGGTTTGTCACGGATAATCTTCATGATCTGGGCCAGATCGCCTGATGCCTCCTTCACCGCTGCAACCTTGTCCCCAAGCTCATGGGCCAGCTCCAACGTTGTCTCACCAGCAATATTCGATCCGGTCCGACCGGGCACATTATACAAAATCAGGGGAAGATCAGAAGAGGCAGCGATGGCTGAAAAATGCTCCTTCAGACCCTGCTGCGACGGTTTGTTATAATAGGGGCTGACACTCAGATAGGCATCAATCCCATTGCTTCCGACGGTGCGGATCCATTCGATCACATCGGCAGTATTGTTGCCACCGGCCCCCACGACCACCGGTACCCTGGCATTGTTTACCTTCTTAACAACGTCAACAATATTTAATTTTTCTTCCTTCTTCAGCGTCGGGACTTCAGCCGTTGTTCCAAGTACAACAAGGTATTCGATACCCTGCTCAATCAGCCGTTCCGTATGGGCCTCCAGCTGCTGAATATCCACTGATCCGTCGCTACTAAATGGTGTGATCATAGCCACACCAGTGCCTGTAAAAGCTGCACTGTTCGTCATAAATAAATTACTTTGATGGATTTAACATATGTATATAGTGCTTAATCTGCTCAAGAAAATAGCCAACTCTGCAATCTTTGTTCTCTAGATTGATCATCAGGTCAAGGTCATTCTCATTTTCTGTAAACCTACCAACCTTAAATTTTGCCAGGGAGAGCCGAGCCAGGTATTCGATGGTCAGGTTCTCCTCAAAAGCTATAACAAAAAGCATATCCGGTTGTTTCCCGAAATACGCATCGGCAATCTCTCCCTTCGGACACCCGTACCAGTTCACATTTTTCCGTGTAAGAAAATCTATACCCGGCCAGAGCATCATCTCCTGGGGAATCTCCTTTCCATTAACATGTCCCAACACCGAAGTTTTGATTTGCTGCTTCTTTAAAAACTTAGTGAATTCCTTAATCGGCTGCAAACTGTCGGAAAGCATTGTGTCAAAGACAATAACCGCACTCGAAGCTGTTTCAAAATTCTGCACGGATTTATCCCTGCTTATCTTTCCGAAACGCTTTTTCAGCACCCAATATCCGATATTTTTACTTAGCCGGCTCATCACAGCATCAAAAGTACAATTTTTGCAGGAGAATATCAGCTATTTAGCAGATCCGTAAAATCATCGATCGAAATCACCGGTATGCCAAGCGCCTCCGCCTTCTTCCGTTTCTCCGGTCCCATATTCTCACCTGCAAGGATATACGAGGTTTTCGCGCTCACCGAACCAACATTTTTTCCGCCATTTTTCTCCACCAACTCCTTCAGCTCATCCCTCGAATAACCGGAAAACTTGCCTGAGATCACAAAAGTTTTTCCCCCAAGCCGGTCAGAAGCTCCCTGCTCTTCTGCAACCTGTTCTTCCCGGGGGATCGAGAACCGGAGCCTGGCGTTCATCAGCTCACCGGTCATGCGCACATTTTTTTCGTTGCTGAAAAAGTTGATCACAGACGCTGCGATGCGCTCCCCGATCTCATCCACTTCGATCAGCTCCTCTTTCGTGGCCGACATAAGGGCATCGAGCGATTTGAAATGCATCGCCAGTTTTTTCGCTACCGTCTCTCCCACATACTTGATCCCCAATGCGTACAACACCCTTGGAAAAGGGACCGACTTTGAATCCTCTATGCTGGCAACCAGGTTCCTGGAAGATTTCCCTGCAAAGCGATCCAGTCCGATCACATCTTCGTACTGCAACTTATACAGATCCGCAGGTGTATGCACAAGCCCCTCATTATACAGCAGCTCTATCGTCGCCTCAGCGGCATTGATGTTCATCGCTTTGCGGCTCACAAAATGTTCGATGCGTTCCTTGATCTGCGGCGGACAGCCATAGGCGTTGGGACAGTAATGGGCAGCTTCCCCCGGAAGCCTGGTCAGCCCGGTTCCACACTCGGGACATTTCGAAATAAATTTCACCGGCGTTGGATCACCCGAACGCTTTTCGATATCCACCCCGACAATCTTCGGTATAATATCCCCTCCTTTTTCTACATACACATGATCATCCTCCCGCAGTCCGAGCATCGCGATCTGATCGGCATTATGCAACGAGGCACGCTTTACTGTTGTGCCTGCCAGCTGCACCGGCTCCAGGTTCGCAACAGGTGTTATGGCACCCGTTCTACCCACCTGGAAATCGACACCCAGCAGCCGTGTGCGCGCACGCTCCGCCTTAAACTTGTAGGCGATGGCCCAACGTGGGGTCTTCGCGGTAAACCCAAGCTGCTGCTGCTGCCCCAGGTCGTTTACCTTCACCACCACGCCGTCGATCTCAAAAGGCAGCTCCCCACGCTTTTCGCCCCAGTGATCAATAAACCCGAACAGCTCATCGAGCGATCCCACCAGCTTGCTGTAGGGTGGGATCTTGAATCCCCAGGCACTGCAGGCGTTCAGGCTCTCGAAGTGTGTTTTGAAGAGCGATCCAGCGGCAGCGAAAGAGTAGAGGTAACAATCGAGCGGCCGCCGGGCAACCACCGATGAGTTCTGCATCTTCAGGGTTCCGGCAGTGGCGTTGCGCGGATTCGCAAACAGCTGTTCGCCAGCCTCTCCGCGCTGCTCATTCATCCGGCGAAACCCATCCAGCGGCATCAGCACCTCACCCCGGATCTCAAAGCGCTCAGGATACCCGTTCCCGGCAAGCTGCAGGGGGATGCTCCTGATGGTCCGCACATTGGCCGTTACATCGTCGCCCGTTACCCCGTCACCCCGGGTGAGCGCACGAACCAACCGTCCCTGCTCATAGGTGAGGCTGATCGCTACCCCGTCGTACTTGAGCTCGCAGACATACTCCACCGGCTCGTCGATCACCTTTCGCACCCGCTCCGTGAAAGCTGTCAGCTCATCCCGGCTATACGTATTACCGAGCGAGAGCATCGGGATCTCATGCGGATGCTGCTCAAACCCCTCCGAAATATCACTTCCCACACGCTTTGTCGGCGAGTTATCATCGGCAAACTCCGGAAAACGCTTTTCCAGCGTTTCCAACTCCTGAAGCAGCAGGTCGAATTCAAAATCGCTTATCTCCGGATTTGCCTTCACATAGTAGAGGTAGTTGTGGCGGTGCAGCTCCCCGCGAAGTTTATCTATACGGTCTTTGGCTGATCCTTTATCCATTTTGATTTATAAATTCTTTATTTAAAAATTGGCTGCAAGAAAACTCCATTTTCTACGTTATGCCCGTCTGATCCGAGCCTGCGAGCTCGGCGAAGCCAAAATTCGTCATTTACGATTAGTAAACTTCTCATTTCCAGACTTGCGCCACCGCTAATTCCTTCGCCAAAGGCTTCGGCAGTCGGCGAAAGCTTTTGGCGGAAAGAAAACAACCATCTGTCTCTGGCAGCATCCTCACTGGCAAAGACAATCATTCCTCCTGCAGAATCTTCATCCGCAGCCAGTGAAGGGATATCTTCCCTCCGCTGACTTGTTTCCCGAGAGATCCGTCCCGCCATCCCCATATAATGCTTCTGCCGGTGTAAAGACAGCAGCTAAATTCAGTTCGTCGGCTGTGTAAAAATAGCAAAAAAGCAGGGCAGAATTGAAAAAAGACCCCTACAATATTAATCTTTTTGCTAAATTTGAATTTTAAAGGATCAGGGTATCAACCACAATAAACAAAGTGAAATTACTTATCTATACAGCATCCGCAATACTATTCCTCGCAGCGGGTTTACTAAACGTGAATGCCCAGGTGAGTTACGGGGGAAGGCCCTTTATGAACGAAGCCGATTTTAGTGCAGCGAAGGTGCTCTACCTGCTGCCGCCGGAGGACCCGGTGCTACTCAACGGTCTGCGAAAGTCGGCGCAAAACAACTACAAAAAGGCACTGGAATTCGCGACCGAGCGGGCCGTGGATATCTCCCCCGAACAGAATGGTGAATGGGTCGTTAACGGGGGAACGCATGTCTGGCGTGCGCACCTCATCTCACCGGATGCCTACTCTCTCGGGGTGCTCTTCTCTGAGTTTGCCCTTGAAAACGGAGCTAAATTGTTTGTGTACGATCCTACCGGCAAGCATATCAAAGGCGCCTTCACAGAAGAAAACAACAAGGAGTTTGGGCAATTCTATGTCGGACATCTACCCGGTGAGGAGGTGGTCGTCGAACTACAGACCGACGATCCCGGAAGAGTCTACGGCAACCTGAGGATCGGTACGCTTTCCCACGCTTTTCTGCCGGTATACGCGGAGAAAAGTATAGATTATACCGGCCTGGGTACATCACAGGCTTGCGAGATCGATATTAATTGCACCGAGGGGGAGGAATGGCAGATACTTAAGCGGTCGGTTTGCCATATCAGCACTACGACCCAGCTTTGTACCGGAACACTGATCAATAACACGTCGTACAACGGGAAACCCTATATAATTACTGCCGAACATTGCATAAACAAGGATTTCTACGCCGAAAAAAGCGTCTTCTATTTTGGCTATGAGAACAGTGAGTGTTTTGTGGAAGACGGCCAAAAAAACCTGTCAGTGAGCGGCTCTACCCTCATTGCAACCGGCGATTCAATCGATTTTACCCTGGTGAAACTCTCTAAAATGCCCCCCGGGGAGTACAACGTTTATTATGCAGGATGGGATGTGCGTAAGAAGGGGCATCTTAGCTCTGTTACATTGCATCACCCCAATGCCGATGCCATGAAGATCACTGTCGATAAGGATCCGACCATGGAACCGGCATTTCTGCCGGGCGATCTGAACGATTACATCCTAAAATCGAATTACTGGATCTCCATATGGGACATAGGAACTACGGAAGGAGGATCTTCCGGTGGCCCGCTGTTTAACTCTTCAAAGAAACTGATCGGTGTTTTATCTGGTGGACTGGCATCCTGCGGTGATTCCGTCGGATATAACGCGGAAACTGACAGGGTAATATTTTCGCTGTTTGGCAACGAGGATGACTATTTCTCTAAATTGTATTTCGCATGGGACCATTACCCAACCATCAGCAAACAGCTAAAGCACTGGCTGGATCCGGCAAATACCGGACAATTGGTTATTGGTGGATTAAACTCCATGACCGTCCAAGCGAGGCATCGGTTCAAAGCAGAGGGGCTCTTGCAGATGTACCCGAATCCGGCCCGCGAAATGTTCACGATCGAACTTCCTCTGTACACCGGCAGACAGATGGGTATTGAGATGTACGACATGACCGGTAGGAGGGTGTATGCACGCTCCCATGCATCGGTATTCCCCGTTACTGTCTCCGTGGAGGGACTGTCTGCCGGGATCTATATGATCAGGGTCAGGGGAGAAGAGCGCAATCTTACAGGAAGGGTCGTGGTGGAGCGATGAGAGTGTTTCTCTACTATATCCTTCCGGCCCTTTTTGTGCTTCCGGCCTGCAAAACGAACCCTTCGAAAAACAGCACTTTTGAAACTGACCCTGCCAGAGCTTTTTTCTTAGAAGATGCCCGGGGGATCGACGCTACTTCAAAGGCCCGTTACGCTGAAAAATTCTCTATCGGAAAGCGGGGCGAGTTCAGTCTGATCACTGTTCATGCCCCATGGCAGAGGGCCTCTGATGCCACCTTCAGCTATCTTACCGGAAAAAGCAGTGCGAACATTGCCGACTCGCTGTCGGGTTACCGCTTCATACGGACCCCTGTAGAGCGGGCAGTAATCATGTCGGTCACCTTTATCTCCTTCCTCGACACGCTTGGGGCTCTTCAGACGGTACATGGTATTTCAGGCGGATCAAATATTTATCATCCCGGACTGGAACAACGGTTTCAGTCGGGCGATACCCGTGAGGTGGGATTTGATCAGAGCCTGAACTACGAGGTGCTGGTCGACCTGCAGCCTGATGTAGTCTTTATGTTTGGTGTGCAGTCGGGTATTCTGCAGACCATCAAAAAGCTTGAGGAGATCGGTATTTCGGTGGTGATCTGTGCCGATTATCTCGAACCTCATCCGCTGGGACGGAGCGAATGGCTGAAGTTCTTCGCGCAGTTTTACGAAAAGGAACCGTTGGCAGATTCAATTTTCAGCGGCATTGCTGGTCGCTACAACAGGCTCATTCGCGAAATTGCGGTGCAACCGGGCGATCCCCGGGTATTGCTTGGCTTGCCATGGAAGGATGCCTGGTATGTGGCCGGGGGGAAATCATTTGCAGCAAAGCTGATTAGCGATGCGGGCGGGCGCTATATTTTCGAGGATGAGAACCATGCTGAAGCGAGGCCGAAGGGTATCGAAAGGGTGTTTATGCGCGGATTGGATGCTGATATATGGATCAATCCGGGGGTGGCTACAAGCCTGGATGTGATATTGGACCATGACAGGCGGTTTGGGAAGTTGCAGGCGTTTCAACAGCGGCAGGTTTTTAATCATACGAAACGAATGAACGGCAGTGGGGGGAACGACTACTGGGAGACGGGGGTGCTGCGGCCCGACCTGGTGCTGGAGGATCTGGCCGCGATATTTCGCGATCCGCAGGTAAACAGCAGTGAGCTTTTTTTCTACGAGCGGTTGAAATAAATGGAAAATGCCGGGTTTACGAATCCAGTGAAGCTAACCCCGCAATCTTAATATGTGCTGGATAAGAACCGGACTTGCGGGTTCAGCGAAGCCAAAGCTTTAAAAGAAAGCACAAAGCAGAAATGCATGTCTGTGGTTTTTACTACCAGTTGTCGGTTGGACTAAAAATGTATACATTTGGTCTTCACCAAAGAACAACCGCATGGCCAGTATCAGGAAACTCAAAAAGGACATCAATGCATTGACGTATGATATGCTTGCCAGGTGTTACAGCCTGAGAAGCAGTGATCCTAAGATAACCGACGAACATTTCGAAGAGGTCATCAGGAAAATCGTTTTTCTGAGGAACGACCTGGTGCTGCGTACCAACCATCCGGAGACCGATGCCGAAAGCAGGAGCATGAAAGCGCACTACCGGAAGGTGAAGGAGGACCTGTACGAATTGTGCGGGGTGATCGATGAACTGAAAATTAAAAACGGTTGACAGGGAGTTCAGGATACATAACCCGCATGATTGTACTGGTTGTGCTGCTGCTGTTACTGCTGATTCTGGATATTTCACTTGGCACGGTGAAGATCCCTTTCGGCGAGATCATCTCATATCTGTTCGGAAACGGCTCGCTCTCCATGCAGCATGAGCTGATCCTGACCGATTTCAGAATTCCCCGTCTGATCACCGCCCTGTTGGCGGGCTCCGCGTTGGCGGTGAGCGGACTGCAGATGCAGACCATTTTTCGCAACCCGTTGGCCGGACCCTACGTGCTCGGTATCAGCTCCGGGGCGAGCCTGGGGGCCGCACTGGTACTGCTGGGTACCGGTGCCATTACCTCCGGGATCCTTGCCCGATGGGGCATTGTAACAGCAGCCTGGCTGGGTGCCGCCTCGGTGATGTTCATTCTGCTGCTGGTGACCATACGGATCCGCAACATCATGACCATCCTGATTCTCGGGATCATGTTCAGCAGCGGACTATCTGCGATCATCAGCATTATGCAGTATTTCGGCAATGCAGCGGCACTGAAATCGTTCGTGATCTGGAGCCTTGGCAGCCTCGGCGATGTGTCGGGCAGTTCCCTATCTGTGCTGGTTGTAACAATTATACCGGGTCTGGTACTCTCGCTTTTTTCGGTAAAAGGGCTGAACGCAATGATGATGGGCGAGGCGGTGGCTGGAACGCTGGGGGTGAATATTATGGTTACACGGATCCTGGTGTTCATCAGTACAAGCGTATTGGCAGGAAGTATTACCGCTTTTTGCGGACCGATCGGTTTTATCGGGATCGCTGTGCCGCATATCACCCGTTTCTATACAGGCAGGGCAGATATGCGCTACCTGCTTCCTGCGACCATGTTGATGGGAATGGTTGTGCTGGTTTTGAGCGATATTGTTTCGCAATTGCCGGGCTCGGACAGTATACTGCCCATCAATGCGATCACCTCGCTGATTGGCATTCCGGTGGTGATTTGGGTGGTGATCAGCTACAAAAAAGGGTTTAAATAATGCCGGAAGGAAATGAAATATATTTTGAAAGTGCTTGTCCTGGCTGAGCTCTTAAACTCAGTTCTCGCAAGCAGTTATTAATTGAACCATCATGCAGCAGATTGGCTTGGAACATAGCATGGAACTGAAAGATGTTTGGTTGGGCTATCAGCCCGGTGAACATTTGGTCAGTGGAATCAACGCCTCCATTCGTCCGGGCGAGATGATCGCGCTGGTGGGGCGCAATGGTACCGGGAAGAGTACGTTGCTCAGGACGATCGCCGGAATACAGTTGACCGCAAGGGGAGAGGTTATTGTAAATGGCTCATCCATCAAGGATATCCATCCGCGGGAACTTTCATTCATGATTTCGTTTGTCGGCACCGGGGGTGGCCTTACAGAGAATCTGACTGTTTATGAGATGGTGTCGCTCGGCCGGCACCCCCATACCAACTGGTGGGGATCACTCCGGAAGGCCGACCGCAACAAGATTCAGGAATCTATTCATTTTGTTGGTATGGAGAAGTTCATGGATATCAGGGTCGACCGCCTCAGCGACGGGGAGCGTCAGCGGGTGATGATCGCTATGGCCCTGGCACAGGATACGCGGGTCATTATCCTGGACGAGCCCACAGCGTTTCTGGATATACCCAACCGGATCGGGATCATCGAGGTGCTGCAGCGGCTGAAAGAGGAGGGGCGGTCGGTCATCTTCTCCACCCACGAGTTCGATAACGCGTTCACCAGTGCAGATAAAATCTGGGTGATCCATGACAGGCAGTTGCTCGATGGTGCTCCTGAAGATCTCGGCATGGCAGGAGCCTTTGAAGATATTTTCAGTGAATCAAAGATCGCTTTTGACCACCAGAATCTGCGCTTTGTAAGGGCCAGGAAGATGGAAAAACAGATTGTTTTACACTGGCTGGATGATGTGACAGGGTACTGGACAAACCGGGCGTTGGAAAGGGCAGGATTTCGGGCTACAGGAGAGTCAGCTGAAGGGTTGCCGGCGGTTTGGGTATTGAAGGACAGAGAGGGTTACCAGTGGAAATTGATAGATGGGAACAGTGAAAAGGTTTTCAGATCGTTATATGAACTGACCGGGTACTTGACCCATATCAGATAATTGTGTAATTTTCGATACGTAACTTAAAACAAATCAATCATGGTTATTACAACTACGTCCGGTGTCAGAAAAATAATTGCATATATCCTGTCGGGACTGATACTGATCTTCGCTATCATTTCGATCCTGGCCATTTGGGATATCATCGATTATGACGACCTGGTAAAAAGGATGTTCCAGTCGCTCATGGTGATCCTGGCCACCTCTGCGGTGATCGTGCTGGTATTCGCGATACTCGACAGGCCTGACAAAGAGAGTGAGTAAAATATCCCCGGGTATTGATGTTGTGATATTGCCGTAAGGTTGCTGTAGACCGATTGAATATCCGGTAGATCGGTTGCAATTGCTGTCGACCAGTTGAATAGGGGAAGGATCAAATGGCATCTTCCAGCAGGGCGACGATTTTTTTTGCGTTGTAGCCGTTGTTGTACTCCTTCAGTTGCTGAGATCTTTTTTCAATCTCATCTGCTTCAAAATCTCGTTTCATCAGCGCATCGATCATCTCTATTGCTTCGCCCGTTGAGCGGTATAGGTGGCAAAGTTCGTCCAATCCGCTTCCACTCAACATTAAAGGATTCGCCATACAGTGTCTGCCACCGTACAGACTGTGAAGCAGTTTGAGCTTCAGTCCGGTGGGTTGGTAGGTATAAAGCAGGTTGATATGGGCATCTGCCACCAGCCGGTCCATCGTTTCCCCTTCCGGGTTTGGTATCAGCTCAATGTGCATATACCTGTTGCACACCCGGCGAACATGTCCTGACGGATTCTTGCCTGCTATGATCACATGGTAGGTTAGCCTCGAAAGAACATTCCGCACAAGGTAGAGCAGTGCCTTCTCGTTTTCAGGAACCGAGAGGTTACCATGAAACAGGATATATTCACCTTTGCCGGGTGAGGCGGTGACATGCTCCTGCCTCTGAAAAGCTGACACATGGGCACTGTTCCTGTAGTTTTCATTGAAATAGGCCGTATCGGTTGTAGAGATGGATAACAGTTTGTCGGCCTTTTGCAGGATCTTCTCATATTGAGCAAGTTTGCGTGACTCGCTTGCAATGAAAAACTTTCTGAATAGATTCCTTTCACTTCCTGCGAGCATCCTGTAGTATTTGTGTTCGATGTTGTGGGTCCTAACCAGCACCTTCTTTCCGGCCTCGATGCAGGAGTTGAGCAGCAGGGTGGTGTGCAGGCCCTCGAAAAGAACAGGATACGGATCGTTCAAAAGATTCTTCTCCAGTTCATTCGACTGCCGGGTAACCACAATGTAGGGCAGCTTGTTGAAAAAAAAGCGGGAACCACTCTTGCGCTTGTAATAGTGAACCTTGTGACAGATATCCTCAAGCGCGATGGCTGGTTCCCTTTCATAAAGAAAGGCATGAAGGATAATCCTCACGCCCTCTTTGCTGATCGCTTTCAGTTTATAAAAAATGTCTATAATTCCACCATAATCGGGAGGATAGGGAACATTAAAGGCGACAACATGCAGGTATTTCGGGCCAGGATCGTCCATTCAATATTTCGACAATATTTTCAATCAGTCACACAAATATACGAAAGTTATCTGCCTATTCCATAATTATTCCAGATTCAATTCAATTCATTGGCAGGAAAATGGTTTTTGCATGGATGACAGAAAGCAATAATGACATGACTTTCGGAGGATCAGGCAGTTTGTTTAACATTTTTTAAGAAATAATTCCAAAATAAATGTAACAATTCAGGTACTTTGGACGTTTAATAATCAGTAAACGTTCTTTTCAGGTATAAGTTCCAAACTTATACCAACTTTTCATAGATTTAGTTTAGGGTTAGTTTAGTTAATGAGCCGTTCCGGAATTTTTCCGGAGCGGCTTTTTATGATTTTAGATGTGTACTTAACAAAGTCATCAACTTATCTATGCTAATGGGTTTTGGCAGATAGCCATCGCAACCGGCAGCCAAAAAACGTTGTTCGTCACCGGTCTGGGCATAAGCGGTAGTGGCGATAATGGGTACACCCGGTCGGAAGTCACGTATGCGACTGGTAGCTTCTACACCATCCATTACTGGCATTTTTATATCCATCAGCACCAGAGAGATTTCCGGATGTTGTTTGCAGAGTGCTACCGCCTTTTCACCATTTTTGGCCAACAGGTAGTCACATCCAGCCTGTTGCAAGACCTCTTCCATATACAAATAGTTTGATTCATCGTCTTCAGCCAGGAGCACGAGCGGTTTGCCCGGGGAAATTACACTTCTCTCTTCTGACTGTGAGGTTTTATCTACTATCTCCGTCACGTTGCAGGGCACAGTAAACGTAAAGGTGGCGCCTTTCCCTTTTTCAGAATTCACAGAAATGGAGCCCCCGAGCAATTGAACCAATCCACGGGCAATGGAGAGACCCAGTCCGCTGCCCTCATAACCACGTGTATTGGAGACCTCTTCCTGGGTAAAAATTTTGAAAATTTCATCCAGCTTTTCGTGTGTTATCCCCGGGCCCGAATCTTTTACAAAAAATTCAAGAAAACCATTCTTAAGCTTGTAGCCACATTTGATACTTCCTTTTTCAGTAAACTTTATCGCATTGTCTAATAAATAGTTAAGTATTTTCTTGATCAATAAAGGATCGGAATAGAGAGACAGGTCGGCCTTTGTCGAATGAAAAACAGCCTTCAAGCGTAACTGTTTACTGTCGCACAACTTCTTTGCTTTATCGATTACATCTACAAAGAATGGTTGCAGGTGGAATTCGTTTTTGCTCACTTTCATTGTGCCTGATACAATCCGAGCCATGTCTATGTAATCTGATAAGGTATTCAACAAACGGTTGCTCGATTGCTTTACAACAGCCAGCATCTGATAACTGTTCATTTATTAATTCAAGGTCCCCTGATGAATCTTCAAGAACAAGAATCTTAAGATTACTACCTTCAGTAATTGTTTTTGTATTCATGGCTTAATCCATTGGTGGTTTTTTTAACATATTGAAGAATACCGGTGGGAATCTTGCACCTACCCTAAGCGATAGAGCGCACTTTTTAATTATCTTTGCAGACCAAATATCAGATTATGCAAAGAATAGAGGAACTTCTCACTTCAACCATCATACGTGCGGCACAGGAGCTGTGGCAGACCGAACTAAATGAATCGGTTATACAGATTCAAAAGACACGCAAAGAATTCAACGGTGACCTTACCCTGGTGGTATTTCCGCTGGTGCGGATCGCTAAAAAATCGCCCGAAGAGACTGCCGCCATGTTGGGGAAATTCCTGGATGAAAACCTGGAGGAGATCAGCGGTTTCAATGTGATCAAAGGATTTCTCAATCTTACCATCGCTGCCTCATACTGGCTGAAACAGATCGGTGCCATCGATGAAGATGACCGGTACGGCCTGACAACAGCCGGAGAAGATGCCCCAACTGTCATGGTCGAATACTCCAGTCCCAACACCAACAAGCCCCTCCACCTTGGCCATGTCCGCAATAACCTACTGGGCTTTTCCATATCTAAGATCCTGGAGGCCAACGGCAACAAAGTGATCAAGGTGAACCTCGTCAACGACCGTGGTATCCATATCTGCAAGTCCATGATCGCCTGGCAACTGTTCGGTAACGGCGAAACACCGGAATCCTCCGGCAAGAAGGGCGATCAGCTGGTAGGGGAGTACTATGTAAAGTTCGACCAGGAGTATAAAAAACAGGTAGCAGAGCTGATCGCGGAAGGAAAGGAGACGAAAGAGGCGGAGGCCGCTGCCCCGATCATGGCAGGTGCCCGCGAAATGCTACTGAAATGGGAGGCGGACGATCCGGAGGTACGAAAGCTCTGGGAGAGAATGAACGGCTGGGTATACGATGGGTTCGATAAAACCTATAACAGGATGGGGGTATCGTTCGATAAGATCTATTACGAATCCGAGACCTATAAACTCGGGCGACAACTTGTTCTGAAAGGGGTCAAAAAGGGTTTTTTGGAGCGGGAGGCCGACGGATCGGTATGGGCCGACCTTACCGATAAAAAGCTGGACCGCAAGTTGCTCCTGCGATCAGACGGCACGTCGGTATATATGACCCAGGATGTGGGAACGGCACACCAGCGTTTTTCTGAATACCCGATCGAACAACATATATACGTGGTGGGGAACGAGCAGAACTACCATTTCCAGGTGCTGGCGCTTGTGCTTGAGAAGCTGGGTTTTGACTGGCACGACAAGCTGTACCACCTGTCATACGGCATGGTGGAGCTGCCTGAAGGGAAGATGAAATCGCGCGAGGGTACGGTGGTGGATGCCGATGAGCTGATGGATGAGATGATCGCCACGGCCAGGCAGATGTCGGATGAACTGGGCAAGCTGGGGGAATATTCGGAGGAGGAGAAGCAGAATATTTACAGACAGATAGGCCTCGGTGCGCTGAAGTATTTTATCCTGAAGGTGGATCCGAAGAAAAACATGCTTTTCGATCCGAAAGAGTCGATCGATTTCAACGGGAACACCGGTCCGTTTATCCAATATACCTACGCGAGGATTCGCAGTGTGCTGCGTACAGCAGGGGAGTACGATAGCGGGATTCCCGGTGTTGTACTCAACGACAAGGAGATCGATGTGATTAGGTTGGTACACGGGTTTCCTGCCATTGTGAAGGAGGCGGCCCGCGAACATAATCCGGCGGTTGTGGCCAACTACATGTACGACCTGGCGAAGGAGTTCAACCAGTTTTATCACGACCACAGCATCCTGAATGCAGATGATGCAAATACCAGGCTGTTCCGGATCCACCTGTCGGCCATCGTCGGACGAATCATTGAAAAGGGAATGGAATTGCTGGGAATTGAAGTGCCGGAAAGGATGTAATGCTTTTTAGTTATGTTTGGCAGCCTTCAGCGTATTTAACAGCAACGAAACCCGGGTCATCGGACCCACACCGCCGGGTACCGGTGTGATATAGGAGCATTTGGGGGCCACCTTTTCATAGTCCACGTCGCCTTTGAGCCTGAATCCGCTTTTTGTTTCGGTCGACTCGACCCGTGTTGTACCCACATCAATCACCACGGCACCTTCCTTCACCATATCTTCCTTGATAAATTCAGGCGATCCGAGCGCCGCGATCAGGATATCCGCGTTCCCGCACACCACCTTCAGGTCTTTCGTGCGGCTGTGCGCCACTGTTACCGTTGCGTTGATCGCCTTTTGTGACATCAAGACGCTTAGCGGTCTGCCCACAATATTACTGCGGCCGACGATCACGCAGTTTTTACCCGAGGTTTCAATGTCGTACCGCTTGAGCAGCTCAACAATTCCATAGGGGGTGGCGCTGACAAAAGCAGGGAGTCCGATCACGGTTTTACCGACATTCACCGGGTGAAAGCCGTCAACATCCTTTGCCGGGTCGATCGCCTCGATCACCTTCTGCTCGGAGATATGATCGGGCAGGGGCAGCTGAACAATGAAACCGTCCAGTTCCTGGTCCGCGTTCAGCGCTGCAATACGCTGCAGCAGCTCCTCTTCGGTCACATCATCCTCATAGCGTACCAGGCTTGACCTGAAACCAACCTCTTCGCAGTCCTTGATCTTGAAGGCCACATAGGTCTCGCTGCCGCCATCGTGTCCGACAAGTACCGCTGCCAGGTGGGGAGGCTTTACGCCCCTTTTAACCATTGCTTCTACCTCTTTGGCTATCTCTTCCTTGATCGCTTTTGCTGTCGCCTTACCGTCAATTATTTGCATAATACTATATGTTGGGGTTATTATTTACGTGGCATGGATGAGAGGGCACGGCCCATCGCCTTTCCCTTGCCTGAACTCATCATACGCATCATCTTTCTTGTTTCACCGAACTGCTTCACCAACCGGTTGATCTCCGCCACACTGGTGCCGCTTCCGTTCGCAATGCGAGCCCGCCTGGTTCCGTTCAGCAATTTCGGATCGGTGCGCTCCTCCGGTGTCATGGAGTTGATGATCGCCTCGATGCTCTTGAAGGCATCATCGTCGAGATCGAGGTCCTTGATCGCCTTGCCCATACCGGGGACCATTGACATCAGGTCCTTCACGTTCCCCATCTTTTTGATCTGCTGGATCTGCGACATAAAATCGTTGAAGTCAAACGTGTTCTTGGCGATCTTCTTCTGCAGTTTCCTCGCCTCATCCACATCATACTGCTCCTGCGCTTTTTCAACCAACGAAACGATATCGCCCATTCCCAGGATCCTGTCGGCCATCCGCTTGGGGTAGAATACATCCAACGCATCCATCTTCTCGCCGGTACCGACGAACTTGATCGGTTTGTTTACTACCGATTTGATCGACAGTGCCGCACCACCGCGGGTATCACCATCGAGCTTGGTCAGTACCACCCCGTTAAAGTCAAGCCGGTCGTTGAACTCTTTCGCTGTGTTTACGGCATCCTGACCGGTCATCGAGTCGACCACGAAAAGGATCTCATGCGGATTCACGGCATCCTTGATCGCCTTGATCTCCTTCATCATCTCCTCATCCACCGCGAGTCGTCCGGCCGTATCAATAATCACCGTGTTGTTTCCGGCATTCCTGGCTGACCTGATCGCTGCTTTCGCGATCTTCACAGGATTCTTATTCTCCTCTTCAGTGTATACTTTAACACCTGTTTGCTCTCCCAGCACCGTCAGCTGCTCGATCGCTGCGGGACGGTACACGTCGCCCGCGACCAACATCGGGTTCCGGCCCTTCTTCGCCTTCAGGTAACTGGCCAGCTTGGCAGAAAAGGTGGTCTTACCCGAACCCTGCAATCCGGCGATCAGGATCACATTCGGGGTTCCCCTGGTATCGATCTCGGCGCTCTCCGAACCCATCAGCTCCGTCAGCCTGTCATGAACGATCTTCACCATCATCTGGTTCGGCTTCACCGAGGATAATATCTTCTGTCCCAGCGCCTCCTCCTTCACCTGGTCGGTGAACTGCTTGGCGATCTTGAAGTTCACGTCCGCGTCCAGCAGTGCTCTCCGCACATCCTTGAGCGTCTCCGCAACATTCACCTCCGTAATCCTTCCCTGGCCCTTTAACAGCTTAAATGACTGCTCTAACCGATCTGATAAACTTTCAAACATAGCTTCATGTGTATAAATACTTTATTTAACTAATTAATATATAATTCTATAAATACCGTTTTAACTACAAGTGACCTGTTGCCTCGCAGAAAGAACATCTTTAATGGTGCTCGGGCTCCTACGCTAAAGCTTCGGCGACAGCGTGCGAACCGAACGCAGTGAGCTCGCGAATACCGCTGAAAATATCTCTTCCCAATGATGAGGGGTTCATATTTTTCAGCCACAAAAGTATAAAAAATATGGGATTTATTGGCTGAACGCGGGTTGGAAAAGTAGGGGAGTTTTTTCAGCCAGGTAGTAAGAAATAATGTATCTTTGCAATGTTATGGATCGCAATCAAATAAACAACAATATTATTAACTATCTGATGCCTTATGGGCCGGAGAGGATTGGACTGTTTGGTTCATATGCCAGGGGAGAGGATACTTCTGAAAGTGATATTGATATCCTGGTCAAGTTTAAAAGAACACCTACACTATTTGATATTGTTAAGATACATAACGATCTTTCTCAACAAATAGGAAAGAAAATTGATCTTGTAACCGAGCCTTCATTAAAGAATGAGCGTTTAAAAAAGTATATTTTCAAAGATCTTCAGATTATATATGAATAAAGACGACAGGATATATATTGAACATATTCTTCAGAGTATAGACAGGATACTAAAGTATATTTCCAAAAAAGATCGGGTCAGTTTTACTGCAGATCATCTAACCCAGGATGCTGTTGTTCGCCAGCTTGAAATAATTGGTGAAGCAACAAAGCGAATATCCATGACTCTACGAAGCAACAATCCTGATGTTCCCTGGTCAGAAATGTCTGGAATGAGAGATATACTTATTCATGACTACATCGACGTAGACCTGGATATCGTATGGAGAACCGCATCAGAAAGTATTGCCGAGCTTAAAGAACTTCTGGAAAATATTAATTTTTAATTTTCCTCCGGCTCAACCTCTATACTGCCTAAAAGAGTGATCTCATTAACATCCGAATAGTCGTAGAGGTAAAAGCCGCTGTCGCCGATGGTGAAAAGGATGTTGTTGACCGGGATAACATCGGTGGCCTTGATGTTGGTGAACTCCGCCAGCTGGTGATTCTTGATGGTGAGCGGATCGGTGGCATCGTAGACGACCAGGCCATTGTCGCCCTGACAAATAAACAGCGTGCTGCCTGAAATCCCCAGTCCGTAAGGCTCATCCATTCCGTATGACGCAATGCGCTGGGGGTTGTACTTGTCTGTAATATTGATCACCTCCAGCAGATCAGCGGTCCCCCCGCATATGGTTCCCGATCGCAAAGTAACATAGGCGAGGTTGCCGCTGACAACCACCGGATCGCAACTGGTGATGTGCCTGTATACCGCGGTGGTAAAGGGGTGCTTTGGATCCTGCAGGCTCATGATATACATGCCGTTCCGCGCACCGAGGTACATGTAACCACCGTAGATGAACATGGTCTCGAGTCCCCAGCCAACATATTTGTTGTATTTTTCAACAGGCGATTCGGTGTTGCTAATATCCATCACTTTGAGCTGATTGGTGGTCTGCAGCATATAGAGGTACTTGTCGTAGGTGAGGAACCGGGCCATGGAACCACCTACACCATAGGTTGATCCGGCGCTTCCGCTTCCGCCTCCTCCTCCGCCAACAGAACTCATGTTCGCTAACCGGGAGTCGGAACTGTATTCCATAAAGATGGGCCATGGGTACGGATTGGTTTCGATCTCCCGGGTATACTCCTTAATTTCCCATCCGGTGACAACACCCTGCTCTTCATCAATTTCAGCCAGAGGATAATCATGGTCGTACGGCGGTAGCGTGTACTCAAGGATATCTTCGAGTCTATTTTGTTCAACAGGTGAAGCCGGATCGGAGATGTCGATCATCACCAGGTCGGTGTAGCTGTCGAGATAGAGGATGTTGTCCTTGATGGCCATGTCGACATTCCCCGGTACAGGGATATAAGCTTCCGGTGTCGGTGTCGAAGGGTCAGAAATATCAACCACATGCACCCCTTCCATAAACTCATTGATAAAGATGTAATCGTCTTTAAAATAGATCTTTCCGGGGCGACGGATCTGCTCAGGTTCTGTGATCTCAACCGTTTTTCTCAGATCCTCGAACGACAGGTAGATCGGTACATTGGCCGTTTGTGTCAGAAATTTTCTGTCTTCACAGGAGAGGAGTGTCAGAACTGCCAAAGTAAATATTACGGCTAGGGAGATTATTCTATGCATGGTTTAAGTTTTTTTCTAGGATGCAGGAGAGTAATAACAGGTTGCGTCGGACAACAATTAGTTTTTCGGCGCGTGCTTGCAAATAATCCCACATTAGATATTTGAACCTGCTGTGACCGCTTTAAATAATTATCTATTAGATATTTGGATATGTTCTGACCCACTTCAATTATTAATATTCTCAAAACAGACGCAACCAGTAGAACATTCTATTCATCCTGTCAACAAATCACTTAAACCGAAAACAATGACTAAAAAAATTATTCTCTCCCTTGTTACAGCGATCCTGGGGATCACAGTTCTTCATGCACAGCGAACCGACCGGGTGATCCTGAAGAATGGAACGACTATCATTGGTGATGTTGAAAAAATCATTCCGGAAGAATCGATCACCATCAACGACAGGGCGGGAAACAGCTGGGTTTTTACAATGGCCGATGTGGCGGAGATCGATAAGGTAGAGGTTAAGCGGATCAACGGCGGCAGTGATGTCAGCCTGGGGTGGGTGAACATGAGTACCATCGGTGTGCTGGCCGGATCGCAACAGAATAATTATATCGCACCATTCAGTATGCATTCCTCATTCGGATATTTTTCCGGAAAGGGGATTTATACCGGACTGCTTGCCGGACTGGAGTTTTTAAACATCAACCATATCCCGTTGATGGCGGATTTACAGTATGCGCTGGGCAGGGGAGATGTGGTGCCCGTGGTTATTGCGCGCGGGGGCTATGCACTGCCTTCAAAATGGGAGGACAGTTATCACAATACCGACTACACATACCATGGAGGTATTGCTGGTGCAATCGGTGTAGGATTGAAGATCGGGAGCCGCGATAATTTTGCATGGGATGTAAGTTTATTATACAGGCATATGCAGATCAATTATACCGAGTCATACGAATGGCAGTCGTTTGATAACACTTATAAGGATATTTACAACAGGATAGAATTTCGGGTAGGTTTTTATCTTGGGGTAAAAAAATTGTAAAGGTTTGGGTAAATGGAAGCAACAAAAGCCCCAGGGGCGCAATGTCTGTAGCAGATTGCCCCACCCGAAGCAACGAAAGCCCCGCTAGGGGTGCAATGTCTGTAGCAGATTGCCCCACCCGAAGCAACGAAAGCCCCGCTAGGGGCGCAATGTCTGTAGCAGAAATCTTTTATCCTGAAAGACCAGGCTCCGCCATAGGCAATACAAAAATCCCTTCAATTTTATTCATTCCCACCATATATTCAATCCTTTCTTTTATCTTTGCATTCCCAAATGCTGCTGTTGAATGAGTGAAAAAAACGAGCCGATTTTTGAGAACGAGGAATTTCTGGAACTGCTTCAGAAATATGAGTCAATGAGAAACAGCAAACATTCCGCCTTTTTTGATGTGGAGGAGTTTGAACAGATCATCGACTACTACCTGGACGAATTTCAATACGAAGAAGCGAGTGCGGCTGCTCAGCTTGGATCTCAGCAGCACCCTGCATCCGTTGAAATCAAGTACAAGGTGGTGCATATCTACCTCGAGCAGGGGATCGGAAAGCCTGCCCTCGGGATACTTGATCAGGTTCCCCAATGGGAACATTCCAATCCTGAATATTTTTTCCTCAGGGGTACAGCTTTTTGCCAAACAGGCCGTATCCAGGAAGCGGAAAAGAATTTTGACAAGGGGCTCTCCCTCTCTACGGAAGATACCTTTGATGCGCTGTTGAATATTGGCATTGCATTCGAAAATGCCAGGCAGTACCGCCATGCTGTTAAATACCTCGAAAAGGCCCACGCCCTCATCCCAAATTACTTGTCAGCAATCTACGATCTGGGGTATTTCCATGAACGGCTTGACAATTATCAGAAGAGCGTCGAGTATTACCAGAAGTACCTGGATATCGATCCCTTTTCTGAAAATGTATGGTACAACCTGGGGGTAGCCTATTTCAAGCTCGAGCAGCCCCACAAAGCCATCGAGGCATACGACTACTCATTGGCACTGAATCCCGATTATGCATCCGCGTTCTTCAACAAAGCCAACACCTATGCCTCTTTATCGGAGTACCACCTGGCCATAGAGACCATTTCCGAATTTCTTGAGATCGAACCGGATAATCCACAGGCCCTCATGTTCCTGGGCGACTCCTACGAGCAGACAGGTCAGCTGCGAAAGGCATTAAAAGTCTACAAGAAGCTGATTGAAGAGGACAATACCGACCCCGAAGGCTGGTTCGGTGCTGGAATGGTGATGTATCAGATGAGCAAATACGATGAGGCGACGATCTATATGCTTAAAGCACTCGAATTCGACAACCAGAACACCGATTACTGGATCAACCTGGCTTATGTCTACGAGGAGTTACAAAAATGGGAAGAGGCGGCGAAGTGCTTTGGTCAGGTAGTTAAAATCGATAAATTTGATCTCGAGGCCTGGAACTCCCTTGCCCGTCTGCTTCTCCTAACAAATATGCTCGACAAAGCCCTTCAGGTGTTGAAGAACGCTGTTGCGGATTTTCCGGACGATGCGCACCTTGCTGTGAAGATGGCCTCATGCCATTACCGTCTCGGAAACAGATCGGCCGGGTACAATTTCCTCGAAATGGCCTTAAAAAAGGAGCGGAAGTTATTTGTCGACTTTTTGTTTATCACGGAAGATACATTTCTTGATAAAAATGCCCGTAAGCTCATCGAACGCTATACCAAATAAATTGCTGTATGAACTTTGAATTACCATTTATCCCGGAGCGATCCACCAAACCCAGAGAATCCGGACTGACGATGATGATGGATAAGGGGCTTAGCCTAAAAGAGGCTGAAGCTTTCTGCGAAACAAGTGCCCACTATACCGACCTGGTGAAATTCGGATTCGGAACCGCCCTGATCGCTAAAAACCTGGAGGAAAAGATTAAGCTCTATCGCGATGCCGGCGTGGAGCCCTATTTCGGGGGAACGCTCTTTGAGATGTTCGCAGTGCGGAACATGCTGGACGATTATCAACGGTTCGTGGACCAGTTCGGTATTACAACAATCGAGATCTCCGATGGCTCCATGAAGATCGAACCTGAAGAAAAAGTAAAGATGATCAAAAGGTTTGCTGTCAGCAAACGGGTATTGTCAGAAGTCGGAACAAAAGTAAAAGGAATCACAATTCCAAACGAGGATTGGGTGCATCACATGAAGGCTGAACTCGAAGCCGGGGCCTGGAAGGTGATCGCGGAGGCACGGGAATCCGGTACGATAGGAATCTATAACGCCGATGGATCGGCGAACAGGGAACTGATCGACGATATTATGAAGGAGATATCGGTCGATGATGTGCTTTGGGAGGCTCCGGCAAAGGCGCAACAGGTGATGTTCATTCAGCTCGTGGGAGCCAATGTAAATCTTGGTAATATTGCCCCCAACGAGGTGTTCTCCATGGAGGCACTGCGACTGGGTATGCGGGGTGATACATTTTTTGATTACCTGCCCGAAGCGTACCAGGACAAACGCCAGCAGTGATCAATATTTTTTTTAGAAAAGAAAAGATCCCCGGCACGTTCCGCTGTTATGGGACATGTAGATTCCCCCGGTTTTATGTATATTCCCCTGGTAAGAATAGAAATAATTAAAAGGAATAGATAACAGCATGGGGTAAAGCCAAGAAGACTCCAGAAATCCAAGAAATACAAGAAATTCAAGAAATTCAAATAACATAAAATCCTGAATAAGATCCATCAAATTATTCTTAATTATTAGATCCGTGAAAAGAAATCTGAAACAATACCTACTTATTTTATTAAAAGGTGCCGGAATGGGAGCAGCGGATGTTGTTCCGGGAGTGTCAGGTGGCACTATCGCCTTCATAACAGGCATCTATGAGGAGCTGATCCATTCGATTAAATCGATCGACATGGACGCTATCAAACTATTTTTCACCGGAAAATGGATCTCCTTCTGGAAGCATATCAACGGCAATTTCCTGCTCTCCATATTTGCAGGGATTTTTATCGCAGTTATCTCTTTGGCGCGGCTGCTCGAACACTTGCTGGAGACCCATCCCGTGCTAATCTGGTCCTTCTTTTTCGGACTTATCCTCGTCTCATCTTATGTGGTGGCCAGGCGGATCAAACAGTGGAACTATGCCATGGTGGTTGCCCTCGTTGGCGGTATTGCCATCGCCTTCTATATTACCAGTATCACCCCGGCCGTGACAACCGACGCTGCCTGGTTCATTATACTATCCGGCATGCTGGCGAGTTGTGCAATGATCCTGCCGGGGATCTCCGGAAGTTTCATCCTGCTCCTGCTGGGCAAATATGCCTTTGCACTCCGTGCCGTCAATGAAGCAGACCTGGGGGCCATTGTCCTGCTCGGTATTGGGGCGGTGATCGGACTTCTGAGCCTGTCTAGGCTGCTCTCCTGGCTGTTCAATAAATACCATGACGGAACTGTGGCCATCCTGGCCGGATTCATGATCGGATCATTGAACAAGATCTGGCCCTGGAAAGAGACCGTTGAAACAGTGCTTATTGAAGGCGTTGAAAAGCCGCTCGTGCAGAAGAATTTTCTTCCCGTCCCCGGACAACCGGGCGATCAGCTCGCGGGAGCGATCGCCATGATGCTGCTTGGGATCGGTCTTATCCTGCTGTTCGAACTGGCGTTCAGGAAAAAACAAGAAAACTGATATTTGGTAATTTGCCAAAAGATTGCTTATTTGTGCTGGAATCCATTTATTTTAACAAGACCATGAGAAAGTACGGACTGATCGGTTATCCGCTGGGACACTCCTTTTCCAAAGAGTATTTCGCTGAAAAGTTCAGCAGGGAGAAGATTGATGAGGCGGTATATGACAACTATCCGATTGAGGATATTGCAAAGTTCGAACCGCTTTATAAGGGCGATCCGGATCTTAAAGGGTTGAATGTTACCATTCCCTATAAGGAGCAAATAATTCCATACCTGGATGTGTTGAGTGAGGATGCACGGGATATTGGTGCGGTGAATACGGTCTGCCTATGTACAAAGACCGGCAGATTGGTGAAGGTGGGGCACAATACCGACGTGCCCGGGTTCAGGAAGTCGCTGTTGGAACAGCTGAACGCAACGCCGCAGCAGGCGATCGTGCTGGGGACCGGTGGGTCGTCGAAAGCGGTGGTGTGTGTGCTGGAGGAGATGGGCGTGGAGGTGATCCGTGTATCGAGCTCGGGCCAGAAGGGTGCCATTGGGTATGGTGACCTGGCAGAGAAACTTGTGAAGAACGCGAAGCTGATTGTCAACACCACCCCGTTGGGGATGCATCCGGAGATGGAAGGTTTTCCCGATATCCCATACGATGCACTTACCACCGATCACCTGCTATTCGACCTGGTGTATAATCCCGCCGTTACCCGTTTTATGCAGATGGGCCGAAACCGCGGTGCCAGCGCGGTAAACGGCCGCGACATGCTGGTGTACCAGGCCGAAGAAGCATGGGAGATATGGAACAGGGAGTAGTAGGTAAAAGCACTCAGTTTTCGTGATTAATTATGTATTAACCTGGCTAATTGATGCAAATCAAATTGATCTTCTGTTGTATCAGGAGAGTTTCTTTTCACGTATGCTCCTGCCTTTACCTCAAGGTCAAGTTTTGTTTTTCTAAGTAAATTATGTATTTTTACTCAGTATATTGAGTAATATTACTATTTATATTGAGTAATTTGTAAATTCATGTATCAACGTCATTATCTTGAAACACTTAGGAAAAGAATGCTTGAACCACGCAGGTTCATCCAGGTGATTAGTGGTCCTTGGCAGATCGGAAAAACAACCTTGGTAAAGCAAATCCTGGAACAGATAAAGCTACCTTCGATATACCTCTCTGCAGACGGTCAGATTGATACCTCAGAACTATGGATTAACAACGCATGGGAGCGGGCCCGGTTGCAATTAAAAAATGATAAAACAACCGAAATCATTCTTTGCCTCGATGAAATACAAAAAATTGACAACTGGAGTGAGTACATAAAAAAGGAATGGGATCAGGATACCCTCAATAACATTCCGATAAAATTGATACTGCTTGGTTCTTCACGTTTACTGATTCAGGAGGGCCTGTCGGAATCACTTGCGGGAAGGTTTGAATCAATTTCGATGAGTCACTGGAGTTGCTCTGAGATGCATGATGCGTTTGAAATGACGCCTGATATGTATGTATACTTTGGAGGGTATCCGGGAGCGTTTGAACTGGTGGATGATGAAACAAGATGGAAAGATTATGTCAGAGATTCCCTGATTGAAACAGCAATCAGTCGGGACATTTTTCAAATGACAAAAATTAACAAGCCTGCGCTGTTAAGAAGATTATTTGACTTATCTGCAAATTACAGTGGTCAGATCATTTCCTATACTAAAATCCTTGGACAACTTCAGGATGCAGGTAACACGGTTACCATTGCTCATTATCTGAACCTGCTTTCAACAGCAGGACTCATAGGTGGAATAGAAAAATACAGTGCGCAAAAACTAAGACAACGATCATCAAGTCCCAAGCTTCAGGTTTATAATACCGCAATAACCGGTTCTCTTTCCAATATGTTATTTAAAGAGGCCAGAGAGATGCCCGATTACTGGGGCCGACTAGTTGAGTCTGCCGTTGGATCCCATTTGATAAACAGCGCTTATATCAATGATATTAATCTATATTACTGGAGAGACCGAAACATGGAGGTGGACTTCGTGATGGAAAACCAAAACCGCATGGTTGCTTTAGAAGTAAAAAGCGGCAGAAAGAAAATTGCAAGCGGACTCCCTGAATTTGCCAAAAGGTTCCCGGGATCAAAAACACTGGTGATAGGAACCGGGGGGATTCCTTGGGAAACATTCCTGAATACGGACCCATTACAGCTGTTCTGAACCTGCATTTTTTTTAATATTTTGAAAATGCAGATGAAACTAAGAGGATTTACCCATACCCTACATCCACCAAAAACAATCCTTTTGCCGGGGCGCTTGTGCCGGCACTGCTGCGATCCTTCGCTTCAATTGCCTCCCTGAACTCCTGCAGCTCCATCTTG
>JBBDUV010000008.1:0-61084 GCA_040903745.1 Bacteroidales bacterium | reverse complement strand
GGATCTAATCTCTTTGAAAATTTTCTATGAAGGTGATGCAGACCAGGCTCGTGGGTTCTTTGCTGGCATTACCTCAGCATACGATAATACAAATGAGCAGTGGGTGACCTATACCTTGTCGGAGCCGTTGAATGCGCGTGACTGGTTCCCGGTGAAGCAGGTGCTTTCTGATAAGGCGGATTCGGTCTGGGTGGATCTGGTTTGTGACAGGGAACTTATGGCGGGTTCTATTGGACTGCTGGAGGAGATTGAGGAGCTTCCTGGTGAAAAACATAAGTTTAAGTGGCGATCCAACTATCCGATCGCCTATTATCTGATCTCTCTGGCTGTGGCCGATTACCGCGATTATTCATTTTCTGCAGCGCTTTCTAACAGAAATGATTCGGTGCTCGTACAGAATTATATCTATGATGATGATGGCTATTTTATGACCTGGAAAAGCAGGATTGACAGGACTGCGGATATGATTACACTCTTTTCCGACCTGGTGATGGATTACCCTTTTGCACAGGAGAAATATGGTCATGCCGTGGCACCAATGGGAGGAGGGATGGAGCACCAGACCATGTCGACCATGGCAAATTTTAACTTTAACCTGGTAGCACATGAACTGGCACATCAGTGGTTTGGCAACAGTGTGACTTGTGGTACATGGCAGGATATATGGATCAACGAAGGGTTTGCTTCATATATGGAATATATTGCTCTGGAAAACCTGAGTTCCAGGGAGGCTGCTGATAACTGGATGGAATATGCCATGACACTGGCCTTTGGGAAGAGCGGTTCAGTGTATGTACCAGAAAGTGAAGTGGAGAATGTGTACAGGGTATTTGATTATGGCCTAAGTTATAAGAAGGGAGCTGTCCTGCTGCATATGATCAGGTATGAGCTGAACGATGATGCGCTCTTTTTTGATGTTCTTAGAACTTATTCGGAAATTTACAGGGACAGCGTTGCTACTGCTGTTGGGTTTCGTGAAGTGCTAGAAAGTGTTAGCAATAGGGATTTTACCTGTTTCTTTGATCAGTGGTACTATGGCAAAGGCTTTCCAACCTTTTATATAACAGGCAATGCCAAAGAAGATACGCTCTACATTCATAGCCAGCAGGAAACATCAGATTCGGCTACTCCGCTATTTGCGATGCATTTTGATTTAGCTGTAACAACCAGCGAGGGTGAACAGACATTTCGCCTTTTTCAGGAAATGAGGGAGCAGGAATTCGCCATACCAATAACAGGAATGGTATTTGACATCAGGTTCGATCCTGAAAAGAAGCTGCTTGCAAGAGGAAATAGTGAAGTGCAGCTGCCTGAAGGGAAAGAATACCTTATGGGACCAAATCCATTTGATGAATCGATTACAATTCAATTCAGGAGTCTCACACCCGAAGTATATCTTGAAGTATTTAACTTAGAAGGAAAGCTTGTCAGCAGGCAGGAAGTTCTTTCCAATCCCCATGAGTTGTATTTACCGGGCTTCGATGATGGAGCCTATATGCTTCTGATTAACGGACCGTGGGGAGTTCACAAAGAGAAGATCATCAGGGTAAGCAAGCGCTGACATTTATAGAACTCGTTATATAGAACTCGTTAGCATTTTATCCTGCTCTTCCAACAGCTTGGCTCGTACGGGCCTCCAGCTCGTATAACCACTTTTCGATAATAGCCTTGATGTTAAAAAACTCCGATCTTTTTTGCACCGTCGCCCACCTCAGCAATGTAAAAATCAGGCTTCAGTCCGATTTTCTTTTCATAGTTATCGCCAACTACCTTCATAAAATTGTCGATTTTCTCCTCTTTGACCAGGCTTACGGTACATCCGCCAAATCCTGCCCCTGTCATTCGGCTGCCGATTGTTCCGGGAACTTTACGCGCCTCTTCTACCAATGCATCCAGCTCTTTTCCAGTCACTTCATAATCGTAACGTAACGAATCATGAGATTCGTTCATCAACTTACCAAATTCTTTAATATCTCCTTCATTCAGTGCAGTAATGGCGCGAAGGGTTCTGTCATTTTCGGAAATAACGTGGTGCGCACGCCGTTTAACTACCTCATTGGAGATGTTGTCCGACAGTGTAATAAATTCATCCATGGAGAGGCGACTTAAATTTGGGATCGGCTTCACTTTGCTGATCTCTTCAACCGCCTTTTCGCATTCTGATCTGCGCTCATTGTATTTTGAATCGGTAAGTCCGCGACGTAAATTGGTGTTCGTGATAACAATTTTAATACCTTCCAATACAAGAGGTACACGCTTGAATTCCAGTGTTTCGCAGTTCAGAAACAAGGCATTGTTTTTAGCTCCCATGCCACTGGCGAACTGGTCCATAATTCCGCAGTTGACACCTACAAAATTATTTTCTGCTTTCTGAGCGATTTTTACCATGTCCATTTTTTCAATCTTGAAACCAAAGAGATCATTCAATGCAGTGCCAGTAACCATTTCAATGGAGGCAGAAGAAGACAATCCTGCCCCATTGGGTATATCCCCTGAATAGAGCGTCTCCAGCCCCTCAATCTCCATTGCTTGCTTGCGTAGTTCGTTGATTACCCCAAGAGGATAATTGGTCCATGCATTGCCCTTTTTTTCGAAGGGCTCGTCGAGGATTATCGTATCACGGTGGTCGAAATTGGTTGTTGCAAACTTCACACTCCGTTCACTGCTTTTTCTTACCAAAAGGTAGGTGCCAAAGGATAATGCACAGGGAAATACATATCCGCCGTTGTAGTCGGTATGTTCACCGATCAGGTTAACACGCCCGGGTGCAAAGTAGGCATGGATATCTTCACTATTTTCTCCGTACAGGTTAATAAAGTTTCTTTTGAGTTCTTCAATTTTCATTTTATTGTCTTTTAAATTTTATAACAGACCAAAATTAGAAAAATTTATCTATTCATAAAATTCCTATCTTTATCCCTCTAAAGAATGATGGGCAATAAATCCTTTTTAAAATCTTACGGGCAATCTCCCGGCAATATGTTTTTGCTGGGTTACCTGCCTGTTTTTATGCTGCTGTTGATCCTGGTACTGGTCCGTTCAAAAGCGTTCATCCATATGGCCATGAACAGTTTTCATACTCCATTTCTAGACCTGTTAATGAAATACTGGACCTGGCTTGGAGATGGTATTCTGCTTGTGATTTTTATTCTTGGACTTTTACTGGTCTCTTTCAGGTGTTTTTTCACGGCCCTGACGGCATTTCTATTTTCCGGAATGGGAGTACAGTTTTTAAAGAGGGTACTGTTCAGTGATTTTCCGCGGCCAATGAAATATTTTGAGATAAATAGGTCCGATTACGAACTTTACCTTGTTCCCGGAGTGGAAATAAATACTTGGTTCAGTTTTCCTTCCGGACACACGGCAACAGCGTTTGCCCTATTTTTTGCAATAGCGCTCCTAACCAGATCTAAAATTGCTCAGGCAGGTCTGTTGATCCTGGCTCTCGGTGTTGGGTACAGCAGGGTTTACCTGTCGCAGCACTTTCTGATGGATGTGGTGGCCGGTTCACTGCTTGGAATGGTTATGGGATGGATTGCCTGGCGGTTATTCAGAGATATAGACCAAAATTGGATGGACCGTTCCCTGAATAATATATTGAAAAAATGAGAATACAGTTAAAACCCTGGTTGTTTATTGTAATGATCATTCTCTACGGAGTGGTATTTCTGATACCATTTTCCGGAGCAGTTCACCTGTTTGACTGGGATGAGATCATCTTTGCTGAATCGGCCCGCGAAATGATGGTCAGTGGTGATTACCTTACAGTGACCATCAATTATGAACCATTCTGGGAGAAGCCGCCCCTGTTTATATGGCTGCAGGTGATCTCTATGAAAATTTTTGGTATCAATGAGTTTGCTGCACGATTTCCCAATGTACTTTGTGGCATTTTAACACTCATTTCATTATACCTGGTTGGAAGGAGGATTCACGGAGAAAAGTTTGGAATGCTCTGGGCTATTGCCTTTGGTACCGCGATCCTTCCATTTTTCTATTTCCGGACCGGCATTATTGATCCCTGGTTTAACTTGTTCATATTTCATGGATTTTCTTTTTTCATCTTTTACCTATCTCCGGAACGATTTTCCCGAAGATATCTGTATGTCGGATTATCTGCACTGTTCCTGGGACTCGCCGTGCTGACGAAAGGTCCGGTAGCCGTACTGGTATTTGCACTGAGCTTCCTTATCTACCTGACCTATGTACGCGGAAGAATTGCTGTTAAAGTATCCCATATATTGGTTTTTATGGGGATTCTCGCTGTGACAGGAGGATTTTGGTTTGTGCTTGCAATTATCGACGGTAATTTGCAGGTAGTAAGAGATTTCCTATCATACCAGGCAGGATTATTTACAGATGATTTTGCAGGTCATGGAGGATTCCCCGGCTTTCATTTTGTGATTCTGCTTTTCGGGGTTTTTCCCGCCTCAGTGCTGATGTTGAGTGGTTTTCAGAAGAAAAGAGAGGAAGACCGGTTTGCTCAGGCATTCAGAACCTGGATGTATATCCTGTTTTTCCTGGTGCTGATCCTCTTTTCAATCGTTCAAACAAAGCTGGTACATTACAGTTCCCTTGCCTATTATCCGATGACCTTTATATCGGCCTGGGTGGTGTATCAATGGCTGGAACGAAAAATTGAGATCAGAAGGTGGCAGATTGTCATGCTGGGAATCATATCCCTTGTACTTATTATTTTAACTGGTCTGATTCCTTTAGTCCTCAGAAATCCCGGGATACTCATCGACAGATATGCGCAAAGCCTTTCACCCCATGTGGTGGGCGTGTTGAAATCTGAAGCCGGATGGGGATACATACATTATATTCCGGCGTTTATCCTTTTCGCAGGAATGGTAGCTGCCCTTTACAGAATCACTAAGAGGGATTATAAAGGGATTATTTTTCTTTTTACGACATCACTCCTGTTTACATTTTCTTCTTTGTTACTGTTTGTCCCAAAAGTTGAACGCATGATCCAGGGAGCTGCCATCGATTTCATGAAGGCCCATTCAGGACCTGAGAAACATGTAATTACTATGGGATTTAAGAGTTTTGCACCCTGTTTTTATGGTGGCTGGCTCCCTGGAGAGATACCTCAAAGGATGAATGATCAATGGCTCGGGGAGGTAAGTGAAAGAAAACCGGTTTTTGTAGTCATGAAAGCGGACAACAGTAACAAGTTCTTTAAAGAATATCCTATGCTTGAAAAAATTCACGAAGAAAACGGTTATGTGTTTGCGGTGTTCGAAAAAACAGGTGGTAACCGGTAAGAGATTTTCTTTGATACAAATTCCTATACCGAATTGCATGAAAGCGAGGGTTTTCTAAAATATTACAACCAGAATTATTACCTTTACTCAATATTTTTTGTGTTATTAACAAAACCTTACAATCAAATGAAAAAATTAAAATCTGTTTTCGGTATTATAATGTTGATGCTGCTGGTCTCCTGTGGCAGTCAGGAAAAGGAGCCCTGGATCGACCTGTTCAACGGCGAAGATCTTTCCGGTTGGGTTCAGCGAGGAGGAGAGGCCGTTTATGAAGTGCGCGAAGATATGATCATTGGCAAAACAGTTCTGAACACCCCCAACAGTTTTCTTTGCACGGAGAAGGATTACAGTGATTTTATTTTAGAGTATGAAGTAAAAGTTGATCAAAGAATGAATTCCGGCGTGCAGATCCGTAGTGAAAGCAATCCCGAATACAGGGACGGTCGTGTTCATGGTTACCAGGTGGAACTGGATCCCTCAGAAAGGGCATGGTCGGCCGGTATTTATGATGAAGCGAGAAGAGGATGGTTGTATCCCCTTGACCTGAATCCATCAGCTACATCTGCATTCAAGCCAAATGAGTGGAACAAATTCAGGGTGGAGTGTGTTGGTTCGCACATCAAAACTTTTCTTAACGGTATTTCTGTAGCCAATCTGTACGATGAAGAGACTGCTGAAGGCTTTATTGCATTGCAGGTGCACGGAGTCAAACCGGAGCCCGAGAATGAGGGGATAGAGGTAGCCTGGCGAAATATCAGGATCATTACTGAAGATGTGGAAAAATATGAAACAGAGTCTGAAGCCCCGGTTTTTAGTAGACTCATTAATAAGCTGGCCCCCGAAGAGAAGGAGATGGGTTTTAAACTTCTATTTGATGGTGAATCTTCCGATGGATGGCGAAATGCATACAAGGAGACATTCCCGGAAAAAGGATGGGTGATCGAAGACGGAGCATTAAACGTCGAGGCTTCTGGAGGTGGTGAGGCCAGGCATGGTGGTGATATAGTCACTGTAGATGAATACAGGAATTTCGATTTCCAGCTTGAGTTTCGCATTTCCGAAGGGGCCAACAGTGGTATCAAATATTTTGTTGCTGAAGCAGAAGGAGAGGGCCATGTAGGTTCAGCGATCGGACTGGAATACCAGATATTGGATGATAAAAGCCATCCGGATGCCAAGCTTGGTAACCATGAAGGCAGCCGGACGCTTGCTTCACTGTATGACCTGATCAAGGCATCGGACAAGAAGCGTTTCTATGGTATCGGAGTCTGGAACGTTGCAAGGATTGTCTCAAAAGACAACCACATCGAACATTACCTGAATGGAATAAAAGTGCTGGAATATGTGCGTGGTAGCAAAGAGTTCAGAAAGCTGGTTGCCGAAAGTAAATATAAAGTTTGGGGAAATTTTGGTGAAGCTGAATCCGGCCACATCCTGCTGCAGGACCATGGCAATGAGGTCTCTTTCAGAAGTATAAAGATCAGGGAATTATAGATTATTCATGACAATAGGCTAACCCGGGGTATTGAATATCCCGGGTTTTTTCCTGTGTACAGAAGGCATTATCTTTCAAAATGAATTGGTAAGTGGTAGTCCTGAACGAAAGCTAGTACCAGGATACATTATAGGTTTAGAACCTTGCATGAATGTGGACGCCGGATTGTATGAAATTAAGGCAATGGTGTTCGGTCTTCTCTCAAATCCTGACTACCCCTCCCTTTTGTGAACTTTCATAAGCCGCTTCAATAATCCTGATCACATTCCTGGCTTCTTCTGCTTTAACAGCCAATTCAGATCCTTTCCTAAGGTGTTCATAAATATTGTCATAATAGGCCATGTAATTGCCCGGTATGGTAGGGATTTTCTCCCGCTTCTTAGTATCATCCACCTCTGTATTAAGAATACCAAACGTATCTGGCAGATCCGCCCCCCAACCCTTCAGTCCGGGAACTTTACCCGCCTTTAGAGCCTCTTCCTGCGGATCGATCCCCCACTTCAGAAAACTGCCATGCGTTCCGTGGAGAATATAACGCGGTCCCTGCTCCTTCACAAGATAACTGCCCCTGACAAGGCATTTCACATCCGGAAAGTGCATAAAAATGTCAAAACTGTCGTCTACCTCACTTCCGGTGCGTTGAGCCCGTACATCAGCAAAGATATATTCAGGCATACCAAATAGATCCAACGCCTGATCAATCGTGTGTGATCCCAGGTTATATATCGTTCCCCCACCTAATCGCTTTTCCTCTTTCCACGACTCCTGGATATAGTTTCTGAATCTGTCGAAATGGGACTCGAAGGAGACCAACCGCCCCAGCGACCCCGCTTTAATAACCTTCTTAACAGTGAGAAAATCACCATCCCACCTGCGGTTCTGAAATACAGACACCATTAAGCCCCTCTTCGCTGCCAGCGCGATAATCTCATCGGCCTGGGCAGTTGTGAGTGTAAATGGCTTTTCCACAACAATGTTTTTTCCGGCCTCAAGCGCCTTAACAGCCATCTCATAATGAAGGTAGTCAGGCGTGTTAATAATAACCAGTTCAATGTCGCGATCACCAATAATATCCATGTAATCTCTTACCAACAATGCATTATCATGCCTGCCAGCCGAGTTATTGCTCCTGCGTTCAAGAATTTTAACGATTTCAAAATGGGAATGTATTTCGAGCAGCGGCCCGTGGAACACAATGCCTGACATTCCGTAAGATGAGAGTGCAGTTTTTATCGGCTTCATAATAATAATTTTTTAAATGTATAAAGCTACAAAATTCATTACTTTTGCAACCACTGAACGATGTGATTTACCTGTTTTCTCGGTAATACAAGACAAGAAACCATGGTAAAATCCTTTTTGTATATTCTTTCTTCAATAAAAATAAATATAAATTTGATGTTTAGGTAAAAACAAAACCAGACAGATGTCGTTTATTTGATAAATAACAAAAAATAATCATGAAAAAGCAATTGAATGTAATGTTGTTCATGTTGGTGCTTTCCGGCCCAGCAATGATCCTTACTTCCTGCACAACACAGAAAGAGGAAAAAGTTGTAGCAAAGAATATAATATTTCTCATTGGAGATGGAATGGGCCTGCAGCAGATGCATGCAGCCTATGTTGTTAACGGGGGATCGCTGGCTATTGAGCGTACCAGCCATGTGGGACTGCAGAAAACCCATTCAGCCAATAGTTATATAACAGGAAGCGCTTCCAGTGGAACGGCTATGGCTTGTGGTAAAAAAACAAAGAATGGAATGGTTGGGGTTGACAGTACCCTCAATGAATTGGAGTCTATACTTAAGGTGGCTGAACGATATGCTATGTCAACCGGACTGGTTTCCACTTCAGGAATTACCCATGCAACACCGGCTTCTTTCATTGCCAACCAGGAGAGCAGAAACAATTATGAGGCAATAGCTGCTGATTTCCTAAAGACAGACATTGATGTTTTTATCGGCGGGGGACTGTCACACTTTACTGAAAGAGAGGATGGAAGAGACATTACTGCTGAACTGGTTGAAAATGGCTACACCGTTACAACCACACTGAATGATTGTATGAATCACTCTTCCGGCAAACTTGCTGCATTTACGGCCAATGGACACAATCCCAGCATGCTTGATGGCAGGGGAGATATGCTTCCAAAGGCTACCGGTAAAGTAATTGAGCTACTAAGTCAGAATCAAAATGGATTTTTTATCATGATCGAAGGATCACAGATCGACTGGGGCGGACATGCCAATGAGCAGGAGTATGTGATTACAGAGACACTTGATTTTGATGAGGCCGTCCAGGTAGCCATGGATTTTGCAGAACAGAATGGGGAAACATTGGTAGTGGTTACTGCTGATCATGAAACAGGGGGAATGGTTGTATTAAATGGTAACTATGAAAACAGAACTGTAGAAACTGTGTTTAATTCTGGTGGACATACCGGCATCATGATGCCGGTATATGCCTATGGCCCAGGAGCAGAGCTCTTTACCGGAATGTATGACAATACCGATTTTAAAAGCAAGTTCATGGCTGCATTGGGACTGGAGGAGACAGAGTAGGGCGAGACTCTATTTGTAAAAAAATGAATGTGAAAGAGGGGACTGGTACTGATAGTTTTGAAAATGGATTGAAAGTTCCTCTGGTGGAGGAGTTTTATACCCTGCAGGGTGAAGGGTACCATACCGGCCATGCAGCCTATTTTATACGTATAGGCGGGTGTGATGTGGGGTGTAGCTGGTGTGATACTAAGTTTTCATGGAACCCTGAATTGCACCCTCCGGTTGATATTCAGGATATCGCAGACAGGGCTTCCGCATATCCTGCAGCCGCGGTTGTAGTTACCGGTGGGGAGCCATTGATGGTAAATATGAATCCGTTAACAGGTCTATTAAAAGAAAAGGGAATTGAAACTTTTCTCGAGACAAGTGGGGCCTACAAACTTACTGGCACCTGGGACTGGATCTGTCTTTCGCCCAAGCAAAATATGCCACCGGTCGGAGATATTCATTTGAAAGCGCATGAACTGAAGGTGATCATAGCACAAGAGTCTGATCTTGATTGGGCCATTGAGCACTCCGGACTGGTATCTGACTCATGCAGACTCTATCTGCAACCCGAATGGAGCAGGAGGGAAAAGATGTTGCCCCTCGTTATTGAATTCGCCAAGCAAAATCCAGTCTGGGGCATCTCCTTGCAGGCGCATAAGTATATGCGTATACCTTAATTATCAGCACATAGCGTTCCTTAATAAGGACGCGGCTCGCCTTGTTATCGGACTATACGGTATTTTTTCAAATGAGCAGTACCAACAAGCCATTTTATTTTGTAACTTTTGCTCTTAAAAGCAAATAATATGAGATTCTCTGCTATAATAAAAAGGTTTGCTATTGTAATAATATTTCTGGTAACCATTCTCCCGGTTCAGTCACAGAACTATTCAGTTACTTCAGGAAGGGCAATCAGAAATTTTGAAAAAGGAAGGGAATATTTTACACAGAAAAAGGATAAAGAGGCAGAAGAATCTCTATGGAAGGCCCTGAAAGCCGATGATCAGTTTATCGAAGCATGGTTCATGCTTGCCCAGATATATCTCGATAATAATGAGATTGAAATGGCAGCAGAATATTATCTCAATGGACTTGCAGTTGATCCTGAAGGGTATGCAAATGGTTACCTGAAGGTGACCGAAATGGAATTGAGCATAGGAAAATATACAGAAGCAAAGGAGCACCTGGAAATATGGAAAAAATATCCGTTAAACGACAAGACTTCTCAGGCTTTGGCTGAGAAACTTGAAAGGAACCTGGATTTTGCTATCAACGCTGTCAGAAATCCCGTTCAATTCAAACCTGAACCTTTGGGCGAAGCTGTAAATACTGAACTGTTTGAATACTGGCCGTCGCTTTCGGCCGATGAGAAAACCATCTTCTTTACAGCGCTTGGTCCACCCAATCCTGACCTGCCGCCTCATCGCCTGAAAATGCAGGAAGATCTCTACCTTGCAGTGAATAATGATGGCCGGTGGACAGGACGAACCTACCTGGAACCACCTGTTAATACAAATCGAAATGAGGGGGCCCAGACCATTACTGCTGACGGAAAACACATCTATTTTACAGCATGTGACAGGCCCGATGGGTATGGAATGTGCGATATCTATTACTCCCGGGTCGAAGATGATGGGAGTTGGAGTAAACCAGTGAATTTGGGGGAACCGGTTAATAGCTGGTACAGTGAAAAGCATCCCGCGATTTCAGCCGACGGAAGAATGCTCTGTTTTACCAGCAACAGACCCGGTGGAAAGGGTGATTATGATCTGTGGATTTCAGAAAAAAGAGGTGATTCATGGAGTAAACCAGTGAACATGGGAGATAGTATCAATACTCCTGGTGTTGAGCAATCACCTTTTCTGCACCCCGACCAACAATCGCTCTATTTTTCTTCCGATGGCTGGCCAGGAATGGGAATGGGAGATATATTTTTCTCCCGTTTGAAGGGTAATATGTCATGCAGTATCCCTGCAAACCTGGGTTATCCGGTGAATACCCATAATGAAGAGATTGGTTTTATTGTCAATGCCCGGGGCAATCGTGCCTATTACGCTTCCAACAGAAGAGAAGGAACAGATACCGACATATACACATTTGAGATGCCCTGGGATGTCAGGCCTGTACCGGTTTCATATATTTCAGGTCGTGTATATGACTCCCGGACGATGAAGGGGATTGAGGCCAGGTTCGAATTGATCGATATTGAAACAGGAAACCTGGTGATGGAAGTTGTCTCAAATCCGGGAGAGGGGGACTACTTCGTTAGCCTACCAACCGGATCAGCCTATGCGTTCAACGTCTCGCAACCTGGCTATCTGTTTTATTCAGATCATTTTGAGATTGCGCGAAGGTACGACAGGCTTGAACCCATGCGTATGGATATCCCCCTGGATCCTGTTAGGAAAGGAAAGACGGTTGTTTTGAACAATATATTCTTTGCTATCGATTCATACAGGTTGCAGGAAACCTCAAGGGTAGAACTGGATAAAATATATGATTTCCTGGATCTCAACAAGAATGTAAGGGTCGAAATATCCGGACATACAGATAGTACAGGAACCTCCGGCTATAACCTGGAATTATCAGAAAAGCGTGCAAAACAGGTGGTTGATTACCTTACCTCCATGGGAATTGAATCTGAACAAATGGAAGCCAGGGGTTATGGGGATACGATACCTATTGCAGATAATGCGACTGAAAAGGGCAGGGCCAGAAACAGGCGTACAGAATTGAAAGTTATATGGACAGGCAATGACTAAAAGTATTCCTGCAACTTCTTCTTTTTTTTCAAAAAGTTTAAAGGTTCAAATAATCCATTAAATTTGTGCTGTCACGATATATAATGCATTTTCTATTACGTCAGATACCGGATTATTTAGTCGATAAAACAAATGTACTGAGGCAGGTCTCATCTACAGCCATATTTGCATTGGTATTTATCAATATTTACGCCCCATTTAATGCAGAGAGCTGGTTTAATGCCGGTAAAGCAGAATTGTTTCTCTTTTCTAGCCTCTATATTCTTGCCGGAATGCTGGTTATTGTTATGAGCCGTCTGATATTTATCAGGATTACCCGCAGAACAAAAATTATTTTAGTTAGCTATATTCTCTGGAACCTTCTGGAGGTATTCCTGCTTGCTACTACTTACACAGCGATAGACTTTTTTTTACTTCAGAATGAAGCAAATCCATTTGAACATTTTATTAAGATGCTCCTTGGAACTCTTTTTGTTCTTATTATTCCGTATTCTATTTCGTGGCTCTGGTATTCATGGCAGGATCAGAGACGCAGACTGGAGGAACTTTCAATAGCCACTTCCACTGAGTACCTGACAAAAAGCATGGTCAATTTTTATGATGAGACCAGCAAATTGCGGTTTTCATTGAATTCCAAAGATGTGCTGTACATCGAATCTACAGATAATTACGTTACGGTTTTTGTTGAGGATGGCGACCGGTTGAAAAAAATCATGTTGAGAAATACGATGAAAAGGCTTGAGAAAGAACTTGAAAAGACCATGATCTGCCGATGCCACCGGTCATACATGGTGAATTTCGAAAATGTAAAAATGGTTCGGCTTTCAGGTACAAATTTGTATATATATCTCCAAAATAAAGAAGGCAAGAGAATTCCTGTCTCCCGAACCTATACTGAACAGGTACACGAAATGATCAATAAACTTGAGGTTTAACCTGTCATCCATCCAAAATAGTTTGTATCGTTCATGCTTTCAATTAACTTTGGTTTTCAAAAAAATTATTATCATGACAAGGAACAATAAAACGGTCTTATTAACACTACTCATTGTTGGTGTTGCTGTAATTGGCTCTGCCCAGGAAACAGGTTATACCTTTACAGATAAAATTGGTATTGAGGTTTCATCGGTCAAGGACCAGCATCGCAGTGGAACATGCTGGAGTTTCGCATCAATATCATTCCTCGAAGCAGAACTGATGCGAACAGGTAAGGGAGTATACGATTTGTCAGAAATGTTTATTGTTAGGAATTGTTATGTTGAAAAGGCTGATAAATTCGTCAGAATGCATGGAAAAACCAATTTCGGTCCGGGTGGACTGGCGCATGACCTGATCATGGTATGGAAAAAATATGGACTGGTGCCGGAGGAGGCTTATAACGGACTTACAATTGGTGAAGATGCTCCTGTTCATAGTGAAATGGATGCTGTTCTGAGCGGGTATGTTGAAAAAGTAATCAAGAACCCTAATCGCAAATTAACACCGGTGTGGAAAGCAGGTTTTGAAGGAGTGCTTGATGCCTATCTTGGAGATTATCCGTCTAAGTTTAATTATAAAGGAACAGAATTTACACCGAAAAACTTTGCTGCAAGCCTGGAATTAGATCAGGATGATTATGTTACCATCGGTTCCTTTACCCACCATCCCTTTTATGAACCGTTTATTCTGGAGATTCCTGATAACTGGGGATGGAATAGGATTGACAATGTTCCGCTGGATGAGTTAATGGACGTTCTTGATAATGCTTTGGAGAATGGGTACACGGTGTGCTGGGATGCCGATGTTGGAGAAAAAGGCTTTAACTGGACAATAGGGGTGTCGCTGATCCCGTCAGAACAGATAGAGGATCTGTCAAATCTTGAGCAGGGTCGTTGGAGTGATTTGTCGGAACGGGACAGACAGGCGTTGTTCTATGATTTTTCCTCACCAAAAAAAGAGATGGAGATAACACAGGAATTGCGACAGCAGTGGTTCGATAATTACCAGACCACAGACGATCACCTGATGCTTATTACCGGTACTGCGGTTGATCAGGATGGGAACAAGTTCTATAAAGTGAAGAACTCATGGGGTGTCGAAAACCATATATATGAAGGTTACTTTTATAGTTCTGAAGCCTATATGAGGGCCAAAACCATCTTCTTTATGGTTCATAAGGATGCTGTTCCAAAGGGAATTGCCAGAAAGCTCGGGTATTAAGTTCGTTTAATTCCAGCAAATTCCCCGTTCCTTGTAAATCCTTATGAAATTCTCTACTGAGCGGTCATAACCCTGCTCTACATCATCTGGAAAATAACAGGCAGGTAGCTGACCGCTTTTTCTGTGATAGGCGATGCAATCGCAGCATATTCCTTTTCTGCTGCATGGATAGGTGCAGTTGCAAAATGATTGGTTGTTCTCTTTTTTACAATCCATATAACAGTTGATTTAGATCGCAAAGATACAAAGTTTCTTGATTCTTGATAAAGCATATCCTTTGAGATTTCACTTACAATTCTATCTTTGTATCCGGAAATTCATAGTACTTTTAGCTGAGAGATGAAGAAGATTTTGAGAAGGAGTATCCCAACATTTCTGGGATTGTTGGTTTTGATTTCACCTGTTAACCCTGGTTTCCTGTCAAACAGAGAAATTGCTGCATCCATTACCCTGGATCCCCCTTTTTTATCGGTCGATAACGCGTGGGTCGATTCCCTGATGAACCGTATGACACTGAATGAAAAAATTGCCCAGTTGATCATGGTTCAGGCCTATTCTGATAAAGATAATTCTCATATTGAATATCTTCAGAAACTTGTGAAAAAGTATAAAGTAGGGGGAATAATTTTCTTTGCCGGTGGTCCTGTGCGGCAGGCTGAGATGACCAATCAACTTCAACAGGTATCAGAGGTGCCGTTGCTTATCGCCATGGATGCGGAATGGGGGCTTGGTATGCGACTCGACAGTGTGATAAAATATCCCCGGCAGATGGAGCTGGGAGCTATCCGAAACAATGAACTGATATATAGATTGGGTCAGGATATAGGCCGTCAGCTCCGCGATTTGGGCGTTCATATGAACTTCGCACCCGTTGCTGATATCAATAACAACCCGTCCAATCCTGTTATCAATACCCGTTCATACGGCGAAGACCGCGATGATGTTACGAAAAAGGTTGTCTCGTTTTTTACCGGTTTACATACTGAAAAAATCCTGGTTACTGCGAAACATTTTCCGGGACATGGAGATACAAACATTGATTCTCACTATGATCTGCCGGTTCTCAATTTTTCCCGTGAAAGGTTGGATTCCCTGGAGTTATTTCCGTTCCGGCAAGCAGTTAAAAGTGGTTTAAGCGGAATTATGGTGGCACATTTGAACGTGCCATCACTTGATGAACGTGAACACAGGCCTACCTCCTTGTCAGGAAAAGTAATCACGGATCTGCTCCGGCAAGAAATGAAATTTAAGGGGCTGGTTGTTTCGGATGCAATGAACATGAAGGGAGTGAGTGATTATTTTAGAGCTCCTGAAGGCGAAATAGAAGCTGTGAAAGCTGGAAATGATATCATTCTGATGCCAACTGACGTTTCCAAAACAATTTCCGGTATATCAAAGGCTGTTCGCAAGGGAGATATTCCTGTCGAGCAAATCGAAGCCTCGTGCAGAAGGATTCTTCAATCCAAGCTGTGGCTGGGTCTCGATACTATTCAGCCGGTAAATACCGACGGATTAACCAAAAGACTGAATGCACGTAAATACCTTGCTTTGCAACAAGATCTGGCAGAAAATGCCATCACATTAATTAAGAATGAGAATTCGGTTATTCCACTGAAAGATTTACAATCTTTGAATTTGGCCAGCCTCAATTTTGGTGTTGAGGGACCGACGGAATTTACAAGGCACCTGGATCTTTATCATTCGGGTGACCACTTCTTTTACAGCGATCCCAAGAAGTTTCCATCAGATTCTTTGCTAAATGAAATTGTAAAAAACCATAACACATTAATTGTAAATTTATATTATACAAGATCATACGGAAATAATTATAATATACCAGTTGGGCTGAAAGAATTAATCAACAACCTGGATTTTGAGGGAAGTCTCATCCTGAATCTGTTTGGATATCCATATGCGCTTAATGTTTTGGGAGATTTGAACAATACAGATGCCACCATCATTTCTTATACGAATGAACAGATCAATCAGAGGCTTTCAGCCCAGGGCATATTCGGGGGTACTTCGATGGTTGGCAGGCTCCCTGTTTCGATCGGAACAAAATATCCTGTCGGGACAGGTATTATTACCCATGGAAGAAACAGATTGGGTTACAGCTATCCTGAAGCCGTTTCAATGAATTATGACAGCCTGAAGGTGATTGAAGAAATAATCAGGGATGCAATAAAAAACAGGGCGATGCCCGGTTGCCAGCTTTTGATTGCCAGAAAGGGAAGAGTAGTGTGGAATAAATCCTATGGTTATCATACCTACCTGAAACGTCAGCCGGTGCAGAATGACCACCTGTATGACCTTGCATCAGTTACTAAAATTGCGGCAACTATTCCTGCACTAATGAAATTGTATGATCAAAATCTTTTTAATCCCGATAGCACCCTGGGTCACTATTTCCCGGAGATAGATACCTCCCTGAAAGCAGGCCTGCAGATCAGGGATATATTGACTCACCAGGCAGGACTTCAACCCTGGATACCTTTCTATAACATTACCATCGAGCCGATGGATGGTCTCCAGAAATTGTTCAATAACAATTACAATGATACCTATTCTTATAAGATAGGTCCCTCAGCCTACGCGAATCGCAACATACAATACAAGGATGGAATTTACCAGCGGGAATATTCTCCCGAATTTCCGGTACAGGTAGCAGAGAATCTTTTTCTGCATCAGGATTATCAGGACTCAATCTACAATATGATACTCAGTTCTCCCCTGGAAGAAAAAAAATACAACTACAGCGATCTGGGATATTATTATTTTTACAGGGTAGTAGAGAACATTACCGGTCAAAAGTTCTATCCCTATTTATGGTCTCATTTTTATGGTTCTATTGGAGCTGAAACATTGGGATTTCTTCCGTTGAACCGGTTTGACAAAACGCGAATTGTTCCTACCGAGAATGATTTGGTATTCAGAAGACAGCTTATCCGTGGATATGTACATGATCCGGGGGCTGCCATGCTTGGAGGCATATGTGGTCATGCAGGATTGTTCTCGAATGCCAATGACCTGGCGAAAATGATGCAAATCTATTTGAACCATGGCACCTATGGAGGAGAACGTTATATTGATTCAGCTACCATAGCTGAGTTTACACGGTGTCAGTTTTGTGACTTCGAAAATCGTCGTGCCCTGGGATTTGATCGTCCGATAACAGAGGAAGAGGATGCCGGACCCGCTAGTAATTCAGCCTCCGGGAACAGTTATGGTCATTCAGGATTTACAGGAACCATCGTATGGATGGATCCAGATTATGACCTGTTGTATGTTTTTCTTTCCAATAGGATACATCCTGATCAGCACAATGCAAAACTGGTTGACATGAATGTGCGAACACAGATACAGGAGCAGGTATACAGGTCTATATTGCCCGAATAGACAGTGTTTGTCATCATGCTGAATAACACGCCCTGTTGTTGATTATATTCAATCCTTTCCATGATTATACTTTTTTTATCTGCTATTTTTGTAGTAGAAATTCCATTATAATTATGAAACCAACACATATTGAACACATCGGTATTGCAGTTGAGGACCTGGATGCCGCAATCTCCTATTATGAAAATGTAATCGGACTTGAATGTTATGCAATAGAGGAAGTAAAGGATCAGAAGGTGAGAACGGCTTTCTTCAGGGTGGGAGAGACGAAGATTGAGTTACTTGAAACGACTGACCAAGAGGGACCCATCGGGAAATATATTCAAAAAAGAGGCCCGGGCCTCCACCACCTCGCCTTTGCCGTTACTGATGTTGACAATGCCCTGGAAGAGGCAGAGAAAAACGGGGCAAGACTAATCGATCAGAAGGGTCGCCAAGGCGCAGAGGGACTGAAAATAGGATTTTTGCACCCCAAATCAACTTTCGGGGTTTTAACAGAGTTTTGCAGCGAATAATACTATAGAATTATGAGTAGTCTTGATAAAATAAGAAAGCTTATCGAACTCCGGGAGCAGGCCAAAACAGGCGGTGGAAAAGAAAGAATCGAAGATCAACACAGCAAAGGAAAGCTTACTGCCAGGGAGCGTATCATAATATTGTTGGATGAAGGGAGCTTTGAAGAATATGACATGTTCTTCACACACCGTTCACATGATTTTGGACTGGAGAATCAGGTATATTTGTCGGATGGCGTTGTTACTGGTCATGGAACAATTGATGGTCGGGTCGTATATGTTTATGCACAGGATTTCACTGTTTTTGGAGGATCTCTTTCGGAGACACATGCACAAAAAATTCGCCAATCCTTATGAGGCCGCAAAATATGGATACATTGATGATGTTATTGAACCCAGGAATACCAGGTTTCGTATTATTTGAGGGCTCCAGACGCTGGCCACCAAAAAGCAGATGAATCCCGCAAAAAAACATGCAAATATGCCATTGTAATGATAACAACGGTACTCTTAAAATCAGCTCTGACAACTGAATCAATTGTTATTGCAATCGTTGGATACCTTGTTGTATTCTCTTCACTTGTTTTACTTTTTTGGCTGTTTAATTCATTGCCGAAATTTATGTATGCAAAATCGTCGAAGAAGCATACTGGAAATGGTTCCGCTACTTCGGAATCTCAGAAATTAGGGATTGAAGGCGAAACAACCGCAGCCATATCTATGGCTCTTAACATTTATCTATCGGAAATGCACGATGAGGAGAGTGGTATTCTTACAATAAAAAAGGTGTCAAAAGCTTATTCCCCCTGGAGCTCAAAAATATATGCTGTACGTAACCAGTTTAACCGACTATAAATTGATATGCGGCAATTTAAATTTACCATAAACGGAAATGCTGGTATATTATTGAGCTTTCTCTGGTAGGGTTTTTCTGTGGCACTGATGTTGTGCAGGGAAAGGTGACCTTTTAAAATGTTTTTTGTTTGAATATCTTTATAATATATCCATGAAAAAAAGAGGCATAGCCGGTAATTCCGGTGAAAATATCAGGTCAGACTGCAAGATAGAACTCACCCTCAATGAGGTGGGTAAAATCAAAATCACACTTAATAGTAAGGTTGATTCCATGTATGGGGAGTCAATCAGGGCACTGGTAAAAGAGATACTGGAATTCTATGATATTGATCACGCAGAGGTATCTGTGGAGGACAGTGGAGCACTGTCACATGTAATTGCTGCAAGACTGGAGGCGGCCGTTAAGCAGGTGTCTAATTCCAGGAAGGGCTTCTTGTTACCTCCAGTTGTTACTGATCTTTCACCATCGACAAAAGAGAGGTTCCGTATGTCACGGCTCTATCTGCCAGGAAATAATCCGGCAATGATGATCAACGCTGGTATACATGAACCCGACGGAATTATTCTCGACCTGGAGGATTCTGTTGCAGCTGAAAAGAAGGATGAAGCACGTATCCTGGTCAGAAACGCGCTCAGGAACATCAATTTTTATGGTGCTGAACGCATGGTCAGAATCAATCAGCTTCCCCTCGGGCTTGAAGATGCTTCCGCAGTAGTTCCGCACGGTATTGATCTGCTGCTGATCCCAAAATGCGAGGAGGTCTGGCAGGTCCATGAAGTAGAAAAAGTGGTAAAATCAGCCCTCAGCGGCACAAGCGCTGATAAGCAGGTTTTCTTGATGCCGATCATCGAAAGTGCGCTTGGCGTGGAGAATGCGTTTCAAATCGCAACTGCTTCAAAACAGGTTGTGGCCATGGCCATCGGACTGGAGGATTTTACTGCAGATCTGGGGGTTCCAAGAAGTGATGAGGGCAGGGAGTCGCTCTTCGCGAGAACCAGGATCGTGAATGCATGTAAGGCTGCCAGGATACAACCAATCGATTCGGTCTATTCTGATGTGGGTAACATGGACGGTCTTCTTGAAAATGTTAAACAGTCGGCCGCCCTTGGCTTCGAGGGAATGGGGTGCATTCATCCCGGACAGATCAGGGTAATCCATGAAGGATTCAAGCCCTCTTCAAAGGAAGTTGAACGTGCAAAGCAGATCATTGAAGCATTTGAGGAGGCAGCAAAGAAGGGACTTGGCGTTGTCTCTCTCGGTTCTAAAATGATCGATCCTCCGGTTGTAAAGAGAGCAGAAAGGACCATGCTGCTCGCTGCAAAATATAATATGATCTAACATTTAATCTGTTACAATGGAAATGATTGAAAATGCTGCAGGCAGACAGGTTCCTGTAAAGGTAAATGGTAGCGAGGTTATTCCCTACCAGGGTATCGGTAAATATGTTCCCTCAGGAAGGAAATATGCTCCCAGGATATCCAGCTGCACCGATTTTCCAGCTGATGGTGACAAACGGGTGGCCGATTTGAAGGAGGCGCTAGTAAGGGCCGGACTCAAGGACGGTATGACCATCTCCACACACCACCATTTCAGAGATGGCGATTACCTGGCAAACTTGATCTTTGATGTGGCCCATGAGCTGGGAGTCAGAGGACTCAGGTGGTTTCCCTCAGCATCATTCCCCTGTCATGCACATCTTATCCCATATCTTCAGGACGGTACGATACATCACATTGAGGGCAGTATGAATGGTCCGCTGGGTAAGTTTGTTTCGGAAGGGCATATGCAGGGGACAGGGGTGTTGCGTTCCCATGGTGGACGTTATCAGGCGGTGCAGGACGGGGAGGTGCAGATCGATATCGCTGTTATAGGGGCTCCGACAGCAGATCCTTTTGGGAATGCCAACGGACTGTTTGGTGATTCAGCGTGCGGATTGTTGGGCTTTGCACTGGCAGACTCACAATATGCTGATAAAGTAATAGTTGTGACCGACAATATGGTCGAGTTTCCCTGCATCCCATGGCAGATTCAGGGCAACTATGTCGATTATACTGTAGAGGTGGAAAAGCTGGGAGATCCTGCGCGAATTATCTCCGGCACCACCCGCATCACGCGTTCCCCCGATAGACTTTTACTAGCTGAGTTAACAGCGAAATTCTGTGATGCCGCAGGAATCATCAGGAATGGTTTCTCTTTTCAGAGCGGGGCCGGCGGTACCTCCCTGGCAGTAGGCGAATATTTCAGGAAAATAATGGTCGAAAAAGGGATCAGGGCTCGCTTTGCAAGGGGAGGAAGTAACAAGTACCTGGTTGAGATGCTGGAGGAGGGATTAATAGATTATATACTTGACGGGCAAACTTTTGACCTCGATGGGGTTCGGTCGATGGCAGAGAATCCCGGACATGTATGGACGAGTCCATTTACAAGCTACAACTACCACGGGAAGGGAAACTTTGCCGGCATGGTCGATGTAGCGATTCTGGGAGCTACGGAGATTGATACAGGTTTTAATGCGAATGTTGTAACCCATTCCGACGGATACCTGCTTCATGGAATTGGGGGTTGGCAGAATTGCCTGTTCTCGAAAACCGTAATACTTCCTGTACCACTTTTTCGCGACAGGATACCGGTAATAAGGGACAAGGTAACAACCCTTTGCGGCCCGGGAGAGTTGATTGATGTGATCGTTACTGAACGGGGGATCGCCATTAATCCGGGCAGAGAAGACCTGACCCAGGCAGTTAAGAATAGCGGTCTTCCCATAAAAACCATTGAGGAACTGAAAGAAGAGGCAGAAAAAATATGCGGCAAACCCCAATCCGCCAGATTTGAGGATGATGTCGTTGCTGTAATCAAATGGATCGACGGAACCGTGATCGATGCCGTCAAAAAAATAAAATTTTAAGCCCATGTACCGAAACATATTTTTTCTTGCCCTGGCAGGCATTCTTATCGGATGCAATTCTCAACAAATAGAGCCTTTTAGCTATGCAATTGTGATCCATGGAGGAGCAGGCTACGCTACTCCTGAAAAGCTTGGAGAAGATGGGGAGCGGACCTATTTGAATGCGATGGATTCTGCTCTGCAGATCGGATTGTCTGTATTGGAGTCAGGAGGAAAGAGTATCGATGCCGTTGAACAGGTGATCATGTATATGGAGGACAACCCGTTGTTTAATGCAGGGAAAGGTGCGGCGCTTACCAGTGAAGGTATTGCAGAGTTGGATGCTTCTGTCATGCAGGGATCTAATCTGAACGCTGGTGCGGTTACTGGACTTACTGATGTTAAGCATCCCATTACTGCAGCCCGGAGAGTGATGGACAGTTCTGTGCATGTGATGTTCTCCGGTCCGGGTGCGACAAAATTTGCAATATCACAGGGACTTGAAATCGTAACCCAGGAGTATTTCATTACTGAGAAGAGCCAACAATCGCTAAAACGTGCCCTGAAAGAAGATAAATTCGGAACTGTCGGTTGTGTGGCCCTTGATCAGAACGGAAACATCTGTGCCGGAACTTCTACAGGAGGGATCACCAATAAAAAACATGGCAGGGTAGGTGATGTACCAGTGATCGGAGCCGGTACCTATGCTAAAAACGGAGTCGCAGGAATCTCCTGTACCGGGCAGGGTGAGTATTTTATTCGCCTTGCAGCGGCCAAAGAGGTTGTCGCTCTGATGGAATACAAGGGCTATACGGTCGAACAGGCTGCCCGGAAGGTGATTTTCGAACAGGTCGAAGCATTGGGTGCCAGCGGTGGTATTATCGCCCTGAACCAACACGGACAGGCAGCGATGGTGTTTAATACCTCGGCCATGTTCAGGGCATATGGAAATTCAGCCGGAAACAGGACCGTTAAGATATTTCCAGACGCTCCTTAAAAGGCAAAAATGTCATAAAATCTGCATGGTGGACAATATAAGCTTCCGTAGATCTTTTTACCATATTTCCCTCGCCCGCGTGTGTGGCAATAATATGGCACACTCCCGGAGGAACGCCACATTGCTCTGCCAGTGATACGCCTGAGAATGGGTGACGCAGGTATTTTCCGTATATTCCCTGCACCGCCTTCCCAGAATCATCCAGTTCATATTCAAGCAGTTTACCCACATCCGCAAGAATGGCTCCGGCAATCAGTGTATCCATGTCAACTGGCAGGGCATCTCCGAAAAAATCATTCATCTTTTGTCCACTAGCTCTGGCAATGTGCACAACAGCCCTTTTATGATCCATAAAACTAACCTTTAGGTCAGGACCGCATAGAAGGGTAAAGGGGATGGTTCTGAGATCATTCGATGTAAGAACACTTTTCTCCAGTGCCAGGGCCCATGTATCGGCAACCTGCTCCCTGAGCTTCAGGTTGCTGATCCATTCAATCTCCGGCCACAGTTCTTGCAGGCTCTCCCGATTTGTCATATCTGGTCCGTTTATAGTTGACTAATAATGGCATCTGCCATCTCTCTGGTTGACGCGGCCCCATGCTCGATCACATCGGCACGACCAGGAAGCTTCATCATATCATAGGTTTTTACCGATCCCTCTTCAATAACTGTAGCAATGGCCCTCCTGATCCTGTCAGAGATATTCTCTTCATTCAGGTGATCCAGCATCATACAGGCAGATTCGATCATGGCGATGGGATTTACAATGGAAGTGCTGTACCCCGCATATTTAGGGGCCGATCCATGTGTTGGTTCAAATACAGCCACTTCATCACCAATGTTGGCACTGCATGCGAAGCCAAGCCCGCCAATAAGTCCTGCAAATCCGTCAGAGACAATATCACCAAACATGTTCCCGGCAACCACCACACCGTAATTTTCAGGATTCTTCGTGAGCCACATCATCTGAGCATCGATATTGGTGTTCCAGAGCTCAATATCGGGAAAATCATTTTGCTGCATCTCTTTCGCCATTCGATACATCATGCCGGAGGTCTCCCTGATTACATTCGGTTTTTCGCACACAGTTACACTCCTGTAACCATATTTTCTTGCATGGTTAAATGATGACCTGAGAATCCTATCTGTCGCCTTTTTCGTAAAGATTCGGGTCGAGATGGAAAGCTCCTCCTTGGGTACTGCTGAAAAATTCTTTTTGAACTTCGGATGCGTCAGCAGCGCTTCATAAACGTTGTCAGGTGGATTGCTCCATTCAACCCCACCGTATAATCCCTCTGTGTTTTGCCGGAAGATCGCCACATCGATCTGGGGTTCTTCAATCTCTCCGTCTTTTCCTCTTCTGATGAAATTAAGCGGGTTTCCTTTGTAGGTTCTGCATGGACGGATACATATATCAAGGTTGAAATGCTGTCTGAGACCAACGATCGGACTCGAGTATACCAAACCCTTATCAAACAATGATGGGTTCAGCTCTTCTAACGCCTCATCCTTGGGTTTTGATGTAATTGCCCCGAATAATCCGACTTTGTGTTCTTCCAGCAGATGGATGGTACGCTCCGGAAGGGGATTTCCCTCTTTTACCCAGAATTCCCAGCCAATATCTCCTTCAATCCAATTCGCTTTAAAACCTGCATGTTCAACAATCCTGATTGCCTCTTCCAGAACAGTTCTTCCAATGCCATCCCCAGGCAATGATACAATGGTCCGTGTCATCTAAATAGTAATTTTGTTATTTGAAGTACGTTTGTTTATTATCTTTGCTAAAGATATAACTTAGAAGCATTTTACAAGTTATTTCTAACCATGTTTAGCAATATATTTTACAGATAAGCTTAATATTAAAAAGCTGAATAACAACAAATAAATGAGAGAATTAGAGCCGACTGAGGTATGGAGTTATTTTGAAGAAATACTTGAGATTCCCCGGTTATCACGCAACGAAGAGAAAATCATACAATATCTTGAAGGATTTGCAGCAGAAAAAAAACTGAAATGTAAAAAGGATAAAACCGGAAACTTACTTATTAGCAAACCGGCCTCAAAAGGGTATGAAAACAGGGAGATCATGATCCTTCAAAGCCATGTTGACATGGTTGGAGAAAAGCTTAAAGATGTTGTCCACGATTTTTCAAAAGATCCGGTTAAAGCAAAAATTCAGGATGAATGGGTTACAGCAGAAGGGACCACCCTGGGTGCCGACGATGGTATTGGAATTGCTGCTTCGCTTGCTATTCTTGCTTCTGATATAATCGACCATGGTCCCATTGAATGTCTTTTTACAGTTGACGAGGAAACCGGTATGACTGGTGCATCCGGATTGAAAAAAGATTTTATGAAAGGTAAAATCCTCTTGAATCTTGATTCTGAAGACGAGGGAGAGATTTTTATTGGTTGTGCCGGGGGAATGGATACAATTGGCAGGTTTGTGAAAAAGACTAAACAGGTATCCAAAGAGCAGAATGCTTTGAAAATTACCATGGAAGGTCTACAAGGAGGTCATTCCGGTGATGAAATACATAAAGGGTTTGGGAATGCCATAAAACTAATGAACCGTATGTTGTGGAATATGGATCAGCGATTCAAGATCCATATTGCCTCATTTGAGGGCGGAAAGCTGCGAAATGCCATTCCTCGCGAAGCTTCGGCTGTTATCGTATTCAGAGATGAGATCGAGGAACAGGTCAAAAAGTTTTTCAATTCATTTTATAAAGAACTTTCAGGTGAAATCGGCGATGTAGAACCTGGATTTCAAATGAGTATTCAACCGGTGAAGCTTCCATTAGTACGCTTTAAAAGAGGCTTTCAGCGGAGGTTGCTGAATATGCTGTATGGGTGTCCACACGGAGTGATTGGTTGGAGTGGAGACATTGAAGGATTGGTGGAAACTTCAACTAATCTTGCCTTGATAAAAGATTCTGACCCGCATTTTGTTGAAGTTCTTACCAGTCACCGGAGTTCAAAGGAATCAGCCAAACGTGATATAGCAGACAGAATGACAGCGCTTTTTACACTGGCAAGTGCAGAAGTCAGCCATTCCGGTGGATATCCCGGATGGGAGCCCGATCCATCTTCTGAAATCCTAACAATTTCACAAAAGGTATATAAAGCTCTGTTCCGCCATGAACCGGAGATTAAGGCTATTCACGCAGGACTGGAATGTGGGCTCTTTCTGGAGAAGTATCCTCAATTGGATATGATATCAATTGGACCTACCATAAAGGGGGCCCACACTCCTGAAGAGAGAATAGATATTGCTTCGGTTGGAAGATTCTGGGATTTTCTGTTGGCTCTTCTTCAAAATGCTCCTGTAAAGAGATAATAAATTATTACCACCAGGAACCGGTAAAAAAGGAATATATAACCCCCTATTCAATTGGTTCAAAATCTGACTTTGTAACACCACATACAGGACAGGACCAATCATCTGGAATCTCTTCAAAAGGAGTGCCCGGAGCAACTCCTGAGTCAGGATCACCTTCAACAGGATCATAAACATAACCGCATACTGTGCATTGATATTTTTTCATCGACTTTATATGTATAATTGTAATTCGAAGATAACTATAATGGCCTGTTAATACAAACAGGTTTTAATATGATATTTTTCAATTGAATAATATGTAAAGCGATTGCTCCGGTGATGACCTCACCCGTCTCAAAATCAAGCTCAGAGCCGCGCATGCTATGTGGGATCATATATACAACAAAGAGAATAACGGCTGCAGCAATGATCATCCATCTTCTCTCCTTTTTTCGGTTTAAAATGAGAGCAGCGGTCCAGATAATAAAAGAGGCAAGGACTTTATTATCGGTCAGGTACTCACCCAGGGGCCATCCTGTCCAATAGGTTCCGAATGCATATTTCTGAACGATGGGTCCCAGGATAAGTCCTCCGATCGCAAAAAGAATAACAGTGATCAAGCCATTTCTCCTGTATGATTTGATATTAGCGGCAGCCAGTAATCCTGTTGCATTGGACCATAACATTGCTAAAAACATGAATAAAACATGGGGCATCAAGACCCACACAGGAACAGACCCTCTAAACCTGATTACAATATTTTCTTCCAGGCCAAGATCAATATCAGTGCCATTTGCCTTCAAATTCAGGTGGTATTCCAACTTGCCTGCTGGCGGCTGCTGGGGCAGAAAAGCGAGTAGGTTTTTGTTAACTCTGAGAAGCCTGATGGTGTCCCACGCTTCATTGGTTGGAAAACGACGATATACAATCTCCCCGGTAAACTGATCCGGAAGGGTGATTTCTACAGGACAGTCTGTCTCTTCTCCATGGGATCTGGGTAAAATAATCTTATAGGTCTCCTCACCAACTGAAAATTTTATACCCCGAGGATGGGTAGGTCCTGTCATCCGCTGAAAAACCGCAGCGCCGACGGTGATTAAAAATGCAAGGGCCCAGTAAAGAATTTTTTTGATTAGAATTTTTACTTTCATAGATATAAATAGCTGATCAATAATGCTTAATAAGTCTATAGTTGTATAATTAATTCAATATTTTCACCCTCACGTTTAACAGACACCTTAAGTGACGGTCCTTCAATAATTCCGGGATTGTCTTCGCCGATTATCAAGCGGTTATTTTCAGTGCTAAATTAAGAAAATAACAAATACGGTATACAAGCGATTGTCAGCATATAGCTGGGTGTTATAGCAAAATTACCTGACAAGCAACTGGTCAAATATTTTTCTCATAGCCTTGCTGTCCCAGTCGGCTGCGCCAACTTTCTTCATTACAATTTTCCCATCGCGAGATATGAGAAAAGTGGTTGGAATAGAGCGAACTGCAAACGGTTCCGGCATATTTCTCCCTCCGTAGTAGGCAGGCAGATCATAATCTCTTGATGTCAGGAATGCTTGTACTTTTTCCGGAACTTCTGCAGATACAAGTATAAATCTGACCTTGTCACTATAATCATTATATATACTTTGTATTTCAGGCATTTCTGCGATACAGGGCGGGCAGTAGGTTCCCCAGAAGTTGAGGAAGATAACCTCTCCCTGAAGGGAAGCGGGATCTGTACCAATACCATCTGAATCCCTGATATCCCATTTGTAATCAGCTTCTGTTAACCGATATGCTTTTACATCATCTACCATGGAAGGTCTTCGAATGTGAAGAAGTGCTTTATTCATTCCTGTGGCAACGAATTTACGGGGGGCGGGAATCAGAAGCATGAGAATAAGAACCCAGAAGAATATGTCTCCGGCTTTTTGGTGCCATTTGCGCAATTTCCACTTGTTATATCTCTCTTTTATTAAAGTCATAAACAGATGTCAATTTTTCTCAAAACCATTTTATTGTTTTCAACATTCCTTTGAAGAACAAAATTAAACCGGTTGATGTTCAGGCAGAGGTCGAAATCCTCTTTGGGTGCATAATGCTGGTTTTCTTCAAAAAAAAACCTTTTTCCACTTGTCTTTCTGATCAGATTTACCATCCCTTCAAAATCGTTACCTTTGCCAAGCAGCTCATTGGCAATATACTGAGCGCACCCGGCATCTTCCTCAACCTGGTATTGTCCGGCATATCCCATTCCAACCAGGGAAACGCTTTTTGGCATTTTTTGTTGAATATACCGTATGATCGCGCCTGCATTGACAAAACTACCGGTAATAACTTCATCAGCATTCACTGCGTTCACCATTCCCTGTGTTCCGGAACTGGTAGTGTGAACAATGGTTTTACCAGTAAAGTCAATATTCAGGATATGCGAAGGGGAATTCCCAAAGTCAAATCCTGCAGGCATCCTTTCCTCCCTTTCTCCAATCAGGATAAATTCGGGATGTTTCTCTTTGATCCCGTAAGCCTCCGCAATATCGCCTACAGCAATGATTTTATCAGCGCCATTTGCTATCACGTAACACCCGAGGGAGAAGGCGCGGAAGACATCAATAATTACCGTTAGACCAGTTGCTTCACGGGCTCCTTCGATAAGATTTAATATCTTGATTTCCATTTAATTTTTTGATTTAATTCAGTCCATGAAGATAGCAATTCTATTAGCTGTGGGCCATCTACTTAAAAAAAAAATTATCTTTGCTTAACGATATAGAAGTTTAGTCCGATGATAGAAAGAATTAAACATTTCTTCAAAACTGAGATCTGGACTCCCGAAATGAGATCAAAGTCAGGAAGACGCGGTTTTCTGATGCGGCAAATTAGGATTATAATGTTTGCTTTCAAAGGATTCTTTGAAGATCGCGCAGCGCTAAGAGCCTCTTCACTGACCTACTTTACGATGCTTTCAATTATTCCGATCTTTGCCATGGCCTTTGGTATCGCGAAGGGGTTTGGATTTGAGGACCGGATGAATGAAGTGATCGATAACAGTTTTCAGGATCAGGATCAGATGATGACATGGATTAAGGATCTGGTTGAGGATCTACTCGACAATACAAAAGGAGGATTGGTAGCAGGTATTGGTTCTGTGATTCTTTTCTGGTCAGTTATCCAGGTGCTGAATAATATTGAGCTCTCCTTTAACGATATCTGGCAGGTAAAAAAAGCACGTACTCCTGTCAGAAAGTTCTCTGATTATCTTGCGATGATGATTATCGCTCCCTTTGCCATCGCTTTATCAGGTAGCTTTACCGTTAAGATCAACCAGGCGGCAAATAATTTCGAGTTTATGCAACCCATGCTAAAACTGGTACCGTTTGCTTCCATGTGGATTCTTTTTACAATCATATACATCGTGATGCCGAATACCAAGGTGAAATTCAAATATGCACTGATTGCCGGAATTGTGGCCGGTAGCTTAACAATGTTATTGCAATGGGGATATTTTGAATTTCAGGTCGGCGTGACCCGTTTTAACACATTGTATGGGAGTTTTGCTGCAATACCGCTGTTTCTTCTCTGGTTGCAGATAACCTGGCTGATCGTTCTGATGGGAGCTGAAATCAGTTTTTCCTACCAGAATATTGAGAGCTATGAGTATGAAGCAGATGCACTTTCACTGAACCATGATAACAAGAGAATACTTTCTCTGCTAATTACCCAGCATATTGTTAAAATTTTTGAAGAGGGAGGGGTCCCACGGACCAATGAACAGCTTAGCCATGAACTTGGTATTCCTTTGCGATTGCTGAATGAACTTGTTTTTGAACTGGTCGAATGTGGTATACTAGTCGAATTAGCCTCCTACAATGCGAAGGAGAGAAGGTATCAGCCAGCTATTGATATCAATAAGATTACAGTTGATCTGCTATATACGAAACTTGAAAAGTTAGGTGGAGATCATTTGGTCGTTACCGAATCTGATAAGGTAGAGAAGATCACCCGGATTCATGAACATCTCCTGACTGCAATGCGGGAGAGCCCTTCCAATGTTCTGATAAAGGATATTTAGAAAGTTGTCCGTTACAATTCCTTCCGGTGGTAGTAGTTACTAAGTTCAAAACGATATTTAATGGTAATTTAATATGATTTTGTCCTTGATTTGTGGAAATTAATAGTTAATATTGCACTGCGAAAAATCGATATGATTGTTTACGGTTTACATATAAGGCATTTGGCTCATAATCATTACAGCAGGTTTTGATCAGGTAGAATATTGTAAACATCATAAAGTATAGTTAGAGGTTTGCAGGTTCTGCAGACCTTTTTTAGTTTTATAAATATGGAAAAACTTAAAATTGCGATTCAGAAATCAGGCAGGTTGTCTGAAAAATCAGTATCAATTCTAAAAGAAGCTGGAGTATCCATAACCAATGGTGAAAGAAAATTAATTTCACTCTCAACTACCTTTCCCTTAGAGATCTTGTATCTTCGAGATGACGATATCCCGCAATATGTCACGGACCGGGTTGCTGATATTGGGATTGTGGGCGAAAATGTTTTTGCCGAAAAAGGAGGTGATATTGAAGTTGTTGAAAGGCTCGGATTTTCAAAGTGCCGGATGTCCCTGGCAATCCCAAAGCAGGAGACTTACAATGATCCCCATTTTTTTGAAGGTAGAAAAATTGCTACCACTTATCCTGTCATTTTGAAAAAATATCTTGATGAGAAAAGCATATCTGCTGAAATTCATGAGATTTCCGGTTCGGTAGAGATTGCCCCGGGCATCGGTCTTGCCGATGGCATATTTGACATTGTCAGCTCCGGCAGTACGTTGATAAGTAATGGGCTAAAAGAGGTTGAAGTAGTGATGCAATCAGAAGCGGTGATCATAGGCCGGAACGATCTGTCCAGGGAGAAACGTGTGATTCTGAATGATCTGCTGTTCAGGATTCGAAGTGTTCGTGCAGCTACCAACAACAAATACATTCTTTTAAACGCACCCAATGATAAGCTGGAGGAGATCATTGCATTGATACCCGGAATGAAGAGTCCAACCGTAATGCCCCTGGCTGAATCGGGTTGGAGTTCTGTACACTCTGTGTTAAATGAAGGTCAATTCTGGCAAATAATAGAAGAATTGAGAGCGCTTGGTGCCCAGGGGATTTTGGTTATTCCCATTGAGAAAATGATTGTATGAAAAAAATGTTAACATGAAAATATATAAAAACCCCGATAAATCGACCTGGAAGTCAATACTCGAACGCCCCGTTTTTGATACTACCAATCTGTATGAATCGGTACAGGAGATCATCTTTGATGTTAAATCAGATGGGGATAAAGCGTTGAGAAAATATACGAAAAAGTTTGATAAGATTGATATTCAAAATATTGCAGTTAGTTCCGTTGATTTGGCAGCTGCAAAATATGAAGTTTCTGACGAACTGAAGGCTGCTATCAAAGAGGCCAAAAGAAATATAAAAAAATTCCATGCAAAACAGTTAGGAAATGACATCTATGAAGAAACTACCCCCGGTGTCAGATGCTGGCAGAAGACCATCCCTATTGAAAAGGTTGGCTTGTATATACCAGGTGGAAGTGCACCCCTTCTATCGACAGTGCTTATGCTGGGGGTGCCAGCAAAACTTGCCGGATGCAAAGAAATTGTACTTTGTACTCCACCCGGTGAAAATGGCAAGGTAAGTCCCGGGATCCTCTATATAGCCAACCTGCTTGGTATAGAAAAGGTTTTCAGTCTTGGGGGAGTACAGGCCATTGCTGCCATGGCTTACGGCACCGAAAGCGTTCCCGCAGTTAATAAAATATTTGGCCCTGGAAATCAGTATGTTACAGCTGCAAAGCAACTGGTAAGCAGGGATGCTGTGGCCATTGATCTTCCTGCAGGACCATCTGAACTCGCTGTCATGGCTGATAGTTATGCAAATCCCGCCTATGTCGCATCTGACCTTCTTTCGCAAGCGGAACATGGAGGCGACAGTCAGGTGATTCTGATCACAAACGAAGAAAAAATTATCAGAGATGTACAGGCCGAGATCGAGAGGCAGCTAACACAGCTGCCCCGAAAGGATACTGCCGCAAAGTCATTGCTGAATTGTAAAATGATACTCATGGACAGCAAGCAGGATATGATCGAGATAGTGAATGCCTACGCCCCGGAACACCTCATCATAGCTTGTGAAGATTACACCGAATTGTCGGAGCAGATAAGAAATGCGGGCAGTATTTTTCTCGGTAATTATACGCCGGAAAGTGCTGGTGATTATGCGTCCGGAACGAACCACACTTTGCCTACCAATGGATGGGCACATGCCTATAGCGGGCTGAATATGGATGCTTTCGTAAAGAAGATGACTTTTCAGGAGATAAGCAGGTACGGCCTTTTCAACATTAGCAGTGCTGTCATGACCATGGCAGAGGCTGAAGAGCTGCAGGCACATAAAAATGCTGTGAGCATCAGGTTGGAAAGTGGGGAATCGTAAAAGAAAATAACAGGTGCGGAAGATATATTGCCTGTATTTTAAATAATTGGCGAATACAGGCTCATTAAGAAGTATGAACCAGGATGATAACTGATATTAGCAAACTTATACGGCCAAACGTGATGAAGTTGGTTCCATATTCATCTGCACGCGATGAATATACCGGATCAGGAGCCCTGTTTTTGGATGCCAATGAAAATCCGTTTAATGTTCCTTACAACAGGTATCCCGATCCCCACCAGGTTGAACTGAAGAAGAAGATCGGAAAGCTAAAAAAAATAAATGATGATCAGCTTTTCGTTGGGAATGGGTCTGACGAGGCGATCGACATCCTCTTCAGGATTTTCTGTGAACCGGGTCTTGACAATGTGGTTTCTATACATCCGACCTATGGGATGTATAGGGTTTGCGCCGATATAAACAATATTGAACTAAGGAAAGTCCCTCTTAAGCAAGATTTTGGCCTTAACTTACCTTCACTGAAAGCGGCATGTGATGAACATACAAAACTAATGTTTCTCTGCTCGCCCAATAATCCGACATCCAATTCATTTGATCCGGAGGAGATGCTACAACTGGTCGATCAGCTTGAAGTCATCGTTGTGGTTGATGAAGCTTATATTGATTTTAGCAAGAGAGAGAGCCTTAAAAATCGGGTATCCACCCATCCCAACCTTGTTGTTTTGCAAACTTTTTCAAAGGCCTGGGGACTTGCCGGGATCAGGTTGGGCATTGCCATTGGTGATCCTGAATTAATACGTTTCATGGACCGGGTAAAATATCCATACAATGTCAATATGCTTACCCAAAAACTGGCTATTGAAGTATTGAATGAAGAGGAGAAAGTTAAACAATGGATAGAAGCAATTCTCAGTGAGCGAGCAGTACTGGAACGAGAACTTGCGAGATTCCGGTTTATTGAACATATTTACCCTTCCGATGCCAATTTTCTGTTAGTAAAGGCCAACGAACCGAAAAAGATCTATAATTATCTTGTTGAAAGACATATTATTATAAGAGACAGGTCGAATGTCGCACTTTGTGAAGGCTGTCTAAGAATCACAGTGGGAACCAGGGAAGAGAATCTGCAGCTTACTGAGGCGCTTGGGCAATACCAACAACCAGAATCAAAATAAAATAAATAAAACCGAATGAGACCAAAGGTACTTTTTATTGACAGGGATGGGACGCTGGTTGTTGAACCACCAATTGATTACCAATTGGATTCACTCGACAAACTCGAGTTTTGTCCCGGCGTCTTTAGAAATCTATATAAAATCCGGAAGTTAACAGACTATCTCCTTGTAATTGTCTCGAATCAGGATGGGATGGGAACAGATGCATTCCCTGAAGCAGACTTTGTTCCACCGCACGAAAAAATTTTAAAAGCTTTTGAAAATGAGGGCATTGTGTTCGATGAGGTGCTTATTGACCCGTCCAGGCCGGAAGAGAAATCCCCCAACCGTAAACCGGGAACAGGAATGTTGACAAAATATATGAATGGTGATTATGACCTTGAAAATAGTTTTGTCATTGGCGACAGGCTCACAGATCTTCAGCTTGCAAAAAATTTGGGAGCCCGCGGTATTTTCTATGGAAGTGCAAAAATGGCCAAAGAGATCTATCATACCGGAATGGAACAATATTGCGCCCTGACTACCGATAATTGGGATGATATCAGCAACTTTATCCGTTCATCCATGAGAACCGGCAGGGTGATGCGTGCCACAAAAGAGACGAATATTGACCTTCAGCTTTCCCTTGACGGAACTGGTACTTCTGATATTTCAACAGGCCTGGGGTTTTTTGATCATATGCTCGACCAGATCGCCAAACATGGTAATTTTGATTTGAAGATTAGGGTTGAAGGCGATCTGCATGTCGATGAGCACCACACAGTGGAGGATACCGGACTTGCACTTGGAGAAGCATTTCTGCAGGCGTTGGGGAACAAAAAGGGGATAAGCAGATATGGATTCACCCTGCCAATGGACGAATCCCTGGCAGCAGTAGCAGTAGATTTCGGGGGAAGGCCATGGTTGGTTTGGGATGCCACCTTTAATAGAGAGAAGATAGGAGATGTTCCAACCGAGTTGTTCGCTCACTTCTTTAAATCATTCTCAGATACATCCCAAAGCAATCTTAATATAAAGGCAGAAGGAGAAAACGAGCACCATAAAATCGAAGCTATTTTTAAAGCATTCAGTAGAGCATTGCGCGGGGCAGTAGCATTGGATCCTTATAATGACAGCCTTCCAAGCACAAAGGGAGCACTCTGAAACAGAAATATAGTCCTATGAATATTACTATTATTAAATACAACGCAGGTAATATCCGGTCGGTCGATTTTGCCCTCCAACGCATGGGGATAAATGCAGAGATCACGGACGACCCTGCTAAAATCAGATCGGCCGATAAGGTGATCTTTCCCGGTGTGGGAGAGGCTGCAAATACCATGAAGTACCTTGCAGAGCATGGACTTGACCTTCTTCTTAAAGAGCTGAAACAACCTGTACTGGGAATCTGCCTGGGTCAGCAACTGATGTGCAAATGGTCCGAAGAGGGAAATACGGAATGTGTCGGTATCTTTGACGAGATGGTGCTGAAGTTTCCTTCCGAAGAGAAGGTACCGCATATGGGATGGAATCAGCTGTTGAAGCCAAAGGGCGACCTCTTTAGGGGAGTTGACGAAGGGGAATATGTATATTTCGTTCATTCCTATTATGTCCCTCTCGGTAAAGACACTGCAGCCGAATGCAGCTATATCAGAAGCTTCAGCGCTTCTATGCAGCGTGACAACTTTTATGCAACACAGTTCCACCCGGAAAAGAGCGGACTTACGGGACAAAAAATTCTTAAAAATTTTATTGCCCTATGATCGACATTATACCGGCCATTGACATCATAAATGGAAAATGTGTAAGGCTCACCAAAGGCGATTACACCCAAAAAACCGAGTATGGTGATCCCATGGATATGGCCATGCGATTTGAGGATCATGGAATTAAAAGGCTTCACCTGGTGGACCTCGATGGTGCCCGGGAGGGCAAAGTGATCAACTACAAGGTCCTGGAGAAAATCGCAACAAGTACCTCACTGACCATTGACGCCGGTGGAGGAATCAAAAGTGACGATGATCTTCGAATCGTATTTGAATCCGGTGCGCAGATGGCTACTGGAGGCAGTATCGCTGTTAAGGAGCCCGAATTGTTTGAGAGATGGATCAATACCTATGGTTCGGAACGAATCATCCTGGGAAGTGATTTCAAAGACGGGAAGATCGCTGTTTCGGGGTGGGCTGAGGCTACAACCGAAGAGCTGATTCCCTTCATCGGAAGCTGGGTGAAAAAGGGTGTCCTAATGACCATCTGTACAGATATTAGTAAAGATGGTGTGTTGCAGGGAACATCTGAGAAAATTTACAAAAAGATACTGGATCAATATCCTGACCTTTACCTTGTTGCCAGTGGAGGTGTCTCCTCCATGGATGATATAGCATCACTGGATGAGCTAAAGATTCCTGCGGTGATTATCGGTAAGGCCATTTATGAAGGGAAGATTTCACTCATTGAACTGGAACAATTTATACGATAAACATATGCTTGCAAAAAGAATTATTCCATGTCTGGATGTCCGTGAAGGCAGGACTGTGAAGGGGATCAATTTCGTTGATATAAAAGATGTTGGCGATCCCGTTGAGCTTGGAGCCAAATATGCCCGGGATGGTGCGGATGAGCTTGTTTACCTCGATATCACTGCTTCACACGAAAACAGAAAGCTCTTTTCAGATTTGGTACGAAGGATCGCGGAAAACCTCAATATACCGTTTACTGTAGGAGGGGGGATCAATGAGTTGAATGATGCCGATATTCTGCTTTCAGCAGGAGCGGATAAAGTGTCCATTAATAGTGCTGCCATCAAAAATCCGAAGCTGATTAATCAGATATCTTCCGCTTTTGGCAGCCAGTTTGTAATCGTGGCGATCGATGCAAAACTTGAAAGAGGGCAGTGGAATGTCTATATCAACGGGGGGAGAATTCCAGTTGACAGGGAACTCTTTCGTTGGGCCAGGGAGGTGGAGGATCGCGGAGCAGGGGAGATACTGTTCACCTCCATGAATCACGACGGAACCAAAAATGGATTTGCATGTGAAGCACTCAGGGAACTGTCGGATAAACTGTTAATTCCGGTGATCGCGTCAGGAGGAGCAGGCAGAGAGTCACATTTTGTAGATGTCTTCAGTGTTGGCAAGGCCGATGCGGCCCTTGCGGCAAGTATTTTTCACTACAATGAAATCCCGATCCCGGTGTTGAAAAAGTATTTAAGGTCACACAATATTAAAGTACGATGAGCAAGATAAATTTTGATAAGATGGATGGACTGGTCCCTGCGATAATTCAGGATGCGGTAACATTAAAGGTACTGATGCTTGGATTTATGAACAGTGATGCATATGAAAAGACAAAGCAGGAGGGGCGCGTTACTTTCTTTAGCCGGACAAAAAACAGACTTTGGACAAAAGGGGAAGAGAGTGGTAACTTCTTAAATATTAAGGAGATATTGGAAGACTGTGACAATGATACCTTGCTGATAAAAGCACATCCTGTGGGACCGGTTTGTCATACCGGGGCCGACACTTGCTTCTCGGAGGTTAACGAATCCGGTTTGTCCTTTCTGAGACAATTGCAGGACCTGATTGCACAACGCAAGCGGGACCTCCCTGCGGACAGTTACACCACGAAGCTTTTTAATGCCGGTATCAATAAAATTGCCCAAAAAGTAGGTGAAGAGGCAGTAGAACTTGTGATAGAGTCAAAAGATAAAAACGATGCGCTGTTCCTGAATGAAGCAGCAGACCTAACCTATCACCTGCTTGTATTGCTTACTGAAAAAGGTTTTGACCTGGCTGATGTGGTGAAAATCCTGGAACAACGACACACTAAATAGTCTGTCCATAATGTCCGATAACTGCGTTACTGCGAAAATTATCTGCATCCTCCTTTGTCCACCAGTTATTGAGATTTCCGTTCCTATCAAATGGTCCGTACCTGCTGAACTTATCGGGTATGGGATGCTTTTTCGTTGGTTATACTTTTTGTCTAAACAACAAGCAGAGGATTGTTGTCCAGTTTCAGGATCTAAAATTCGTTGAGTGTTTTTCTAATGATTTCGACACATTCCATCAATTGCTCCTCTGTGATCACCAGTGGTGGTGCAAAGCGAATGATATGCTCATGCGTGGGTTTGGCCAGCAGTCCATTTTCCTTCAGTGCAACGCAAACATCCCATGCTTTTTTACCGCCCTTGGGTTCAATAACAATGGCATTGAGCAATCCTTTTCCTCGAACGAGGCTAACCATCGGATGATTGATTCTTTTCAGTTCATCACGGAAGACCTTACCCAGCCTTTCAGCATGATCAGCAAGTCCCTCTTCCTTTATCACTTCAAGAGCAGCAATGGCCACTTTTGCAGCAACAGGATTACCGCCATAGGTCGATCCATGCTCTCCCGGCTTAATTACAAGCATAATATCATCGTCCGCCAACACTGCAGAAACAGGGTATACACCACCAGAAAGGGCTTTTCCGAGGATCAGAATATCAGGCCGGACATTTTCATGGTCGCAGGCCAGCAGCTTTCCGGTACGTGCCAGTCCTGTCTGTACCTCATCGGCAATGAAAAGTACATTTTTATCTTTACAGAGTTTGGATGCTTTACTGAGATATCCGTCATCCGGTACATAAACACCTGCTTCCCCCTGGATGGGCTCGACGAGGAAACCGGCTACATTTGGATCTTCCAGGGCCTTTTCAAGAGCCGGAACATCATTGTACGGAACTACCTCGAATCCAGGAGTGTAGGGTCCAAAACCCTTGTATGAATCGGGATCGGTCGACATGGAGATAATGGTTACGGTACGTCCGTGGAAATTACCTTCACAGACAATGATCTTTGCTTCATTTTCGGGGATGCCCTTCTTTTCATAGGCCCATTTACGGCAAAGCTTGATCGCTGTTTCATCACCTTCAGCACCGGAATTCATAGGCAGTACCTTGTCGTACCCGAAATATTTTGTTACATACTCCTCAAATTCACCCAATACACTGTTAAAAAATGCCCTGGAGGTGAGCGTCAACTTTCCGGCCTGCTCTGTCATGGCCCGTATAATTTTGGGATTGCAGTGTCCCTGGTTCACTGCGGAATAGGCCGAAAGAAAGTCATAGTAACGCTTTCCTTCCACATCCCATACATGTACCCCTTCACCCCTGTCAAGCACCACTGGCAGCGGGTGATAATTGTGGGCACCATATTTCTCTTCTCTTTGGATGTAATCTTGTGTGTTCATCTCCGCTTGCTTTTAAAATTTACGTTAAAAAATAGTATCATATCATTATGAAGAATCTGAATTATGATTTCTCAATCCGACTGTAAAGTTAACAGAATCAAAATTTTTTATTACATGGAGAGCGAAAAGTTTTTATTTAGAAAATAGCTTCGAAAAACACCTGCTTTATGAGCAGCTCTCAGAATCTTGCTGTAATTTTCACATTAAATCGTCTTCCCGTCAAATAGTTAGGTGCAGCAAATTGTGCTGGTATGCCTTGTTGGTTGGAGAGGGTTCTGATCCAGCTATAAGAGGCAGTATTTTTAATTCCCAGTAGGTTGAATATCTCAGCACTGATCCATATGGATGAAAAGTAATTGAACCGGCTGCGGTTTTCTGTCTGCATATTCTCATCTACGAGGACCTTTGAGAATCCAAGGTCAACCCTTCTGTATGGCTTCATTTTGAAGGTAGTGTAATACTGTTCCTCATTGGGGTGACTCAGGGGAAGGCGTGTTCCGAAGAAGGCACTAAGCTGTACCTTATATTCCGGACTGTTGGGTAGGTAGTCCTGGAAATATACACCTGCAGAGAACAACTGATCGGTGGGTCTCGAATAGTACCCTGCCTCCTCCAACACTTCCTCCCCATCAACAATCGTTGATATCCAATCACCTTCAATATCCTCCTTGGTCTGCATCAGGGAAGCGGTAAACCAGGATTCAGCGCCCTGAACGAACTCCCCGTTAAGTTTCAGATCAATACCTGTGGCATAACCTGAAGCGATATTCTCACCGGCATACCTGATCCTTACATTCTCAATTTTATACGGGATCAGGTCATCCAACCATTTGTAATATATTTCTGTTGTTAGCTTGAAGGGTCGCTCCCACGCAGTGAAGATATAATCACCACCAAGAAGCAGGTGAACAGAGCGTTGTGGTTTGATATCATAGTTTATCTGGTCATTGGGCATTCTCATCTCCTTGTAAAAAGGGGGCTGGAAATATGATCCTCCAGACAGATGGAATATCATATCTCTTTCCCAGTTGGGCTGAATGCTAAAGGTCATTCTCGGGCTCATCATCAGACGCTTGTTAAAGTTCCAGAGGGATGCACGCATACCCACAGTTAGGAAATAATCGGCACTGACTGAATTTGTCTCCCACGTATCCTGAATAAAGCTGTTGAGCAGGTCATACGAGATTTGGTTTTCAGTACGGGAATAGTCCGATAACACAATTTCTATCCCATTGTAGGGTAAAACGTAGTCGGATGAGTCCACCAGTTCCCATTCATTAATCCTGTCGTAGAAATCCTGGTACTGGTACTTAATACCCCATTTAAGCAAATGTCCGTCTGATTTAAGCGTTCCGATATGTGATCCTGAAAGCACATACGCGTCCAGATAATTCCTTGCATGGTTGTGTAAGGTCCCTATGCCTATATTAAGTATACTATCGCCATAGGTTTCTGATCCGGGGGTATTGTCCAGTTCATTAATCAGGTATTGTCCGCGAATATCAAATGTTTCTCGCTCATTCGTTTGAAAAGCAGTGGCTATAAATTTAAGACTCAGGTTATTGAGCGGTTGAATGTTCAATGAAAGGGCACCCAGGTATGTATTAAACTGATCTACTTCCAGGCCGTCATAATAGATTTTCAGGTTAAACGGTAGATCCTTTGTTCCAAATTCCGTGTCCTGTTCATCAGGAATGAATTGGTATGCATTGGATGAATAATTTCCAAGGAAAGAGAGTTCTGTCTTGCGGGAAAACCGGTAGGATACCAATGCCTGAAAATCGGAAAATTGCGGGTTGTAATTGCCTGTTGTTTCCAGTGTGTTGAGCAGGTAGCTGGTTGTCTTATACCTGTATCCCGCAAGATAAGAGAGTCTTTTATTTTTCGATACTCCTTCAAGCTGAAGAGATGCTCCCAGCAGGCTCAGGTCAGCAGATCCGCTGAATTTGGTTGGTTTCTTGTATGTAATATCCAGTGCGCTAGACATCTTGTCGCCGTATCTTGCATCAAAACCACCTGCTGAAAACCGGATGGAAGAGACCATGTCGGAGTTGATGAAGCTCAATCCTTCCTGCTCCCCGGAACGCACAAGAAAGGGTCTGTATATCTCAATGTCGTTCACGTAGACCAGGTTTTCATCATAGTTCCCGCCCCTCACTGAATACTGCGAGCTAAGCTCGTTATTTGAACTTACACCGGCCTGCGATTTAATGATCGCTTCAACCTTACCCGTAGTACTAGGCATATATTCGAGGTCCGAGACGCTGATCCGCTGAAAAGTGCTTGCCCTTTCCTGTCGGGCACTGATTGATATCTCCCCAATACTGGTAATATCCTTGCGGAGGATGATGTTGAGTTCTCTTCGTTCACCTTTCTTCAGCATCACTGTTCGTCTGCGTGTTTCGAATCCGATGCTGGAGAAAATAATTTCTACTTCACGGTCCGAAGGAATAGCAATGGAAAAGGAGCCATCCGATCCTGTCATTGTCCCCTTCCTGGAGTTGAGCAAGGCTACATTTGCCAGATCCACGGGTAGTCCGGAACTATCTCTTACCGTACCATAGACCATTGCACCATCCTGGGCAAGCAGAGGCACCGATGAAATGAAAAGGGATAGTATGATGGTTAGTTTGAACTTCATGAAAGAGGCTGAACATTGAAATAACTGTACAATGGCGGAATAAATTGTGTCAGAATTGGTTTTTCTGAATTAATCATCTTTTTTGAAATCACCCCGCTTCAGTGCATTGAAAAATTCTGCCCAGCGCATGGGGTCGAATACGGTATAGTAGGGATACTGGCCCTGGGAATAAAGCTGGTTGTATTGTTGTTGCATAACCTCTCTGAAATTCATGTTGGGTGTGGCATGTACATCATTTACTTTAATTTGTGTCTTGATCAGTGCAATATTTTTCATGGCCCGTTGCTCATCATCGGTGGGCATCTGCATGGCAATAAAATCTTCCTTGAACTCCTGGTAGGTTTTCCATGGATAGATCTTCACCTCAGCAAGGTGGAAGGTGTCACTCACCATAAAAATATCGGAGGGATACTGGTGGTTGTCCAGTGAGTCGGGGATAATGTGGATCGTAGGTTTGTACCCCATGTGGCTGAAGAGCACCGTATCTTTCGGCTGAACCACGAAGGAGAAGAGGCCACGTCCGTCGGCCGTTGTTCCCCGACTTCGATTCAGGATCACGATGTTAACATGTCCCACCGGACGATGCTCCAGGTTCCTGATGATTCCCGAAAACTGAATCAGATCTTCACGCCTTTCTTCAGTCGCAAGGAACTGTCCACTAAGAGAAACGGAGGTGATTACCGTTAAAAGAAATACTATCGCAACTTCCCGCAGATGCACCATATTTTTGTGGAATAACACCCCAAAAATAGTCAAAAAAAACAGGAATCCTTGTTATGTCTCCATCCGTTAGTCTAAATTTGTGGTTTATTAACACTATTAATAAACGAGGATATGATTTTTCAACAAGAGATTACCATGCCAGCAGGAAGAAGGGGCCACAGGCTGATTACCCGTGAGATTTTGGATCACCTTCCCGCACTGGAAGGCAACGGTATTTTGCATGTTTTTATAAAACATACTTCTGCCGGTATAACGCTCAACGAAAATGCGGATCCCACTGTTCGCGACGATTTTGAAGGTTTTCTCAATATCCTGGTACCAGAGAACCATCCGGTCTATACCCACACCATGGAGGGGGCCGATGACATGCCGGCTCACCTCAAGGCGTCGATTGTAGGTAATTCTGTTACGATACCTGTTACCAATGGCAAACTCAACCTCGGTACGTGGCAGGGGATCTACCTCTGCGAGTTCAGGAACCACGGTGGTCCGCGTAAAATTGTAATTACACTTTATACCTGACCTGTAACCAAAATCGACTTCGGTAATGACCTTCCCCACCTCAAGAAAATTTTCTTAGGGCGTTGATTATAATTTTACTTCGCTTTCTCTAGTTTCCTTCTTGAAAGTCTGCAATTTCCCGAAAAGATGCTACTGCTGTGCAATATGGCGATCCCCCGTTACAGAAAATCGATCAGCGTGTAGGCAAGGAGTGTTATTAAACTGTCATGGCAGATGCTGAACAATATGTTCCTGGGGGGCGATTTTTGGCTAATTTTGAGCAAAGAACAAAGATCAGAAAAAATGAACAGATTAGTTTTGTTAGGAGATGAAGCAATTGCGCAGGGGGGCCTGGATGCTGGTATTTCTGGGGTGTATGCCTACCCTGGAACACCATCGACCGAGATCACCGAGTATATTCAGCGTTCGAAAATGGCGAAGGAGCGGGCCATCCACTCAGATTGGTCGGCCAATGAGAAGACGGCGATGGAGGCGGCACTGGGTATGTCGTATGCTGGTAAAAGGGCGCTGGTATGTATGAAGCATGTGGGATTAAACGTGGCGGCTGATGCGTTTATCAACTCGGCGATTACGGGGATCAATGGCGGACTGGTGCTGCTGGTGGCAGATGATCCTTCGATGCATTCGTCTCAGAATGAGCAGGACTCCCGCTTTTACGGGAAGTTTTCGATGGTTCCTGTTCTGGAACCGGCGAACCAGCAGGAGTGTTATGACATGACCAGAAAGGCTTTCGATTTGTCTGAAAAATACGGACTTCCGGTAATGATGCGGATTACCACACGTCTGGCGCACTCACGTTCGGGTATAGCCCCCAGCGAGGCTCATCCTGAAAATGTACTGAAGCTCCCGGAAGATCGTTCACAATTTATTCTTTTGCCTGCATTTGCACGCCGTCGATACAAGGGATTGCTGGAGATGCAGCAATTGCTTGAGCGGGATGCTGCTGAGTTGGGATATAATAAAATGGAAGAGGGGAGTGACGGTTCCAGGGGGATCGTCACTTGTGGCATTGCATACAACTATTACCGGGAGATCGCCATGCGGTACAGCCTGGATCATCCGGTGCTGAAAGTATCGCATTACCCGGTGCCCAGGGGAATGCTGAGGGCACTTGCCGACCGTACCGACGAGTTGCTGATACTGGAGGAGGGCTATCCGATGCTGGAAGAGTTGCTAACTGGTGTGCTGTCATCGAAGTATAAGATCTGTGGCCGGTTGAATGGTGCGGTTCCGCGTGATGGGGAGTTGGATCCGCAGGTTGTTGCTTCTGCCTTGGGACTCGAAACGAACAGACGACTTGAAGTTCCTGAAGTCGTGGCCAACAGACCACCCGCGCTTTGCAAAGGATGCAGCCATATTGATATGTACAATGCACTGAATGAGGCGCTTCTTTCATTCGGTCCGGGCAGGGTGTTTTCCGATATCGGGTGCTATACGCTCGGTGCACTACCACCATACAATGCTATAAATTCCTGTGTCGATATGGGAGCATCCGTGACCATGGCCAAGGGAGCTGCTGATGCGGGACTGAGGCCCGCTGTGGCAGTGATCGGCGATTCGACATTTACCCACTCGGGGATGACCGGGTTGTTGGATGCGGTGGTTGAAGGGATGCCTGTAACAGTGATTATTTCGGATAACTCGACCACAGGGATGACCGGTGGACAGAAATCGCATGCGACAAACCGGCTGGTTCAGATATGCAAGGGTCTCGGAGTGGAGGAAGAACATGTTGTAGAGATCAATCCTCTGAAAAAGAATCATATAAATAATACAGAGATTATTTCTAAGGAGCTGAATTACGAGGGCGTGTCTGTGATTATAGCTTCGCGGGAGTGTATTCAAACCGCGATCAGAAGAAAAAAAACGGAAGGAAAATAGATTAACAGATCCCGGCGAAGATTATGTTGCACGCATTGGGGAAGGATTTATGTCCGGGAAATCTTTAAACATCGTATATACAGATTAGATTAATAGTCAGCAAATTATGAAAACAGATATTATTTTATCGGGTGTCGGAGGACAGGGAATCCTCTCCATTGCTGCGGTGATTGGAATGGCAGCAATCGACAATGATCTCTACGTTAAGCAGGCGGAGGTGCACGGAATGAGTCAGCGCGGAGGTGCTGTGCAATCACACCTGCGCATCTCCGATCAACCATTGCATTCCGACCTCATCCCAATGGGCAGTTGCGATATGATTCTCTCCGTGGAGCCTATGGAATCATTGAGATACCTGCCCTGGCTGTCTGAAAATGGCTGGCTTGTTACCAATTCAAAGCCCTTTGTCAATATCGGTGACTATCCGGATACCCAACAGCTCTTTAAAGAGATCAGGAAAATTGAAAACAGTCTGCTGATCGATGCCGATACCATCGCTGCAGAGGTCGGAACGGTGAAAGTATCCAATATTGTAATGCTCGGGGCAGCATCCTCCTGGCTGGGGGTAGGATTTGAATCGCTGGAAAGCAGTATTAAAACTATTTTTGGCACAAAAGGGGAGGAGATTGTTCAGTTGAATATCAAGGCATTGAATTCGGGCAGAGCGGCAGCCGACAAACAATTGGTTAAGTCGTAGCTGACACATCCTGCCTTTCTCTTTACAAGATTTTATCTTCGAATTATTGAGGCCCAGATGATTTTCCGCTATCTTTCGGAAAAATTTCGATTTTATGTTTTCATCAGGCAGTTTGTTTTCAAAAGATGACCTTAGTCAGATTGTTGACCGGGGTTCAGATCCCGTTGTTGTTCATCAGCAGATAGAGCGGTTTAAAAAAGGATTTCCTTTTGCGGAGCTGGTAGAGCCGGCTACCCTGAAAAGAGGTATCACATTATTTAATGAAGAGGAGAAGGCTGAGTGGATTGCCTGTTTTGACCGGCAGAGAAAGTCGCAGAAAATCTGTCGCTTCGTACCAGCCTCAGGGGCAGCAACAAGGATGTTCAAATCACTATTTGAACTCAGTGACGCTCTTAAAGGTAAGAGCGCAGCAGAGCAGGAACAAATTATCAGGCACGATGATGAAGCCCGAACCTTTTTCGATTCCCTTTCCGATTATCCCTTTTACCCTGATCTGTCACTCCAGGGGTACGAATCACCCCTTGAAGTACTTGACAGCTTACTCCTGGAGGAAGGACTGAATTACGGGTTGTTGCCCAAGGGGTTGTTAAAGTTCCACAGGTATGGGGAACAGAGCAGGACGGCGTTTGAGGAACACCTGCATGAAGCAGCCCGCATGGGTGAACCCGGCGAAGAGGTAATGCTGCATTTCACGGTCTCAGAGGAGCATCTTAACGGCTTTAAACAGCTAGAAAAGTTGCTGGTTCCATTGTTGGAAAAGCACTATGGGACAGTGTTCAATATTACTTACTCATTTCAAAAAGCAGAGACAGATACCATAGCGGTGGACAAGCAGAACAGGCCACTCAGGGATGAAACAGGAAAGCTGGTCTTCAGACCGGGTGGACACGGGGCATTGCTGCAAAACCTGAACGACCTGGAGCATGATGTGGTATTTGTCAACAATATTGATAATATCTCTCCAGACAGAAACAGTGAAATAAGGGTGCGCCACAAGAAGATGCTTGGGGGATTACTTATGAGAATCAGGAATGAAGCCGAAGAGCTGTTATCCCGGCTGAACGCGGGAGCGGAGGCAGGAGCCGTTGAGTCAGCAGCAGATTGGCTTGTGGAAACAGCTGGCCGGCAATTGCCGGATAATTTTGAGGAGTGGAGCCCCAAAGAGCAGGTATCCTGGCTTATTTCATCAATAAACAAACCGGTCAGGGTCTGCGGGATGGTCAAGAATGAAGGAGAGCCCGGAGGCGGACCTTTCTTTGTAAGGGACAGTGAGAGTGAAGTATCACCCCAGATTGTTGAATCTTCACAGGTTGATTTTTCTGATCAGCAGCAAAGCGAAATATTTAGACGATCCAGCCATTTTAATCCCGTGGATATGGCTTGCAGCCTGAGAAGTGCTGGAGGAGAATCATACGACCTAACCAGTTTTGTTGACAGCAATACTGGTTTCATTTCCGAAAAATCGGTCAGGGGAAAAGCGCTGAGGGCCCTTGAACTTCCGGGCCTGTGGAATGGGTCGATGGCTGGTTGGATCACTGTTTTTGTTGAGGTCCCTGCAGAAACATTTACACCGGTTAAAACCATATTCGATCTGGTCAGACCGGCGCATATCAGTTAACGTCTGTTCATGGAATCAATTAGTGGAAATCAGGCCTAACCCCTGTTCATGCAACAGCGTCCATCCTTCGATCCAGTTTTCCGAGCCGAACGCTCCTTTATAGGATACCTCTTCATACCAGCTGTTTTCATAAGGTGCCAAATGTTCAAAAACGGTATTATTAGGAAGAAGATTCAAGCTGTTTTCAGAAATCCCGAGCGAGTTTGTATACACATTGTTCCACTGATGAATAGAATCTCGTAATATGGAGTTTTCCTGCGGAAATGGATCACCAGCTTCATTGTAACAGTAAATGTTTAGCAGCGTGTCTCCAGAATCATAGTATTCATTGTTCTGAATCGTCAGGCAACCGTTTCTGAAAATGGAATAAGAGCTACCTGTGCCGGAATTAGACACTGCTATTCCCTTGCCGGTATGAATCAGTATCGAGTTTATCAGGTGCGCAGCGCCATAACTGTTGTAATCGAGCAGGGCCAGCGAGCTGTTTCTACGATCTCCCACGAATGTTGCATTGTAAATAGAGGGAAAGGCACCTGGAAGGAGTTGCATGGGCTGCAATCCACCCGAACACTCGAGTGCTTTGTCTGACGATTCGATATTGATTCCCAGAAGGAACTGGCACTTTCCACGGTATCCCTGGTCGATATCGAAGGCATCATCACCACAAAAGGAGACCACCAGATTTTTACAGTTTACGGTTCCTCCGAATATCTCAATACCGTCGTCTTCGTTCGAGATAACCTCAATATATTCAACAATGGTTTGTCTTCCGACACCACCCAATGTAAGCCCGTTGATCTCATTTCCTTCACCAATATTGGTACCCCCGTGCCTGATGGAGATATAGCGGAGGATTCCCGAATTATCATCATCATCTATCCCACCATAAAGGGACCGTGGCTCACTAACCGGTAATCCTTCGATCATATCTTCGCCCTCTTTTGTATTGATTGGTGCATTCCCCAGGATAATCAGACCTCCCCATAAACCTCTGGCTTCCAATGGAACACTTCCTTTAAGATCATCGCCTTCAGCGGTAAAAATGATCGGTTCAATGTTGGTTCCTTCTGCAACAATCTTACCACCACGGGCAATGATAAGTGCACTGGCCAGGGATCCATGTCCGGCCTTTGCCCGGATAATGGTGCCGGGTTCAATGGTAAGGACCTGACCATCATTTACAAATACGAAACCGCTAATCAGGTATTCCTTGTCGTTTGACCATGTCGTTGTTCCGGTACCACCCCCCAGATCAGTGACAATTTCTGTCTGTTCGATCGTGTAATTACTTTTCCTGCAACCCGAAAACAGGATGAGAAGAAGCAATGTATATACCACATTTTTATGCATAAACCTGACTAATAATTATGGTAATAATGTATAATGTGTTAAAAAAAGACAATATTGTGTTTTGTCCTGTTGTTCATTGTCTGGTTTAAAAATTTACTTCCAGGTGAATATATAATATTTGATCGGTCTGCCCATTGCCCGCATACTCCACCCAATCCTGATAATCCAATGTCAGGTGGATGTTTTTTACAGGTGTAAACTGTACGCCACCGATCAGGGCGCTGCCATCTTCCGGCAGGTTCCATGGGATCTGGGATTCACCTACCAGGTTGGAGTATAGTTGATCATATCGCAAAAAGATCTCCCATTTTTCCGAGAACGTGTATGTACTGTATGTGGAATACCCGTAACGGTTGCGATCTTCGTAGAACCTGTAATTTAGCTGGTGGTTGTACTCCACGCCCAACCTGAAGTTGCCGCTGCTGTAACCAGCGAATCCCGTGAAGGTCATCTGTGGGGTTTCGACCAGGAAAAGGGAGTAATATCCCCTGAGAATCAAAGATTCCGCTGCCTTGTAGGTGAACCCCCATCCAGCCTTGTAGTTGTCGTCGCGCTGGGGACTGGAATACCCCTCGCCGTTAGTGAAAGTAAAGTCGGTTTCGATCTTGTTGAAGCTGTACCGCATACCAACACCCAGATCAGCGCTGGGACCAAAACGATACTCATCCAAAAATGATTCATAAAGGTACCTGTATCCCCAGAAATCTTGCTGAGTCTTGAACTGTGTCATGTCAAATAAACCGCCCCATAGCGTTACTGGACCATTGTTGTAACGAATGGCTGCATTTTTAAAGTATGCATACCGGTTGATGCGGCTGAACTCTGACAAATCCTCCGGACTACCGACATCAAGTTTTACATTTGCTGAGAAATGCTCACTGAACTGTCTTTCATAACCAAAATAAGCACGTGTCAGGGCAAACGATGTAGATGGTTCAGGGGAGTTTAGTTGGTAATTAAAGTTGCTGTAAATTTTGCTGGTCACTATTCCTTGATAATTATTCTCCTGTCTGTTATTCTGTGAAAGAAGTGGACATGTCCAGCCAATAATTATCATTACAATGCAGAATTTTACTTGATTCATACCGGTTATAATGAAATTGGATGATGTCGATAAAATGATCGTAAAAATAGGGTATTTGATTTAAAAAGCATGAACAAACTGTTAACAATTATTTAACAGCTTGAATTCTAAAATAGCATGATAAATGCGAAAAAACATTCCTTTTTTTTTGCGAAAAACAAATTGTTTTCTTTCAATATAGATTTTCTTAACTTTACATTCAATTTACCAAGCCATGAACTGGAATGAATATAAAATACTGCTTGTGGATGATGAGCAGGATATCCTGGAATTTCTCAGTTATAATTTGACGAATGAAGGTTTTGACATCTATACGGCGAACAATGGTTCGGATGCATTGAAGATTGCCGTTGAAAATCATCCTCATCTGGTATTACTGGATGTAATGATGCCTGAAATGGATGGTATAGAGACCTGCGAAGAGATACGCAAGCTACCCGGATTGGAAAATACGATGATCGCATTTCTTACCGCAAGGGGAGAGGATTATTCTCAAATAGCCGGATTTGAAGCAGGAGGAGATGATTATATTACCAAACCGATTAAACCAAAGTTGCTGATTAGCAAGATAAAGTCGCTTTTAAAGCGGACTACCAATAATAACGATAATATTCAAAAGGAGGAACTCAATCAGGTTATTTCCGGAGATCTGATCATCGACAAGGACCGGTACCTTGTTATTTTAAAGGGCAGGGAAATATTTTTTCCACGCAAGGAGTTTGAACTGCTCTCCCTGCTTATTTCAAAACCGGATAAGGTCTTCTCCCGGGAAGAGATATTTGATTCGATATGGGGAGATAACATCGTGGTGGGAGACAGGACCATCGATGTACATATTCGAAAATTAAGAGAAAAGATCGGTGACGATTATATCAAAACAGTAAAAGGCATTGGCTATAAATACGTAAAGCCGGCTTAACCGTCTTTTACGGTTCCTTTGTCAAATCTTCTTGTATCCTTGGTTTGCTTAATTTATCCAATGTTTCAATCATATTTGCATCTGCTTTTACAAGCTGAACAGTATGCAGAAGCAGGTTCTTGGTTTCAGTTAGCATCTCAATGTATACCATGCTCACCTTTGTTCCTTTCTGTCTCTTCTTCAGAATTTTTATCCTGTTTTTTATGATAGCGTTGATTGAATCAATCAATACATCTCTCTTTGCACTGTACTCCTCCAGATGCTCTCTGTTTTTGCTTTGCATGATGGAGATGCTGTAATTAAAGAACTCATTGACAGACTCATTGAATTGCTTCAGCTCTTTTGTCTGTTCATCATCCAGGGCATGGTTGTTGTCAATATGTTCAAATGCAGGCAAAATAATATGATAGAGCGCATTTGAAACCTCCTTGAGGTGATCCACAACCTGTACGTAATGTTGTCCAATCTCCAGTTCAGTGTCTGTAACAGACTTCAGTGTGTCTGCAATGGTAAGCTTGATGGACTTCACATTTTTGTTCAGCTTCTTTGCCTGCTTTTTTATGGACTTCAGCTCTTTGTGGTTCTCTTTTGCAAAACTATCGAATGTAAGAAACAACAACTTTGATGTTTCAATAATTGCACTCTTAACCTCATTTTCACAATGGAGCATAATCTCCCGGGTCTCTGTGAACTTTCCGTTGTCCTTTATCTCAGCATCTTTCGACCTTTTTTTATGGAATGCATGGGTTCGGATCAGAATGAATATAGAAAATGCGATCAATCCAATAATTACCGGTAGCTTTCCGAAGTAGATCAGCGTCGCAATGATAAACGCTACACAGAATGCAGTAAATGCAGTAAAAAACCATCCGCCGATAACGGTAAGAACGCCTGATATTCTGTAAACAGCGCTTTCTCTTCCCCAGGCACCATCAGCCAGTGATGTCCCCATGGCCACCATAAAAGTAACATAGGTAGTAGATAGCGGAAGCTTCAAAGATGTGCCTATCGCAATCAGAATACTAGCCACCACTAAATTTACAGATGCCCGAATCATGTCGAAAGCGATCTTGTTCTTTTTATGCTCATCAGAACTTTTACCTGCATCGAACCTGGAAATTGCAAAATCCTTCACTTTTTTCGGCGTAATTTTCCCGATCGCTGTGGACAATTCAATTGATCTTCTGACAAGGAATCTTGCCAGTCCGGATGATTCAAATCGTTCAGTTCCTTCTACCTGCCGGCTCAGGTTCACCGATGTAGCTGTTACCGATCTGGCTTTCTTCGATAATTTAAGCGTAATTACCATGATCAGTCCGGCAGCAATTAGAAATATTAGTGGTGTATTTATTTTTTCTGTTAATGCCGACATTAACAAAGTGTCGGGCCCTGCACCGGAAGCAATGAATGCCTTGAATGATTCATACCCAGCCAGTGGCACCCCGATAAAGTTTACCAAATCGTTTCCTGCAAATGCCATTGCAAGCGCAAACGTGCCGGTTAGAACGGTGAATTTTAATATGTTTAGACGTGTATATAGTACCAGTATTTGCAGGATAATGGTCCAGCCAAAAAAGCTGATTAAAAGGATACTCATGGTATGATCCATCAGAAAAGAGAGCATTTCAGCATCTACCAGTGTTGAATCTTTTGCCCCTTTAATTAAAAGGAAATAGAGAATGGCAGTAATGGAGAAGCCCCCCCAGATACCTCCCCAATATTTATAGGTCTTCATGATATTAAAAGAGAAAGCAAACCGCACCAAAGCCATGATAATGAGTCCCACCGTAAATGCAATGATGACGGATAGAAATATACCCGCTATGATAAGCATCGCACTGTCGGTATTGATGAAGGTTGACATCCCTTCAAACTCTCCGTTCGAGCCTGCAATTTTGAATAAAGCGACAGCAACGGAGGCTCCCAATAATTCAAAGACGATGGATACGGTGGTTGAAGTTGGCAGTCCCACCGTATTGAAAAAATCGAGTAGCAGAATATCTGTCATCATAACAGCCAGAAAAACCAACATGATGTCAGCAAATGTAAACTGATCCGGATGAAAAATTCCTTTACGTGCAACTTCCATCATTCCATTGGAGAAGACTGCACCAATGAGGACACCGGCTGCAGCGATCGATAAAATGACAATAAAGGGGGCTGCTTTTGAACCAATTGCAGAATTTAGAAAGTTCACAGCATCATTGCTTACGCCTACTACAAGGTCGGATATTGCAAGGATGAAGAGTACAATAACAATTAACAGATAATATGATTCCATTGTCAGAGTGTATAGTTTTTAGTGCCATAAAAATAGGCTTTATTATGATTCCTTCTATTAACCGTATGTTAAGTTAAAGTAAACTGGATGTTATCTGAATATGTAGTCACGACGTTTATTTGTCATTTACATAATACGAGGTTAACAATTAATTTAACTCAATGGATTAGTTTAGTAACCATGAACCGGGCCATGACAGTATACTTGAAATATACAGTCTTAATTATTTCATATTGGTTAAAATTATTAAGGGCAGAGCCTTATAGCGAGCTCTCCCGAAGTATTTCGGGACAAGCTGTCTGACCAAAAAAATAAATTGTAAACAGATAATACACACTTCTATAAAGTGGATAGCCGGAAAACAAAGATACTGATCGTTGATGATGAGCAGGATATTCTCGAATTCGTATCTTATAATCTAAAACGCGAGGGATTTCATGTGGATACTGTAAGTAACGGTAAAAAAGCCCTGGATATAGCGAAGAAAATGCATCCTGATCTGATTCTGCTGGATGTGATGATGCCAGGGATGGATGGAATAGAGGTATGTGAAGAGATCAGACGAACGCCTGAAATTAGACATATTCTTATCGCTATGCTTTCTGCCAGGGCAGAAAGCTATTCCCAGGTTGCCGGTTTTGAAGCAGGGGCAGACGATTACATGATCAAACCAATCCGTCCCAAGGTACTTGTTAGCCGGATCAAGGCCCTGCTAAAACGACCTCACCCTGAGAATGGCAGAGAAATTGTCAGGACAGAAGCTGTGCGCAATTTTGGTGATCTTCTGATAGATATCGAAAAGCATAGGGTGCTTCTAAAGAGTAAAGAGATAAACCTTCCAAAAAAAGAGTTCATGCTGCTTTCCCTGTTAACATCAAAACCTTCCAGGGTTTTCTCACGGGATGAAATATACAATCACGTATGGGGAAAGGATGTATACGTATGCGACCGAACGATCGATGTCTATATTCGAAAATTGAGGGAAAAAATAGGGCAGGAGAGGATAAAAACGATCAAGAGTGTAGGGTACAGCTTCGAAATCTGACCGAGCTACCCGCTCCCTTTGGAGCTAAACCCTCCTTTTACTTATATTAGCAGTTGCAACCGTGTTCACCCTTATCACCGCAATTTCCATTGCTGCATCCACCATCCTGGTGTACGTGGCCGTGTGATAACTCCTCCTCAGTGGCATCACGAACCTCTGTCACAGCTCCTGTAAAAAAGAGGTCTTCACCGGCCATGGGATGATTAAAATCCATCTTTACCGATTCATCCTTAACAACAAGTATTTTACCATTCAGCCTGTTGCCTGAATTATCCATCATTGGAACCATATTACCGATTTGTAGAATATTGTTGTCTATCTGACCGTCAACTTTGAAAACATCGATTGGTACATCCACTACTGCATTGTCTACTACAGGGCCATAGGCATCTTCAGAAATCAGTCCGAACCGGAACTCATCACCAGGTTTCATGCCGCCTAAATTCTCCTCAAATTTTGGAAGCATGCCGCCAACGCCATAGATAAAAGTAAGTGGATTATCGGTAGTTACTTTCTCAACAACCTCTCCGTTTTCATTGTCCTTTTTGAGTTCGTAGGTAATTGATACCACTTTTTCTTTTGTAATTTCCATATAAATTGTTTAAAATTCAATCAATCAAAGAAAGTAAATATTATCGTAAAGATAAAAGATTCAGGGTGACTTATTCCTATAACAACAAACGCAAAAAGAAGTTCGGTTTTTTTTCTAAAAATAGATTGACAATCCAATGCGGTAATTGGGATTTCTATGCAAAGAATTGAAGGTGTCGTTCAGATTCCATAAAAGTAAAATTGAATAGGATGTATACCCACGTATGCGCTGACTGATTCCTGCGCCGATATAATAATAATCCGTCCAGAACCGGCCTTCAGCAGGATAGGAGGGGGCATTAAAAAATTGGTTTTCCAAACTCGTACGTTCGTATTCAACATGTGCAAAGAGCTCATCGAACAGATAAAACGGTAATATCTCCGGAGCTTCCCTGATAAGTGACAACCGGGTAAAGGATTTGATGCCCCAGATATGTGTTGAGAAATTGACCGGGCTGTAAGGGTTGTTGTTTTGGTAGAAAGAGTAATGTGGTCCTGCGCCCACCGACAAACGGTCGGTAATATGATATCCCAATTGTGGAGCCACCTCAATGTTTGTATAGGTACCAAACCATAAACCGGTTTCGGGCACCAGGTAGACCATTCCTCTCCGGTTCTCCTGAAATTCATCCATCCCATTTGAACGCATATTATTTTGAGCTTGTAAAGTCAAACTGTATAAGACTGTTACAAGTATTAATACGAGTATTACTTTAATTTTTTTCATTTCTAATATGTTGCAATATTAATCAAAAATGGAATAGCTACATGGTAAAATCTCCTTACATTTGAAGAGAATTTTAATTTTTACTGGTATGCATGTATTGATCACAGGAGCCAGCAGGGGCATAGGTGCTGAGTTGGCATTACAACTTGCAGAAGAGGACCACCAGTTGATTCTGGTGGCGCGTGACGAAAAGGCGCTCAAAAGGGTTTGTGATAAATGTAATATGGCTTCGGGAACAGAGACTGCCATTCCGCTGGTTTATGATCTCACCAGGATTGTTTCACGGCCTGAAGAATTTTTGCAGCGTCTTTTCAGCCATATTGATTCATTGGATATCCTGGTCAATAATGCCGGTCTACTGATCAACAAGCCTTTTGAGGCGCTTGGTCCGGAAGAATCAAAAAGGGTGTTTGAGACTAACTATTTTGTACCGGAACAGCTGATCAGGCTCTGTTTGCCTCTGCTAAAGGCCTCCTCAGAGGCTGCTGTGATCAATGTAACCTCCATGGGAGCAGTACAGGGCAGTAAAAAATTCCCGGGACTATCAGCCTACAGCGCAAGCAAGGGAGCGCTTGCCACATTAACGGAATGCTTGGCCGAAGAGCTCAATGAGTATGGTATAAAAGTGAACGCCCTGGCATTTGGTGCAGTGCAGACAGAGATGCTGGAACAGGCATTTCCCGGTATTGCTGTCTCTACAACAGCCGAAGAGATGGGACAATTTTTCAAGTGGTTCGTACTGGAAGGATGGAAGCGCTTTAACGGTAAGATGCTGCCTGTGTCTGACGGCACCCCTTAGACGTGTCTGTCCATATAGTCCGATATTCTACTGACAGACAGAGACATGACATGCTTCTGCAGGTCTGATTACGGACATTGACTCTGCTATTATTCGAATTAAAGGTCGTTCAGGTCCAGCCCTTTGACAAAGTTTTCTTTTTTATATTCTTTGGCCTGGATGGAACCTCTCAGCAGAAGTAACCCGTTCATTGCCAGCGCATGCATTTCATCTTCTCCCGGATAGATGAATACAGGAGCAATAAAGGCGACATGCTTCTTTACATAACCGGTAAGGTCCGGGTTATGTGCGATGCCTCCGGTAAGTATGATGGCGTGGACCTCACCTGCCAGTACTGCAGCCATGGCACCGATCTCCTTGCTGATCTGGTATCCCATTGCCTCCTGAAGCAATCTGGCCTTTTTATCGCCCCTTCTGGCACTGATCTCCAGCTTATGTGCGTCTCTGGATCCTGTGTATGCCATCAGGCCGCCATGGCCTGTGATCATTTTTTTCACATCTTCATGCTCCAGGCTGTTGTTATAGCAATAGTCTATAATTGCCCCGACAGGCAAAGTACCGGACCTTTCGGGACCAAACGGTCCGTCACCGTCCAGCGCATTGTTTACATCTATAACACCTCCTTTTTTGTGGGCACCTACTGATACTCCTCCGCCAAGGTGTGCAACGATGAGGTTGAGATCCTCATAGTTCATTCCGCATGACTGTGCATATGTTCTGGCAATTGCCTTTTGATTGAGGGCATGAAATATTGAGACGCGTTTTATCTCGGGATGACCTGTGATGCGGGCTACATCCTGCATTTCATCCACCACCACGGGATCGGTAATATATGGCTTTGCATTAGACAGTCCCCTGCAAATATCAGCAGCAATAAGTCCTCCTAGATTACTCGCATGCTTTCCCATCACACCTTCGTTCAGGTCCCTGATCATCTCATCATTCACTTCGTACACGCCTGAAGCAATGGGTCTGATCAATCCTCCCCGGCCAATAACAATGCGGATCTCCTCCGCCGGTATCCTGTTCTCATCCACCTCCTTCATGATAATACTCTTCCTGAATTCAAACTGATCAGCTATCTCTTTATACTGTGCAAGCTTTTCACATTCATGACGAATGGTTTTCAGAAATACTGGTTTATTGCCTTTATAAACAGCAATTTTAGTTGAGGTAGAACCAGGATTAATGGCAAGAATATAACTTAATTCCATTATAATTTAGTATTTTTTGATGCGGTAGCTGCCGCGAGCAATATGGAATCAAACTTTGCCTGTTCTGAGTCGGACCGTGATGTAAGGACGATCGGAGCGGCAGCTCCAACAATCATCGAAGCAACTTTTGCCTTTGCGAAAAATACCATTGATTTGTAGAGCACATTACCGACTTCGATGTCGGGCATGAGTAACAGGTCCGTATCCCCGGCCACTTCACTTTTTATCTCTTTATGGCGTGCACTTTCAAGGCTGATCGCGTTATCAAAGGCAAGTGGGCCGTCCACCAGGCAGTTTCTGATCTGCCCCCTCTGGTTCATTTTTGACAAAAGTGCGGCGTCGAGTGTAGCATTCATATTGATATTCACCTGTTCGACGGCTCCCAGTACGGCAACCCGCGGTTCCATAATATCCAATCTGTTAAAAACTTCCACGGCATTGTTCAGTATGCCTATCTTTTCATCGAGCGTCGGAGCAATATTCATTGCCACATCAGTAACGCCAATGAGCTTGTGATAGGTCTCCACTTCAAAAAGTGCAAAATGCGACAACAACTTTCCTGTGCGAAGTCCAAACTCCTTGTCAAGAATGGCTTTCAGCAACACCGATGTGCCTATCTTGCCCTTCATCAAAACTTCTGCTTTACCGTCATGGATTAGTTTTACAGCTCTATAAACCGCTTTTATCTGATCCGTCTCCTCAAAGAACTGAAATCCTTTCAGGCTGATTTTCATAACCTCTGCAAGCCCCTGTGTCTTATCCCTGTCGCCAACCAAAGTTGGTTCAATGATCCCTTCTTCCGCTGCCCGAGCAACTGCTCCCAGTGAATGGGCATCTTCCGAAGGAACCAATACCAGTTTTTGAGGCTTTTTCGCAACGGGCAGAAACTGCCTCAGGTCATCAAGTTTTTTAAGCATGCTATACGTTTTAATAGAACATGTAAATAAACGGAAAACTGATAAAAATGACTTTCCGGAGAGCTATGATGTTAAACACATTTCTCAACAATCTTGTGCGTATCGGTTGCAATAAGCAATTCTTCATCTGTCCGTATTACGGCTGTGATGACTCTTGATCCTGACTTTGATATAACACGGTCCTGTCCCTTAATACCATGGTTTGCTACTTCGTCGAACAGCAGTCCCAGGTAATCCATGTTTTGGCAGATCATTCTCCGTATATTGAAATCATTTTCCCCAACTCCACCGGTAAACACAAGAACATCAAGACCATTCATTATCGCAGCATAGGCGCCGATGAATTTTTTTACCCTGTAAGCATACATGGTCAGAGCCAGTGCAGCCTGCTCATTTCCTTCGTAATACGCCAGTTCCAGGTCCCGCATGTCACTGGATATACCGGAAATACCCTGCATCCCGCTGTTTTTATTGATCAGGTTGCTTACACCTTTTAGGCTTAGATTTTCTTTATCAGCCAGAAAAAGAAGAACACCCGGATCAATATCTCCTGTTCTGGTTCCCATAATCAGCCCATCTACAGGAGTAAACCCCATAGATGTATCAATCGACTTCCCAAACTCAATGGCTGCTATGGAAGCTCCGTTGCCCAGGTGACAGGTAATCATCTTCAGATTCCTGGTATCTTTGCCAATGACATTGCTGGCAACCCTGGAAACATATTTGTGACTGGTCCCGTGGTATCCATACTTCCTGATCTTGTATTTCTTGTATAATTCATTCGGAATTGCATACATATAGGCATGTGGCGGCATCGTCTGATGGAAGGAAGTATCAAATACGGCCACCTGGGGAATACCGGGTAAAAGGTTATCCACCGACATGATCCCCTTCAGGTTGGCCGGGTTATGCAACGGGGCCAGTTCGCTGTTGGCTTCTATATCCTTAATTACATCCTGTGTGATCAGTACGCTCTCCTTATAACTTTCACCTCCCTGTACAACCCTGTTTCCTACAGCCTTAATCTCCTTAACATCTTTTATTACACCAACTTTTTCATCGGTTAAGAGCTGAAATATCTTGTTGATTGCCACGGTATGGTCAGGAATAGCCATCTCCTCTTTTGACTTTTCCTTTCCCACTGGCCTGTGGCTAACAATTGCATTATTAAACCCAATTCGCTCAACAATTCCTTTTGCTATTACTTCTGATTCCTCATTGATGTTAAATAGCTGGTATTTAACTGACGATGAACCACAATTTAAAACGAGTATGATCATATTTTCTGGTATTCTGGGGTTATTATTTTTTCATTCCAAGTGCCTGGTTGGCAGTTATCGCTACGAGGTTCACTATGTCGCTTACTGAACAGCCACGCGATAAATCATTGATCGGTGCAGTCATCCCCTGCAAAACAGGTCCTATTGCTTCAGCTTTCGCGAGCCTTTGAACGAGTTTGTAGGCAATATTACCTGAATTAAGATCAGGAAAAATCAAAACATTTGCGTTACCAGCGAGCGGACTACCGGGCGCTTTGCTTTCTCCGATCTCCCTGATCAGGGCTGCATCGATCTGGAATTCGCCATCAATGATCAACGAAGGATCCATCTCCCTGGCCTTTTTTGTGGCATTTACCACTTTATCAACCATCGGGTGCTGGGCACTCCCTTTTGTTGAAAAGCTGCACATCGCTATCCTCGGCTCAAATCCCAGGATATGGCGCACCGTTCCGCTTGTTGCGACAGCAATTTCAGCCAGTTCATTTTCAGTCGGATCAGGATGAACCGCTCCATCGGCGAAAACAAGAATACCGTTCTCTCCGAACTCCTTGTCCTTTAATATCATAATGAAAGCCCCTGATACCACACTGATCCCCGGCATCGTTTTAACAATTTGAAATGCAGGCCTTAAGACATCTCCAGTTGAGTTTCTTGCACCCGCTACCTCACCCTCAGCATCTCCGGCCTTTATCATCAGAACACCTAAATAAAGGGGATCCTCAACAAGTTCCATTGCATTTTCCCGGGTAAGTCCCTTTAACTTCCTGATATCATAAAGAAGATTAGCATACTCTTTCTTTTTTGAATGATCTTTTGGATTGATTATCTGGGCCTTGTGGATATTGTTCAACCCATATTTTTCAACAAGAATATCAATCTTTACAGGATTTCCAAGAAGAATTATATGCGCGAGTTTTTCTCTAATAACCTGATCCGCTGCAAGTATGGTTCTCTCTTCATCACCCTCTGGTAACACTATCCGCTGACAATTCCGGGATGCTTTCTCCCGAATGGTTTTTAGTAAATTCATTGAATATCAATTAATTAGTTAAAATAGTTTCTGGTAATAAAAGTAACTATTTTTAATGAAGTTACATAACGAAAAAACATACTGTATACCATATTTTTTTATTTAATCATTTCAAAACTTTTATTATACAATTGTTGTTTTACATGTTTAACTTAAAACAGAAAAAAAATGATTGCAAAACAGTTATTTGAAACCCTTTGGGAACAGTATGCTGCCAACAATCCTTCCGTTTACAAAATTCACCGGTTATTTGAGAGCAGGGGAGAAAACATTGTAAATGATCATGTTGCATTTCGTACGTTTAATGATCCACGGGTTGGAATTGACAAACTTTCTCAACCATTTCTGGAAGCGGGATACACGATAGCAGGCGAATATCATTTTCCGGAAAAGAAATTGTTTGCCAGACATTTTGAGCTGCAGGGCTTCCCGCGTCTTTTTATCAGTGAGCTTCTGCTTGAGGAATTTTCTGATGATCTCCAGAAAGAGGTTCTAGCTTTGATAAATAATGTCCCTGAACAACATCTTGCCTCAACAGGACTTATTCATTCAGGAAGTGTTTTTGGTAAATTCTCCTATCAACTTTATGAAAGACTTAGAAATGAGTCGGAATATGCTGCCTGGGTTGCTGTCTATGGATATCGGGCCAATCATTTTACAATCAGTATCAATCACC
>JBBDUV010000007.1:0-2102 GCA_040903745.1 Bacteroidales bacterium | reverse complement strand
AATGTGTCGACTGCCACCCGGCGGGGATGTCGGCTACCAATGAGCTGATCCGTGGCAAAGAGGTACACCAGATCGCCAAAGGCGATGACCCGGGAGGACTGGTAAGGGATGATCTGGACAATACCATGCGAAGCTGCAGTGATTGCCACGATAACGGAACGCTTGGAGCTCCGGTGGCAAAACATACCTGGCTCCCGCCTGTGCACATGGATAAGATCGCATGTCAAACCTGTCATATTCCTGAACGAACAGTTAAATCGGCATATTTTGTGGCAAGTGACGTATTCAACCCGGGTACAAAGATACCTTCCAAAGGAAAACACCTCTGGACATTTTATGGTCCGGACATGAAATACTGGAACCACTACGGTGATCTGGAGATGATGGGCTATGAAGATAAACCCACTTTTTCCTTTAGTCCGGAGCTGGTGAAATATAAGGAGATGATCTATCCGGCCAACAGGGTACATACCGCCTGGCCCGCCATTCAAACTCCGGGCCAAACAGCTGTGATGCAGCCCAGGATGGGCGATATCTACAAAATGTGGACAGGCTTCTTTGCCAATCCTGAATCCTATCCTGATCTGGCGAAGATTAGAGATGACAACGGCGATGGTGTAATTGAGGTGAACGCTCCAGAAGAAATCGAAGCACTCATCTCAGCAGTTGCGCAGAAACTGACAGAGATCAATTACCCCATGGAGGGTAAACGCGTTGTATGGGTGATGAATGACAGAGCGTACCATACAGGCGATGAATACACCGAAATACCGATGGAATCCTGGGAAGCTTCTCCCTATGGCAATGTCCACACCTATAACCACGACATCTTTCCTGCCAGGAGTGCGCTGGGTATGAACGGTTGCACCGATTGTCACAGCTATGATGCCGACTTTTTTATGGCACCGGTAGTCAAATATCCTTTCGACGGTGAAGCCAATACAGTTATTACGCCCCAATTTGCTTCACTTGGGATTTCGGCAATCCAAACTCATACCGGCATCATCCGTGAGTCATTTCTCAAACCGGTGATTTACTTTTTACTTCTCGGATTTATTCTCCTGGCCATTGTTGCAGCATTCAGGTATTTTTTCAGGGAGTCAATCTCTTGGGCAGGACTCAACTCTATTAGTGTGCTGTTGTCTCTGGGCTTTGCTTTCTTGCTGCTTTTAATGCTTCCCGACGATCAACTAAGCAGCTATATGCTGCCCTCCAGATTTCAGCTGGACGCAAATCATTTTGGGGTCGGCGTTTTTATACTGTTGGTTACATTTGTGCTGCTTACTGCACGAATAAGAATATTGAAGAAGAAAATTCTCTTCCCCGACCTGATGAAAAGTCCGATAAGTCGCTTTTCGATCAATCGCTTTGTGGTGATCGCATTTTTTATTGTGGTTTTCAGCGGACTGCTCATGCTTGTCAGTAGCAACTGGATCTTTTATACCCTTTTTGATATCGGACTTGTATTGACAGTAACCGGCAGTATTCTGATCCTGTCAGAATTAACCTTTAGAAAAAGAACCATCGGATCAGCTGACTGATAAATAATAATAAATGAGAGCGTAGCACTTACTATGAACGACAGCACTTAAAAAATGTTAACTAACAATTAAAACTATAGGTATGAAAACAAAAACATTAGGTTTTATCGGAGGCGGTAGAGTAACAAAGATTATTCTTCAGGCTCTTCGGAACAAAAAGGTTGAATTTGATTCAATCGCTGTGTACGAACCCAACGAAGAAACTGTTGCCGGATTGAAAAAGAGCTTTCCGGATATTTTCGTTGCAGCAACTCCACAGGAAGCAGCCAAACAGGATATCGTCTTTCTGGCTGTCCATCCGCCGGTAATGATGGAAACGCTCGGAAATATAAAGGATGCTGTATCTGGTGATACTGTGGTCATATCCCTGGCCCCGAAAATTCCCATTTCCAAAATGGAGGAGATACTGCCGGCCAAAAGGATCGTAAGGATGATCCCCAATGCCACCTCCTATATCAACAAGGGTTACAACCCCGTAACGTTCAACTCCGCGTTCACCCCGGAAGAAAAGAAGGTGTTGATAAAAATGCTGAAGAAGGCCGGGAAAACCATGGAAGTGGA
>JBBDUV010000006.1:0-199981 GCA_040903745.1 Bacteroidales bacterium | reverse complement strand
AACCGTATTTTTCAGCAACACTATTCGCATCCTGCTTATGGTAAAAGAAATCTCTCAATGCATCATACTTTTTTTTGATTACCGGGTCATGGGATGCAAAATAATCAAACGGATCCATGATAGGGTGCTTTTTGTATATTACAATATATAGAAATCATTTAAAAATATCACGAATCTTATCAACAGCCTGTTAAAACGCAGTTTAAGGGCCTGTTTGTCCTGAAGGATAATGGTTTTACGAGTCGTTAAAATCTATTTAAAATACATTAAATACCCTAATTAGTGCCTGCAAGAAAACTAAGTTATTTTCAGTCTTTGATAAGAAAGCGTCAAATACAAGGGTTATTCCCTACGGTCATGAGCTCAAAGCTTTCAGTTTTTCGGTTGCGAAGTTTTTGAAGCCAAGGAGTTTACTGTTCGTAACCGACCGTAGGGAGCTCACGAATACCGATTAAATCAATTATGGCATGAGTAAATGACTGCTTCAAAATCGAGAACCTTTAGCTCATGAGCGCAACGAATAATAACGCAGTAGTTGGCGTTTTCTTGCAAAGAGTAATTATAAAATGGAAATTAATTATATGTATCAGGTTGTCAGGGTGATATGGCTTAACTGAAGAAGCCTAACTTAGGGTAGATCATGCACATGAAAATCTGCGTTTAAAACAATTCTAAATAACTATATTTGCACTACAAATCAAAAATCATTAATAATGAAAAATCATATTTTAATTTTGCTAACGGCACTGGTTTTATTTTCGTGTAAAAATGAAACCAAAAAAGAACAAGACAATCAAACCGCACAAAAGGTAAACGTCTATACTCACCGGCATTATGAAGCAGACCAGCAACTCTTTCAACAATTTGAAGAGCAAACCGGTATAAAAGTCAATGTCATCAATGCCAGTGCAGATGAACTGATACAAAAAATGACTTTGGAAGGCGATAAATCTCCCGCAGATGTTCTCATTACTGTGGATGCCGGAAGATTGCATCGTGCCAAAACAGCCGGTTTATTACAGCCTGTTTCTTCAAAGGTTTTAGACTCTATCATTCCGTCTCATTTGATGGATACAGACAAAAACTGGTTTGCTTTAACAAAAAGAGCCCGTGTCATCGCTTACGCGAAAGACAGGGTAAACCCGGAAGATTTATCAACCTACCAAGCATTAACAGACGCTGAGTGGAAGAATAAAATACTCGTTCGCGCCTCCGGTAATATCTACAACCAATCGCTTTTAGCATCCATTATTGCTCATCAAGGTGACGATGACGCAAAGGCTTGGGCTGAAGGTGTTGTGCAAAATATGGCGCGTTCTCCTAAAGGAAATGATCGTGATCAGGTCAAGTCTGTTGCTGCCGGAGAAGGTAATTTAGCAATAGTGAACACCTATTATGTGGGACTACTCACAAATTCTGAAAATCCGGAAGAAAGAACTGCAGCAGCAGCTGTAGGAATCTTTTTCCCCAATCAGGAAACAACAGGAACCCACGTGAATGTGAGTGGTGCAGGCGTTGCAAAATATGCTCCTAACAAAGAAAACGCCATTAAATTCATAGAGTTTTTGGTTTCTGAAGAGGCACAAAAAGTATTTGCTTCCACAAATTATGAATACCCTGTAAACTCCAATGTTGCTATTTCAGAAACGCTTAAAAACTGGGGTACTTTTAAAGAAGATACAATAAACCTTTCGCTACTTGGTGAAAACAATAAAAAAGCAGTAATTCTATTTGATGAAGCAGGCTGGAAGTAGTGATATTTTTTCCATAAAAAACAGGCTGCTTCGGTTAAAGCGCGACAGCAACAGGTGGTCAGTCATCACATTATTTGTGGTGTTTCTAATTGCGCTTCCTGTTTTGACGATCATTTTTGAACTTTTAGAGGGACCCGGAGAATCCTGGATACATATCGGCAAAAATCTTTTGGTAGATTATGTGTCCAATTCTTTTTATTTACTTCTTGTTTGCAGTGTGCTTGTGTTGCTTTTTGGAGTGACAACTTCTTGGCTGGTTGCAAGGTATGAATTTCCTTTCCGGAAGCAACTGGAGTGGCTTTTGATTCTGCCTTTGGCCATACCTTCTTATATTGTTGCTTATGCCTATGCAGGCGTTTTTGATTACGGCGGAAGTCTAGAATTGATTCAACGATTTTTTGGGTTTGAATTCACCCGCATCGATGTGATGAATCGTTTAGGTTTGGCGTTTGTATTGAGTATTTCGCTTTTTCCATATGTTTATGTAAGTACACGCGCTTTTTTTTTAAATCAGGCCAACAATTTTTTGGAAGCATCAAGAATGCTTGGGGCTGGTGAATTTCGCACGTTTTTTAAGTTGATTTTACCACTCGCCAGACCAGCCATAATTGCCGGAATGATTTTGGTGTTGATGGAAGTCCTTAATGATTATGGGGCAGCACAATACTTTGGAGTAAACACATTTACTACAGGCATTTTCAGGTCGTGGTTTTCGCTAGAAGAGCCTGAAACAGCCACTTATCTTTCAGCTTTGTTATTACTTTTGGTATTTGCATTAATCCTTTTCGAAAAGTGGCAACGCAGAAAAATTCAATACGCAAACGAGCGAACCAATACCGAACGCATTTACCGGAAATCCACTTCAAAACAGAAGCAATTTCTCATATTTTGTGTCGTCATCACTCCAGTACTTTTAGGGTTTTTTATTCCTGTGGCACAGCTCGTTTACTGGGCGGTTTTAACCTATAGTTCGGTGTTTGATACTTCCTTTTTAATACTTTCACTGCAAACATTTGGTATTGCTTTTTTAACGGCAACCGCGACTGTTGTTTTCGCAACCTTGCTTATATTTTCAGCTAAATGGAATCGCATCGGTTTCATTAAAAACCTTTCAAGGCTAGGTGTTTTAGGATATGCAATACCTGGAGCGGTTGTGGCGATTGGCATTATGATTCCAACCCTAGCATTAGACAGATGGTTGATGGATGTGATAACTGAAATTTCAGGAAGCACGACCGGTTTTATCATTCACGGAACTTTGTTTGCTTTAGTTTATGCTTACGTTGTAAGGTTTCTTGCAGTCGCTTACAACCCCATAGACTCCACAACTTTAAAAGTTAGCAATGCCATTCCTGATGCTTCTAAAACTCTGGGAGTAGGCAATTTCAAGACCTTTTTTAAGATTGAATATCCACTCATTAAAACCGGAATGCTCAGTGCTTTTATTCTTGTTTTTGTCGATGTTTTAAAAGAACTGCCACTCACACTAATTTTAAAACCCTTTCAGATGAACACGCTGGCAGTAAAGGCTTTTGAATATGCCAGTGATGAACGAGTGATGGAAGCGGCAATTCCGTCGTTATTTATTATCTTTACAGCTGTGATACCAGTAATATTTTTGAATAAAGTGTTGGTAGGTAAATAGCTATGTTAAAAGTAGAATCCCTTTCCAAAAGTTTTGACAAAGGAAAATCCTTTGCACTAAAAGACGTGAGTTTTCATCTTAACAAAGGTGACGTTTATGCGATAGTAGGCGAAAGCGGAAGTGGTAAAACAACCTTAATACGGCTTATAGCAGGATTGGAATCCCCTGATACAGGAACCATCGAGATTAACGAAAAGCTTGTTTCCTCAATCAAAAAGAATGTAGCCCCTGAAAAGCGCAACATCGGTTTTGTGTTTCAGGAATACGCACTATTCCCACATTTAAAATTGGAAGAAAACATTCTTTACGGAATTTCAAAGCTAAAAAACAAAAAACAACGCGCTCAGGAAGTGTTGAATTTAGTAGGGCTTTCAGAAATGAAGGACCGCTACCCACATCAACTTTCCGGAGGTCAACAGCAACGTGTGGCCTTGGCAAGAGCGCTTGCCCCAAACCCGTCGTTACTTTTACTCGATGAACCTTTCAGTAACCTGGATGCGATGCTGCGTGCCCAGTTGCGCAATGAGGTTTTTGATATCGTGAAAAAATCGGGTGTAACCGCAATTTTTGTAACCCACGATACCCAAGATGCCCTCGTTGTAGCCGATGAAATCTTAATTCTTCAAAACGGAAAACTCGTTCAAAAAGATGCTGCTGCAAGTTTATATACCAAGCCAAGCTCTATCTATGTTGCTTCGCTATTTGGGAATACCATTCAGTTGAGTAAAGAAATCCAGTCAGCATTTCAATGTCCGCTAAAGGCAGATTGTTGTCACGCCATCCGGAATGAAAACATTGCCATCAACAATGAATGTGAATATGTAACTAACGCCACCGTATTGAAAAAAACGTTTATGGGTTCTGATACCCAGCTTTACATCAAGCTTGATAATGGTGAGCATCTCACGATTGTTACAAAACACAACAATATTGATGAACGCATCACCGTTGGGTTTAACTCCAAAGATTTACTGGAATTTAAGGTATAAAAAAAGCCTATCGAAACGATAGGCCTTTTTAAAAAGATTGTAAGATATATACCTATATAACTTTTACATTAACTGCGTTTAATTTCACTTTGCCTTCGTTTAATTTTCCAATATTTTTACTTCTTCTTTTAACAATTTCTTCCCAATCTGGAAGGTTAAATTGGTGTAGTTCTTTTTCTCTTTTGGTAGCCCACTTTAGATTTTTAGTTCGATTGACTGTTTTGTCATAATTCAGATGAATGACACAGATTCCATTATTTTTTTCCAAGAAATGTTCCCCAACAAGTTTGTGTACATACCTGCTTGTCTGTTTTCCGTTCTTTTTTTGTTTAACAGGTAAATTTTGATGTCCATTTATAAAATACTCTTTTACAAGAAATTATTCGTCGGTTTTGCAGTTAATAATTCTGCCGTAATTTAATATTTTAAATTTTTCGTTTTCAGAAATCTTGTCATCAAATTGAATCTCTTTCCATTGTTTATTCCAATAATTTCGTATCATTCTCGATTTTTTTCAAATGTTGGGTAACGGTCAAGTAGTCGAGTAGGCCGAGGGAACTTCCCCCTCAGCCTCTCACAGAACCGGACTTGAACCTCTCAGCTCATCCGGCTCTTGTTATACAAATCTATGCGTTTCATTACGAGAATCCTAAACGCCAATGGTAAAACAGTCCCGGAAACTGTTCCTTCACCCGTTTTAACCAGTTATACGTCCGGTTTATACTCGTTTTGTAACGCTTGTACCGTTTGCGTGCCCACATTACAAGCCTCCTCCGTAATAGCTGAAAAATTGGGTTCATCTCCCATATCCTGAACTTACCATAGTAGTTGACCCATCCCCGGATATATGGCTCCAGATGCTGTGCCACCCCTACGATGCTTTTATGAGTCAGGTGTTCAATGTCCATTTCTTTCATCTTTTCTGCAATGCGCTTCCTTGAACTTATGCTGATTTGGTCCACACCTGCACTCCCGTCGTTGGAACGCACTTTCTTGTAAGCAAGCCAAACTTGCTGCTTGCTTACCGGTACCGATTTTGTCTCATTCCATAAATTCATCCTCTTTGTGAGTTGTTCCATGTTATGATCCTGTATAACTTGCCCCCTTCGCTTCACTCCCATTACAGAAGTTTCATCACTACTACGGGGCAATCCGTCTCAACATGACGCTTCGGTTTTAGGCCTTCGGGGTGATCCCGTTGTGCCCCTCCCTTGTCATCGTCATGCTGATTCCCGAGTTCCGTAACCAAGCCCGAATATAGTTCCTGCCCTTTGTAAGACGCCAGCCGTATAACCAGTAAACAGGTGGCCGTTATACTTATCACTGTATCACATACTCTACAGCTCTTGACTGAAAGTGGCAACTTCTCGACTCCTCATCAAGGGTTCACTTGTGTTCAGCTCCTATATTCTTACCTGATAAGTTCATGACTTATCTTTTATTCGCCCATTGTCTATTTATTAAGGTGCTCATGAGGGCTTCGCCGTTCCTAAACGCTCAGCACCATGGCTCTTTACCACAGCACCTTTAGGTGGTTTATTCCCTTCGGTCATGAGCTACGCTTCGCTCCGGTTGAGGCCTCCTCCTGCAAAGCGACCCCGGTGGGCCAACTACACGTTTGCAGTTTCCACCATCTTAATTACAGCATGCAGAACCTTATCTCGCCGATGTTCTGCTTCTCGGCACACTATGTGCAGTAGCGAATTAGGAGCATTTTCCTATCCGTTTAGCACAAAATTACTTAAAAGTACGGAACCTTGATTTACCACTTCACCCGCTATTGCCACATACACGCAGTTGAACTAAATCCGCCTTCGCGGATAGCATTATTAAAAGTACCCGATTCTTTCTATACTTCGAAATTATTCACTAACAAAATTTCAAGTTATGAGAAAGAAATCGGGTTTTACTATTGTGGAGCAAGCCATCACACTTGTTCCTGAGTTTGAAAAAGTTGTCCGTAAACTAGAACAACAAGTTACTTTGCGCGGGCAGAGCAAGAGTACACTTCAGAACTACATCCGGCGTATTGCGCTGTTTGTAATTCATTTTGAAAAGCTGCCTGAGCAGATCGATCCGGAAGAGATCAACGAATACCTGGTTGCCCTGGCCCGCGATCCAAAGTCACCTTCCCGAAGCAGTTTTAAGCACATGGTTTACGGACTTCGCTACTACTATCGTTTGCTCGGAATGAATAAGAACGCTATTGCACTGCCTTCACTGAAGAAAGATACAAAACTTCCGGTAATTCTGAACCACCATTGCCTGCGCCAAAGGCTTCGGCCGACGGTGCAGGAGCTAAAAGAGCTCTTTGCTGCTCCAACTCTTTTGAAGCAGCGCATCGTCCTTGCACTGATCTATTCAGCAGGTCTGCGCGGACAGAAAGTGATCAACCTGAAGATATCAGATATTGATTTTGATCGGATGACCATCCATATCCGGCAGAGCAAGTATAAAAAAGACCGGGTGGTTCCGTTGAAGTAACCAGCGAATCTTGAACATTGCTGAAGGTAAAGTGACCTTCATTGCAAAAGACTACCGTGATGGGGCCATTAAAAAACCGGTTACCCTGGATGGAGTGGAATTCCTGCGACGGTTCACCATGCATGTATTACCGGGGCGGTTCGTGAAAATCAGGCGTTACGGTATTTATAACCACACTGTCAAACGCAATCTGAAGTTACAGTTTATACCGCAAGAAAGGCCCGATATTGATACCCTGATTAAACGTAAAGAGCCACTTGAAACAAACCTGCAACGCTATCAGAGGCTCACCGGCATTGATTTATGCCGGTGTCCGGTGTGTAAAAAGGGTACGATGGTAAGGATAAGGGAATTGCCCAGAATCCGTTCACCCTCCTGGCGACAGACTTTTCACCGTTCAGCCATTTAGGTACAATTCTTCTGCAGCCTGATGCAGCCGGGAAAGATATGCCCTGTGGTCATCAAAATATCATGAAAACCAACGTATTAGTATTTTATCCATCGTTTAGTCAAATAGTTACTAAAATTAGCAATAATTTCTTTGTTTTGATTTGCTAGGCAGGCAAAAAGGGATTTAATTGATGGATAAAATATAGTTGGACTGTGCCGCCGTCACTATGGGCATGGCATTTTATTTGATTCTGGTTTTGTTGTTTTTTGGCTGGGTTGAATGGGTATTTATAAATAAGTGAGTGAGTGCGGTTCACGAAGTCTTGAATGGGCATTACTTTGTTATACTCGCTGTTGAAGCCCACGCTAAATGTATACAATTGTTTTCGAGGATTTCCTGTAGCTGCTGTTCAGAAGAGCACATCCAATATGGCCCCGGTCAGGGCTTCATCATATTGTTCCAGGAGCTTTGTCCTGACCGCAAACCGGTCATGCCGTGTACCGGTGAGCGTCCGATGCAGCAACGCAGGATCCATTTCGTTCAATCCGGTAGCATCAAAGTCAAGATCAACAATCTTCCCCTTCTCCACGGTGGTGACGATCCGCAACCCCTTCAGCTCGCGTTCAACAGTGTACTTCGGCGAGTAACCGTAGTTCCACTCCCATGATGCAAATTTCGATCGACTAAGCGCTCCAATTGCCTCCTCCTCTGAATGGGTAAAGCCGTCATCAACATGACTTTCACCAGAGGCGACGATATGCCTGAATATAAAATCGTAAAACTCTTCCCTGCCCATATCCGTTTCAAGCAGACCCCTGATATTCACCACCTCCGATCGCACCGATTTCACCGCCTTATCCATGTACCGCACCGGATCCACGTACAAACACCTCCCCAGCCGCTCAAGATCGGCATCGAAAAGCAGCGTTCCATGGTGCAATACCCGCGACTTAAACACGTGACTTGCGGATCCCGAAACCTTGCCCGAGCTGGTCAGGATCTCGTTCCGCTTTCCCAGAAAAGCGTCGACCCCCAATTCCCGTAGGGCCGCAATAGCCGGTGCTGTATATTTCTTAAATTTTACAAAGTCGCCGGGCGACTCGTTGGTGATAAAGGAGAAATTCAGGTTACCACCATCGTGGTACACTGCCCCCCCGCCCGATATGCGGCGTGCCAGCGCAATTCCCTGTTCCCCCAGGTAACAATCATCGATCTCCGCCAGCGCGTTCTGATGCTTTCCAATAACCACCGCAGGATCGTTCACATACTGAAAATAGATCGCTCCGTCATTCTGCTTAAGAAGGTACTCCTCAGCAGCCAGGTTGAAATATGGATCGGTGGTATGACTCCGTATGCATCTCATTTTCCTGCACCATTGGATCGATCATGCATATTCCATGAAGCCGGTAACCGGGGGATCGCCCACCTGAACAGCAGGTACACCAAATAACCGCAGAACATGCCGAGTACCGCTCCCCCGATAATATCGCCGGGATAGTGAACGCCGAGATAGATCCTGCTGTAGCTGACCAGCGCGGCCCAGAACAGGATTACAATCGTGAACAAGCGCCTCCGCACAACCAACAGCAGCAGGGTGGCCACACCAAAGGAGTTCGCTGCATGCGACGAGACAAAACCGTACATACCCCCACATTTATCATTCACAAGGTGTACCATGCCCTCTAATGCCGGTTCATGACAGGGCCTCAACCGTTCAAACACCTCCTTGAACAGCCGCACTGATGACTGGTCGGCCAGTGTAATGCAAAGGGCAATGAAAAGAATCAACGGAATAACCTGGAGTCTTCCCGACCACACCAAATATGCAAGAAGCACCAGGTAGAAGGGCCACCAGGTAAGCTTTCCGCTCACCCAAACCATGATGTGATCAAAGGTCTCGCTGTGAAGACCGTTGAGAAATAAAAACAGCCTGGTGTCAATCTGGTTGAGCGTATCCAATTCTTCTTTTGAAAAATTATCTGCTAATGATCGCCATTCTGATCGTTGTGCTCCTCGTAATCAGCCATATTGCTGAAAGCATACCTGTAATTCATCGGAACGATCTCGTTATAATCCTCCACAGAGGCATCCGACAGACAGGCATCGATAATCCGCTTGCCTGTATGCAGCAGGTCCTCCTTTAAATACTTCTGCAGCTCCTCCTTGAAGAATTTCGTCAGGATCTCTGCCCCCGCGTCATAACCATCGAACCCAACTTCTGACTGGTTAAACACTTTTAAAAATCTGGAAGGTATCTTCGATCCTTCAATGGTCATAAAATTTAACTGGTAACCCAACAGTGGACACCGGGCCGGTTCATACTGCTCCGTTTTTAACCGCGCCACTCCCCTCCTGGTCAGGTATTCACGCATCAACAACTGCGGCTTGAAGCCCACCTCCCACACACCGATATTCTGGTTGGGGACCAGGGTAAAGGTGGTTCGTGGTGTTTCAATGATCTGCTTCAGGATCATATTGGCATGACTGATCCTCATTCCGGTGGCAAAGGGCCAGTAGGAGCCTACGCCCTCACTCTCCATGTTCCCTGTACCGACAATACTGGGATTGTTGTGTCCGCGCGGAGCTACCAACCTCCAGAGCCATGCCAGAGCGGGAGGAAGAATATGGTACAATCCCATGATACCGTAAGTAGGTTTCTCCCGTGAGCAGGGTGGGGTACGGATACCAAAGCTGCGGATATCCACTGATACAGGTTTTTCAATAACCTTGGGAACGCAGTTCCGGGGCATCACCACCCTGGGGTTGGGACAAGGCTTTCCCGGTTCATCCTCGATATGATCCCAAACGAGCGCGGTCGACTCCGGTTTCGCGTCTATATTCAGGAAAAGCAAGGGCTTTGTCGGTTGGATGGTAATCTTTTCCAAAAACGGATCATCTCCATACTGCTTGATGCTGTCGACCCTGATGAACCAGGCATTCTCTGCATCAAGAATTCTTAACTTACCATCATTGCGCTGCAGGGAGGGATGGCAAAATGCCATATCATCTGCAACCGGATTAAAGGAGCAGAACCTTGGAATGGTGATATAGCGCTCCTCACCTGTGATCCTGTTCTTTCCCAGTGTTACCCTTCCATCGGGCTCCCTGAGAATATGCTGGTGAAGTTCACTTTTACCTCCTCCACTGGCTCCCTCGTGCATAAAGGTGGTGATATTATCGTACGGACTTACCGACTGGATAGCCGAACAGTGGGCAGTAACCCAACCCTCTTGCTCTCCCTGATCAAGTATGACACTATAAAGGCCCTTCTTCGCACTTGGTCCCGGGTAGAGGTTATAGGAGTACACCTCATGCAGTTTATCGTTCCTCTTGTGCACAACAACCTGCTTGCCGTTAAAGTGGGTGTGCCTGAAAATAGGGGCCACATATATAACCGATTGAAGTTCAGAACCCTCCTTCAGGCGGTCGAGCGATACCATCTCCTGCAGCATGGATAATCCCATGGCAAAAAAAGCTGCATTGGCAGGCGCAATGGCGATCCCAAGGGAACCGATCCCCATCCTGCCGGCAAAATAAAAGAAAACAGCCAGCTCCTGTTCCTTCAGCCATTGAAAGGTCTCCTCCTGGAGCTTCGTAAACTCATAGCCATATTTTTCCCTGAACCTTTTTTTATCAGTAGGCAGTTCATCAGCGATCGCCATTGAGCCCGGGTCCCTCCGCCGCATGTAGGACTCTGTATAATTTGCAGCAATACCGTTTTTTACCCGCTGTATGATTGCTTCTGTATATTTACCCTTCCCGGGAACGTCATATTCTACTTCAAAATATACATTCTCCTTGCCATTCGTAGAGGCATCGACCAGCTCATCCGTGGTATTAAAGAATGTAAAACCCTTGCATGACTTCAGCAGGTCCGATATTTCGGGCGACAACGTAATGTCTTTCTCTTGCAGGGTCGAAAATAGTTCATGCATAATACTCTAAATTTTGGGCAAAATTAGGATTTTTTATTCCAATCGTAACTTTTTCTCAAATAAAAATCAATTTTTATAACAAAGACCTCTCTATTGCTTTATTTTTTTAATGGGCCTGATAACCATGTAAATAATAATACCCCGAAAAGCATCATCTCCATTTTTAACCTGTTAACATTTTCCAGATCCGATCATTCAGTTCAATTAGACCATGGGTAGCAACTGAGGAGATAAAAACCGACGGGACTTCAGGCAACTCCCTTCTGATCTCGTCAATCAGTTCCTCATCGAGCATGTCTGATTTTGTAATGGCCAGTAATCTCTTTTTGTCGAGCAATTCGGGATTGTAATCTCTGAGTTCATTCACCAATACTTCGTATTCCTTGCGGATATCATTGCTATCGGCAGGCACCATAATCAGCAATATGGAATTTCGCTCAATATGTCGCAGAAAGCGGTGTCCCAATCCCTTGCCTTCACTGGCACCTTCTATAATACCCGGAATATCTGCCATAACAAATGATCTGTTGTCACGGTATTTTACAATCCCGAGATTGGGAACGAGGGTTGTAAAAGGATAATCTGCAATTTTTGGTTTGGCAGCTGATAATACAGACAGCAAAGTTGATTTTCCCGCATTGGGGAACCCCACCAAACCAACATCCGCAAGTAGTTTCAACTCCAGGATCACCCATCCTTCCTTTCCCTCCTCTCCAGGTTGCGAGAATCTTGGTGTCTGAAATGTGGATGACTTAAAGTGGTCGTTCCCAAGTCCACCCCTTCCTCCCGGCATCAGCACCTTCTCTTCACCGTGGCAGGTAATCTCAAAAAGCTGCTCTCCGTTTTCATCACTCTTTGCTACCGTACCCAACGGGACTTCAATGATAACATCCTTGCCGTCTGCGCCGGTTTTCAGTGATGCACCCCCAGCCTCTCCGTTGGTGGCGAATATATGCTTCTGATACTTTAGGTGAAGCAATGTCCAGAATTGCTCATTTCCCATGACAATCACATCTCCTCCTTTGCCACCATCTCCGCCGTCGGGACCTCCTTTTCGGGTAAACTTATCGCGATGAAGATGGGCGGATCCGGCCCCGCCTTTGCCGGAACGACAAAAAATCTTTACGTAGTCGACAAAGTTGGAATTGCCCATGATGAAAGAATAGAACCATTCGATGAAACTTAAGCACCCTCCCCTGGTTGGTGAAACTTCTCAAAATCATCAATTTCCTTAACAATGCGTTTAAATATATCCTTAATGGAACCAATTCCATCAACAGGAATATGTTTGTGCATTTTTTCGTAATAGTAAGTAACCGGTACTGTCTGACGCTCATAGACATCAATCCTCTTATTGATTGTCTCCTCATTGTCATCCGACCTGCCACTCTCTTCACCTCTTTTAATTAGCCGCGTGACTAATTCTTCCCGGGGAACCTGGAGAGAGATCAGCATGGTAACCCGTTCATCATAATCAGTCAGCACCTTTCTCAACTCCCTGGCCTGCTCAACGGTTCGTGGAAAACCATCAAAAATAAAACCCGGACCATCCTTATGCTCTTCCAGTTTTTTACGGATCATCCCCATCACGATCTCATCCGGCACCAATTCACCTGAATCCATGATCTTTTTCGCCTCCATACCAAGCTTAGTCTGCTGCGCAACCTCAGCCCTGAGCAGATCGCCTGTTGATATATGAATAAGATTATACTTCTCAATCAGCTTTTCAGCCTGTGTTCCTTTGCCGGACCCCGGAGGTCCGAATAATACAATATTTAACATAAAATTTATTGATTTGTGAGTTTCTTTTACAAAAGTAACAAACTTGTGGTTAATCTTTCACCAAAGTATAAATTTCAGGTAGATTTCTGGCATATCCATCATAATCCAGTCCATAGCCGACAACAAATTCATCCGGAATCTCAAACCCCACGTAATCGAGCTGAATATCCTTCTGCAAAGCGTCATGTTTGTGCAACATCGTAGCCACGAGTATCTCTTTTGGCTCATATCCGTTCAACTGCCGCAGAATTGTATCAAGAGTTATCCCGGTATCCACTATATCCTCAATCAATACAACCGTTCTGTCCTTCAGATCCTGGTTGATACCGATCAGCTGCTTTACAGTACCTGTAGTCTTTGTCCCATCGTAGGAGGCCAGTTTCAAAAAGGTGATCTGACATGGAAAAGAGATCAGCTTGAACAGGTCGCTGGCAAACATAAATGCCCCGTTCAAAATACCCAGGAAGATTGGGTTCTTTTGAGCCAGATCGCGATTCATTGCTTCAGCAATACGCTGAATTTCCTGTTGAATGGTCTCCGCGGAAATGAAAGATTCAAAGGTCAGGTCGAGAACCCTGATGCGCTTTTTTGACATGAAAAGATAATTTCTACGAAGATAGAAAAAATAGGACAAGTAACCTCTTCTCACCTGTGTATAGATTATTTTTCAATGATCAGACAGCCTGTCCCGAAGTATTTCGGGAGAGCTCGTCATGCCGATCTATCCTGGATGCCTGTAACCAAAGTGATATAATCATGGCCATATATGTCAAAAATATGATCATAACCCGGTCAGTTTTCATTAAAATTTTTCGATATTTGTCGCCTGAAAAACCGATATTTATAACCAACAACACATAAACCATTACATTATGAAGCCACGAGTAAGCATTATCATGGGATCGACATCCGACCTTCCCATCATGGAAAAGGCCGCAAAGATCCTCGACGAATTTGAAATTCCATTTGAAATCAACGCATTATCGGCACACCGCACACCGCAGCAGGCAATGGACTTTGCACGTGGAGCATACGAACGCGGTATACGCGTAGTCATTGCAGGAGCAGGAGGGGCAGCACACCTGCCAGGTGTTGTCGCAGCACTCACACCGGTTCCGGTTATCGGAGTGCCCATCAAGGCATCAATCTCCCTCGACGGATGGGATTCACTGCTCTCCATCGTACAGATGCCTCCGGGAATACCGGTAGCAACCGTTGGAATCGACGGTGCACAAAATGCAGGGATTCTCGCGGCACAAATTCTTGCAACAGGCGATGAGAAGGTGCTGGAAAAAGTTAAGAAATTCAAGGCCGGACTCGAAGGTAAAATCGTTAAGGCCAATGAAGAACTGAAGAGTGTAAAATACAAGTTTAAAACCAACTGAGCCGCACACACCATGTAACACAGACAAGATATGATACACGCACGCATCAGGCGGGCAATCATCAGACCGGAAATCATCATTCCGGTCTTTTTTTTGTCCATTTTTCAATCTATGGCCGGACAATCGTTCTATCCCGGAACGCGCAGCCTGGCCCTGGGGGGCATCTGTGCCATCAGCACCTCCCCAACACAGAGTCATCAAAATCCGGCCCTGCTGGGGCATGCAAGAAGACCCTCATTTTCCACCGGCCATGCCCGTCCATTTGTAATCAAAGAGCTGGGGATCTTCTCCCTGGAAACTGTTATCACTGCGCATCCTGGTGCGTTTCAGTTCAGGGTACATACCTACGGACTGCATGGTTACAGAATCGTCTCTTCCGAACTGGGATTCGGCATGGCCCTCTCGGAAAAACTCACCGCGGGAATCTCTTTTAATTATGGCAACACATTCACCTCCGATCAATGGAACTACCTCTGGAGTCTCTCTCCCGGAGCAGGCATTCATTACACAATCTCACCCCGCACCTCTGTGGCCCTCCTGCTGAACAGCCCGTTTTACCTTGGAAACTTTCACGGCTACGGTCCGCTCCTCCCATCGGCTCTGTCAGCCGCCATTTCCCATGAGATTTACCAACATACCACCCTGTTGGCCGAAGCAACCTACTCCAACGCTGATCTGCTCCTGGTCAAAACCGGTCTTGAATACCGGCTGAACCGATCCGTGGTGCTCCTTTCCGGCTACCACTCAAAACCCCATTCCCTCTCCTTCGGCAGTGCCCTCGAGATTGGCACGCTGCAGATCGATCTGGCATTCCGCTGGTCGGCCATCCCCGGCATCACCCCGGCCATCACACTTTCATACATCCCCCGGCAATGAAACGGATCCTGCTCATAAACTTTCTGTTGCTCAGCATGCTACCTGTCGCCTCCCAGGAAACCCCTATGCTGGAAGAGCTTACAGAAAAAATCATAGAAAACGGTGACGAAACCGATGCCGAACGTGTCCATGAAATGCTCTCCGACCTGCTTCGTAATCCCCTGAACCTGAACACCTCCTCCGAACGCGACCTGAATTCCTCCGGCCTTTTTACACCGTTTCAGGCATTTGGCATCATCAAATACCGTGAAAAGTACGGACCCTTCTTCAGCATCTACGAGCTGGCGGCCATCCCCGGTTTCACACAGGAAATGCTTAAAGCGGTAGCTCCGCTGATCGCGCTTTCGGAGGGGCCTGGAAGAAATTCCCGGCAGGTGCACAAAGGAATGCTGCTAACCAACCTGGCGATCAGGCTGCCTTCTCCACTCGCTTATCTGGCCGACTCCGTCACGGCTCCTCATTATCCCGGATCGCCCCTCAAATTCACCAGCCGGCTCAGGTATGATGCGGGTGAACGATGGACGGCCGGTGCGGCGTTTGAAAAGGACCCCGGCGAACGCTGGATGAACGGAAACAACCCCGAGCATTTCACCGGGTACCTGGCGTATAACTCCGACAAGCTGCTTTCAAAAATGATACTGGGTAATTTCAGGATTCACCGTGGCATGGGACTGATCCACGGACTGGGTTTCAATTCAGGGGGGACAGGGGTTACGACCGATGGTTACAGGAGATCGTACGCGAAACCATTTGCCTCAACGATGGAGTATGACTACTACCGGGGGGTATATGCCGAAGTGTCGAAGCAAAGATGGACGGCTGACCTCTTCTGCTCTGTGAGACCGGAGGATATATCACTTTTCAGGCTGAAGGCCCCTGCCAACCTGTTCGATCAGATCAGGCGAACCGGCCTGCACCGCACCGACCCGGAACGCAATGGTTTTAACCTGGCACGCCAGTACGCAGCAGGATTATCAGTCAACCGGTCGGCTGAAAAATGGTACATAGGATGGTCCGCTACCGGCTCAAAAATGGAGCTGAGCGATCGGGGCAGGGATTCTGTTAACCTCGTTGCTCCAGGTATATTGAAGGAGGAGGTACAGGGCGGACTCTCATTTTATGGCGTAGGCTTTGGCAAGGGTTATGAACTGTTTGGGGAGGTGGCGGTGGACCACCATGCCAGTATGGCTCTGCTTGCCGGTGGCACCTTTGAGATCAACCCTGCACTGCTGCTGAATCTCTCTTTCCGCAGCTACCAGGTGGAATACAACGGCCAGACCCCAAAAGCATATGGTGCAAAAACAAAGCCTGAGAATGAAACAGGCATCAACTGCGGAATAAACATCGCACCATTCAGCAACGCACGGCTGTACCTCTTTACCGATATTTCGGGGGAAAGCAATGTTCCCGGGTACGGGAGCGACCCCGGCTTCTTCATCCGCAATAACATACAATTCGGCTATGCTTTTACGGATGGACCCGATCTTGAGTTCAGGATTACAGGACGCTCCCGGCAGAAAAAACTGTCTGAAACAGGGCCGGGCAATGGCTCTTATGCCACGAACCAACAGCAAAAGTACCGGCTGAACGGGTCATGGGACCTTTCTGAAAAGCTCGTATTGTCGGGCAGAATCGAACTGGCAATCCTCCAATCAGGCGGGGAAAAACAGACAGGAAAGGTGATCTATTCACAGGTAAAGGTGATTCCGAAAGAGAAGATCAGGCTCACCTACCGTTATCTTGCGTTCAACTCAAACCACTGGGAGAACCGCATCTACACCTATGAACCGGGGGTAAGATACAGCTTCCTTTTTCCGGCCTGGTATGGCAAAGGAACCAGAAATATCCTAACCGTCTCAGCCAAACTGAACCGTTGGCTCACTGTACGATCAAAACTGGGCATGACAGCATACACCCACCGCCGTGAAACCGGTTCGGGACAAGATGTTCGGCCGGGAAACCGTATTTGGGACTGCGAATTGCAGATACAGTTGGATTTTTAGGTTATAGCTCTGGCAACCTTTCTCCGATAGTCTGCCACGGCCAGCATTACCTGGTGGAGCTGAATGTTGTGTTATAGCTCTGGTAACCTTCTTCTCACAGTCTGCCTCAGAGGGATTCCAACTAATGTCTCCTTCTCTTTCTCCCGCCGCTTACACCTTTTCCCCCGAAAAATCCCCAGCCACCACTTCCAAGAACGAATCCGAAAGCATACCAGATCCCGTTGTTATTGGGGGCATAAACGGTAACATCCTCACGCCAGATCATAGCGATGAGATCCACAGGAGCGATGATCCCATGCCAGATTCCATTCAGGAACCCGTAGGTTTTTCCATCTACACAGGCGGAAACATCCTCGTAATTGGAACAGCCGGAAAATAAAAAAACAAACAGAAGTCCAATTGCCGCAAACGGTAACAGCGACCGTAACTTTTCATATTTCATAATCCGATAATTTAAGTTAATTCTTAAAACCGAAGCACATGCAATGCCTCCCTGTTTAAACAGTGATCAAGATAATGCTATTCTGCGAAGTTCTCAAGAAAGTTGCCGATGAAAATTCCCCGAAGCATAATTTATTTCAGGCTTCATCGCATAAAATATCGGGCTTCACACAACCAGATAGAGGAGAAGCCTGATTTAGTCAAATTTCAGATCCCGGATGTTCAGCTGGGTACTCTTCCTCCCCCTGTAATCATTCTCCTCAACAGTGTAGCAGATATCGAAAGACTTACCCTGACAGATCTTCTCGAACATTTTCCCCTTCTGAAAAGCAATGGCAATAAACACCTTGAAAGGATTCTCCTCCTGTACCAGGTTCAGCCGCAGATGATCCCCTTCGGTCCCAACCCGTTTACCCATGCCATTATCCGACACATTCTCTGTCAGGAATACCGGTGCATTGTTCTCCGGACCAAATGGGCGAAACTGGTTCAGTACCCTGACAAACTTATCATCGATCTCAGCAAGCTGAAGTTCGGTATCTATCTCCACCACCGGTATCAATTGATCCTGGTGGATATTCTCATCGATATACTCTTCGAAGCGACGCGTAAACTTTTTAAGATGATTCACCTTCATTGTGAGTCCGGCAGCATACTTGTGTCCGCCGAAATTCTCCAGCAGGTCACTGCATGACTCGATCGCCTGGTAAACGTCGAATCCATTGACCGACCGGGCCGAACCTGTTGCCAGTCCGTTGGACATGGTTAGGATCACCGTCGGCCGGTAATAATGCTCCATCAACCGCGACGCCACAATCCCGATCACACCCTTGTGCCACTCCGGATTGTAAAGCACCGTCGACTTCTGCTCCTGCAAATGCTTATCACGCTGAATCATTTCCACCGCCTGCCGGGTGATCGACGTATCCACATCGCGGCGTTCAATATTAATGGTATTGATATTTTTGCTGATCGCCATGGCACGGTCCGGATCGTCGCTCACCAGCAGTTCAACGGCAGTATTGCCCGACTCCATTCTCCCGGCGGCATTGAGTCTGGGTCCTATTTTATAAACAATATCCTCAATGGTAAGCTGCTTGTCATTAAACGCGGCCACATTCTTGATGGCCTGAAGTCCGATCCGGGGTGAATCGGTCAGTCTCTGAAGTCCGTGGAATGCCATTACCCTGTTCTCGCCGTTAATCGGAACGATGTCTGACGCGATACTTACCACCACAAGGTCGAGGAAGTGCGTAATCTCTTCGAAACCAATATCCATCCTTGTGGCGAGTGCCTGGACAAGCTTAAACCCGACGCCACATCCCGATAGCTCCTTGTAGGGATAGCTGCAGTCAACACGTTTGGAATCCAGTACTGCTAGTGCATCGGGCAGCGTATCACCTGGATTGTGGTGATCGCAAACGATGAAATCGATCCCCTTCGAACGGGCATAGGCCACTTTTTCCACTGCCTTGATCCCGCAATCGAGTGCAATGATCATCCGGTGACCCTTCTCTGCAGCATAGTCTATGCCCTTTTTCGAGACTCCGTATCCTTCGCTGTACCGGTTTGGAATGTAGTAATCGATATTTTTCAGGTGATCTTTAAGAAAGGAATACATCAGCGCCACGGCTGTGGTCCCGTCGACATCGTAGTCGCCATACACCAGTACCCCCTCCTCACTGGCAATGGCTGCCAGGATACGATCGACCGCAACATCCATATCCTTCATCAGGAAGGGATCGTGCAGTTGAGTGAGCTCCGGGCGGAAAAATACTTTGGCTGCGTCGAAAGTTGTTATATTTCTCTGTACCAACAAGTTGGCAAGCGACTTGCTGATGCCAAGCGATCGGCTTAATGCAAGAACCTCGGCTTCAGAACCTTGTGATTTTATGACCCAGTTTTTCTCCACTCCCCCCAAATTGTATTCATACAAAATTAACATAATCCTTGATCTTCAATGTCTCAAATCTTTGATATATTTTGGAAACTAAACCCGAAGTGTGGGTCCCACAGCAATATGTGCATGTAATTTAGCAGGTTGCTGAAAATTTTTATTAGCACTGTTAAAGCATTTTATTCTCTGCTTCCCTGTTTTTTCAAGGCGCACAGTTTAATCAATCCTGTATTCATTGAGATTCATCCATGCCGGATCGTTCTTACGGGCACTCTTGAACTATTGTCTCTTTTACTTATCTTTGCCAGATCATTTGAATACAGGTAAAAAGATGGCTCATACAGACCTTTCAGAACAGGAACAGATTCGACGGCACTCGCTTGAGGAGATACGTAAACTGGGTATCGATCCTTATCCGGCAGCGATGTTCGGGGTATCGCATAAAGCAGAGGAGGTAAAAAGAAGGTTTGACAGGGAGGAAAATTCACTGAAAGGGATCACCCTCGCAGGAAGGATCATGAGCCGGCGGATCATGGGAAGCGCCTCTTTTGCAGAGTTGCAGGATGAGTCGGGCCGCATACAGATCTATCTCCGCAGGGATGATATCTGTCCGGACGAGGATAAAACGATGTACAACACCGTATTCAAACGGCTGCTCGATATTGGTGATTTTATCGGCATAAAAGGTTTTGCTTTCAGGACACAGATGGGTGAGATCTCCGTGCATGTGGAGGAACTCACGATACTTAGCAAGTCTGTCAGACCACTGCCTGTTGTGAAGGAAAAGGATGGGAAGACTTACGACGCGGTGACCGATCCGGAATTCAGGTACCGGCAGCGGTATGTCGACCTGGTGATCAATCCGGAGGTGCGGGATGTGTTCCGCAATAGAACCCGGATTTATAACTCACTCCGGGAGCTGTTTAACAGTAAGGGATACCTCGAGGTGGAGACCCCGGTACTGCAACCCATCCCGGGCGGAGCAGCAGCACGTCCGTTCATAACGCATCACAACGCGCTGGATATGCCACTCTACCTGCGTATTGCCAATGAGCTGTACCTGAAAAGGCTGATCGTCGGAGGCTACGATGGCGTCTATGAATTCTCGAAAGACTTTCGCAATGAGGGGATGGACCGTACCCACAATCCGGAGTTTACCGTGATGGAGATCTACGTTGCTTACAAGGACTATCACTGGATGATGGATTTTACCGAGGAGATGATTGAAAAGGTGGCGCTGGACCTGCATGGAACGACAAAGCTGAAGGTCGGAGATACTGAGATTGATGTAAAACGTCCCTTCAGGCGAATTACAATGACCGATGCCATTAAGGAACATACCGGTTTGGATGTTTCGGGGCTGGATGAGACAGATTTAAGGGCACAGGCGGCCTGTCTCAATATTGAACTGGATGATTCAATGGGTAAAGGGAAGATCATAGACGAGATCTTTGGTGAAAAATGCGAAATGCATTTTACTCAGCCCACCTTCATCACCGACTATCCTGTTGAGATGTCGCCGTTGTGCAAGAAACACCGCGACGACCCGGAGCTTACAGAGCGGTTTGAGCTGATGATTAACGGCAAGGAGATCTGCAATGCCTATTCGGAGCTGAACGATCCCATCGACCAGTACGAACGTTTTAAAGAGCAGCTGAAGCTCTCAGAAAAAGGCGATGACGAAGCGATGTTCATCGACATGGACTTTGTACGGGCACTGGAGTACGGCATGCCTCCAACGAGTGGCATGGGCATGGGTATGGACCGGCTGGCCATGCTCATGACCAACAACACCAGCATCCAGGATGTACTGTTCTTCCCGCAAATGAAACCTGAAACCAAACCCAAGATCATTGAACTCACTGATGAGGAAAAGCTGGTAATGAAGCTCCTTCAGGAGCAATCGCCCGCTGATCTGAACGATCTGAAGGGAAATACCGGGCTCAGCAACAAGAAATGGGATACCGCGATAAAGGGATTGCGCGCAAAAGAGCTGGCAAAGGTGGAGAAGACCGATGAGGGGTTATTTGTAGAGTTGGTGTAACGTCAAATGTCTGAACCGGGATTGCGCAAATTGTTTGTGTCTCGGATTTAATAAATTAACAACCGTAGACAACTGAGCAACACCCTCCTCAGTGAATGCAAATGGCCTGTACCTTAATCCCATTCTATCTTCATTGGAGGTGCCAAATTGGCGCCTCCAATTTTCGAATTCCTCCTCATTGAGCTCAAACATAAGTTCTTCCGGAAAACGAAGTTCATTTCTTCTGACCTGTCTTTTTAAATTTTTTGTTTCAACCCCATACAGTTCTGCCAGATCACGATCAAGCATTACTTTCTTTTCCCGGATAATATATATTTTACTTAGAATAGATTCATCAGGTATTAGTGAATCCTTAACCTCCTTTGACATATTATGAATATTAACAGTTAGCAATTTATAACTGTTAATGAGCTTTGACATCAAAATATCGACATGTAATGCTGTTTATCAAAAAGTTCTTGACATTGGATAATTGAAATTGTATCTTGAAAATTATTCCAAATCCTGGCATTTATCAAATGGGTGATACATATTGATCATTCAATGACTCTTCGGTTCAGTTAATATAAAACTCCGTGTATTCATTTTTTTTTAAAACTCATTACAGATGAAAAACATAATGGGAATTCAAAATAGAATGATTGTCATGATCCTCTTTTTCATTCCATGTATTATGACCAGCGGACAGAACATGAATAAAACCATTCAGGTATGGGGGAATGAACTATGGGGAATGAAACACAAAGTAGATTACAACGGGAACCTTTACATCTATGGGGAATTTGGAGATACCGTTTACTTTGGAGATAAGGACAGCTGGATCGTGCCTGCGGATAGCCTGGATTTCTTTATCTCAAAGATCTATCCGGATGGGACTCCTGCCTGGCTGAAATTGTTCTCAGGCATAGGTGCAGAACATATAAACGACCTTGAAATAGACAATGAATCAAATATATACTTTACCGGGGCTTTTGATTACACGCTGACCTTTGATGTTCAAACCTGGGATAACGGGGGGCCTTATGAATATATTGTTGCAAAATTAGATTCTACGGGTAAACTCCTAAAGATGGTATTGGGCACTGAAGCCCAGGATCTGCTGGATAATGGTGAAAGCCTGCTTTTTGGGGACCTGGCTATCGGTCCAACCGGAAAAATATTTATTGAAGGCACTTCTTTACAAAGCTATAGCGATTTTCTCTTGAGGCTCGATAATAATTTGATTGCAAACTGGGAGGAAGAAAAAGAAGACATAAATGGCTATTATTACACATCTGTCAATTTTGATCAGCATGACAATATTTATGTATCGGGATACAAAAATGATTCTCTGAAAATTAAAAAACTGGATAAGGATCTTTTATTGGTATGGGAAACAATCTTTTCTGGTAAAAGTAATACCCATTTACAAAAAGTATATACAGATAAGTATTCAAATGTGTATTGGGTATCCAATATATTCAGCCCTGTCGATTTCGATGAGGAGGCAACAGGAGAACAGGGAGGTGCAGTTATCGCCAGATTCGATGAATACGGAAATTATTCCTGGAGCAAAGCTATTAATGGATATCTATGGTCCTTTGTAGTTGACAATACTGGCTACTTTATTTCAACATATAGCAGTACAACCCAACAGGGATTTCTGATTATAGATCCCGAAGGCCAGATTATACTGGACCAGACCTCTGACAGCATTCGTTTTCAACAGGTCAGCCTTGATCCATACGGCAATGTTTATTACTGTGGTTCATTGGTGCAAGAAGTCACCATTGACGGTGATACTATTGCGATATATAATGGTGAAAATTACATTTTTGGCTCATTGAAATCATTTTGGATTTCCGAAGCAGCTGGTAAGGTAAATGAAAAGATAGTAAATCGTATTATCACTTATCCAAATCCTGCTACTGAGTATATAACCATTGCATTACCGAAAGAACAGAATGCCCTGGTAGGTGTTTACGATTTAAATGGAAGGCAACTATTGAAACGTAGTCTTCCAGGAGGAACAAAGGAATTAAATATCTCTGAAATTGCTTCAGGAATCTATGTGCTTCGCATAAAATCAGGAGATTATATGTGGACGAGCAAGGTCGTAATAGAATGAATATTCCCGCGGTCTTGAACCAGCATCTCCTTGATTTTTATGTATTCCTTCAATTATTTTATAAAAAATGTTTTTGTCCCTCCCTCGGCATCCGGGACTAAGTCCGGAGTTGATGACTTCCTGGTGGCAGTAATTCCAGGAAATCAAGCAGCGTGAAAACCCCCACGATCAGGATACCGACCAGGGCCGCAATCACAATACTTCTGTAATCATCAGAACGTTTTATGATGATGCCTGCAAAGGCCCATACCACGGACAGACCGATATAAGGATTGTTGGTTCGAATAATGGTAATTAGAACGATAATGGTACCTGTGGCAATCATGATGATGGTCCAGATGTGCTGCTGAATAGAAAATCCGTTCCACCCGACATGCACGAGCAAGGCTGTCACATTGGCAATGGTTGCTATGCAAATCCAGCCCAGGTAGATGCCAAATGCCGCTTTCACCAGTCCCGGAGGAAGGTCCCTGATCTGAAGGTTAATCAGGATAAGGGAAACCAGTATCCCTGTCATTGCCACCAGTGACCAGGGAAGCTTTTGATAATGCCAGGCCACAATCCAGAGTGCATTGAATACACAGGAAATAATAAACAACAGATTAATCCTGGCACCAATGTCCCTGTAAGCAGGCAAAAACTGCACAACGCAATATCCTGCCAACAGCAGGTAAATGATACCCCATATTGAAAAGGTGATGCCTGCCGGAACAAACAGGTTGGGATAGGCATCTGACAACTCACCGGTGGTTTTTCCGTTGATAGGCAATGCATTGGCCAGGTAATTCATAAATACCATCGCCGCAAAAAAAAGGACCGTCAGAAAACGAAGCATAGTCAGATGAATTGGTTTCATTAAAGGTATGACTTTTTTTTGTTCCTTAAATATCTCTTTGAAAAATTCACCCAAACTCCAGACAATGATTATAAGGGAGTTTTTGAGATGCTTACCGAAAATCATGTTATATTTGTTGTATTGCATCTTTGGTGACATATATAAAACCCCAACAAGCTACATATTTAATTAATTAACACTAATTATAATACTATGAGACACTTAACATTTACACTGACTCTTTTTGCTGCCTTTTGCTGTAGCAACAAAACGATTAATGCCCAGGAAACGAACACCCCTCCTAATATTATACTGATCCTGGCAGACGACTTCGGCTTTGGCAGCCTGAATTGTTACGGGGCGGATCATGACATTCTCCGCACCCCGTATATTGACCAGATTGCTGATAAAGGAATGAAATTTACAAATGCCTATGCAACTGCTTCTGTTTGTACTCCTACCAGGTATAGTCTGTTAATGGGCGAATATTCCTGGCGTTCTAAACTAAAACATGGAGTTTGGGGAGTGGAGAGCCCCCTGTTACCCGATCCGGAGAAAATGACCATTGCAGATTGGTTCAAAGACCGGGGATATAATACTGCCTGTATCGGGAAATGGCATCTTGGATATGGCAAAACTGGAACACTGGAGGAATATACCGGCACATTGAAACCCGGACCCCTCGATTTAGGTTTCGACTATCATTTTGGTGTGCCCCAAAACCATGGAGATAAAATGGGTGTATTTATCGAGAATGACCATATCTATGGAATTCGAAGTGACAAAATCAATCCCTATTCTCGCGCTTTTTATGGGCCCCAGTACTATGGTTTTGATGCCCCACAACGTAAGAACATTGAAACAATGGAGGATCTTACTGACAAGACTATTGAGTGGCTATCCAAGCAGAGCAGAAAGACCCCTGTATTTCTATATTTTGCACCTGTGGCCGTTCACCATCCCATTACCCCGTCTAACTATATGAGAGGCATGAGTGATTCCGGCCCCTATGGAGATTTTATTCAGGACTTGGACTGGAGTGTAGGAAGGATACTACAGACTTTGGAGTATAAAGGCATGCTCGAAAATTCACTGGTCATCTTTACAAGCGATAATGGAGGCGAAATACCCGGGAACAAACCTACTTCTCCTGAAATCCAGGCTGTGGAAATGGGATTAAAAATAAATGGTGATTTTCGGGGTGATAAACATACCATCTGGGAAGGCGGCACCAGGATACCATTAATCGTGTCATGGCCGGGCAAAGTAAAAGAAGGTGCCATTTCTGATGATGTCGTTTCCACGATGGATATATTCGCTACAGTTGCTGACATTATAGGAGGCGGATTACCTGCAGATAAAGCGGTGGCTTCGGATAGTTATAGTTTCTATTCTTCTCTGGTGAAACAAGAAAATCGTAATCTCAGAACTTCTCTGATCACAATAGATGCAGTTGGCCGCCAGGCGATAAGAATGGGTGACTGGAAATTGATCGATAATAAATATCCCGAATCACTACCCGAAAACAGAAAAGGAAAAAAGCTTGAATATGAATTGTATAATCTGGCAGAAGACATGGCTGAAAGCAAAAACCTTTTTGTAGAGAATCAAAAGATAGCCAGAAAAATGATCACGGAATTAGAAAAGTTAAATAAAGAGAACTCAAGCCGATAGCTGCTTTATATAAAATCAATTATAGCCCGTCCACTCCCTGCATCTCATAATTTGCATCAGCGAAGGGCTGAATGAATTCATCCAGTGGAATCCCGGTTTTTTCGCACTTATGATATTCACCCGCTTCACAATCTATGTGAAGACGGGTGATTTCATTCTTTTCGTCTGCTTATCATGGCCCGGATTCCAATCCTGCAATTTATTGAATCAAACCATCTTTTAGCGTCTACTTGGAAATCAGCCGTCCACTTCCACTCTCTTCTATCAAAAATACTTCTTGCGGATTACCATAGTAATAGACATTCCCCATGGTATTCAATCTGGCTTCAAGCTTGATATTGACGCGGACCGTACAATCACCAATGGAATTGTTGTATATATAACAGTGGCTGGCTTCTAAACCGGATGCATCAATAATGCTGCTGCCACGTGGCCACATCTTTGAATACGTTGTTCTTCCGCTAAACCTATAATAACCTGAATTATCGGAACCTGTGGTAAACTGAAACTTGTCAGTATCAATAGCCAAATTCAGATCACCTGTTTTTCCAAGAGAAAGTATATTCAGTGAAGGAGCATGAAGCGTATCCCTTGTTGTCATTATAACAGGTGATTCCAGGAGGATTTGATCCGTTAGTTCAGGAAAGCTTATCCTAACCACTGGCCAGGAATAGTCCGGAAGCCATTTCACCTTGTTATGATCGTGAAGCACCAGGTTTCCAGAATCGACAGAAAAAGAAATTTGGTCCAGATACCTCTCCCTTGTCTCTATTTCCACTGAAAATATACTGTCAGATCGCAATTCAACTGCAAAAATATCATAGAATGAAATCTTGCTAAATGAATCAAATTCCTCTTGCAAAATAACAACTTCGCCTTCTCCGGAAAAAATGACCTTCTCACATCCGGTAAGAATAAAGGTTATAATAAAAACTACTATGTATCCCTTTCCAAACAACATAAAAACCACAATAAAAAATACAAGTTGCTCCTTAAATTCCTGGTATTATATCTTCTCCCCTCCTTCTTGATACATCACCATAACTCATATCCGATCCCAAATTCAATAAAATCAGCCCTAAACCCATGCGCTTTGATAGCAATATTCAGCAAAAAATGGCCGTCAATACGGTACCGTATAACCGCACGGTTATATTGCATAAAGTTATGTTTTGAGAGTGTAATAACCTTATAGCCGGGCTGAAGCGCAAGGGAAAATCTATTCCATATTCTTTCCCATGTCAGATGAACCCCCACATGCCACGGCACAATATTTTCAACCCGTTTTTCAGTAACATAAGTCTCCCGTCCTTCAGTTGGATCAAAAATCCAGTCAATACCCCCACCGTAAGCCTGGTAAGATGAAACCCTTCTTGAATAATCTGCCATAACAGAGCCAATGAAGAAATTTTTCGGAATTTTATGAGATAATTGTCTGATTCCTCCCGAAAATATAAACTGATAACGGTTACCAGTCATACCTTTGCTTTCGACGGGGACGTGCTCCGTTTCCGTATTGCCAGGATGAAATTTATAGGCAAAACCTACCCGTGTATTTATTAAATTCAACCCGAAATTAGGCTGTTTTACATTCCCATTTGAAGTATGCACCACACTCGGTCCGGCAGTAACTTCAATATTATCACCTAATTCGGCCACCAGGTTGAATGATAAGGAAACAAAAGCGTTGAGATGAGAACCCACAGCACGATTAAAATAGTTCTCGTCTGTGTCAAAATGCATTGTATTATAGCTCACTCCAAAAGCAAAGGACTGTTTAAAATAAAAAGGCAAATTGCTTTGGAAGACATCTGCTGTAAGCGCTGCATAAACAGCATGTACGTTGCCATAAACATCTCGATTCCCCAGGTTTGAATAATAGTAACCTGCCCCAAAAAGCGTCGGTCTCTTTGTTTTCAGGTGAGAAAAAAAACCGGATGTTATAATTTCGAATCCATTGATATTCTCAGTGGTATGAAATGCCATAGAACGATGGTGAGGAGCAAGATACCCGTGGTGGTACCATGCTGAAATATTTAATGGTAGCTTTGCTATTGTGCTGTCTTTCTTATATGAAAAAGAGAAAACCGGGGAGATGAACACCGGAAATATCATCATCACAATAAAAAAAATTCGCATACCCTGATTTGAAAATTATCACGAATATAGTTATTTTACTCTTTCACTGTAACTGACAACGTTATTACTAACTGAGAATCTTGAACCAGACAGTAAACAAGAATAATGCTTAAATCAGAGGGCATTAACAAAAAAAATGTAATTTTGAACACAACTAATCCCGAAAAAGAAATTGAAACTCCTGCCAAAAAGAAAAAGAGAAGGAAAGTAATCCTCTTTCTTCTTCTTGCCTCATTTTTCATCATTTTCACAGCTATCTGGCTCTTTACCAGTCCAGAAGAGATCCTGAATACCATTGGAATCAACAACGGATACATCCTGGCCTTTATCGTATCGTTCTTCGCAGGTTTTTCAGCCTTTACCGCTGTCTCCTTCTATAGCTTGCTGATCGCCTTTATTAGCGGCGGACTCAACCCCTGGTTGCTGACCCTGATCACCGGTACAAGCCTGGCACTGGGAGATATATTTCTCTTCTATTTTGGAAGCAAGGGCAGGGAAATGATCTCCGGAAAGGCGGATCGGGCGATCAGTAATATGGCCCACTACTTTACCCACCATAAACTCGAAAAATTCATCCCCCTGTTTTCCTATCTCTATATAAGCTTCATTCCTCTGCCCAATGACTGGCTGTTGCTGTTTCTGGCATCCATCCGGTTCCCGCAAAGAAAGATGAATATCATCATCATTTTAGGAGATTATACACATGTATCCGTACTTACTTTTTTAATACTGAAAGGGATTATGATCTTTGGCTGAGAAATTGGACCCGAACAGTACCGTGAGCAGGCTATGAGCCGACTAATGTACAATCCTTCCTGGATGAATACCAATTAAACACCATTTTCCTGTTTTCCGAACTTTTTTTACTCAAATTTAATGCATTGAATTACAATGTAAACCACTGATATATTATGACAGACAGTTTCGTGAATGTAATTTTTGTTGTCTTTATTGCTTGACTATTTTCAGGCGGTCAGATTTTCCCTGTGCTGTAATTTCTATGATGTATACTGCAGGAATCAGCCCCCTGATACTTACTTTGTTGTCTGATGCATCAATTTTCTGTTCAAAAACTAACTTTCCTGAAGCATTCAATATCCTGACTCGTACAGGAAAAGTTCCGGTTTCCTGACCTTTAATATAAATATAGTCGTCGGCAGGATTAGGATAGATCTCCCATTGTACATTCTTGTGCTTACCGGTGGTGGTTTCATCTACATAATGAGACAGAGTCACAACATCGCCGTTTCTGGGTTTCCAGATTTCAATGTTTTCCGGGATAATAAATGGATCTTCATTGGGCACAGATGCTACTTCGGAAGCATTTTCCACTTTGATGGTCCTCACTTCGATGGTGTCTTTATCAACAAATATCCATTTGAACTGGTTGAACATGCCGTGATCCCTTGTCCAACTCTTCGCATCATCATCTTCTCGCAGCGGCGCACCCCAACATCCTTCACCAACATAGATTGTACCACCGAATTGAGCACGAACAAATCCCTCATCGTTGCCCGCCCCTGTTGTGGGTTTCAACGGCCAGGTGGTCTTTACAGTATGCGCATCACATTCAACAACAAGCCTGACCTGTTTGTCATAAAACAGTTGTGCCCATTCTGCATACTGTGCATTGCCCTCCCGCTTTGTTGATACATGAGGACGCATCGGTTTATGGTACTGTGCCATTTTCCACCGGACCATACCGTGTGCATCCAGATCATTTTTCAGCCATCCCGATTGCTCACCAGCAATAGATATTTCTGTATTCAGTGTATACGCACGGATAAGATCATCTCCGATTGTGATCGCATAATAAATATTCTCTGAGGGTACGTCGAACAAATTATAGACCATCCCGTTGTTCTTTTCATGGTTGCCCCTTGTCGCTATAACAGGATACATCCTCCCGTCTTCACTGATGGTAAGTTGCCAGTCATCCATCCACTCCTGCCATTGCTCCGGTGTACCTGATGATGTCATGTCACCGCCAAAAAGGATGGCATGTGGCTTTAATTTACTTACAAGCAAATTTGCATTTCTTCTTGGAACAGGATTGTTACGTGAGTCACCCCCGGCAATCAAAGAATACCTTGCGTTCGGCCCGTAAGGAGCAGTCTTGAACCAAAACCGCTCACTCATACCCTCACTATCCTTGATCAAAAAATAATAAGCAGTATTTGGAGTAAGATCGGTTAATCTGACAAATTTGTTGTCCATCTCCGCATACTGTACTTCCCTGTCCGGGAAGGCTTGCCACGCATAGTCTTCAGGCACCATACCGTGATCAATGCTATCATAAAATACAACCGGATTGTCTCCGGAAACCTGGTTCCACCCGATAACAATAGAATTGGATGGATTATCTCGCAAAGTAAGCCTATACTTATCTGTCTCTGCAGAAATCTGAATCTGAACGATTAACAGGAGGAAAATAAATACTTTTTTCATATGGATAGTGTGATTAGTTCGACATTTGCGTACGAAAAGGATCGGGCACTATTAGAAAGTTTTTCTCCCGGATTAAACCAATACAGTGTCAATTATGTTACACTGGTTATTAGTTTTTTAAAAACGTACATAATGACATTATAACAATCACATAGGAAAATTGTTTAGAACCTTTTAATATTAGCCACTATCTTGTTATTTATTGATCGTGCCTGGCAGGAATATGTGAGCAGCATAGATGCAGACCGCATGATTTACACCCTGATGGCACTGCTTACAATTTACAATATTTGTCCATGATCGAATAAAAAAAGTTAACAGCTTCACATATGGCATGTAAATACCCGGATGAACTCGACTTCTTTAGAAAGAGTAGACTGCCTCTAAAACGGTCCCTCCAAGGAGCAGATGACAAGATCGTAATGATCTGGGGTACAAATTCAGGAGTTGGCCATGCAACTGCAAAACAATTTGCCACCATGGGCGCGTCACTGGTTTTGCTGGTCCGGGACAGGGAAAGAAGAAAACTGGTGAAATAGGAGATCAAAAAAACACTTCAGGAACTTGCAGACTCTTTTTTGCTGACATGGAATCTCTGGAACAAGTGGCATCAACAATTCAACTGATAAAACATGAATTGCCAATCAACGATGCCTTTCCTGAAAGATCCATCTATTTCTGCTAAATCAATCTACTACCTGACCACCAGTGAGGAGATAAAGAAAAAGCCAGAAGATTTTTATGATCTAACAAATATTGAAACGCCCGCACCTAATGCACAAAAGTCAGCTTTCTCTGAGCAGCTGACCTGAAACCCATTTATAGCATGAAAGGCAATACCGATGGAGCCATTGTAGGGTGGACCTATACAAATCCGTCTATTCCAGTGACTCATAAATTCAGCCATATATTTAAAGCCGGATAATGATCGTACAGTCCAGCCGGCATCCTCATCTCGATCCTTATCGGGAAAATGGCCGCTCAAAATACTTTGAAGAGAACCTGAATTATTTCGGAAGAGATAGCTATCTGGTTGTTTTATACTTCATGCTGTCTTCTATGGGTCGGATTTGTTCCGGGTCTGACCAAAGCATCCTATCTGCATCATGATTTTCAATCCAATTTCCTACCTTTGCACCGGAGAAATGCCGGAGTGGTCGAACGGGGCGGTCTCGAAAACCGTTGTTCGCCTTGCGCGAACCGGGGGTTCGAATCCCCCTTTCTCCGCCAAAAAGAATCGCTTCTGGTGTTGTATAAAATGGTGGTATCAGTTATCTTTAAACAATTGATACAAAATATCCCTGTCTGTCAGATTTCATATTTGTATGTCAGCCTATAATGTAATCCAAAAACTATGCTTTACCGCCCTCTTGCTGGTAATTTCTTTTGCGCTGTACAGTCAAACAGACTATCACTGGTGGAACAAAAAGCATGATTATGACGGCTCAAAAAGCTGGATAGAGTACCTGATTCTTTCTCCGGCATATATGGGGCCAAACGCTTTACCCATACCCGAAATGTATAGTGGAAACATTCCGGCCGGGCACCATATTGAAACCGGACTCGAGGGACATTACAGCAAGGGCGATCAGACTGCCAATCTTTATTTGAGCTATAACTTTCCTCTCTTCTCGGACAGGGCCTCTATGCAGGTCAGCTACCGTCCGGTGGAAATTTACCGGACAGATACAATCACCCGGGATTTAAGAAGCTCAAGGGAACTGGAACCGGAGGGTTACAGTTTTGGTGATATCTATGTAACAACCTGTGTGCAGCTGATCAGGGACCACGACCGCCTTCCCGACCTGATGATCTCTGCCAATATTAAGACGGCATCGGGCACCAACCTCGATGGCGCCCGACACACGGATACGCCAGGATACTGGTTTGATGCAACACTGGGAAAACGAATCAACACGATGGGAAACAAGATTCAATACCATCAATTGTATGGTAAAGCCGGGTTCTATTCTTACCAGACCTATACAAAAAACCGCTATCAGAACGATGCTTTTCTCTATGGTGCGGGGATCCTAACAGCTTTCAGAAAGATAAATATACAGCATCAGCTCACTGGCTTTGCCGGTTATTTTAACAACGGCGACAGACCCCTGGCTTACAGATTCATCATCGAAAACAGAACCACTGGAAAGACCGGTTACAGATTGATGTACCAGCAGGGTCTGCATGACCTGAATTACTCCACAGTGAGGTGCACCATTTCTTTTAATCTGAATTAACATTTAAACAAGTTCATCTCCCTGCTCTGTCCAACAAGGAATATTAGATACTATTGACAGCTCGTTCTAATAAAGGGCGACTTTTTCAAAAAATAGGAATTCGGTTTCAATTTGGGTGTCAGGCGATCTGTCTTTCTCAAGTTAGTTTCACTCCTGAAAATGGAAGATTTTCTATTTTTTATTCAGATATTTGTACCCTGTAACGCCTCTTTAGCTCAGTTGGCAGAGCAGCTCATTCGTAATGAGCAGGTCGGGGGTTCAAGTCCCCTGAGAGGCTCCTATCTCTTCTTAAAGGCAGTTCACTGGGGCTGCCTTTTGTTATAATATTCCAGCGCCTTCGGCATAATCCTGTTCAGATTCTCGATCCTGGAATTCTTATGCGGATTTTTCATTCACCGGTAATATCTTCGGATATACCTTGATCGCAACGATCCCGGCAATATACATCGTCAACCCAAACATTCCGGATACCCAGAACATGGAGGAGTGAAAATCACCCATTGAGTCCTGGATCAGCAGTGCAATCGTCATGGCTAATGATGCATTCCTCAATCCTGTCTCCAGCGATATGGCCCTTGCCTGAAATTTTGATATTTTGAAAAGCAAGGGGACCAGTCCGCCGACAAACATGCCTGTAAATGTCAGGAGCAGGATCATCGAATAAAACCTGGAACCGTGTCGCTGTGTGTCCGCAAATCCTTCAAGATTATTGAGTATGCCGGCAATGATAAGGAACAGGAGTGCAACAACGCCAAGAATACTGAACACCGGTATTAGTCTTTTGGCAAGTACATCATTGAAGTGCCTAAACAGCATTCCGATACCCAGCGGAATAATCACCAGCACAACGATTGTGACTGTTATAGTACTGGTAGGTACCTTAATCTCCGGCATATTGGCACAATATGCATTCAACAGCAGTGGTACAAAAAAGATGGAAAGCACAGTGGAAACTGAGGTCAGGGCAACGGACAATGCTACATCCCCTTTGGCATAATGGGTCATAAGGTTTGAGGTAACACCTCCTGGAGTGGCTGTTATAAGTATCATTCCCACATAGATATATGGATAACTCTCATGGAAACCAAGCAGGTAACCAAACCCCATGGCGATGAGTGGCATGATCCCAAACTGCAGGATCTCCCCTACAATAATCCCTTTTGGTCTGGAGATAAGCACTGCAAAGTCCCTGCCTGTCAGGGTAAGCCCCATCCCAACCATAATCAGGAACAGCATCAGGATGATCATCAACCGAAACACCTTGTCAAACATAGGCTGTACAGGTCTTGTGTTAAATTGTGCAAATTGATACGTCTCGCCATTCACTTCGGCCTCAAGGATCCTGACATTGAATTTGAGTTTGTTTTCTATTAATTCCTCAAGTGCTACATAATCCGGATGATCCCGATCGGGAATACTGAGAATATAGATCTTACCCTTCTCTGCATTCCTGATAAAAAACAGCCTGGTCTGATCGGCACCTCCCTCAACCGGGGATGTCAAAAATCTCAGATGACCCTGGAATTCAAGATTCTCAGCATTGGTCCAGTCAAGCTCCCGTGACTCACTGTTCAGCGTACCGATAAAGGTGCTGTCTCCCATGTTAACCTTCTGTGAGAGATACTTATAAATTTCCTCTCCTTTGTTTTCATCAGCTTTAGCCGGACGATTAATAGCAAACAGGGCTGCGAACAGAAGTAGTCCGAAAACAAAAAATTTGTGTATGGAATTCCCTGAGCGGTAAGTTTCATGCAATTTCATTCGCTTTTTGATTAGTGAATAAATCCCTTTTTAATTGCAAAACCAAATTGGTGAGGGAAATATAGGAAAAATACCTGTTGCAGATACCCATTTTTAAAAAATCTCCTTCAATTGTTAGTTTTTCATAAACGTTGATTTGCCGTAGGTTTGTCTCGATTTTTTTTTGTAACTTATCCGGAAACACTGATATATCATGACTGAGATTGAAAAACTTGACAGGATCGCTATCAATGTCGAATCACATAGGTTGCTCAAACAATTACTCAATGAAAATCCTGAACTGGAAGATATCCTGAGGAATTCCAGCAACGAAACAGAGGTAAGGGTAGGAGTAAAAGAGTGGATCGAAAGGAGCCTGAAAGAGAGAAAAGATGCATTCAGCTTTTATCATGCAACACATCCCACCAGGAATTTATTTGAAAAACTGGAGTGGCGCGATTATGCGATCATCAGGATTCTCGATTACATCGATCACGCAGGAAAACAGTATCCCGACCTGAACCTCCGCGGGGAGATCGCTGTAAGTAATCCTATGCGGTTGCTCTGGTTGGCCGTAAATAAGGGTACCGGAGGAGCCAAACCGGGCTTCTTCAAAGATATGATCCAACTGTTCAGACAACTCAGGGGAGAGAGCCTCAGGCAACACCCTTCGCGGGACCAGGTAGAAAAATGGATGGACCGTTATCCCGACGGCCTGGATCCGAGAATCGTGCAACTGCGGGAAGAGAATAAAATGAGGATCATAAAAATTCTGATCAGTAAACTTGACAGCGGGGAGATTACCAGTTCAAAGTACTATTTCGATGAAAATGAATCCTTTAACCAAAAACTCAAAAAGATGCAGCAATGGTGGGATGAATATAAATTTCATCTCCATTTCGCGGTTCGGTCCCCCGAATTACTTAACGAAATGCTCGGTTTCTCACTCGATCCCGACACGATGAAGATCCTTGAAGAGGCGAAAGAATCGGGCATTCCATTCTTTGTCAACCCATACTACCTCTCCCTGCTTCATGTGCGGGTACCCTATTTTGCCATTGGGGCCGATCTCGCAATCAGATATTATATACTTTACAGTAAAAAACTGGTAGAAGAATTCGGAAATATAGTTGCCTGGGAGAAGGAGGACAAGGTTGAACCGGGTAAACCAAATGCCGCAGGATGGGTCCTCCCCTCTCACAATAACATCCACCGCAGGTACCCCGAAGTGGCCATCCTCATTCCTGATTCAATGGGGCGGGCATGCGGCGGACTCTGCTCCTCCTGTCAGCGCATGTATGATTTCCAGTCGGGAAGGCTTAACTTCAATCTCGACCAACTCAAGCCAAATGAAAGGTGGCCCGACAAGCTAAAAAGACTAATGAAGTATTACGAGGAGGATACACAGCTCAGGGATATCCTGATTACGGGTGGGGATGCCTTTATGAGTTCCGACAACACAATAAAACAAATTCTGGATGAGATATATGAAATGGCCAGCCGCAAAAGAGAGCGGAACGCCGGTCTGCCGGAAGGTAAAAAGATGGCTGAGATCGTGAGGGTACGATTTGGAACCAGGCTTCCGGTATACCTCCCCCAACGGGTTACTGAAAACCTTGCAGAGATCCTTCAAAAATTCAGGGAAAAAGCATCGGCCATCGGTATCAGTCAGTTTATAATTCAAACCCATTTTGTCTCACCCATGGAGGTCACCCCTGAAGCTGCAAAAGCTATCATGAAAATGATCGCTGCAGGATGGATCGTTACCAACCAGCTTGTGTTTACCACAGCAGCATCAAGGCGGGGACATTCTGCTAAACTGCGGAAAGTGTTAAACGATATCGGAGTGCTACCTTACTATACCTTCACAGTGAAGGGATACATGGAAAACAATTACAACTTCGCCCCGAATGCCAGGGTGGTACAGGAGGAACTGGAAGAAAAGGCCATTGGTGCGATCAATGAGGAGCATTACGATACCATCCGGGAATTTTCAAATGAAGCAGGCATGATGGTCGAAAATATCGAAGCAATGCGGCGTTCTGCCAACATCCCGTTTCTTGCTACCGACAGGAACGTACTGAATCTGCCCGGTGTGGGAAAAAGTCTGTCATTCAGGGTAATCGGTATTACGCGCTATGGCCGGCGTATCCTGGAATTTGACCATGACGAAACCCGAGAGCACAGTCCAATTATACATAAAATGGGTAGGGTGATCATCATAGAGTCGAAATCGATCCATGAATACCTCAACCAGCTTGAGGAATTGGGAGAGAACCGGGACGATTATGAAGGGCTGTTTGGTTATTCGCTTGGACAGACAGAAAAACGGATACCAATCTATGATTACCCCGAATATGATTTTGAGGTTTCAAAAGAATTTTCCAACCTTGACCTGCAGGTATGAGGCAGATACCATTCAGTTTTCGACACAACATTCAAACGTTATTTGTGAACTTACTCAAACGGAAATTATTGAACTATTGCTGTCCTTCAAGTACTTCAATACGGCTTCTAAGCATCTCAATCTCCTCCTGTTGCTCCTGAAGTCCCTTTAGCAGAATAGGGATCATCTCCAAATATTTAATCCCTTTATAGGTCTGGGGGTTTCCAGAGGCTTTGGCTTGACCCGGATCATCTGTTTTCGGATGAACAACCTCAACAACCAGTTCAGGGAATATCTTCTCCAGCTCCTGGGCAACAAAACCATATTGTGATTTCTCTTCAAGACCCACCGATTTCGCCTCAGATCCGCCAACAGTATATAGCCTTGGTTGCACCTTCATCAGGTTTTCCATAATTGAATTGAGGGCTCCTATATCCTTTTTGAATTTTTGATCTGATGCAGCAATCAGTCCACCGGTATATGCCAAATCTCCAGCGGCATATACTGCATAGGCTATTCCACCGCTGGCGCTTCCATATAGTCCATAGTTATAAGTACCACCAACTGCAAGTCCATAGGTTCCGTACCTGTATCCCGTACCGGAGATTTGTGAAACACCCATCACGCCAAACTGACCACCGTAGCCTTCTACACCAACGCCAACACCATTGTTCGATATCTCATTTTTTGCAAATATTGCAGCGTAAGAATGTGACGGCCGGGTCTCTTCAACCCTCAACCGATAATTCCCAGGGTCAGCGTTAATCCCTACTTCAGCATTAAACTTTAATAGATCATTATTAAAATCACCAAAAATTAATGGGTTGGAGGAGCTGGAATTATCAATATATAATTTGTCATTTCCCTCTTCTTCATAACCGGCAAAACTACCAATAAAAACATTTCTGCTGCCGGCACTGTTCAAACCGGCGTTTGCTCCAATGAGTACATTGGAGGCGCCGGAAACATTGTTTGATCCGGCTCCGGTGCCAATCATAACATTGTTTGAGTTTCCAATTTTACTGCCAGCAGAATTACCTATGGCGATATTTCCGCTACTTTCTGCTGATTGTCTGCCAGCAAACTCACCGACAAAAATATTGCCTTCGCCTGATGTAACATGTTCTCCGGCCGACCTGCCAAGAAAAATATTGGCGGCGCCTTCTGCCAGGGTTCTTCCCGAGTTGGGTCCAATCAAAATATTGTATGCTCCTGACATCTCGTCCAGACTATCGCCCTCAAGTTCCAGTCCCGACTGGTACCCCAGGAAGACGTTGTGATGACCATACATGTTATTCTGTCCTGATTTATACCCTAGAAACAGGTTTCTTGAACCCTGGTTGGCGTTCCATGCATCCGGATTGTTTCGTGTATTCACACCGCTTTCAAAACCAAGGAATGTATTTACCGGTGTCACCTGGAGGTATGTTGAACCCCAACCTTCTCCCTGACTACCGATAGCAAATCCGTTTCGGTTATCCGCTGTATTGAACCTGGTTATCCCCCTGTTCATTCCCATGATATACTCCCGGGGCTGATCCTCTTCCAGCTCAGTGTTAAAAGTCTCCACAGCAAATCCGCCCTGCAACCCAACGTAACCCATATCATTTTCCTTGTCGGGCACATAAAGTCTGATGCTGTCAGTTGTGACATACATCAGGTCGTGCAGTGGCCCTTTCGAAGCCTTACTGTATCCGCCTACGGCAAAACCTCCTTTTACTCCCTTCTGCTGTGTACCTTCAGGCACATAAATCCTGACACTATCGGGTGTGACACGCATATATTCCTGGGTAACTCCCTTGCTTCCTCTTTGGTATCCGCCTACAGCAAATCCGCCTTTTACAGCTTTGCTGTCTTCGTCCACATAGACCATAACCCCATCGTTAAACACGGCGAATACAGGTACGCCATCTTCCCGGCGCACCTCAAATAAAGGAACCTCCGGTTCATTGTTTAGTCCCTGTACCGACAGTGATGTCCGGTTGGTCATATTTGTACCTACCCCGACATAATTATAGGTAACAACTGAGTCCACTTCCCTGTTCCAGCCTGATATGTTGCTTATTACCGGTCGAAGATCGATTCCCTCCGGAGTAGGATCATCAGAAAGAGAAAGTGTATTCTCTGAAATCATAAGATCCTGTGCTTCAACACCGGGACCGTCCGCCGCATACATGGCAAAAGGCACTGATTGCAAAGGAAACTCGCCCAGATCTGCAAAACCGTTACCCTGGTTTATTTCAACACCCAGGGTAAAAGTACCCGATTCCCAGTCGATCAATGCAAACGAACCGGCGGAACCGGAACCGAAAACCTCTTCATCACCAATAACCAATGAGAACAAACCCGTTTCATTCGTTGAAACAGCATGATCCTCCGACCAAACCTTGTTTCCGTCTTGAATGATGCTGACACGAACAGTAAGGTTCTGCTCACCGAGAAGATTTCCCTGTCCATCCCTGGCAATTGCCTGGTAATTAAATCCCTGTGGAACCTGTGCGCTGGTGAAAATCCACAGACTTACAAATAACAACGAAACGAATAATTTTTTCATGAATATTGCTGATTAGGTATTTATAACAGCAACTTACAAATGAATTAATTAAAAATTTACTGATGATCAGTATTTAACAGATTTTTGTGATTCCGGTATATTTTGTCTTTAATACATAACTGAATATTGTTCGTTTAGGTAAAAAGTATACCCATGGAAGCAGTACCTGTCATTGCAGTATCAGATTTCTGTTTTTCTGATCAGGATAATTGACAACAATACAAAAAAGAAAAAATAAAGTATTATTCTGTAACCAGATCATTACCGGCAATATGTCCCTCATTCCAGTTAGTCAACTGGTTATCTGCTGCCCAGTCTCTTGCCATTCCGTTGATTCCAAACATCAGTGATCTTGAATCGTAATTCAAAACCCGGAGATAGGCTGAAAGGAAGGCACTCCCTGTACCGGTATAGCAATAAACCACAATCGGCTTATCAGTCGGAAGCGTTTTGAGATATGATGTGGTTAAAATATCAACTCCCGGAGTATACTGAATAGCTCCGGTAATGTGTCCCATTTCATATTGGTTAAGTGGCCAGTAATTCACGATATAGTAGTTTTCCGGATTGGCCCAGACAACATCGGCAGTAATTGTGGCAGGAGAGAACCCTGCTGCATTTACTTCAGCGATGCGCGCAGCCAATATATCTTCGGCTGTTTCGTATCCTGTTTCAATAACGGGTAATGCACCCTCTTCTCCTTTTGGATTCGTAGTAATCTCCAGTTGGGTCGCATAGGTATTTTTAATATTGTTATTCCAGGGACCAGCTGTGGCATCATTCCAGGCACTCATTCCCCATAAAAGTGACCATACATTATGACCTGCCATATTTGCCAGCGAGACGAAATAGGCTGAAGTCTGACCAGTGTAGCAAACGACAACAATCTTACTGTATGAGGATGCATTTTCAAGAGCATCCAGATGTGAGAGAACATCTGTAGCTGCAACCTGAACTGCTCCATCAATATGACCTAACGTGTTGTATTCGTCACCTCTGATATCAATAATATAGGGGTTGCCTGTTAGAATTTCAGTTTGCAATTCAGTAGCTTTTATTAATTTGTTTAGTTTAGTAACGTCAATCGGACTGTCTGCCGATTCCAAGTATTCGACCAATACCTGTGATTCATCAACGGTCTCTCCACAGGATACAAGCAGCAGTGAGATTGCAAAAATGGTCAGTGTCCAGAATTTAATTTGTTTCATAATGTTAATTTTAATGATTTAATACTTGTTTTAATTCATGATCCTTATTCCTCTAATTGAACCATCCCGAGGGTAATTTACCATCTACCGTAATATGGGCTGATGCGCTAATCTCCCAGTCGAGCAGATCAGATTCAAACAGATAAAGGTTTTTATTGTATACGCTATCCTCTGTAGTGCGTATATGACATTTCGAGGCACAACTTCCTTCACCGACATCGGTTCTTGAGGTAATTTTCAGGATGTTATGCGGTGTGGTAAAGTTGTAAGTCGGATGAGTATCAAATGCAAGGTACTCATCAACACCATATTCCTTCCAGTTGTCTGGAGCCCCGAGGGTGCGTCGTACCAATGCAAATTCAAAATCCTTTGTTTCCGGAATCGGGTTTTTCGCAATTTTAAAATCAAGATAGGCGGGAATTCTTGCTCCCTCCCCGTGAACATGACAACTACCACAATTATTATAATCCTGCGAATGACACACCTGGCAATTAAAATCATCGATATGTTTGGTATGGTAAAAATTTGACTCAGCCAGGTCTGCATGACAATCCTCACACTTGGGTAGTTCGGAATAGGCATACCTGTGCGTTACAGTACTGTCACCGTTTCCATGCAATTCCATCCCTGTATGACAGTCTAAACACTCATAGCCTGCTCCGGTCAGATGGACGTCTGCAACCGTTCCCGTAGCAACACCCAGATAGGCATGACCACCCCGTGAGCTATGACATGAAACACATGTGCCCATCATATCCGGATTCTTCTTAAATTCATGACCGTTGGCCAAGCCTCCACCTCCGATGGGGGGCCTGTTGACATGACAGTTCCCACAAGTACCATGACAGGTGGCACAATTGGCATTATACCCTTCAATCTGGTGGGCCGGTAACTGGTCAAACTCTTCCGGTCCGGACAACCCCATACGCATGGTAACCATTCTTTTCTGACCGGTACCCTGGTGAAGACTGGTATTGAAGGCCTCTGCAATCTCGGGATGACACGTTCCACATTTCTGCTCATACAGGGTGGATGGATGTTTAATGAACCCCACCGAATGGGCAATCTCCTTTTCATGTGTCCCGTTAATCCCACCATGACAATTGGTGCATTCTAAACTACCATGCCCATAGTCAGCCTTAAATGTCTTGTAACCATCTCCACCAAGGAATACCCTGTCGTAAGGTTCAAAATGCGGAGCCTCTCCCCCACATCCGCCTGCCGGAGCAACAGTGTCGGGTGAATAAACATCCTTTAAATGTGCATAATTGGTGTGGCAACCCACACAAGAGGCCACATCACTGTAATCAGGAATCTTATGTTGCGTACAACTGAAGCAAATAAAACCAGCAATCATTATAACCAGTAATTGGCTCAATTTCAACCTCTTTTCTTCATCCATAATTTTCACCTTTACTGTTTTTTAAATAACAATGATTCACCCTGCTAATTTTGCAGTTTTCACCGACTCTTCCTATGAATAAGGCCCTGTTTTACACATTAAAAACCAGTGATTTATCTCAACTGAAAAATTGACCCATATCATCTTTTCAAATGATTATATGTATATTTGTATCCATCAAGAGAAAGTTCATATGGAAGATAGAATACAATTCTCAGGTTGCACGATCAGTTCTTTCGATTGCAGGTGCCTGGAAAAACTGACCACACAGGAACAAAAACTATTTGACGATAACTCCGTTAGAATCGCCTACAAAAAAGGAGAGATGATATGCAAGCAGGGAGGATTCGTATCCCAAATCATGTATGTGGAAGAAGGACTTGCAAAGGTTTACCTTGATAACGGAAAGAATTTATTATTACTCAGGCTGATACCGGGAGGTTCGTTTATTGGTCTCTCGGCATTATCAGAAGAGCTTACAACTTTTCCCTACTCGGCTAATGTTTATGTAGATTCCATAATCAGGCAGATCGATGTAAAGGTATTCAGTATGGTATTGGAAAAGAACAATGCGTTTGCGCGGGAGATCATTAACATATTGAGCGGTAACAGCGTTCAATTATATGGTAGATTTTTCTGTCTGACCTATAAACAAGCATACGGGCGACTGGCTGATATAATCATATGCTTAACGGAGAGGGTCTTCAAGCAAACAAAATTTGAGCTTCCCCTTTCAAGAAAAGATATCGCAGAACTATCGGGCATGAGTGCTGAAACTGTAGTCAGATTGCTCAGGAAATTCAGTGAAGACAATCTTATCAGAATACAGGGTAAAAGTATTGAAGTCATTGATATTGAAAAGCTGCAACGGATCAGCGAAACAGGTTAAGTTCTTAATCCGTTTTTTTTGCCTGGATCATCATTCCAAGGCACCCGAAATATTCCAATTTATCCTGCTCAGACATCTCGTTCGCTAAAACCTCAACGGATATTTTCAATCGCTGAGTTTTATCGATATTCAAGGTAAGCATCGCCAGATAATCATCGTCTTTATTGTCATATATGACTTCATCCGTCTCCGCATTCAAAAGTTTTAAATGAATGGGGTCAAAGAGATCCGATGTACAAAAATTGATCTTATATTGTTTGTCACCATAGAGTACCAAACTATAGATCATCTGATCGCCTGCGCCGATAACATTGCTTCTCGACTGACCATCAAATTTGAATCTCGGCCCGGGATTGACATTGCAATAGGAGTAAAGATGAAATTTCCTACAGGAATTTTTTTGAGCTGTCAGGCAGGGAACAAACAGTAATAGACCCCATAAAATAATAACAATTCTTTTCATAGCTATTTGGATTCTAGGTTATTACTGATAATATTTTCCCTGATAAGCAATACCATTTGCTTCATCTCATCAAAATTATCCTGGTTCAGGTCAGGAGAATCTCCGCCAGAGAATAAAATAACACCCGGTTCACTAACAACAGTATTTAGTGCTGTTGATTCAAGTTCACTAAAAAGATTATTTAACCCAATAATAAACTTTAGAATACTTTGAACATTTGGATCATCGGAAGCCGATTCGGCATGGCCCATCAGGTTCTCCATCGGATACTTCATCTCAGATATTTGTCTTATAATCGGATCATCCTGGTCAAATTCTTCAACAGAATTCAAAGCGAGAAACAATGACTCAATGTAGGCACCGCTGGATATAATGGCGATTGCATTCTCCTGGCCAGACTCCTCGAGAAATTCAACCATATTATAAAACACCTCATTGCTAATTGTTACCAGGGAGTCCCGCTGACCTATATTATTTCTGGCTCGATCGATAAGCGATTCAAAAACAGTGGTCGACACATTCAAATCACTAGTTAATTTGCGAATAACCTCAAGGTAATCTGTAGCTTCAGAATTACGGGAAAACAATGCGCAGTAAGCCATATCTGTGATATATATTCCAAGATTCAGCCCTTTTTCCTTTACCGTGAGGTAAGTGTCGCTTTTTCCGGGATCATGAAGAAGATTTTCAATATACTGCAAATCTGCATTATAGAAACGATCAAGAACCTCTCCAGGTGCAGGGAACAGGTAGACAAATGACTTGGTTACCTCAATATCTGACAATTTCATGTTCTCCTCGAACCTGAAGCCATCATCCATCCTTTTTTCGCGATTCTTACATGCTGAAAAGAGAAGACCGCAGCAGAGACAGAGCAGAATTAGTTCCGTGTTTTTTATCCGTTTCATAATAATAATTTTCTTATCTCTTCGGAAATCAATCAATTTAATAGTTTCTGTGTTTCTTACCGTAGCTAAAACTGACCAATAATAACCTAAGCCAGTTATTTACAAGTGCAATATACAAAAATAGCGTCATTAACCATAATACCAATATGTTAAACCATATAGTGTCAATCTGAAAAGATCCGACAACTTTTACTGCCGAAAAAAAATGTGATCTTCCTGCACCGGAACCAGGAACATGAAACACGGGCGTGTCTTTCCGGATCAGTTTGCCATCATATTCCAATATCTTTTTCATCTCATTCCGGTTCAGAACCAGATCGGCAACTGCTTCATTATGATATTGCTGCTTTAGTTTTACCAGATCCGAAGGGTTCGGCAATGCGGCGATCAGTGTTTGCATCAGGTTTTCCTTTTCAGCTGCGATCCGCCCACTTTCGCTTTTCAGATACTCCTCCCATTGTCCTAAATAATTTTTCATGAGTAAAATAGAACTTTCAGCTGGTTGAAAATCCCTCAATCCGCTCGGCAAATGATCAAAATCAGAAAAGGTGCTGCTGAGAATGCCTGCAAGCCTGGTTGCCTTTTCCTCCTCTCCCAATGAAAGAGCCAGTTCGAGATCCCCAATCCTGTTCTTTAGCTCAGGAATAAGAAAATTAATATTGAAAAGTAGATTTGCCTGCTTCATCTCTAAATCAAAGAAATGTTTCTCAAAGGCATTGTTTTTAAATTGGTTCACCACCAATGCTTCATAGGCCCAGCGGCTGGCCATCAGGTCACCCACCACTGGAACATACTCTATACCTGCTACTTTCGGATGCAATTTGTCGTATTTTACGATCACACCTGATAACAGGATCAGAGGAACCAGTATAAACGGAATGATAATATAGATGGAGACTACAGACTTCAGTCCGGAAGAGATATTCAGCCCTAGCATCACAGCAAAACAGGAGGTGGAGAAAAGAATTAACCAATAGCTCAGATTTAATCCCCTTATTTCGAGAATATTGTTGCCCAGTAATATAAAAATGAACATTTGTAAAGCTGATAAACCAAATAAAAATATGATCTTGGAATTAAAATAGGAGTATTTACTCAAGTTTAAAAATGCTTCGCGTGCTCTGATTTTCCTGTCTCGAATAATTTCCTCTGCCGAAACGATCAATCCTATAAATAGGGAAACAATCACACACATAAACAGGTAAGCGGGAATATTTTCATTCAGACTGAACAGGTAAACAGGTTTGCCCTCTTCCATGCCTCCCAGGTACTTTGTAAAAAAAGCAAGAATAATTGCCAGAATCGGTGCAATCGACAGTGAAAGAATAACGAATTGTTTATCTGCAAGTTTGGTGAAGAAATTGCGTTTGCTGTATATAACAAACTGTTTGATACCAGATGGAATCCTGAAATTAAGCGCGGGCAGATATTCAAAAACCGGGGCTTTTAAGGGTTTTGCAATCCTTTCCTTAAAGAGCCGATACCAGTCCTGCGGACTTAAAACTCTTTCAGCAGTGAATTCGCCAAACTCATTTACTTTCTTCGCTTCAAGGATCTTCAAAATATCGTCGGTCTGAACATTTCCACAAGTTTCACACTGGATTTCGGCAGCATCTGCCCTTTTTGCTACATTTTTCAGGTATGAGACTGAATCCAGCGGATTACCGTAATATACGGGATACCCTCCTTTATCCATGATTATAACCTTGTCAAAAAGCTTGAACATATCGGAAGAGGGTTGATGAATATTGATAATAACAATCTTGCCCGACAGAGATTGTTCTTTTAGCAATGACAGTACATTTTCAGAATCAGTAGAGGATAGCCCGGAGGTGGGTTCATCTACAAAAAGTATATACGGTTCACGAATCAACTCCAGGGCAATATTCAATCTTTTTCGTTGTCCTCCACTAATGAATTTATTGAGCGGATTGCCAACTTTCAGGTCTTTGATATAAAAGAGTCCCAAATTGTTCAACACTAAATAAATACGTTTACTAATATCTTTTTCACTAAGATGATCCAAACATAGTTTTGCGTTATAATACATGTTCTCATAAACAGACAACTCATCGATAAGCAGATCATCCTGTGGAACGAAACCCATGATGCCCTGATAATCCTGATTTAATGTGCCTAATAGTTTTCCATTAATATCAATAATTCCAGCATCCGGAGAAATCGTGCCGTTAAGGATTCTCATCAAGGTCGACTTCCCGGTGCCACTTCCACCCATCACTCCGACCATCTCTCCTACCTCAAACTCAACACTCAGTTCGTGCAATCCATTATCGGAATCAGGATAGGTAAAACCTATCTTTTCAGCCCTGAAAGAAATTTTCGGATAGTTAATATCCCTGCAAAAGGCCGAGACAATGTCACCATAATAAATTGGTGTCATATTATCCGACTTGATGGCTGAACCTTTAGGAAGCACATAAATATGGTTCGGGAAAATACTTTTCCCTCCCAGCTCCATCACCTCCTGCCCTGAATAATAAAAAATATAAATATCCGCCTGCGAAATTTTCAAAAAGAAAAACTGACCCTTTAAACCCTCCTTTCTAAAATGTTTAATATCAGATAACTGATAGAATTCCATACTACTTGTGACAAGCAGCGCTGAACGATCGGGAACTTTATAAAACTTTTCAGTGATAAAAGCCCTGCAATTCGCAAATTCCTGTTCATTGATCAATAATGCCCCCGAAATTGTAACCACAGCATCCAGTATGGTCTCCCTGAATTCTTCCCGTGACTCGCTGTGTGCCTCGAAATGCCGGGAAAATTGTATGATGCTTATAAGAATGAGGAATTTACTCTTTAAATGAAGCTCGTTGTTTATCTCGCTGCAGATCATAAGAATCTTCACTGAAAGTAGTGTAATTCGTTTATTTGCGTTATGTGACCGTATGGGAGATAACTCCTCCATGTATGAATCAAACAAAATCAACGACCGCTCCACTATTTTAAGGCTGAACTGACCTTTAAGGTAGGTTTCTACAAAGCTTCTGGAGAATAACCTTGTTGCATCCACGTTGATGGTTGCCAGTAAGGCAAACAGTTTCATCAACGATTGTAACATGGATTCTGTCATAACTCATAAAAAAGATGACCAAAAAAAAGTTATTCCGGGAAAACAAGTGATATTTCAGTTGTGTCTTCTCGTTCGGAGAAGGCAAGACTCCCTTTGTGGGCATTCATAATTTCACCGGCCAGAAACAACTCCATCCTAAAATCTCTCTCGACAAAAGCTTCACTGGTTGAAGAAAGCGAAGTTAGATCCCTCTTCTCTTTCTCAGAGTATCTGGAGCCATCGGACCATATCTTAAGAACAACACCTTCCGAAGGTTCACTTAATCCCATATGGATTACTGATCCGCTTTCTGTGTGATCAATTATAAAGCCAAGCATTGCGTTAAAAGAGGATTGAAGCAGATCATACTCGCCCGAAACATTGCAATCGCCCGAGACTTCCTCAAACTTGACTGTAATATTCTTGCTGGTGATGACGTTCCCTTTTTCAATGATACCTACCTCTATGATCTCTTTCAGAGATACGGAACTTTTTTCAAGAATGAATCCGGGATCGTACAACCTGACAAGGTGCCTGGTTGCGTCTGAAAAACCTTCAAGCTTTCGCACGGAAACATCCAGTAGATTTAGTAGCTCTGCAAGTTCGCTGGAATCGATCTTATCTTTGATCATATGAACAGCCGTCATGATCTTGTTGATCGGCATTCGAATCTCCTCAGTAACAGATATTAAAAAATTGTTTTTTGACCGGTCAAGACCCAGCATCATTTCATTGGCTTTCTCAAGCTTTTCGAACATCTCCCGATTCCTGATTCTGAGGGTCCTGACCTCAAGTGACCGGTCAATTGCCTTCCTTACATCATCTCTATTATACGGTTTATTGAAAAAACCATAGGGATCACCCCTGTTAATTACATCGACAACAACATCATAGTCAGTATAGGCAGTAATCATGAATCGCATGACATCAGGAAACTCCTTTAAGACAATCTCGAGAAGTTCATTCCCAGTCATTCCTGGCATATTTTGATCCGATACCAGAACATGAATATCCTTCTCCTTCAATAAAGCCAGAGCCTCTTTGCCCGATTCAGCCAGAATTACATGATAGAAACTACCGAAGGAGGCTTCAAACAACATCAGATTGGCCTGCACGTCATCGACATACAAAACTACAGCTTTTTGATTACTTTCTTGCACCATGGCTTGGACACAGGTTTTACAACTGCCAATATAGTCATAATTGCCGCATATTGCCAAATGAAAAACCCAAAATAAAAAGTTCTGCTCAAGAATAAATCAGTCTGAAACCTATTCTTTTTTATAGGTTCATGTGATAAAAAGCTGATATCCTACCTTCTTAAGAACATTTTTCCATTGTAGCATGTCACAAAAACACAACCGTCTATATCTCTTTAATGAAAATATTTTTAAATTGTACCAGGGACGGTGGAATTATCCACACCCCATCTTTTTTTCTTCCATGATGCTGGAGAGCAATATTGCCTTTTGCTGGTAAGCCGGGGAGTTCCGCGCGGTCAATTACCCGCTGACCATTGAGGTCCACTGTTAGCAAGTCCCCCCTCACCTCAATTCTGAATGTGTTCCACTCACCAATATGGTTGTCGGCATGCAGATTTGGGGTCGCATCACGTCTTACCTTTGCAGACATGGATTTATCCATCCTGTACCCATATACCTCTCCCGAACCAATGGGCCAGCACCAAATGTTCACCTGCGATTTACTGTTTCCCCGGATATAGATTCCTGAATCTGTGTCCGGTACCCTAATCCTTATCTCATCACCATTTTCGTCCAACTTATGGGTTCCGTCGGGTAAAATAATCGGCACTTTTGAATTCTTATATGGTGTCTCCTTGATCCGCCAATCAACATAAATAATCAAACCTCATAGCTCAGCAATATTTTTTTACCTTTATAAAAAAAACGACTATGTTACATCTGTTGAAGCATCCTCTTATAACACATAAACTGACACAGATCCGGAAAAGAGAGACAGGCACCAAAGATTTCCGGGAAGCAGTGGGTGAGATCGCCGGATTAATGGCATACGAAATCAGCCGGGATCTCCCATTAAAAGATGTGTTAATAGAAACCCCGATCGGGGAATGCAACACCTATGAACTCGCTACTCCAATTGTTCTGGTGCCTGTACTTAGGGCCGGATTGGGGATGGTAGATGGTATTACAAACCTTATTCCCATTGCAAAAGTAGGACATGTTGGTATATACCGCGACCCTGAAACCCTGAAGCCACAGGAATACTATGCCAAACTCCCTCCCTGTGTTCCTGAATCAGTAGTGATGATTCTTGATCCGATGCTGGCCACCGGTGGAAGTGCGTCAGCCACCATTGCCTATCTGAAAACCCAGGGCGCCCGGCAGATCAGACTTGTTTGCATCGTGGGAGCCCCTGAGGGCGTTGCAAAAATCGAAAGCGAGCATCCTGATGTTGACATTTATCTCTCGGCCCTCGATGAAAAACTGAATGAGAAAGGCTACATCGTTCCTGGGCTGGGAGATGCAGGAGACAGGCTTTTTGGCACCAAATAAAACCCAGGCCGCCAAATTCACAGAACCTGATGCACGAAGCTTTAATTACAGAAAATCAACCAATAGTTTATTCCTTACCGGCACCCTGATCATCAACTGCAAGCACAATTTTGCCCCTGGCTCTGCCACTCTGACTGTACTCCTGGGCTTCACCCGCTTCACCAAGTGAATATATTCTGTCGACAACTACGCTGATCTTACCCTCTGCAACCCGGTCAATCATCCATTGAATATCCTCCGGACGATTCTTTAATAAAATCAATTTCATTTTCCGGCTCAGAAATAACCTCGACCATAAGCCAACTAGCAGCGCACCCGGAGACAGATTCAACTTGATCAACATCCCACCTCTCTTCAGACATTGCTTGGTATTGGAAAACGATGCATTGGATGCAGCATCAATAATCACATTGAAAGCATTCTTCCTGCTCCGGAAATTTTCCTGGTTATAATCGATCACCTCATCTGCACCCAGACGCTTAACCAGCTCAATATTCCGTTCACTGCAAATTGCGGTCACCCGCGCTCCCAATACCTTTGCGATCTGTATGGCATATGTTCCCAAACCACCTGATCCTCCGTTAATCAACACCTCATCCCCCGGTTGAAGGTGGTAATGCAACGTGAAGGCTTGCAACGGTGTTACCCCGGCCACTGCCAGCGTTGACGCCTCGATAAAAGGCAGCTCATCAGGGATCCTGCTTACCTTCCCGCGATCAACCGCCACAAGCTCCGCATAAGCACCTCCCTGATGACTCAATCCTGCAAAAACCCGGTCGCCCGGGTTCAGATCCGTAACATCTTTTCCAACAGAAACCACATTCCCGGAAAGCTCTACTCCCATGATCATTGGAAAATTCTTTCCCGTAATGATCTTCAACCTCCCTTCACGTATCTTCCAATCGACCGGATTCACAGCGGCTGCAGCTACACGTATCAAAACCTCATTTTTTCCAGGTACCGAATCATCAAGTTCCCCGTAAACGAGTTCCTCCGGTCCTCCATACCCATTAATGTACACTGCTCTCATAAATAAAATCTTTTACTGAATTTTAATAGATCCTAAATTTAGTCTAAATTGCACTGGTAAACGAATAAATCTCCCAGTATTGCATCTGCAGCTGGTTAAATATTTTTGCTAATTTTATGCTATAGTTACTTCTAAAAACCCCAAAACAAAAAAATGACCAATAAAAGCGGCAAAAAAAACCAAAAACACCCGGAAACAAAATCGGGCAGACTGAAAAAAAAGTTTTATTTTAATGAACTTGATAAACTGCAGCTGGAACTGGTAAAAATGCACGAATGGGTGAAAAAAGAGGGACTCAGGGTAGTCGTGGTGTTCGAGGGGCGTGATGCAGCCGGTAAAGGGGGTGTTATTAAAAGAATTACCCAGCGCCTGAATCCACGCATCTGTCGCGTAGTCGCACTCGGGGTCCCCACAGAAAGGGAAAAAGCCCAGTGGTATTTTCAACGCTATGTTTCCCACCTGCCTGCAGCGGGAGAGATGGTTCTTTTCGACCGCAGCTGGTATAACAGGGCCGGTGTCGAGCGGGTCATGGGCTTCTGCACGGAAGAAGAGTACTGGGAATTCCTACGCAGCTGTCCAAGGTACGAAGAGATGTTGATCCAGTCGGGGATCATACTGATCAAATACTGGTTCTCTGTAAGCGATGAGGAACAAGACAAACGCTTTCGCGAAAGAATTAATGATCCACTCAAACGCTGGAAATTCAGTCCCATGGACCTGGAATCAAGATCCCGCTGGGTCGAATACTCACGCGCAAAGGATGAGATGTTTGCTTATACCGATTCTAAAATAGCTCCATGGTATGTAGTAAATGCAGATGATAAAAGAAGGGCCAGGCTCAACTGCATCCTGCACCTGCTCTCCATGATCCCTTATAAAGGGGTATCCCACAAAAAAATAGAACTCCCTCCGATCAATAAGGAGGGATATATACGTCCACCGATTACAGAACAAACATTTGTTGAAGAGGTCTACTAAAAAGTACGCTTTCAATCATATATTTATGTCAATAATTACTAAATATTTAACTATTAAACCCTGAAAAATGAAAAAAATATTCGTCTTCACTGTGGTTGCAATGCTGCTACTCGCTGCCTGCAACGAAACAGAAAAAATTGAACTCTTTGGCGGAGATAATTTCGACAACTGGATCATCTTTCTTCCGGATAGCATCGAACAGGAATCAGTTTTCCACGCAGAAGAGGGGAAGCTCTATGTCGGCGGCATTCCCAATGGTTATATCCGCACAAAGGAGGAGTACGATTCATATGAACTTCATCTGGAATGGAGATGGATGGAAGATCCGAAGAACAGCGGTATCCTTCTGCATGCAACCGGCGAAGATGTGCTCTGGCCCAATTGCATCGAGGCACAACTCATGGCTGGAAAGGCAGGCGATTTTGTACTGATCGGCAAAGGAGCCGGAATAACGGTACAGGATACTGCTTACCTGGTAGAATCGGAAGAGAACCGCATCAAGGTAATTCCAAAATTCGAAGAGAGCTCAGAGCTTGCGCCAGGCCAATGGAACAGCTATGATATAAAAGTTACCAAAGAAGAAATTGAACTGAAGGTAAACGGTGTTATTCAAAACCTGGGGACCGCACCTACAAAATCCAAAGGAAGTATTTGCATTCAGTCTGAAGGTGGCCCGCTGGAATTCAGGAACATCTATCTGACGCCAATTAAATAATTCTTAATTCTATAGCTGGGTGAACGCAAGAGCTATAGCCTGATCGCAGTGCAACCGCAGTTGCTATTTACCCTTTCGGCCCTATTCGGACCGGATGGGAATCATTTTGCTGTAAAAGCAACTGCCTTGCAACATCTTTTTGACAGAAAATTTTATACTTTTACACCCATGTTAAACAGTTTCGCTGCTTCAAAAACGAGAACCTTTAGCTCATGAGCGCAGCGAATAATAACGCAGTAGTTGACGTTTAGACAAACACTAATTATTATTCAAATTTCTATGATCAAACTGGATGTAAGAAATGTATTCGGGTTTATTCCTGAACAAGAAATAAAAGAGTTACAGAAGGAAGCAGCCACACAACTGGAAAAACTTAAACAAGCCACCGGAAAAGGAAATGATTTTCTCGGCTGGCTCAACCTCCCCTCCTCTATAACCGATGAGGAGTTGAAAAGTATCGAAAGATGCTCCGAACGACTCAAAAGCAAATCTGAGATCCTGATCGTCATCGGTATCGGCGGATCCTACCTGGGAGCAAAAGCTGTAAATGATGCCCTCTCCGGCAGCTTCGAAATGCTAAAGGAGAAAAAAGAAAAACCGGTGATGATCTTCGCCGGTCATCATATCGGTGAAGATTATATGCAGGAGCTCATTGAGGCTCTCAACCGCTATAGTTACTCCATCGTGGTAATCTCCAAATCGGGCACCACCACCGAACCGGCTATCGCCTTCCGGATACTCAGAGAACACCTGGTCAAAAAGGTAGGTGCCAAAGAGGCTGTCTCCCGGATCGTCGCCATCACCGACGCAAGCAAAGGCGCCCTTAGGAAACTTGCTGAGCAGGAGGAATACGAAACATTTGATATCCCAGATGATGTTGGGGGTAGATTTTCTGTTCTAACACCCGTGGGCCTATTTCCCCTCGCCGCTGCAGGCTTCGATATTCGACAGCTGGTAGAAGGCGCCAAAGAGATGGAAAAAACCTGTCTCGAAAAAACCAGCCTTACTGAGAACCCGGCACTGCTCTATGCTGCCACCAGGAACGCACTCTACCGAAAAGGGAAGAAGATCGAGGTCATGGTCAACTACCACAGCAAACTGCACTACTTCTCAGAGTGGTGGAAGCAGCTGTATGGCGAAAGTGAAGGGAAAGAAGGAAAAGGGATCTTCCCGGCCGCAGTGGATAACTCATCCGACCTCCATTCCATGGGACAATATATTCAGGATGGTGAACGCCTCCTCTTTGAAACGGTCCTTTCAATAGCCCGGGCCGACACTTCCGTGAAAATACCCTCCGATGATAACGACCTTGACGGACTCAACTACATTGCAGGGAAAAACATCGATGAGATCAACAAGATGGCTGAGCTGGGAACCACCCTGGCACATATCGACGGTAAGGTCCCGAATATCAGAATCGAAATACCCCGCCTAAGCGCCCGCTACCTGGGCCAGCTTATCTACTTCTTCGAGCTGGCATGCGGTATCAGCGGCTATATGCTCGGGGTAAACCCATTCGACCAACCGGGGGTGGAAGCCTACAAAAAAAACATGTTTGCCCTGCTCGAAAAACCTGGATTCGAGGAGGAGACAAAAAAGATCAGGAAACGTCTCTGATTAAACCAAGAGATTCAGCAAATATGCGTCGGTAAGCCTGGATGCGTGTTCGGACCTCATAAAACCTGGTAACAGGATTGTGCGAACAAAGTACGCACACAAATGTTTCAAGACCTGATATTTTCCGGTCTTTTTTTATGAAAAATTTTTTATTCAATCTTAGTCCCGCGGTAAAAGGCATCGGCCTGGCTTTCCTGGCAACCCTGGGGATGGCCAATGTGTATGTATTCTCTAAAGCTGCATTGCTAGAGATAAACTTTTTCCAGTTCCAGTTCTACTGGTTTGGATTCGCCCTGCTGTGGAGCGGAATCTATATCTTCTCCACCGGGATGATCAAAAAAATTCCACAACTCGAAAGAGGATCAAGGCTCAACCTGCTGGTCATCGGCCTCCTTGAACTGGGTGCTGCACTCTCCCTGTTCCTCGCAATCCAGTTGGCCGAAAATCCGGCAGTCGTCTCCTTTCTCTCTAATGCCACCCCAATTTTTGTAACCCTCTTCGGGATCCGCTACCTGGGCGAAAGATTCACCACCGCAGAGGCCATCGGAATCCTTCTGACCATCGGGGGAGTAGTTATGATCACCTATACCCGCGATATGACTGTCGCCCAGTTTTTCAGCAACGGCAGTGGCTGGATCCTGCTCTCCTCGCTTTTCCTGTCAACCAGCATCGTCTTCTCAAAGAAAAATATCAAAAAACTGCACCCGAGCATCCTTACCATCAACAGGGTGGTCTTCCTCTTTACCTTTGCGTTGACAGCTGTCCTGGTGCGGCAGGAAAGCCTGGCTGTACCGGGGAGCGCCATCTTCAATACCATTGCCGGCTCCATCCTCGGTCCATTTTTAACCGGACTGGCACAATATTCAGCGCTGAAGTTTATCGAGGCCTCCAGGACCATGATCATACAGGCCACGCGTGGACTGTTCGTGCTGCTCGGTTCTATGATCTACCTCTCCATTCTGCCAACGTACCTTCAGGTATTTGGAGGCATAGTGACCATCTTCGGGGTGATTATCCTTTCCTGGGGGAAAATCAGGAAGAAAAAAATAGCAACCAACTAAACAAATCGTACCAGGAAGAACCGGCTTTACAAGCTCAGTGAGTCTGAAACTCGCAATATCATTATGTGCTTGATAAGGACCGAGCCTGCAAACGCTGCTTAATTGTTCGAAATCTGTAATTTGGAAATAACAGCTGCAGCACTTTTTCCTAACGATTCCAGAAAATCTATCTTGTATTGCTCAATCTCCCCAAAAGAAGCCAGCTCAATTACTCCCGCGACCTCATCATCGAACATGACCGGTACCAACAAGAGTGTCGATGGATAATCTTCCCCCATCCCCGAACGAATGCGGATATAGTCTGCGGGAACATCGGTAATCAGAATGCTCAGCTTTTCCACCGCACAACGACCAACCAGCCCCTCACCCGGCAGGTAGTTTTTTGAAAGCTGCTTTTCACGGTCAAACGCATAAAATCCGGTCAGTTGCAGAACCTGATTACCTTCATTGCTTCTCTTCATTAAAAAGAATCCACCCGCCTCCACATCAACGTATTTAACCAATTCACGAATAAAGGTATTCGTAGAATCACCCAAATTTTGCTCAAAATCACGCAGTATCTCACCAAATCTGGCCAATCCGGAGGATGCCCAGTTTTGCTGTTCATCCAGCCTCCTTCTTTCAAGGGCATCTTTTTTGGACCGGATTATACCCTCTTTTAATTTCAGGATAGCATGGCCAATCGCATCCTGCTCACCCATCGCCTTAAAATTATCTTCAATTTTACCTTTCGATAGATCACTCGCAATATATGTTATCTCGTTGAGCCGCTTTAAGTGCCGCTGCAATGCCAATGCCATCTGTTTGAACTCAAACACTTCATAATTTTTCTCTCTTTTAACAGGCTCGGCCCTGGAGATTGAATTCATCTTTTCCTTCAGGCCCGACAACGGAAGATAAATAAAGAAGAAGAAACAGAGCACTCCTGATAGGAGAAGGATAATGGCCCCTGAAACGAGGAACAAAAGGATTTTACCTTCTGTGTCACGGTAGAAAGCGATCATCACCAGCAATCCAAGCAATACGATGACATAAATAAGTGCCGGAAGTAATATGGAATTTCTTTTTATCATCTGAAAAACCGCTGCTTAAATGTAAAACATTTCCGGGAGATTTTCCCTAATCGCTCCTGTTATCTGCTCAAGTGCCTGCTTTAAAACTGCCTGCGGAGTACCGATATTCATACGAAGGTATTGTTCCCCTCCTGCACCAAACCTGGGACCGTCCACCAATCCGACCTTCGCCTTAGCGACCATAAACTTCATCAATTCTCTATCATTCATTCCCAAAGTCTCGAAATTAAGCCAGGCAAGGTAGGTTGCTTCAAGTGGACTGACTCTGACAAATGGCAGCTCTGTTTCAAGATGATTTCTAAGAAACAAATAGTTCTTTTCAAGGTATCCGTTCAGCTGGTCAAGCCATGCAGCTCCATGGGTATAAGCTGCTTCAAGAGCAACAAACCCGAAAAGGTTTCCTCCCCCGACATGTATGTCATCCAGAACCTTTTCATACCTCTTTTTCAACGCCGGATTTTGGATCACAACAGCTGCTGTATGCAGACCGGCAAGGTTAAAGGTTTTGCTCGGTGCGATGCATGTAATTGTCTGCATGGCAATTTCATTACTAATCGTGGTAAAAGGTATATGTTTATGCCCGAAAAGTAAAAGATCTGAATGGATCTCATCGCTGATTATCAGTACATTGTATTTGATTGCCAGCTCAGCAAGTTGTGTCAGCTCTCCTTTATTCCAGGCCCTTCCTACGGGGTTATGCGGATGACAAAACAGCATCATCTTTACCCCTTTGCTGAATTTTTCTTCCAAATCACTGAAATCAATCGTATAAATGCCCTGCTCGTCGCAAAGCTGATTATTTACAAGCACCCTTCCATGATTCTCAATTGAAGAGAAAAACGGAAAATAGACGGGTGTCTGCACAAGAACTTTATCGCCGGGCTCAGTAAATCCAAGCACAGCCAATACAAGGGCAGGCACAACTCCCGGACTGAAGTCTATCTGTCCCGGATCTACCTCCCATCCATGTCTGGCAGATAACCATCCTGCGATAGTCTCGTAAAAGCGTTTCGGACGGATAGTGTAACCATAAACTTCATGTTTTGCTCTCTGCATTACCGCCTCCCTGATGAAAACGGGAACTTCAAAATCCATGTCAGCAACCCACATTGGAATAATATCCTCCCGGCCGTAAAGCGATTTCAAAATGTCGTGCTTTACAGAGTCTGTTCCCCGCCTGTCGATGATCTTATCAAAATTGTAGTCCATATTCTTTTATTGAGTAAAATTCAAATTTAATATTTATAAATTGCGTCTGAATAAGAAATCTATCTTTATCTTCATGGTTTATCCAAAGAAACATCTTGGTCAGCACTTTCTCACCGATCCTTCCATAGCAGAAAGGGTTGTAAAATTATTGCCGGAAGATAAAGCGAAAATTGTGATGGAAATTGGCCCGGGAAAAGGAATTCTCACCTATTATCTGATCCGGGAGAACATAAAAAAGCTTATACCTGTTGAGATCGACAGTGAATCAGTAAATTATCTGGTCCGAAAATATCCGGAGCTGAAGGAGACAATAGTCGGAGAAGATTTTCTAAAAATGGACGAAAATCACTTTCATGAGGAGGGCCTGCATATCATCGGTAATTTCCCCTATAATATATCAAGCCAGATTTTTTTCAGGGTTCTGGAACAGCGGCAGTACATACAATCTGTGGTATGTATGATACAGAAGGAGGTCGCGGAGCGAATTGTTGCACCCCCCGGATCAAAGACTTACGGGATACTTTCTGTACTGCTTCAGGCCTACTATGATACCAGGTTCAGGTTCAATGTAAAACCAGGCTCTTTCTTCCCTCCCCCAAAGGTTACCTCTTCCGTGATCACTTTAAACAGAAACAAGACGCAAAAATTGGGTTGCGATGAAAAATTGTTTTTCAGGGTGGTAAAGACCGCCTTTAATCAACGTAGGAAAACGTTACGCAACTCTTTAAGGACAATTTTACTAACTTTGGGGGATGAAAATGAACTGTTGTCGAAAAAACCGGAACAGTTGGGTGTTGAGGATTTTGTCTCATTAACGAACTTTGTTGAATCAAGGATGTAGCTCATCCGATCAGTGCAAAACTATGAAGCTGGAACTAACCAGGGAATATATCAGTGAACTCAGGGCGATCATTGAAGCCAAGGATGAGAAGGCTGCTCTTGCAATGATGAGCGAGCTTCACCCGGCTGATATTGCTGAGATCTATGAGGAGCTCAATATGGAAGAGGCGAAATACCTCTACATGATCCTGGATCCTGAAGTAGCTTCCGACGTGCTGGTGGAACTGGAAGAGGACGACAGGGAACGTTTCCTGAAAGCACTTCCGGCAGAGGAGATTGCAAGTCAGTTCATCCACAACATGGATTCCGACGATGCTGCAGACGTGATGGCCGATCTGGATGAATCTGTCAAACAGGAAGTTCTGAAGCATCTGAAGGATATTGAACAGGCCGGTGATATTGTTGATTTGCTGTCGTACGACGAAAACACGGCGGGTGGACTGATGGCCAAGGAGTTGATCAAGGTCAATGAAGCCTGGAACCTCACAACCTGTCTGAAAGAGATGCGCAAGCAGGCAGAGGAGGTGGATGAGCTCTATTATGTATATGTAGTGAACGATGATAATATCTTCAAGGGTATCGTTTCGATGAAGGCCATGATCATGGCAACCGGAAGCACCATTATCAGAGAAATTTATGAAAAGGATGTAAGGTCTGTCAGGACAGATACCCCTTCAGAGGAGGTTGCACAGATCATGGAGAAGTATGACCTGGTAGTATTACCGGTAGTGGATAGCATAGGAAGACTACTGGGAAGAATTACCATTGACGATATCGTAGATGTAATCAGGGATGAGGCGGAGAAAGATTACCAGATGGCATCCGGTATCTCCTCAGATGTGGAAACCACCGACTCACCTCTGCGACTTTCACGCGCCAGGCTCCCCTGGCTCATCATTGGATTGATAGGAGGAGTGTTGGTCGCAGCATTGATCTCAAATTTCGAAGGAGACATTAAGCTGAATCCGGAGATGGCCTTTTTTATCCCGCTAATCGGTGCCATGGCCGGAAATGTAGGGATACAATCATCGGCAATCATCGTTCAGGGACTCGCCAGTAACAGCCTCGGACTGGAGAGCACATTCAGGAAACTGGTGAAAGAATTTCTGGTTGCCATCATGAACGGACTCATACTATCCGCTCTGCTTCTGGCATATAACCTAATTATGAAAGAGGGCCTCGCTCTTACCTATACAGTAAGTTTTTCCCTGTTTGCAGTAATTATCTTTGCCGCTATATTCGGAACAATAATTCCCCTGGTTCTCAACAAAATGAAGCTCGACCCGGCCCTTGCCACCGGACCATTCATCACAACAACAAACGACATTATGGGCCTCTTTATTTATTTCCTGATGGGAAGGGTATTATACGACGTCTTTCTGATCTGATTAGTGGCTGCAAGAAAACGTCAATAGCTGCGTTATGCTCGACTTCAAAACAGTCATTTACGCTTGGTAAACTCCTGCTTTTCAGTCATCGCATGCCTTGCTCTTGACGCCTTCTTGCAAGCCACTGGTAAAAACATCCAGTTTTGGCTTCGTCGAGCTCGCAAGCTCGGTTCTAGCTCAAACACCTGACTCTATTGATAGGCTCTAATTAGAGGGTGTCCATAGAGTCGGAGGATGGATCAGAAAGTTGTGTTGTTCAAATATCTGACCGTTCTCCGGGAGGTGGCAACCAGGCATGACTCGGAGGCAAGTTTTGAATACCGCCTGATATAATCATTCTCCTCCTGCGTTACCAATGGCCTGTTGAGGTATTTCCACCAGGCATATTCCTCTGCACCTTCTTCCGGTCCCCATGGCCATTTCTGAATATAAACAACATCATCCCCCAGAGCAGAGACACTCTCACGTATATTCATTTCAAAAGAATCGACAGCTGTAAATACAGATATAATAGCAAAAATGCCAATGGTAATTCCAAGCAGCGTTAGGGCCGACCGCAGTCTGTTCCCACGAAACGTCTGAAATGCCATCGCTATACTTTCATAAAACAACCTGAAAATAATCATTCTACCAATGTTAGGAACTCGAAAAAGGATTGCTATTTTTGCATCTGAATTTCATGCAAGATAAAACAATACTTTCAACTTTATAAATAGTTGCTGAAAAAGCATATTTTAGGTACATTCACCACTCCATAATTTACGAACTGAATAACAGGCATAACTATTACGTATGAGTACATCAAAGAAAATCCGTTCTGCATTGATCTCTGTCTTCTATAAAGACAACCTTGAAAAGATCATACAAAAGCTTGATGAATTGAACGTGGAGCTTTACTCTACCGGGGGAACCCAGCAATTCATAGAAAAAATGGGGGTAAAAGTTACCCCGGTTGAAACCCTTACCGGGTATCCCTCCATTCTTGGTGGCCGGGTAAAAACACTTCATCCAAAAGTATTCGGAGGCATCCTTACGCGCAGAGACAATGAGGATGACAGGAAAAATATAGGTGAATATGAAATTCCCCAGATCGACCTGGTCATCGTTGATCTTTATCCGTTTGAGGAAACTGTCATGTCAAATGCTACTGATGATGAAATTATTGAAAAAATTGATATCGGGGGCATCTCACTGATCCGTGCTGCTGCAAAGAATTTTAATGATGTGGTCGTTGTCTCTTCAAGGAACCAGTACAATGATCTACTCACTTTGCTGGAAGAGAAAAAGGGAGAGACCTCTTTCGACGACCGTAAAGATTTTGCCCGGCAGGCTTTTAATATCTCATCGCATTACGACAGCGAGATTTTTAGTTATTTTGATGGTGGCGCCGGCAGTTCGCTGAAAATCAGCGTTCAGGAATCGAAAAAGCTTCGCTATGGAGAAAACCCACACCAGGAAGGGTACTTCTATGGCAGTTTTAATACAATGTTCGACCAACTTTGGGGCAAGGAGATCTCCTATAACAATCTGCTTGATATCGATGCTGCAGTGGGGTTGATCAACGATTTTAGTGAGACGACCTTTGCCATTCTCAAACATAACAATGCATGTGGCATCGCGTCGCGAAATAATCTGGCGCAGGCCTGGACAGATGCCCTTGCAGGTGATCCTGTTTCTGCATTCGGAGGTGTCCTTATTGCCAACAAGGTGATTGACGCTGCAACTGCCACCGAAATGAACAAGCTTTTCTTTGAAGTATCAATTGCTCCGGGTTATGACGACAAGGCACTCGAAATCCTGAAAGCAAAAAAGAACAGGATCATTCTCGTTTTGAAGGAAAGTACCCTGCAATCGTCCAATGTGCGCACTGTACTCAACGGCTTTATAGGACAGGAGAGGGATGCTAAAACAGAACTCCCGGAAGAGTTGAAAACAGTTACAAAAATTGCGCCTGAAAAACAGGAGATTGAAGATCTGTTGTTTGCCAACAAGCTGGTAAAACATACGAAATCAAATGCCATTGTGCTTGCAAAAGGAAAACAGCTTCTCGCATCGGGTGTAGGTCAAACATCCAGGGTAGATGCGCTTGAGCAAGCCATCGCAAAAGCAAAACACTTTAATTTTGACCTCAGTGGGGCCGTCATGGCCTCAGATGCCTTCTTTCCTTTTCCCGATTGCGTGGAAATTGCACATAAAGCAGGAATAACATCCGTGATCCAGCCCGGAGGATCCATCAAGGACCAGGACTCGATCGACTATTGCGATAAGAACGGTATGAGCATGGTCGTCACCGGTTTCAGACATTTTAAGCATTAATAACACAAAAGATAAATGGGATTTTTTTCATTTCAGCAGGAACTGGCAATTGACCTGGGTACAGCAAATACGATCATTATACACAATGACAAAGTTGTTGTGAATGAACCTTCTATCGTAGCCATTGACCAGCATACGGGAAAGCTTATAGCCATTGGCGAGAAGGCACGGCAGATGCACGGCAAAACCCATGAGAACATCAAAACCATCAGGCCCCTGAGGGATGGGGTGATTGCAGATTTTCACGCAGCAGAGCAGATGATCCGGGGGATGATCAAGATGATCAACCAGAAAAAGAAACTTTTCACTCCCTCCCTGAAAATGGTCGTCTGCATTCCCTCCGGAAGCACCGAGGTAGAGATCAGAGCGGTACGCGATTCAGCAGAGCATGCAGGAGGCCGCGATGTATATATGATCTATGAACCCATGGCTGCCGCCATTGGTATTGGTCTTGATGTAGAAGCACCCGACGGATGCATGGTTGTCGATATTGGGGGTGGTACAACAGAAATTGCAGTGATCGCCCTTGGAGGGATTGTTTGCAACCAGTCAATCAGGATCGCGGGCGACGGATTCACAAATGATATCCAGACCTATATGCGTCATCAACACAATATCAAGATCGGTGAAAGAACCGCTGAAGAGATAAAGATACAGGTTGGATCTGCATTACCGGAGCTGACCGATCCACCTGCCGATTTTAACGTCAGGGGACCCAACCTGATGACTGCCATGCCCATCGAGATTCCAATCTCCTACCAGGAGATCGCCCATTGTCTGGATAAATCTTTGTCAAAGGTAGAAACTGCAGTGCTCTCTGTGCTTGAACAGACACCACCAGAACTATATGCCGATATCGTCGCTAGGGGAATCCATCTCGCAGGTGGCGGAGCATTGCTAAGGGGGCTCGACAAAAGACTGAGTGATAAAATCTCCATCCCCTTTCATATCGCTGAAGATCCACTGCAGGCAGTAGCAAGAGGAACCGGGATCGCCCTGAAAAACGTGGGAAAATTTCCGTTCCTGATGAAATAAAAGATAGACCATTGAATTATGAGAGCGCTGCTCTGGCTCCTTAAAAAGTACAATTATGTACTGGTTTTCATTGTTCTGGAAGCCCTTGCCCTTGTACTTCTCAGTAACCATAATTCATTCCAGCATTCTATTCTTGTAAACATGAACAGGGAGATCGCCGGCAGGCTTAATGAGCGGATTGCCAGGGGACGGGAATACCTCCATCTAAAGGAGAACAATGAAATTCTTGTCAGGGAAAACGCATCACTGAGGAACAGAATTGAGCTCCTCGCAGCTGCCAGGCCGGATTCAGTTCCTGCCGATTCAATGCATACTGACTACGATTATATTCCGGCACGTATCGTTCAAAAAACCCATGATAAACAATTCAATTACCTCACCATCAACAAAGGAAAGAAACAGGGCGTTCAGGGAGATATGGCAGTAATCAGCGAAGAGGGAATCGTCGGCATCGTACTGGCAAGCTCCAACAATTTCTCTACAATAATCCCGGTAATTAACCGCGATTTCAGGCTAAGCGTAAAGACTAAAAAAGATAATTTTTCCGGGATTCTGCAATGGGAAGGCAGGAACCACAGGCAGGCAAACCTGAATGAGATTCCATATCATGCCGAACCTGAAATAGGTGACACTGTTGTAACCAGCGGTTACTCAGCTGTATTTCCGGAGGGGCTGTTTGTGGGTACCATCAGGCAATTCGAATTAAAAGATGGAAACTTCTATCGAATAGACATTTTGCTGGGTACAGACTATCAGCGGCTTTTCCATGTAAATATTATTCATAATAAACTCCAGGAAGAACAACTGGAGCTAGAATCTGCAATATAATATATGGCACGATTACTTGCCCGAAATATAATCCGGTTTTTTGTCATTATCCTAATACAGGTACTCGTACTGGATAATATCATGCTGGGGGGATACCTGAACCCCTATTTCTACATCATATTTATACTGTTAATGCCCTTTGAAACGCCCAGGTGGCTTCTACTGCTGAGTGCATTCTTGCTCGGCATCACTGTCGACCTGTTCTTAAATACAATGGGAATGCATACCGCTGCAACCGTTTTCATGGCATTTATGCGCCCCTGGACTCTCGCTATTTTTGCGCCGAGAGATGGATATGAAGCAGACAGTTTTCCAAGAATTCACTACTATGGATTTAGCTGGTTTTTGTCCTATACCCTGGTACTCACTTTCCTTCACCATCTCCTGTTATTCTATATCGAAGTTTTTCACTTTCACGAATTTTTCATTACCTTTCTCCGCACCTTTTTAAGCACAGCCCTAACCGCGTCAATAATCATTCTGAGTCAGTTTTTTATCTTCAGAAAATAGATGAGCTTTTACGATAACAGAAGGTATTTTTTTATTGTTTTTACGATCCTCATTGGACTGGTTTTTATTATCAGACTTTTCTATTTGCAGGTAGTCAACACCTCCTATAAGATTTCGGCTGAAAACAACTCGCAGAGCCATGTGGTAATGTATCCCGCCAGGGGATTGATCTATGATAGGAATAAAGAGCTGCTTGTATCGAATCAGGCCGCATATGATATCATGATAGTACCTTACAATATACAGGAATTTGATACAACCGAATTAATTACAATCCTTGGGATCACCCATGAAAGTTTGCAGGAAAGGCTGCAACGGGCAAAAAGTTATTCCTACCGCGCAAGCTCCGTATTTATGAAACAGGTAAGTATGGATAAGGCAGCCCTTTTCCAGGAGAAAATGTATAAGTATCCTGGATTTACGCTGCAGACCAGAATGCTCAGAAAATATGCACGCCCGATCGCTTCCCATATTCTGGGATACATCGGTGAAGTAGATAAGCGGATAATTGAAACCAACGATTATTATGTCATGGGCGATTATATCGGTGTTATCGGAATCGAAAAATCGTATGAAGAGTTTCTCCGGGGCGAAAAGGGGCTGAAAATCTACCTGAAGGATGTTCACAACAGAATCATCGGGTCTTTTGAAGAGGGAAGGTACGACAAGCCGGTTAAGGTGGGAAAAAATATGATGATCTCCCTCGATGCAGACTTGCAGGAATACGGAGAACAGCTGATGCAAAAATTTGTCGGTAGTATTGTCGCAATCGAGCCTGCTACAGGGGAGATCCTGACCATGGTAAGCTCCCCCACGGTGGATCCCAATATGCTCATTGGAAGAAACCTTGGAGAATCGATACGCAGACTCTCTGCAGATACGCTCAACCCCCTTTTCAATCGCGCACTGATGGCGCAGTATCCTCCCGGATCCACGTTTAAAACCATCAACGCCCTCATTGGTCTGCAAGAGGAAGTGCTGCAAACATCAACCTCCTACTATTGTGACTATGGTTATTACTACCGGGGAATACATGTGGGTTGCCACAATCATCCTACACCGCTGGAGCTGGTTGGCTCAATACAAATGTCTTGCAACACCTATTTCTGCAATGTGTTTCGCAGGATTATGGAAAACCCGGCCTATGAAAATACGGAAGCGTCCTTCAACCATTGGCGCGACCATTTAATGTCGTTTGGCTTCGGGGAAAAGCTTGGTTCAGATTTCACCAATGAACTAAAGGGCAACATCCCTACAGCGGCATATTATGATCGGATCTACGGCAAAGGACGATGGAACTTCCTGACCATCCTGTCGATGGCGATCGGACAGGGAGAGCTTCTGAATACTCCCCTGCAAATGGCCAATATGACCGCTGCAATTGCAAACAGGGGCTGGTATTATACTCCTCACCTGGTAAAACAAATTGAGGGTAAAGAGGAGATCGATCAAAAATTCCGTGAGAGGCATCTCACTACGATAGATTCCTCCCGCTATAAGCCCATCATAGACGGAATGGAACTTGCAGTAAACGGGGGACAGGGTTCGACAGCAAGAATTGCCAGGATTCAGGATATCATTGTTTGCGGTAAAACCGGCACAGCCGAAAATCCCCATGGAGAAGATCACTCCATCTTCATTGCATTTGCACCCAAAGATGATCCGAAAATTGCCCTTGCAGTTTATGTCGAAAATGAAGGGTTCGGTGGAACCTGGGCAGCCCCCATCGCCAGCCTTATGATCGAACAATACCTGACAGGGGAGGTGAAGAGGGCATGGTTGAAGCAATATATTCTAAAGGGTAACACACACAAAAACGGAGAGGAACAAGAGTAATGGCCAGAAGAAATAACATCTATGCAAATGTCGACTGGTTCACCATATTTCTATGGTTACTGCTTGTTGTTTTTGGAATTCTAAGCATCTATTCCGCAAATTATATTAGCGGTGACGGCCGGTTTTTTGATTTCTCCCAACGGTATGGAAAACAGATGATCTGGTTGGGAGTTTCCATTCTTCTCATCATCATCATATTTATCCTTGATTCCAAATTTTTTGCATTTTTTGCCTATCCACTGTATGGAATCACAATACTGATGTTGATGGCTGTCTTGCTATTCGGACGTGAAATCAACAGTGCCCGTTCCTGGTTTACACTGGGGGGATTCAATCTTCAACCGGCAGAATTTGCCAAACCATTTACTGCACTGGCACTGGCAAGACTCCTCACTTCCCATGGTTTCTCATTCCGAAAAGGCATGAAACCCCTTCTGCTAACGGGTATAATCATATTCACCCCCGCATTCCTGATTATGTTACAACCCGACCTTGGTTCCACATTGGTTTATTTCGCGTTTCTGCTTGTACTGTACCGGGAAGGATTCTCGCAAAACACGATGATTCTTGGAGCCAGCCTGTTGATACTGTTTATTTTGACCCTTCTCATTAATAACAACATCATAATCGCCGGAATTTGGCTGATATCACTGATTCTCTTAAGGATCAACTCAACTTCAAATAAGGTTTGGTTCGCTGTTTTTCTGACGGGAACAGTTTTTTTTGGAGCACTTTATGGGCTGAATCATTTTGCTGATTTTGGGATTTCGCTATTTGATATCGCATTGATAAGTTTTGCGGTGATTTGTCTTGTAACCCTTGTTTTCGCGGTCAGAAGCCGAAATTCAGGTTTCTATAAAGTGCTGATTTTTATGTTTGTAGCAATCCTTTTTGTGGTATCGGTCGACTATGCAATGAAAAACATACTAAAGGAGCATCAACGGCAGCGTATTTATGTAACGCTGGGAATTGAAAACGATCCGCAGGGAATCGGCTATAACATCAATCAATCAAAAATCGCCATAGGTTCGGGCGGCTTTGCAGGCAAAGGCTTTTTGAAGGGCACACAAACCAAACTTCGGTTTGTTCCCGAACAAAGTACAGATTTTATTTTTTGCACTGTCGGTGAAGAGTGGGGATTTATAGGCACTTCGGTTGTTATTGTGCTCTTTGTTTTGCTTATCATCCGCCTGGTTGTTTTGGCAGAAAGACAACGTTCACATTTCAGCAGGGTTTTCGGTTATGGACTTGTCTCCGTTATCCTCATACACTTTATGGTAAATATCGGGATGACCATTGGTTTGTTGCCAGTAATCGGTATACCCCTGCCCTTCTTCTCATACGGCGGATCATCCCTGCTGGCATTTACGATATTCCTGTTTATTTTCCTAAAACTTGATTCCAATAGAAAGGAGTTACTTCGGTAAAATCTTTTCTCATGCTAAACAACATAATAATCTAATTAACTGAAATTTGACAGCTTGGATGCTTCGATTGATGCTACCTATAGTTCGTTGATCATCTTTATACAAAAAAACAGGCAATTTTCATACCTTTGCGCTCCGTTACGGATTTCCTAGAAGAAAGGAGGAAGCATGAAGACATACAAGGCATACAACAACAGAAACTTTCTGGATATACCCCAGCTAACCAACCTGACTGATGAACAGAAAAAAGCAATCAGAATTGTTTCCCGCGTTCTTCCGTTCAAGACGAGCAACTATGTAGTTGAGGAATTAATTGACTGGAAAAATTTTGAACAGGACCCTTTGTTCTTACTCAATTTTCCTCAAAAGGAGATGCTGCCTGACCAGTCCTTCGAAGAGCTTGCTGCCATGATTTCACGCAAAAGTTCCAGGGAAGATATTGCGAAATTTGTACATTCTGTCCGCCTTTCTATGAATCCCCATCCGGCCGGACAGCTTGAACACAATGTGCCTGTGCTCAATGGAGAAAAGTTACAAGGCATTCAACATAAATACAGGGAAACCATGCTCTTTTTTCCCTCCCAGGGACAAACCTGTCATGCTTATTGCACCTTCTGTTTCAGATGGCCCCAGTTCACCGGTATGGGCGATATTAAATTCGGAATGAAACAGACAAACCTGCTGATCGAATACCTCAGGGAGCATCCGGAAATCACAGATGTCCTTTTCACAGGCGGCGACCCGATGGTGATGAAGGCATCCATTTTAAAACGGTACATCAATGCCATCCTGAAGGCAGATCTGCCCCATGTCAAATCGATCCGCATTGGTACAAAGGCACTCTCATTCTGGCCCTACAGGTTTTTAACAGATCCCGATTCGCAAGAGATTATTGATCTTTTTAAAAGGGTGTCTGACAAAGGGATTCATCTGGCCCTCATGGCACACTTTAACCATGATAATGAGCTTAACACAGATGCTGTTGCAGATGCTGTTTCTGCAATACACCTGACAGGAGCCCAGATAAGGACGCAGTCGCCGGTTATCAGACACATCAACGATTCGTCAGACGTATGGGCAATAATGTGGAGAAAGCAGGTCGACCTGGGCATGATCCCCTATTATATGTTCATGGCAAGAAATACTGGTGCACAGCACTATTTTGGGGTGAGCATGCAATCGGCACTTGATATATTCACGGAAGCATACCGACAAGTATCCGGTATTTGCAGAACGGTAAGAGGACCATCGATGTCGGCCGGACCCGGAAAAGTTCATATAAACGGCACTGCTGAAATCAACGGGGAAAAGGTTTACGTGCTGAGCTTTATTCAGGGCAGGCTCCCCGAGTGGGTCGGGCAACCCTTCTTCGCTGAATATAATAGAGATGCTTTGTGGCTTAATGATCTCAAACCTGCATTTGGAAAGAAAGCGTTCTTCTATGAAAAAGAATATAAAAAGCTAGTATAAACCAAGCGACCACCCCACGGATTAAATTCACCACCCCATGGATTCATTGCAACAGAAGATAGAAGTGTCTGTCCACCCCGACTCTATTGACAGACATTTTAGGCTGACCCATATTTTTTTGAGCATCGAAACAGACTGATTGATCCCGTCAAAATTCTCTTTCACTACCCAGCACTATATGAATCTGAACGGTTCATTTGGACCCTGATATCCACCTTGTACTTCAATTCAATAAAGTCAATGATCAACGGAAAGAATTCCCGAAAATCATCCTGGAATTCCCTATAATTGTCGCGCATCCTTTCGATGGCAAAACCGGTGTGATCAGGCAAACTTGTATTGGCCGACATACGGTCAAGTACCAGTTCAATACCTTCAACAGTTTGGTATGCCAACATCCAGTTGTTCTCCAAAAAGGTTGGAAACCATACTTTAATCCCTTGGGGAAGACTTTTATAATTGCGCTTTAAAAGATCATATGTCTTGTCAACATAAGCTTCCAGGGGTATCCCGCAGTATTCCGTCCATTCGCTTGCCAGAAAGTGATCATAAAAAATATCAACAATCACACCCGCGTATTTATGGTAACGCTCCACAAGTCTTAACCTGCTCCTGCGAGTAATCGGATGTGCATCAGTAAAAGTATCAATATCCCGGTGAATAAAAATTCCCTTTCTCACCAGATCGGGAAGGTGAACGTAATTTCTGCCCTTCACATAATCGCCCATGAAATTACCTACAACAATCTCCTCATTGCAGCCTGACAAATAGGTATGGGCAAGAAAATTCATAAAAACAGCATCACCGGTTAACTGGGGACAATATAACTGAAAACGTCAATATTAGTGCCATATTGATCCACGAGATCCCTCTTTATGAAAAAAATATTGTTAAACATATTTACTGGTTTTTTAAAGCACCGTTAATATACTGATTTTTTGATAATTAACAATATAACCTTTTGTTCAGCATAAAACCGGGCGGCAGTCGACGATTTCGCTAAATTTGTTGGAATCATAAACCAAAAATTTCAGATATGTTCAGGAAAAGAGTAATTATTATGGGTGCAGCAGGAAGGGATTTCCATAATTTCAACACCTGTTTCAGGGAGAATGAAGCTTACGAAGTAGTTGCATTTACTGCAGCCCAGATCCCTGATATTGACGGTAGAAAATATCCTGCAGAACTTGCCGGTTCGTTTTACCCCAATGGTATTCCAATTTATGCCGAAAATGAACTGTCACGGCTGATTAAAGAACTAAAAGTTGATACCTGTGTATTCTCATACAGTGATCTGCCCTATGGAAAAGTGATGAACATCAGCGCTATCGTAAATGCTGCCGGTGCCAACTTTGAATTGCTCGGAACAAAAGATACGATGGTAAAAAGTTCCAAACCGGTGATCGCCGTTGGGGCTGTCAGAACAGGGTGCGGTAAAAGCCAGACCTCCCGAAGAATAATAGAGCTGTTGATGGCGAAAGGTTTAAAAGTTGTTGCCATACGTCACCCGATGCCTTACGGCGACCTGGTGGAGCAGAAGGTCCAACGATTTGCCACTGTTGACGATCTTGCCAAACACAAATGCACCATCGAAGAGATGGAAGAGTATGAACCGCATGTGGTGCGAGGCAATGTGATTTACGCAGGTGTCGATTACGAAGCCATTGTCAGGGCTGCAGAAAAAGACCCGGACGGTTGTGATGTGATCCTCTGGGACGGTGGGAACAATGATTTTCCATTCTACCTGCCAGACCTTACCATTACGGTAACAGATCCTCACAGACCGGGTCATGAGCGCTCCTATTATCCGGGTGAGGTATCCCTGCGGATTGCCGATGTAGTGGTTATCAATAAGATCGACAGTGCATCACCGGAAAACATACAAATCGTAAGGGAGAGTATAGAAGCAGTGAACCCCGGAGCCGTTGTTATTGACGGCGCTTCTCCCATTACTGTCGATAATCCGTCAGTGATAAAAGGGAAAAGAGTCCTGGTAGTTGAAGATGGCCCCACCCTAACCCATGGTGAAATGAAGATAGGTGCTGGAACTGTAGCCGCAAAAAAATACGGTGCCGCCGAACTTGTCGATCCAAGACCATTTACCGTCGGAAGACTCACTGAAACATTCAAAATTTATCCGGAAATCGGAACCCTGCTGCCGGCAATGGGGTATGGTGAACAACAACTGAAGGACCTTGAGGAAACCATCAATACTACCGATTGTGACGCTGTTGTAATTGGAACACCGATCGACCTAAACAGGATTATCAACATCAAAAAACCCAATACCCGGGTATATTATGACCTGCAGGAGATTGGCAAACCTGATCTAACGGATGTTATTGACAGGTTTATGGAAAAGCACAATTTATAGATGATCCGGAACAAACACCTGAAAGCCTTGCAGCGTATCTGCAGGGCTTTTTTTAAAAAGAAAAAGGGACTGCCCTTTTAGACAATCCCTTCCTGAAAAATCTTAAGAACAGGTTTTACTCTGCAACACGACAGTCCACATCATTTAGTTCGCTGTCCCAACAGTGCCAATTCGCATCTCCAAATAGGTCCTGTGACATAACACGACCCATTTTGTTTAATGTACTCCATTCAATCTGGGTTGTGTTATCACCTCCCGAAATTGTATAATGCGCATCAAGATCCAGTTCAGGATCAATTCCGAACTCAACATATCCATTGTAGAGACTGTCTTGCGGATCAATCACAGTGTATCTGATATTTTTTATACCAGTTTCTAAGCTCTTGTCATAGGCGATCTCCAGGTAGTCGTCAGGTTTGTCGGGACTTCTTCTCAAAATCCAGTTGGCTTCGGTCCGATCATACCGGATCACCCCTTCGAACCACTTGAATTCACCGAATCCGCCGGCTTCAGAAAGGACCATCTCCATGGAAAAGGTGTTTTTATCAATCCTGGCACCTGTGAGCTGAGCAATGAATGTGCGTTCTTTATGTGTAACGCTATAGCTCCACTCCCAGGTGTTGTCGCCCAGATAAACCGGGGCATTATTAAATGCAGCAGCATATGCAACCGTAGGAATAGCCATATTGGCTGCGACAACCGTATTCCACACAAAAATAGTTGCTGCCGAATTAAACCAGTTAACTTTGGTTAGCTCAGCTTCCTCAGCACTTTTGGTCCCGTTATTTGGGAATGCACTCCAGTCAATCACTAAAGATTCAGCAGGAGGAAGAGTCATCGTTTCGATTTCCTTTTCACAGGACATACCAACCACCATTAATCCGAAAGACAGTAGCAACAAATAAGCTGCAATTTTCAATCTATTCTTCATACCGTTTATTGATTTAATACTAACCTGCATCCTATTATGCAAGCTCCTTTGTTGACACAGCAATAATTGTGCCTTTTCTGAAAAGAGTCATTTATGAGTAACCGGCACATCCACCACTTCTTCAGGATGCTTCAGGTCATAGGCTTTGTCGATAATATAATCTGCCATGGGACGAAGAGAGCGCACCGCCCTGTGCTCGTGTTCAAGAATATTCAACCTGAATTCTGTCATTGCCTCTTTCAACCTGATAATCTGGTTGATTTTGGTCTCATGATAGGTCAGGTCAATAAATATCCTCATGTCGACATCCGGAGCATTGATGGCATACAACCCATCAACAATCAGCAAATCGATCTTCTCGAAATCCACAATCAATTTATCTACCTGCTCGGGAATCAGATCTACACACGGCATCATACACTCCTGCTCCTCCTTGAAATCGCGAATCGTCTTTCTGATTTTCACCCAGTCATACTCCTCATGACCAATCATCTCAAATCCCTTGTTCCTTCTCCACTCCTCTCTAAGCAGCGGCTGGATCTTGTAGTAATTATCGGTATGCACCACCTTTACACGAATACGATGCGCCTTCAGCGCCTTCCCCAGAGCATGCGACAGCTCCGACTTTCCCGATCCGCTCTCCCCCGAGATCCCGACAATGTACCTGTACCGCTCCTCCTTATTCTCGATTTCCGCCAACACCTTCTCACAAATAGCCGCAGCGGCCTCTTTGTGCATATCATTGATCAATAGAATATCTCCTAACATACTAGCCTAATTATTATTATCTACAATTTGTAACTGATACCTGACCCGGTTTCAATTCCAGGTCGTAGCCACAAATATGGAGTTTTATTTTGGTTTTATCAGATTCCGTTACAATTATTTTACCATCAGATCCTGAAATAGTTACATGACACCGATCACCTCGGAATCCAAATTCAAACTCCATGCTTTTCCATCCCGCTGGTAGATTCGGATGAATTACCGGCACGTCGCCAGAAAGATCCAGTCCGGCAAAAGCCACCAATGTGTCATAGATCGTTCCTGCCATCACGCCGCAATGTATCCCTTCGCCAGTGGTCCCTCCCTGAATATCATTCAGATCACTCTCCAGGGACTCCATATACAGCTTCCATCCAGTATCCTCTAATCCAGCCTTAAATGCCAGTCGCGCATGCACAAGCCTGCTCAGGGTCGAGCCATGCGAAGTGCGCTGTATATAATAATTAAAATTTCGCTGAATATAATCTTTCGGCACCTGGTAGCCCATGGTTTCAATCATTCGAGTAACCTCTTCATTTCCAAGGTTATAAAAAACCATTAGCAGATCAGCCTGCTTCGAAAGCTTATACGCATCGGGCGATTTTCCCTCGGCCTTCAATATCCGGTCGAGCCGGTGAATATCTCCATACTTCTCTCTGTATGCATCCCAGTCCAACTCCTCCAGTCCAAAATACCCCCTGAAATGCTCAATGATCCCTTCGCTGTTGATATTCAGTGCCAGTTTATGCTCCACATCCTTCCAGTGCTCAAAATCCTCCTCCGTTATTCCAAGCATATCCAACACCTTATCAATGCCTTCAGCCATGAAATCCTCCTTCAGCTCCTCCGCCCTGGTTAATATCCAGCTCATCATGATATTGGTGTAGGCATTATCGGTTACTCCACCCTCATCACTTCCTGGCAGCTTCTCATGAAACTCATCCGGGCCCATCACCTTGTCGATATGGTACCTTCCATCCTCTCCCTTCTCCGTCTTACTGATCCAGAACTTGCAGATATCGAAAAACATTTCATTCCCAAAGGCAGCCATAAATTTCCGGTCGCCCGTGCAATGGTAATAGTTCCATAAATTATAGGCGATCGCCAGTGAAACATGCCGCTGCAGAGAGCTGTAGTCGTCGCCCCACTCGCCTGAAAGCGGGTTCAGGTGTACCACCTGTGTCTCCTCCCTGCCGTCGCTCCCGCTCTGCCAGGGAAACATCGCTCCTTCGTATCCGTATTCTTTCGCGTACTTCCGCGCCTCATCCAGCCTGTTATACCGGTAAAACAGCGTCGATTTTGTAACTTCCGGATAATGGATATTATAAAAAGGAAGGATATAAAGCTCATCCCAGAAGATATGCCCGCGATACGCCTCCCCGTGAAGTCCCCTGGGCGGAATACCTGCATCCAGTTCTGCGTGGTGCGGCGAGGCAGTCACCATCATATGGTACTGGTGAAGGTGCAGCAGCCGTTGTGCATTGCGATCCCCCGTAACCTTGATATCAATGCGGTCCCAGATCGCTTTCCAGGCATCAGCCGATTTCTTCAGTTCATCATTAAACCCCTCCACGTAATTGATCGCCCGCACCGCATCCCGGATCGGATCCTCCGAGTCGTTCTGAAGTGTGGTATAGATCGTTACCATCTTCTCGAGGTTGATCTCCTGGCCCTTTTTCGCCTCTACCTTGAAAAGTTCAGAGATCTTCGCGCGCCCCGTTTTGATCTGGCTGTCGATATGGATCCTGTTCACCCGGTGCCGGGCCACCATGGCAATCTTTAGTTCCGAATTATTGGTCTTCACCAGCAGCTGCAGGATGCCATCCTTCGCGTTCTCACTCACCGGCTCAAGGTGCTCCTGTTCGAGGTCGCTGTAGCGTTCCACACCGGCGTTGATATGGTCGCCCGACAGCATCGACTGGATCTCCATCGGCTCGGAATAGTTCAGGGGAGTAATGCTATAGCTGATCGCGGCCCGGTGCGGATCGTGCATGCCGGCAAAGCGGGTGGACCTGATCAGCGTACGTCGCTCTTCATTGTCGATTATAGTCAGCTCCCTGGTGAGGGTGCCGTTTCGCATATCGAGCCTCCGGTGGATTTTCTCGATCTGAAAAGCAGGATCGGGCTTGAACTCAAACCAATCACCCCCGTTGATGCGAAAGCTCACCGGCAGCCAGTTGGAGACATTCACAAAATCTTCATTCTCAATGTCCCTGTCGCCCACCTCTGAAGTGCGCCTGTTAAACAGTCCGGACATATAGGTTCCGGGGTAGTTTACTTCGCTGGCTTCGCTCTCCTCAAAAGCACCTCGTGTACCGAAATAGCCGTTCCCGACTGCAAGCAGGGCCTCTCTCGACCGCTCCTTTGCCTCATCGTAATCGTAGTAATTCAGGTGAAATGAATCCTCCTCAATACCGGTTCTGAACCAGTTCTCCAGGTCCTCCAAGGTAAGCTCGCCAAGATCCTCCACCACAATATCGCCGCCGTTCATCTGAAGTTCCATGACATTTTCTTCGCGGGCAACCCCGATAGTTAAGCCAAAATTTCCCTTTTTTCCCGCCTGAACGCCCGAAACAGCGTCCTCTACCACGATCGCCCGGTGGTACTCCACGCCCAGATTATCGCACGCAGTTGTAAAGATATCCGGTTCCGGCTTCCCCTGCAATCCGATTTCTGCCGATACCACCCCGTCGACCCGTGTTTCAAAATAGTGCAACAGATTGGCCGTCTCCAGCACCGGCTTGCAATTTTTACTCGATGAGGCCACACCGATCTTCACCCCGGCAGCTTTCAGCACTTTGATAAGTTCAACAGTCGACTCATACACCTCAACCCCCTCCTCGTCAAGCACCAGGTTAAAAAGCAGGTTTTTTCTGTTTCCGAGAGCACAAACCGTCTCTTTTTCCGGCTCGTCCGACGGGTCACCAAAAGGTATATCTATACCCCTCGATTTCAAAAACGAATCCACCCCTTTGTACCTCGGTTTACCATCAACATATGGCAGGTAATCATCGGCATGGGTAAACTCCCTGAAAGGCTCGTCAAAGCGCTCTTCGCGGGAACGCAAGTATTCGTCAAACATCTTTTTCCAGGCCGACCCATGTACCAGAGCGGTTTTGGTAATCACTCCATCGAGATCGAAAACAACTGCATCAAATTCTGCCATAGCTATACTATTTCTTGGTTTATATCAATTTACGCGTTCAAGGTATCGATTTTTCCTGTATGATTCAACTCTTTTTTATTCCTGTATGTTTCCGAAAAAGCAGACACCCTCTTTTTCTTTCAAAAGAAGTTAGTATATTTAGTCTTTGCATGTAAACATCGATAATATTAATACGCTCAAAGATATGAAAAAGCTTTTTCTTGCCTCAAATCAAATTCCTGTTAACATCAGTAAAACCGGCGATCAGTTTCAGATTGAATCAGCAGATGAGCTTACCGTGTCCGGACTGAAGAACTTTTACAAACAATTTCAGACCAAATGGATTGGGCTCACGGGACTGGAGGAGGTTGACCTGAGCCGGAAAGAGATGCATGACCTGGAGAGTAAACTGCTGGATTACAGATGTATTCCAATCTTTCCCGATCCGGTCGACTATCAGGATTACCTGCATGGTTTTTCAAGGAACACCCTTTGGCCCCTCTTTCATTATTTCATTCAAAACACAGAATACGAGGACCATGAATGGAATGCCTATGTAAAGGTCAACCAGCTCTATGCCGAAAAGATCCTTCAGCTTGTGGATGAGGGAGATACTGTGTGGATTCATGATTTTCACCTGATGCTGCTACCGCACATTCTAAAGGAGCGCATGCCTAAATTAAGTATCGGACTCTTTATCCATATTCCATTTCCCTCGTTCGAAATTTTCCGGCTGCTTCCCTGGAGGGAGAAAATTCTCGAGGGAATGCTCGGGGCCGACCTGGTAGGTTTTCATACCTACGATTATGTAAGGCACTTTTTAAGCTGTGTGCGACGGATATTTGGCTATGATACGGTATTTAACCGCATCCGTATCGGTGAAAGAACAATGAAAGCAGATGCATTTCCCAAAGGGATCAATGCTGAGTACTTCAAATTAAAGGCCAAAGAATATACCAGGTCCGATGCAGCTGCCGGTTCCGATGCAGGAAAACTGATGGAGCACCTTGGCAACAATGAACGCAACGAAAAGATTATCCTTTCCATCGACAAGCTGAATTATACCAAGGGGATCCCAGCCAGGCTTCGCGCCTTTGAACTCTTCCTGGAGGAGTACCCGGAATATCTGGAAAAAGTAAGCTTTATACTGCTGGCGCTGGTTTCCGGCGAAAAAAGTCCGTTCTATGAATCCCTGAAACGTGAAGTAGATGAGCTTGTCGGCAGGATCAACGGAAACTATGGCACCATCACATGGATGCCTGTGAGATACCTAAACCGTGAATTCACCATGAATGAACTGATCGATATGTACGCGATGGCCGATATCGCACTGATACTCCCACTGCGTGATGGTATGAACATGGTAGCCAAGGAGTTCGTTGCATCACGGTTCGATGGAAACGGCGTGCTGATACTCAGTGAGATGACCGGTGCATCGAAGGAGTTGCATGAAGCGCTGATTGTTAATCCGAACAACCTGGGCGAGGTAGTAGTTGCCATAAAAGAGGCGCTACAAATGCCTGAAGAGGAACAAAACAGGCGAATAAAGGTGATGCAGAAAAGACTGGAGCGCTATACAATCGAGCGATGGGCGAATGAATTTATCAACAGCCTGGGAAGCGTCATAGAATCGCAACAGACCTCCCTTACCAGGAAGATCAGCTCCGGACATGTCAAAAAAGTTGTTGATGCTTACAGAAAAGCTGAGAAAAGAATGATTTTTCTCGATTATGACGGAACGCTTTCAGGATTCAAAAAAGACCCGGAAGATGCCAAACCCGACCAGGAGCTATATGATATTTTACAAAAGCTGGCCGGTGATCCGAAGAACACCCTGACGATTATCAGTGGCAGAGACAAAGAGACGCTCGGACGGTGGTTCGACAACGACTGGAGCATTCACTTTATTGCTGAACATGGGGTCTGGCTTAAAAACCCCGGGCAGGAGTGGCATATGCTGGAACAGATCGACAACCAATGGAAGGAGTCGGTACAACCACTACTCGAATATTATGTGGACCAGACACCCCGGTCGTTTATTGAACACAAGAATTTTTCCCTCGTCTGGCATTACAGGAAGGCCGATCCCGACCTGGGCATCCAGCGTGCCTGGGAGCTGAAGGATGAGCTGCGAACCCTCACCTCTAACCTGAACCTGGAGATCATGGATGGTGACAAGGTACTTGAGATCAAGTATTCAGGGATTAACAAGGGGAGGGCCGCGATGCAGAAAATAGGAGATATCGACTACGACTTTATATTTGCCGTTGGGGATGACTGGACCGACGAATACACCTTTGACGCCATGCCGGAAAAGGCATATACCATTAAAGTCGGGGCCAAAACCACCAGTGCGAAATACTACATTGAAGGGGTGGAGAAGGTGAGGGAATTGTTAAGATGTTTTGACAAGCAGGATTGTGAGTAAATGTTGTTGCGGTGACTTTTCGTTCAGCCCAACAATTCTGATTGGTTCTATGAAAAGCCTGTCAAATGTCGAGTGCTGCATACTGGACTTTATGGACCAGCACCAGATAAGGACATTGGTAAAAGTCACCTCCTGTTTATAAATTAGGTCCGTTGTAACATTTGTTACCGGATAGGCTCCCCCAACTATTATCTTTGTGAATTATAACAACCCGTTTCTTTAAGGGATTGTCGTGGAAAGTTTTTTCCGGAGACGAACCACGCGACAGAAACACAAAACATGAAAACATGAAAACAGATTTTGATACAGCAAAAACTGCTAATCTTGCGGGACTCATCGATTATTCCGCTGATGCTATTGTGAGTAAGACGCTGATTAAAAAAGATACAGGAACTGTTACACTCTTTGCCTTTGATAAAGGCCAGGGACTCAGTGAACATACCACACCATTTAATGCCATGGTGCAGGTAGTCGACGGAGAAGCAGTGGTTATAATCGACAAAGAGAGACACATCGTCGGTGCAGGTGAATTCATCATTATGCCGGCCGACATCCCCCATGCACTCGATGCCGAAGAGCGGTTTAAAATGCTCCTCATAATGATCAAGTCAAAATAGATTTGTTCTCCATGAAAAGCAGAACCATCCTGGCTGTTTCTGTATTCCTTGCTACCGGACTTCTGCTGGTATTTGTGCAGTTGAAGCTGGGAAATCCGCTGTTAATACTGGAACGGTTTGTTCCGGGTGGTGGGTGGATCGAGCTGTTCATCGCTGCTGCATATGGTGGTACCGTAGCGTGGTTCATGCACGATCCGGCGAAATCGGCCCGCTGGCGACAGATCACCTGGCTGACCTTCTCCATTGTATTCTTCTCACAACTGGTACTCGGTGTAACTGTATCAGAAAAATTCCTGATGTCAGGAAACCTGCATCTGCCGATCCCGATGATGATCCTGGGTGGCCCCATATACAGGGGCGAACTTTCGGTAATGACCATCCTGTTTGTGAGCACAGTTTTGCTTTCCGGACCTGCCTGGTGCAGCCACTTTTGCTATTTCGGGGCGATCGACGGATGGGCCGCAGGGAGAAAAAAGCGTAGGCGGGGTACGCTCAGCAAGGTGTGGAGATTGAAGATTCCGTTGCTGCTGACCATCATCGGAGTAACCATCCTGCTCCGGATTTTCCAGGTGGATATCCTGGTAGCTACCCTCACCGCCATTGGTTTCGGAGTGGCCGGACTATTCATCATTTTCACCTATTCACGAAAAAAAAATACCATGGTACACTGTCTCACCTGGTGTCCCATCGGTACGATCGTTAGCGGCGTGAAACATGTGAACCCTATGCGGCTCGTAATCAACGACAGCTGCACCAACTGCATGCGCTGCACCTCTCACTGCAAATATGACGCCCTGAAAAAAGAGGATATCCTCAGCCGGAAGCCGGCCCTGACCTGCACACTCTGCGGCGACTGCGTAACCTCCTGTCATGCCGGCTCGATCCAATACAAACTCTTCTCCCTCAAGCCTGCCATATCGAGAAATATTTACCTCGGTATAACCATCACCTTGCACGCCATGACCATGGTACTGGCCAAGATTTAAGCTAGTAGGGAATATGTTGCATAAACAGTTGATCTTTCCTTCTTATACCATACATTTTGCAATGCTCAGAACTATTTTATAACCTTTTTGGTGCAAAATACAAATGCTTGATGCCACATATTTGCTATATTTGGCTTGCCGTAACCCTCGACCTATTGCAAAAAGAGTTTTAAAAATCTTCTCCTGCAATACGTTTATCGAAAGCTAAGTATAAGTACAATCAATAAATAACAAACAATGAAAACAGACAGAAGAAAATTTATCAAGCGAACAGGAACTGCAGCTGCCGGACTCATGGCAGGAGGAATGGGTATTTCAGCCAAAAGCTACAAAAATATACTTGGTGCAAATGACCGCATCCATGTTGCCATCATTGGACTGGGACGCAGGCTGGGAGCCTTTCCGGATGCCATTTCCAAACAGAGTAACAACATTAAGCTCTCCTACTTATGTGATGTAATGCCTTCCCAGTTGGAAAATGCAGCAACGGTGTTTGCAGATAAAATAGATTATAAACCCAAGCTTGAGAATGACCTGAGGAAGGTATTTGCCGACAGAAAGGTGGACGCGATTTTCAATGCCACGCCCGACCATTGGCATGGACCCGGTTCGGTTATGGCCATCAAGGAGGGCAAACATGTCTATGTTGAAAAGCCGTGTAGTCATAATATGTTTGAAAATGAACTGCTGGTAGAGGCACAAAAGAAATATAACCGGGTTGTACAGATGGGAAACCAGCAGCGATCATCATTGCATACGATCGAGGTTATACAGGCAATCCATGATGGCGCAATTGGTACTCCTTATAAGGCCATTGCTTTTTATACAAGTAAAAGAGGGCGTGTTCCGGTACAGAAGCCGGCAGCGGTTCCCGGGGGACTTGACTGGGAACTGTTCCAGGGACCGGCACCCAGAAGGCCATATACCGAGGAGACCTGGAATTACAACTGGCACTGGTACGGATGGGATTACGGAACTGCAGAATCGGGAAATAACGGTACACATGAGATGGACGTTGCCCGATGGGCGCTGCAGGTAAACTACCCCAACAGAGTGGATATAGATGCGACGAAAGGGCAGTTTCTGGATGATGGATGGGAGATGTACGATACCATGGATGCAATCTATAAATTCGACGGCAATAAATCCATAAAATGGTCAGGCATCAGCAGGAACGGATACGATACATTCAATGGTGGACGCGGCACGATTATCTACGGCAGTGAAGGAAGTGTGTTTGTCGACCGGGGCAGGTACATGATCTATGACCGTAAAGGAGAACTGGTAAAAGAGGCCACGTCAGCCTCCACTGAAGCTGGTATGGCCCTTGGCGGAGGAGGGAATACCTCAACCATGCATATAGAGAATTTCTTTAGTGCTATCAGAGGCAAAGATAAGTTACTGGCTCCCATTGCCGATGGGGCGATCAGTAATGCCATGGTTCATTACAGCAATGTGGCCTACCGCATTAACAGTGGATATGATATTGATCCTAAGACAGGGAAAATGAAAAGCGATGCAGCCATGAAACTCTGGAGCAGAACCTATGAGCCCGGCTGGGAACCTGTGATATAGAAACTGTCTCGCATAATAACTGACGAGACATTGCAAATGATGCTTCTCAACGGCTCCTATGCCACACTCACAGTTTTAAACATTACCGATTGGATGGGCGATGACGGAAAAGAGCTTATCGAAACGATCAGTCAGCTCGAACTCAAGGAAAAAACTCAGGCTTACGAGATTCAAATGCAGGAATACCTATTGGAGAAATTAGGCAAGTCTTCCTGATTTAAAAATTTGTATAAACAAGATTATTATTGTATTTTAGCATGTAATTTGAAATAACACTATTGTATTTTAGCATGAAAAGAGATATTTTACAATGCTTAAAAGAATGGAAAAACAGACCCAATAGAAATCCATTAATTCTCAGGGGTGCGAGACAAGTAGGAAAAACGTATATCATTGAAGAATTTGCAAGAGAAGAATTTAAAAACCTTCTGAATATAAATCTGGAAGAAAAACCTGAACTAAAAAAAATCTTTTTTGATAATGATGTAAACCGAATTCTGTCAGAATTATCTATTCTTTTAAACGAAGAAATCAACTATGGTAATACCCTTTTTTTTATCGATGAAATACAGACATGTCCTGAAGCTATACAATCGCTAAGGTACTTTAAAGAAAAAATCCCTGAACTTCATGTGATTTGTGCTGGATCATTGCTCGACCACACATTAAATGAAATGAATTTGCCAATGCCTGTTGGCCGAGTGGAATTTATGTATATGTACCCCATGTCGTTCAAAGAATTTTTAATGACTGTAAACCAGGAAAAGCTCATTTCCTATATTAATTCATTCGATTTTTCAAAACCGTTTAGCGAAGTCATCCACAAACAAATTTCACAATACCTTCGTTTCTATTTTTTTATCGGTGGAATGCCGGCGGTGGTAAAGGCCTATGCAGAAGAAAACAAACTAGTTGAAATTCAAAGAATACATCACAATATTCTAACTTCCATCCAATACGATTTTGCCAAATACGGTACACGCAAACAACAAGAATACCTCCAAACAGTTTTAAAATACTGCGGACGGAATCCGGGTCAAAAAATTAAATACAGCAATATCGACAGAGAAACACGTTCTGCTTTTTTAAAAGAATCCATTCGAAAACTGGAATTAAGCAGGATTATCCATACCATAAAGCATACAAACGCGCAACAAGTGCCACTTACAAAATATTCACGCGATGATATCTATAAAACCATTTTTTTTGATATTGGTTTTGTAAACCATTTTAACCAAATAGAACTGATTGAACTTGAAAACCTTATTACAACCAGTGAAGGAATGCTTGCAGAACAATTTGTGGGGCAGGAATTGCTTGCCCAAAACCAACCATGGCTGGACCCGCAACTTTATTATTGGTCGAGGGAAGAAAAAAGTTCAAATGCCGAGATCGATTACATTTTTCAGCACAAAAATCAGATTTACCCGGTAGAGGTAAAAGCCGGAAAAACAGGAACGCTCAAATCGATGCAGATATTTTTATACGAAAAAAAACTAAAAACCGGCATTCGTTTAAACATGGATCGCCCAAATATTGGAAATTTTACAACCCGGATAAACATCCCCAAAAAAGATGCAACGTTAAAATGGACATTGCTTTCTGTGCCCTTGTATATGGTTTCGGAATTAAATCGAATACTTGGCATTAAAGAACTTCATAAATAAAACGATATTCCAAACGACCCAACAAAAGTATTTTTCGCTATTGATAAGTCAACTGGTGAAATCAGCCCGTTTCGGCTTTAATTGGTAAAGTAAATTTAGACAACAAATATAATGCAAGGGGGTTTTTTAAGATTAAATCTATCCTGTTTAAAGTACTCTATATATAGATAAAAAATAGTACTTTTGCAGCGAAAACAAAGTTCGGGGTATAGCGCAGCCCGGTAGCGCGCGTCGTTCGGGACGACGAGGTCGTGAGTTCAAATCTCGCTACCCCGACCAGAAAGGTAACAGCCCGGTTTGGTAATTGCTGACCGGGTTTTTACTTCTGTCATATACCATAATAATACCTGCTAAATTTACACCCTGCCTGAACCCTTCTTCCATCTGTTTGTTATTCAACAGTAAGTTAGAACCGATCATGAGTGTAGCAGATATCCCGAAGAAAAAAATTACCTGGTCCGGACTCCGGGAAGCGGCCAGATTGTTTAAATACATCAGACCATACAGCCTGCAATACGGCATTGGGCTGTTTTTCCTTCTGGGGTCGAGCCTGGCCAACCTTGCCTTTCCGAAACTCCTGGGCGATCTGGTCAATGCAGGTAATACTGGGAATATCATGAATGAATTAAACAGGATCGGACTTGCACTGGGAGGGATATTAATGATCCAGGCAGTATTCTCCTATTTCCGAATCGTTACCTTTGTTAATGTGTCGGAAAAGGCACTGGCCGATCTCAGGCAAGATACCTTTAACCATTTGATCAGGCTACCTGTCCGGTTTTTTGACAAGAGAAGGGTGGGTGAACTGAACAGCCGGCTCTCTTCTGATATCTCTCTCTTACAGGAAACACTTACCTCTACACTTGCAGAATTCATAAGGCAAATCATAATTATAATAGGAGGAATCGCCCTTCTGATAATCACTTCCGGGAAACTCACACTATTCATGCTGGCAGTTCTCCCGGCTGTAGTTTTGCTTTCAGTCTATTTTGGCCGGTTCATCAGGTCTTATTCACAGAAAGCACAAAAGGAGGTTGCAGATTCAAATACTATCGTTGAGGAGACATTACAGGGAATAAAAAGCGTGAAAGCATATACCAATGAACCATTTGAAGCAGCAAGGTACCGAGATAAAACCATTGATATCGCAAATATCGGCATCAAAGGAGGAAAATACAGAGGTGCCTTTTCCTCCTTCCTGATCTTTGGTCTATTTGGAGCTATGGTGGCTGTTATCTGGAGAGGTGCCACTCTGCTTGCTTCGGGCGACATCAATGCCGGGCAACTGTTCTCCTTTGTTCTTTATTCAGGGTTTATTGGCGGTACGATCGGCGGACTTGCAAATGTTTTTACCCGGATTCAGCGCTTCCTGGGAGCTACGGAGGATCTGTTTAGTATTTTTGAAGAAGAAGCAGAGAACATTTTACCGGAAAAGAAGCTCCGACCGGAGGAGGTCATCAGAGGTGATGTAAAATTCGAAGGGGTTGCCTTTCAATATCCGAACAGGTCCGACGAAACTGTCCTTGCAAACATCAATTTTACGATACCTGCAAACCGTCTCACAGCAATTGTAGGACCGAGTGGAGCGGGTAAAAGTACGGTCACTTCTCTCTTAATGGGATTCTACAAGCCTTCGGAGGGCGGTATTCTGTTTGACGGGAAACCTTCGGAACAATTCTCCTTATCAGCAATTCGCAAACAGATTGCACTTGTACCACAGGATATATTTCTTTTTGGTGGTACAATCAGAGAAAACATCGCCTATGGAAAACCAGGAGCTTCTGAAGAACAGATCCTGGATGCCGCTGAAAAAGCAAATGCGCTTGAATTTATCAGTCAATTCCCTCAGAAGCTCGATACAATTGTGGGTGAAAGAGGCACGCAGTTGTCGGGCGGACAGCGGCAGCGCATCGCTATTGCCAGGGCTATCCTGAAGAATCCTGGAATACTGATCCTGGATGAGGCTACCTCTTCTCTGGATTCTGAATCTGAAAAACTTGTTCAGGATGCCCTGGAAAAACTGATGAAAGGCCGAACTTCAGTCGTAATCGCTCACAGACTCTCAACGATACGGAAGGCCGACCAGATCCTGGTTCTGGAACAGGGAATGATAGTTGAAACCGGCACCCACCATGAATTGATCAAGCTGCCCAACGGAATATACAGGAACTTAAGTGAACTCCAGTTTGCAGGTTAGCACGCTCTGCTCAGGATAGAATTTGTTCAAAAACCAGCATATGAATATCGGCCAGTCTCTCTGGACAGAATCAGACATTCACCGCTAAAATTGATTTTACAAATTCTCTGAACACTCCCTCTCTAACTGCTCGCGGTCGACCGGCACCACACCCGATTTTTCACATACCTGACCGCCGGCCAGGTTTGCAACTGCTGCTGACTGGCGGTAACCCATTCCACAACTGTGACAGAGTGCCAACACACTGATCACCGTATCACCTGCTCCGGATACATCGGTCACCTCCCTCTTTACTACTGGTAAGTGCAAATAGCCACTGGCATCAACAACCAGGATCCCATTGCTGGAAAGCGTTACCATCAACGCATCAATATTCTGATTGCTCCGCAAACGTTCACCCTCCCCTGCAAGCCTGGCTACATCCGTTTTCGAGGCATCTGACTTAACACCCTTTACAAACTCCTTCAGATTAGGCTTGTAGATCGCAATACTGCTGTACTCCATGAAATTCCTGTATTTCGGATCGGCCATCACCGGGATCTTCATCTTGTTGGCAAGGTTGACAACACGTGATATAATCGCTTTTGTAACCACCCCCTTATCATAATCCTGAAAGATGATGGCATCTATTCCCCCGGTTTCAATCAGCCCCACCACCAGCTCCACGAAACTGTTCTGCACCCTCTTGGACAGGGTATTTTCAATCTCCTCATCGATTCTCAACAGGTGCTTAAACCCCGCAATCACCCTGGTCTTCTTTGTGGTCACCCTGTAATCATCCACCGTGATCCCCACATCCGAAAGGTTCTGCTCCTCCATCAGGTCAATAAACAGCGATCCTCTTTCATCCCCGCCGATTACCGAGCAGAGGATCGGTACTGCACCCAATGCTTTCACGTTCAAAGCCACATTGGCTGCACCACCGAGCCGGCTCTCCTCAATGATCTCAGAAACAATCGGAACCGGCGCCTCCGGGGAGACCCGCTCCACCTTTCCCCAGAGGTAGGTGTCGATCATCACATCACCAATGATCAATACCCGCTTATTCCGGATACGCTTAAAAAAACCAGGGAAATCAAATCCTTCAAACATGCGGTCGTAATTGAAAAAGTTTTGGCAAAGATAAAATTTTAATCACACTCTCTACTGCGGATCGACATCGACGTTCCTTCGGATCTGCTTGTAAACCGTGTTTTCCGAAAATATATCGAGCAACTCCCCGACCAGTCGCTTCGCCTTTTCCACAGAGGCCTCCTTTTCAACTTTCAACAGGATCTGCTTGATGTATTTTCCGTGCGTCCGCCCCACCATCGGCTGCTGCGGACCCAGCACACGACCCCCGAAGATCTCCCGCATTTCATTGGCAAGAAATACAGCCCCACCGTCAAGAATAGAAGGAATCTCATGCCGCAGTGTGATCCTGATCAGCCGCACATAGGGCGGATAGCGGAACATTTTCCGTTCGCTCATCTGTTGTTCAAAAAAACCGGTGAAATCATTGCCCAGCACCCTCCGGATCACAGGGTGACCGGGATCCATGGTCTGGATCACCACCTTTCCCCGGACCTGTCGCCTTCCTGCGCGACCACTTACCTGCACCATCAGCTGAAAACTCCTCTCAAATGCCCTGAAATCGGGAAAATTGAGCATCGAATCGGCATCAATGATCCCCACCAAACTCACATTCTCAAAATCCAGCCCTTTGGTCACCATCTGCGTCCCCACCAGCACCTGCGTCCTGCCCGTTTCAAAATCGGCGATCAGCCTCTCAAAAGCCTTGCGACTCTTCGTTTTGTCAAGATCGAGCCTGCCCACACGCACCTCCGGAAACAACCCCACAATGTCATCCTCAATCTTCTCCGTCCCGAATCCGCGCATCGACAAGGCCCTCTTCCCGCAGTCCGAACACTGCTGTGGAACCGCCATTTTAAATCCGCAATAATGACAGATCATCTCGTTACTGAATTTATGGTAGGTAAGGCTCACATCACAACTCTTGCATTTCAGGATCGATCCGCAGTCATTGCAATGCAGGTAGTTGGAGTACCCCCGCCGGTTTTGGAAAAGGATCACCTGCTTTCCATGGCTGAACGCCTCCTGCATCGCCGCGATCAGCTCGGGCGTAAAGTGCGCCTTCATCTGCTTCCGCTTTCTCGCCCTGGAAACATCGGCAATGATTATCTCCGGGAGCGCCACATCCCCATAGCGTCTGTTCAGCTCCACCAGTCCGTACTTGCCCAAAGAAGCATTGTGCAGCGACTCAAAAGAGGGCGTTGCCGAGCCCATCAGCACCCTGGCCCCGGTAAAGAGCCCCAGTACCGTGGCGGAATCCCTGGCATGGTAGCGCGGAGCCGGATCAAACTGCTTATAGGTGTTTTCGTGCTCCTCATCAACGATCACCAGTCCGAGGTTATTGAAAGGAAGGAAAACCGCCGAGCGGACCCCCAGGATCACAGCATACGGCTCCTGCTCCGTTAGTCCGGCCAAATTGCGGTACACCTCGACCCGCTCGCTGTCGGAGTAACGGCTGTGGTAGATCCCGATCCTGTCGCCAAAGACCCGCTTCAGGCGACTGATGATTTGTGTGGTAAGGGCAATCTCCGGCAGCAGGTAGAGCACCTGCCGACCCTTCTTGATCTGCTCCTGTATCAAATGAATGTATATTTCTGTCTTCCCGCTCGAAGTGATGCCATGTAACAGCACCGCCGGGAATTTTTCGAATTGCCTCCTTACCTCTGCCAGGGCCTCCTCCTGAAAATCGGCAAGTGGTAGTGCAGGATGCAATTGCTCCTGCTCCGACGTATGGTGGATCCTGGAGATGATGATCTCGTATGATCTGAAAACCTTCTTTTTAATCAGTCCACTCACTGCATGACCGGCCACCCCGGCATCTGTGAGCTCCCGTCGCTCCACCTCCCTTACATCTGCACCCTCTTCGAAGCAACCGGATAACCGCGCATACTCCTCCAGTGCCTTCACCTGTGCAGGTGCGCGCGATAGTTCGTCGAGCAGTGCAGCGAAGGCTGTCTCACTTTCAAAGGATGGCGTAATTCCGATGCAGGCGATTTTTTTTGGTCTATATACCTGCTTCAAGTGCTGATCGGTCTGGAGGGCACCCTTCTCGACCAGTGATTTCACGATCCGCAGTCCGTCATTGCCAAAATGGCTCTTCCTGATCTCCTCCAGCCTCACCCGCGACCCATCGCCGATGAACTCCATCACGAGCATCTCCTGCTCATTCAGTCTGCCCTGCTGCTGGTAAGTGTGATTCATCTGTAACACCGTCTCACTGGATAACTTCAATCCGCCGGGCAACGCGGCATGCATCACCTCTCCAATGGTGCACATGTAATAGGCCGATAGCCAGCTCCAGAACTGAAGCTGAATGGCTGTTACCAGTGGCTGATCGTCTGGAAACGATAAAATCGGTTTTGGTGTAAAATGTTCCGGAACCTGCTGATGCACCTCGCTGATAATACCTGAATAGAGTTTCGTCTGACCAAACTGCACCATCACCCGCATTCCAGGCAGTGCCTTTAAGTGATCCCCTTCAGGTACCAGGTAGGTAAAGGTTCCCTTCAGGGCCAGGGGAAGAATAACTTCGGCAAACAGCGACTTTTTTTTCACAGGTATAGATAATTTAAAGTCTTGTAATTTAATATGATACAAATTAAATCTCAGACTTCAGGTGGCTGGTGGCCTCTCATCAGGTCGACAACACATCGGCCATCTCGAGTTGCGACGGGTCCACCTTTTTCTTCAGCTTGATCACCTTCCGGAAAGGCACCAGGTCGACCTCCCCGTTGTGGAACCCCACCATCACACTCTTCTGGTCGTCGAGCAGCGCCTGCACCGCTTCATACCCGAGCGTGCTTGCCGAAACCCTGTCGTAGGCTGAAGGCGTACCGCCCCGCTGGATATGCCCGAGGATCGATACCCGAACGCTATACTCCTGGAACGCGTCCTTCACCTGCTCGGCAATGGCGAACGCACCCCCCGATTTTTCTCCTTCAGCAACTATGATGATATTGCTCGATTTCTTTCTCTTGTACCCCTTCTCAAGATAATCCTTCAGCCCCTCAACTTGTCCCTCCACTTCAGGGATCAAAATTGCCTCTGCACCGCAGGCAATACCCGTTTTTAGTGCAATAAATCCGGCATCCCGGCCCATCACCTCAATGAAGAAGAGCCTATTGTGACTGCTCGCTGTATCGCGAATCTTGTCCACCGCCTCAACAACGGTGTTCTGTGCAGTATCATATCCGATGGTGTAATCGGTGCCGTAGATGTCATTATCGATTGTTCCCGGAATTCCAATAAAAGGAATATCAAAAAACTCATCACAGAACACCCTGGCACCGGTCAGCGATCCGTCTCCACCGATCACCACCACTGCATCGATCCCCTCCGATTTCAGATTATCATACGCCTGCTTTCTTCCCTCCACGGTCATAAACTCCTGGCACCGGGCCGTTTTCAGTATCGTACCGCCCCTGGCCAGTATATCGCTGACACTATACGCCTTCAGACTAACGAAGTGTTTGAATATCATTCCCTGGTATCCGTGACGTATTCCAATGACCTCCATACCGTTGAAGATTGCTGTACGGGTTACCCCCCTGATGGCTGCGTTCATCCCGGGGGCATCCCCTCCGGAGGTCAAAACAGCTATTTTTTTAATTTTTGCCATGTTTTCTATTATTGGTTGCTAAAGCACGCTTGCTAAAACGCGCACAAAATTAAGCAATATATCTGTTGATCGGTAAAAAAACTGTTAATCAATTATTAAAGATTCAAGGTGCGCCTTCACCTGCTCCAACTGCCACAGCGGAGTTGAGGTTGCACCGCTGATACCTATGCTTCCTTCTGTCTGCACCCAGGCTGGGTCGATCTCCTCCACGGAATGGATCCAGTGCGAGTTGCTATTCTGCTTTTTGCAATATCCAAAAAGCATCTTGCCATTGGAGGATGCGCTCCCGCTCACGAAGATCATCAGGTCATGCTTCAGTGCAAATTTTTTCAGATCAGGCTTCCGCCGTTTCATCTGGTTGCAGATGGAGCAGTTCGCCACCATCCCGGTGCACTCCGAAACACCAGCAATCTCCCTGAGCCGCTCCTCCAGCTTTATGAACTGATCCGGATCCATAGTGGTCTGCGAATAGAGATAGATCTTCTTCGCAGTGTCCACCTGTGCAGTCTCTTCAGGATCAGTAACCAACACCGCCTCCCCATTGGTCTGTCCCATCAGTCCGACCGTTTCCGGGTGCTCCTCCTTTCCGAAAATCACGATCTGCTCCGTCTCTTTGTCAAGCGCGCGAAACCGCTTCCTTATCTTCTTCTGAAGGCTGGTAACGATCGGACAGGTGGCGTCGATGATTTCGATACCATTTTCCTTCGCCTTTTTATAGGTTGAAGGCGGTTCGCCATGCGCACGAAAGATAACCCGGGCGGGTGCGATGCCTGCAAAATCATCGGTCGAAATGGTCTTTAGCCCCTGCTGATTCAACCGGCCGGTCTCCTCCTCATTGTGAACCATTGCACCCAATCCGAACACAACTTCGCCACGGCTCAGCATCTCCTCTGCTGTGGAGATCGCCTTCTCCACACCAAAGCAGAAACCTGCGGAGGGATCTATTTCAATCAGCTTTCTGCTATTGTCCGGATTGTCGATTTCAGCCCTTTTTTCCATAATTGATTTTGCCTCATCTTAACCTAATAACCTTCACTGTCATTCAGCAATTTCCCGTAACTAACGATATTCCAATTCCGGATAAATCTACTCACTGCATGCAGCAATAACCTTCACTGTTATTCAAAAGTTCCATGCAACTCTCAAAATTCCACTTCCGGATAAATTTACCTACTGCACATTTGCAACAGTGGTCCTTTAAAAGCCAGCTGAAGCATCAACTTTGTAAAACCTTTCCGAATCTTTCAATAAACCAATCCATCTGCTCCGGGATGGTCATCTCACTGTTGTCCAGTATCACAGCATCATCGGCCTGCTTCAGCGGACTTGTCTCCCGGCCCGAATCGATCCTGTCACGATCGGCGATATTCTTTTTCACCTTTTCAAAATCCTCTTCAATCCCCTTCTCCTCCAGCTCCTTCCTTCTGCGTTCAGCCCGCACCTCCACTCCGGCGGTCATAAATATCTTAATATCCGCATGAGGATACACCACGGTACCAATATCGCGACCATCCATCACTACACCTCCCTCGGTGCCTATCTCCCTTTGCAGGGCCACCATCTTCTTCCGCACCTCAGCGATCGTACTGATATAGCTCACATGGTCCGAGACGGCCATCGTGCGGATCTCCTTCTCTACTACCCTGTCGTTCAGACAGGTCTCATTCACGCCCGTTTCGGGGTTTCGCCTGAAGGAGACAAAGATATGAGGCAGCTCCGCCACAACGAGCGCCACAGCAGGATCATCACCGCCATCAAACAACCCCTTCTCCATACAGTGAAGTGTGACGGCCCGGTACATCGCCCCCGAATCGACATAAATATAATTGAGCCTCTTTGCTATAAGCTTGGCAAAGGTACTCTTGCCGGTCGACGAGTGTCCGTCGATCGCGATGATCAATCCTCCCTTATTATTCACCATATACAGTTCCAATTAGTAACAGTAAGAAGACCCGAAATATTTTGTTGCTTATCATAAGAAAATACAAAGATACTCTTTTCGGGAGCTTTCAAAAACAGAGTAAGCCATAGAGGCAAATTAACCTATTGTGCCCTGACATTTACCATCTGCACGACTATATCGAGTCCATTTTAAGTTGACTGATCACAATTTTCGGGGTCAAAACCAGCTTCTTATTAAATTGGAGGGGGCATAAGGTTTACTGAAGAGCCTGGTGCGCCTGGCATCTGGAGCTCATAACCCAAGTGAGTAACAATTGTATCCCACGCATAGCAGTGAACAGTACGATACAAAGCATCTATGACATCATGGGCGGAAGCTATTTTGCCCTGTAAAAGGCAGAGAGGTCGGTGGTTAGTGAAAAATGGCTTGTTCCTCCGGCGAGGTGATAGGCCGAACGGCCGTATGCCACATGAAACTTCGATACCCTGAATCCAAAGCCCCATGAAAACCCAACCATGCCGGGCATACTCTCCATTTTCATCTCCTGTCGCCGCTTATAATTGTACCCCAGATCGAAATGAAAATTCTCCCCGAGCAGCAGTTCAACTCCAAGAACAACATGTCGCATGAGCTGATCAGCAAGCAGGTCGAACCTGTTCTGCACTTCAGGCTCTCCATCAAAAAAGCTACTGTTATCGTCCGTCTTCTCATAGGTCAGATCCCACCTTTCCAGGTGCTGCAGCTGAATATTGAACCTGAAGGGCGCATGGGCCAGCCCTTGCGTCAACCCGGCCTGTATCTCAAACGGTACCCGTTCGCGCGTCCCACTGAAAGAGACAATCTGCATTCCAACGTTTTTAATGGCCAGTCCGACAGAAGTGTTGGAACTATAGTTATTGTATAACAGGCCAACATCGGCAACCAATCCGAAAGAGCTGTACTGTTCATAGGTTGCGTATAGCGGCTTCACATTCACCCCCACGGTGAGCAATGAATCGATAATTGAGCGGGCGTATACCAGGTTCAGCGCATATTCTGAAGCGCCGAAATGTCCTTCCGGGACCCCATATTCATCGATCCTTTCGAAAATTCCGTAATCCACATAATGGATCCCCCCGGCAAAAGTTCCGATCCCCGGCTGCTCAAACGCATAGGAGGCATACCCGTAATTCACTCCCGCGAAATAGTTCACGTAATTGAGATTCATGTGTTGGTTCATCCGGCTGCTCAGCAGTGCAGGATTATGAAATACCAGGTTGATATCATCGTCGCTGAGTGAAACATTCTCACCGCCCAGTGCCGAAACACGCGCAGCATTGGTAAGCTGAAGAAAACTGTACACGCTCTCACCTCCCCGCTGGGCCGCAATGGAGGCCGTAAACAGCAGGAGTAGACATATGACCGGGATCTTCTTCATCAAATATCAGAAAAAAACATATAATCTGTGGTCCTTAGCACATTATTTGCCGTATTATTTCAAGCAAGAACAGTCAAGACTCTATCAATAGAGTCGCAGTGGCTGGATCATAAATTTCGCGAACAGACACCATCTATACTAACGCCCAAGATAATAAAATAGTGCGACCGGAAGCATTTTAATCTTCGTCAGCTTACCGGATGAACGCAACCTGGCGGGCAACAATCTTATTCTTACCGGGTGAACGCAACTTTGAACGGCAGCAATCCTCCATCTGTCGGAAGAGCGCAACCTTCTATGGTACAGGCTTCAAGCTACCCGTTCCAGAAGACCCAATAAACTATCTTCCAATGAATCCGCCCACTCCCTGTATTTCCTGTTACCGGCAGGCACAAACTCCACTTTATCCGGGTTTGAAAAATCCTCCATATCCAGCAACTCCTCCAACTGAAAAGCCATGCCCGTGCGGGCAGCGTCGAGCGCATTGCAGTACTGCTCATAATGGTTCACAGTCGGAATCAGGAACAGGGGAACACCCAGGTAAAATGCCTCGGCTATAGTATCAAATCCGGCAGTACAGATAATTCTACTGCAGCGCAGCATGGCCGAGAGGAACACCTTCCGGGAAGGGGTATGCACCTGGACATTATCAGGTATTGCTGCTGACGGCTGTTCGTCCGTAAAGATATCAGCCTGCAGATCGGGGTGGTTCTTGTAGTAGCCGATCATCTCTTCCACGAAACCCGGATTGAGAAAATAGCAGAGGTCCCGCTCACCGGCCACATACTCCCCCTGCCTGACCCTTTCATCGATCAGCGGCGGCAGCACAGTAATCCTGCCTGCATCCTCCCCTTTCCGGAACGACAAGGCGATCACCCGGTGAGCAGACCGCATCATGATCCTGTTCATTAGCTGCAACCAGAAATAGGCGCGCTCCAGTCCGTGGGGATGGATAAAGTCGGGATGGGAGAGGTAGAAATGGTGCGAGATAACCAGCCGTTTTGCGCCCCTTTTCCACCATCGACCCGCCAGGGCGCCGACAGGATCATAAAAATTGACAACAGTATCGCTCCGGTCACGTCGCATCATGATGCCGATCCTGCATGCTTCAAACAGGTACAAGGGTGCGAGTAGCAGGTTCAGTATCAGGGAGTAAAGGATCTGTATCCCCTTGCGGTCGGGTGTGCGAATAAAGTTCGGGCTCAGGAAGGTGCGTGCCGGTGCGGGGAGGGATGACTTAAAATAGGCGGGGAGGGGTGTGAAAAGGCTGCGGCCCAGGTAGATTTGTTTCACCTGCAGATCCCTTTTTTCAAGTATGCTACAGCAGGTTAGGGCCTGTGAAAAATGGCCCTTGCCTTCGCCCTGTACTATTATCGAACAGCTTTTCATGAATAACCGTCACTTTTACACCCGGGGCATCCAGATCCATTTTCGCCAACGTCTCGCATTGGGCCTCTCCTTCTCGGTGCGCTGTGAAAGCATCAGTCCTGCCAGTACCACAGCAATGCCTGTAATCTTCATGAGAGGCATCGCCTCTTTCAGTACAAAGAATGAGACGATGGCAGCTACAACCGGAACCAGGTTTGCAAACACATTCGCCTTAGAGGCACCCAGCTCACGGATACCTACAGCAAACAGGATGAAGCAGACGCCTGATCCAAAGACGCCAAGGTACAACAACGCATAAATACTCTGTGGTAAGATGGCTGAAAAATCGATGTGGGGAAGTTCAAGGGTTAAAAAAAAAGGTGTGATAAACAGCAGCCCCAGTGTGCTTTGCCACGCGGTGATAAAAATTCCGTTGTAGTGATCCAGCAACCGCTTGGCAATGATCGTATAACCCACTGCCCCGAAAACAGCGACAAACATAAGTATAATCCCCTTGATGTTTCCTGCCAGCCGTCCCTCACTGGCCATAACAACCAGGATGACACCGGCAAAGGAGAGCATCAGTCCGATGATGTTGGTAATTGACAAACGCTCCTTCAATAGGAAAAAGGCGGCGACGGGGACGAACAGAGGGATAGTGGATACAATGATGGCGGCAACGGTGGGTGAGACCATCGACAGACCGAACGACTCGCCCAGAAAATAGATGAACGGCTCGAACATCGCCATCAACAGGAACCACTTGAAATCACCTTTACGGAAACGCATCATTCGGCCTGTAAGAAATGCAAATGAAAAGAGGAAGACAATGGAGATCAGCAAACGGGTAAAGATGATCGCGATGGGATCAAACGATTCGTTGGCATATTTAAAAATAACAAATGTGATTCCCCAGAAAACCATCGCCAGGGATACGCTGAATACAACCCAGAATTTTTTCAAATTTCCAATTCAATTAAGCGGCCCGCAACCTTTTTAGATTCGATTTTTCGAGCTTCTCTTTTGCATATTTGATCCCGATCCTGACCTCCTTATCCTCGTTGAAATCCATCTCGAACATCACATCAATCATAATGGCCTCGCAAATGGATCGCAAGCCGCGTGCTCCCAGCTTAAATTCAACCGCCTTCTCAACGATATACTCGAACACCTTCTTATCCCATGTAAGCTTGACCCCATCCATTTCAAACAGTTTTTCATACTGCTTGGTAATGGCATTCTTAGGCTCGGTGAGAATAAGCAGAAGCGCCTCCTCATTCAGTGGCTCCAGGTAGGTAAGCACCGGCAACCGGCCGATGATCTCAGGGATCAGACCGAACGACTTCAGATCCTGCGGTGCAATATACTGCAGCAAATTCTTCTTGTCGATCCTGTCGGTCTCTTTAGCAGCCGTATACCCAACCACCTGTGTATTCAGGCGATTCGCAATTTTTCTTTCGATACCATCGAATGCACCGCCACAAACGAACAGGATATTCTTTGTATTTACCGGGATCATCTTTTGGTCGGGGTGCTTGCGGCCACCCTGCGGGGGAACATTCACCACAGAACCTTCCAGAAGTTTCAGCAGTCCCTGCTGTACACCTTCACCCGATACATCCCTGGTAATGGAGGGATTGTCTCCCTTGCGTGCGATCTTATCGATCTCATCGATAAAGACGATCCCCTTTTCGGCCGCCTCCACATTGTAATCGGCCGCCTGCAGCAAGCGGGTAAGTACACTTTCAATATCCTCCCCCACGTAACCCGCCTCTGTCAGCACGGTAGCATCAACAATGGTAAACGGCACATGCAACATCCTGGCAATGGTTCTCGCCAGCAGCGTCTTTCCTGTACCCGTCTCCCCCACCAGGATGATATTCGATTTTTCAATCTCCACATCATCCTTGGAATCGTTCTGCATCAACCGTTTATAATGGTTGTAAACTGCCACCGAGATGTATTTCTTCGCCTCATTCTGACCGATCACATACAGATCAAGAAAGCTCTTAATCTCCTTCGGCTTCAGCAATTTAATATCGCCCAGCTCAAACACGCCGGCCGAGCCAAGCTCCTCATCAACGATGGTGTGTGCCTGCTCAATACACCGGTCGCAAATGTGAGCGGATATTCCGGCAATGAGCAGATTGGTATCCTTTTTTTCCCTTCCGCAAAAAGAGCAACGATCCATAATTTCTATTTTTTATCCTTTGTTCTAACCAGTACCTCATCAACCATTCCGTAGGCCTTCGCCTCTTCGGAAGTCATCCAGTAATCCCTGTCACTGTCCTTCTCCACCTTCTTCACATCTTTTCCGGAATGCTCAGCAATAATCGCGTACAGCTCATTCTTCAGTTTCAGTATCTCACGGGTGGTAATCTCAATATCGGAGGCCTGTCCCTGTGCTCCTCCCATCGGTTGGTGTATCATTACCCTGGAGTGTTTAAGGGCTGAACGCTTACCGGCAGTGCCTGCGGTCAGCAGCACCGCAGCCATGGATGCGGCCATCCCTGTACAGATCGTTGAAACATCGCAATTGGTATACTGCATGGTATCGTAAATACCAAGTCCAGCATGCACACTGCCCCCGGGGGAGTTGAAATAGATCTGGACATCCTTTGCCGGATCCGCCGAATCGAGGTAGAGCAGCTGTGCCTGAATAATATTGGCTACATAGTCATCAATGGGTGTGCCCAGAAAAATGATCCGGTCCATCATCAGCCGTGAAAACACATCCATGGACGCAACGTTCAGCTGGCGTTCCTCAATAATGGTAGGTGAAATATAGCTGTTGTAGGCAGAGGTGAAATTGTGCAGCGTCAGGCTGCTGATTCCCCTGTGCTTCGTAGCATACTTTGTGAAATCATCATTTTGGCTCATAAGTCGAATTTTTATTTGTTGTCAAATAACTTCTTGAATTTATCGACAGAGATCTCCTTCTCTTCAACTTTCGCAGTATTTTTTATAAAATTAAGCAATTTTTCTTCAAGTTTACGATCAGTGATCCGTCGCGCCTCCTCTTTTTTCGACAAAAGCTCATTGGCGTAGCTGTCCAGGTACTCATCGGGAATATCCATGATCCCATACTGCTGGTACTGTGCCCTGGCCACCTCTTTGGCCGAATCCCTGATCTCCTGCTCTTCCACCTTGATGTCATGAACTTTATACAGGTGATCCTTGATCAGTTGCCAGCGAAAATCATCTTCATAATTAGAAAACTCACTCTCCACCTGTTCACTGGTCATGTTTTCATTGGTCTCCAGCAGCCACCTTTTCAGAAACTCCACCGGCAGCTCCAACCCGGCCTTTTCTATCATATTATCGCGCACATCAATACCAAAACGGTAGTCGCTTTCACGCTCATACTGACTTGCCATCTCCTCCTTCAGCTTATCTATAAATTCCGCCTCCGATTTCACCGTTCCCGCACCATAGATCTTATCAAACAGCTCCTGGTTGATCTCAGCCTTTTCAAATTTCTGAATATCGTTGATGGTACATTTAAACTTTCCACCGATCAGGGGAACTTCATCTTTATTGATCCTGAGCAAGGAAGCCACCTCTGTATCGTTGGGATAGGCCTTCTTCACATCAAAGACCACCTCATCTCCCTTTTTTGCATCCTGGAAGAGCTTTTGCTGCCCTTCATCCTTCATCATATCGAGCGACATGGAGACATCATCCACACTGATTCCTCCCTCAGCCTCTTCATCTTCCTGGTTTAACTTTACCAGGTTACCTTTAATTAACTCACTATTTCCGGCCGCATCCACAGATATAAATTCTCCATAGCGCCTGGCCACATTGTCCTTGTACTCCTCCAACTCCTTCTTATCAATCTTGATCCTGTACCAGGGAAATTTATCCTTCCCTGTTATCTCAATCTCAATCTCCGGCGAAAGCCCAAGTTCAAACTGAAATTCAAATTTGTCATCTTTTTCAAAATCGATCGTCTTCTCCTCATCCCTCTTCGCCATCGGCTCCCCAAGGATTCTGAGCTCCTCATTGCTGATATATTCATAAAGAGACTCCGATACCAACTTGTTAACTTCCTCGGCCAATACTGGAACATAATACATGCGCCTGATCATTCCCAGGGGGGCGTTCCCCTGCCTGAATCCCTTAATATTGGCATTGCGGCGATATTCGCGCAGCACCTTATCTACCTTCTCATCATAATCGGATTTCTCAACCGTTACTGTTAATAATGCATTTAATTTGTCAACATCTTCTCTTGTAATATTCATCGATACAATTCCTTTAAATAAATGTTTGATTATTTATACTAGCTATCATTATCAATCTGATCGCTGGTGACCTGCTATTCACAGAAAAAGTTTATTTTCTATTGTAAAAAACCGCTCCGGTACACCACCATGGTATGCCTCGCGGTTCGGTCAGTTTTGGTGCGGATGAAGGGACTCGAACCCCCACTCCCGAAGGAACCAGATCCTAAGTCTGGCGCGTCTACCAATTCCGCCACATCCGCTCAAAAATGGTCGTGCAAATTTAATGGAATTTTTTAGAATTAGAAAAGAAATATTTGCCCGTGTGGAAGAATATAAATAACTCATTTAATGATTATTATGTTATGTGAATAACTAACAGTGTCCGATGTCAAACTTAGTTAACGCGCAATTGGCTCAACGGGCCATTTAAAACCAGCTTCAAAAAAACGGAAAATTAAACTACTTTTGCGTGAAAATGGTAGGAGTATCCATGAACAGATTCATCATCATAGCAATCATATTCACCGGCTGCGTTAACATATTACAGGCACAGAGAAGCAAGGTAGTCTCACTGTTTCAGCTCATTGAAACAGCAAAATATGATGAGGCCAAAACGGCCATAGAGGAGGCGGCAGAGGCTGAAAAAACAGCCGACTGGGCGGTAACATGGTATGCCAGGGGACTTTTATGTCAGACCGCATACGAAAAGGGTATTGAAAAAAACAACAAGAAACATTACGAGCTTTATCCCGATCAGCTTTATGTTGCTTACGACTCCTATGAGAAAGCCCTGGAACTGGATTCCAGGGGAAGGATGGAAAAACAACTGGCCCCATTGTATGTTTTGCTTGCAAATGATTTTCAGCAATTGGGGGAAAAACAATTCAGGGACAAGCAGTATAAGGAAGCTTTAAGGGCATTCGAACAGGCACTTCAGATCAACTGGAGTCCTATCCTCACAGTAGAAATAGATACGAATCTGATATACAACACAGCGCTTGCTGCCTATGAAGGAGGAGAGTGGGAGAAGGCCATCGACTATTTGAGTCAATTAAACCAACACAAGTATGATCCAAATGTATCCCACCTCCTTTTCACTGTTCACCTGGAAAGAGAAGATACCGCTTCTGCAGTAGAATTGCTTATTGAAGATATTGAACGCTATGAAGAAAATGAGGACCTGGTAATGCTGTTGGTCGATATGCTATTTCAAACAAATGATACTGAAAAGGCTCTAGCAACGCTTGACACTGCATCTGCCAGAGACCCTTCCAATTATATCTTTCCATACACGAAAGGACTCATTTATCAAAAAACTGAGCAATACAGAAAAGCCATTACAGCATATAAGAGGTCGGCAGAGCTGGCTCCTGAAGAGATTGAAATCTATACCAATATCGGTACATGCTATTACAATTTAGGCGTAGATATCCAGGAACATGCAAGAACCATTACCAATAACCGAATCTTTCTTGATGAACAGGCCAAAGCTGAAGCTGAATTTGCCCTTTCAGTCGAATGGCTGGAGAAAGCACTTGATAAAGATCCCGACAATCAACTAGTAATAGAGAAACTACACACACTCTATAACGTTTTGGAGATTACCAACAAACACTAACTAGTCCTTGAAAGAACCGAGTTTACGAGCTCGGCGAAGCCAAAACTATGTGTTTTTACAAGTGGCTAGTAAGAAAGCTTCATTTTCAAGCACCGCCTGCCATAGTACCTAAGTACGGCGGTCAGCGCTTGCGAAGTCTGGAAATGAGGAGTTTACTAATCGTAAATGACGAATTTCCAGACGAGCATAACGCAGAACCTTTAGCTCACGAACACAATTGAAAATAAACAATTCGTGAGTAAAATGGAGTTTTCTTGCAGCCACTAGCTAGAACTTGTCAATAGAGTCGGAGTGGCTGGATCATAAAGTTCGAGAACAAGGCACCGCCTGCCTTAGTACCTAAGTACGGCGGACAAGGCGCGCAAAAATTATAAACCGCAGTATACTATTGTATTCGAGGATTTAGAATTTTTGCAGTAACGCAGTTATCGGACTTTATGGACAGCCACTAGCTAGAACTTGAAGGAGAGTGTAAGCCCCATAAATTGTTTAAACTGGAGCTTCGGCTCTTTTTTTGTGCTCCCGTCAGGCAGCAATACAGGTGTATCTTTTTCATCATATACCGGAAACCGTATATCATCGTCATAAATAAAGTGAAAATTCAGAAGGATTGTAAAGTACCAGTTAATCTTACGTTCTAAGTTTATCTCCCAGTCGACATCAACATTCTGGGGCTTATTGAGATAATTTGTAAACAAACGCAATGTATTGGACATATCCAGTCCGTCCAAAATACTGATACTGTTTTTCACAAGCAATTGTCCACCCATCTCCTGTCTTGTGCGTTTGTCTTTCTCAATACCATGTCTCGTCTGATCAATATTTGCTGTATCAAGAACAAAGGTGTTTTTATACGACAACACGGAAAAGTTCAGTGTCGTTTTCTTAAAAGGTTTATACTCCAGCCCTGCACCAATGGTGAATGTGCCGGGATTCAGGAATTTTGACACCACAACAGAATCGTTCGGATACTTATACCCTCTTGCAATCTGGTTCTTCATGTAGAACAACGCGCTGAAGTCTATCTTCTCCTTAATCACCTTGTTAAACTGTGAATTCAGGTTAAACATATCGGTATTGGTTCGCAAGCCGTACTCTTCCGTAATGGTACTTCCATATTTCAGTCGAAAATTATTGGTCCACTCTGTCTTTTCAGCCTTGTTGGTATGTATCGCTGTACCATTGATATCCAGCATATTCGAAAGCGAGCTTTCACCCCCTTTGGACCAGTTGGACAGATAGGTTTGGTTTACAGAAAAGGAGCTCGAAAAATTATACTCCCAGTATACGGGAATCTCCTTTAGGGGCTCAACCTCGGCAAGTGTCCTAACAGGTCTGAGATCTGTAATTGGGAGTTCATCCAACACATCCTTGGTCAAACGGTTCACATGAACATCCTGTTCCAGGAGAAGGGTAATATCCAGTTTTGAAGGATTGCCCACCCAAATCGTAATGGAGTCATTCTTATAATTCTTTACCCAGTATCTGTATAGTTCATCTTTTCCTGATGTTAACCAGAAGGGGATCTTACCTCCTTGTATATCATTGAAATATAGAAGAATTGAATCACGCTGGTTCGTATATGCTAATAGGGTCTCAACAGCCAGTCTAAGAGAATCTGGCATCTTTTCACTAGGTATAATATAGAACGGAGACTTTCCTTCCGGCACAATAACCTCCATTGTGTCTGATACAACTATTTTACTGGAATCGGGTAAAAATCTGAATGCTTTATGGCTGTCGGGGGGAAGAAAAGAAGGAACAATACGATCATCAATCAATCGGTGAATTTCAATATTCTGTGATTGAAGGAAAAGTGTATCCAGGAAAACCTCAATAATGGTATCTAGTTCAACAATCATGATACCCTTTCGATTTTTTAGGCTCTCCAATTTTTGTTTATCGGGCTCCCTCTTCTGAATATACAGATCATCGGAGGTTAGGGTTGTATCCTGTAATCCTGTTACCGTATCCTTAGCCATAACCAGTGAGTCCTGCTCCTGGGGCTTGCCCTGGAGAAGTTTCTCTGCACTGGGCAGGTCATATTGAAAAGGGAGGGATGTTGTGTCAATTGCTTTTTTTACAATGGTCTTCTGCACAATAAAGGGGTCCTTTTCCAGCTCTGTCGTATCGACGATCAAAGTTGAATCATTCAGCCACCTCAGGGGCAATGTATCATTGTGTATAATACTCATATTTTTAAGACGAATGGAATCGTAATTAAATCTGATCAGCCGGTTTTCTACAGAATCGAAAGGTTCCTCAAAGTGATTCACCAACCTTGCAAGGGAGAGCCTCATAGTGTCTCCTTCAGGGCTCCACAGGTTTTCCATATTCAACAAACCCGTCATATAGGCTGATGCTGTCTCCGGTGTAAAAACAACCGAATCGTTACCGATTGTGTCCATTCCACCTATCAACGCTTCAGCATTCTCTTGCGCATATACAGCTGAAATGATCGTCGATAGAGTAAAAACCAATAGAATTCGACGCATATCTTTATTTTTTAAGGTATAGAGACTTTTATTAGATGTTAAACAGGTAGAAAACCTAACGGAGTTCGAAGTTCTGTCCGAGATACACTTTTCGTACCTCTTCATCCTCTGTAAGCTGCTGAGAGGTTCCTGCCTTGAGGATCGATCCCTCGAATAAAAGATAGGCGCGATCCGTAATAGAAAGTGTTTCGTGCACATTGTGGTCGGTTATCAGAATGCCAATATTTTTCTCCTTCAGTCTTGATACAATATTCTGAATATCCTCAACGGCAATGGGATCCACCCCTGCAAAAGGCTCGTCAAGCAAAATAAAACTGGGGCTCAGAGCAAGTGCCCTGGCAATCTCTGTTCGTCTACGCTCCCCACCGGAAAGTTGAATTCCGAGACTTCTTCTGATGGACTGAAGACCAAACTCATCCAACAGAGACTCAACAATATCCCGCTGTTCTTCCTTTGAGTAAGCCGACATCTCAAGTACCGCCTTAAGATTATCTTCAACGCTCAGTTTCCTGAATACCGATGCCTCCTGGGCCAGGTAACCAATGCCCATCCGGGCTCTTTTATAGATTGGCTCTTTGGTGATATCTCTGTTATCAAGAAATATTTTTCCCTCATTGGGAGTAATCAATCCAACGATCATATAAAAGGAGGTGGTCTTTCCCGCACCGTTTGGTCCGAGCAATCCAACGATCTCACCCTGTGAAACCTCGATGGATACATGATTAACCACGGTCCTGGTCCGGTATTTCTTTACAAGATTATGTGTATGTAATCGCATCTTCTTCATATTGATACCTTGTATGATAACGTAAAACGCATCTCCATATTACTCTCTTTCTGCCGCCTCAATTTTCTCACGTTCCTTTACAATCCGTTTGCTGATACCTATACCCACCTCATACAGGATTATCAAAGGTAGTGAAACCATGATCTGGCTAAAGATGTCTGGAGGGGTAATAAGTGCTGAAAGAGCCAGAATCAGTACAAGGGAATGCCGCCGGTATTTCTTCATAAAAGATGGCGTAATAAGTCCGGTCTTGGTAAGAAAAAAGGCAAGGATCGGCAATTCAAATACAATTCCTGACGCCAGCACCACAGAAGAGACTGTCTGAACATAGGAACGCAAGGTGGGATTACTGATCACCTCTTCACTTACCTTGTAGTTACCCAGAAAATGGACCGACAGCGGTGCAATCAGGTAATAGCCGAAAGCTACGCCCAGCAAAAACAGGAGCGATGTGTAAAAAACCGCACCACTGGCCGTTCTTTTCTCCTTGTCATACATAGCCGGCTTAATAAACTTCCAGAATTCCCAGAAAATATAGGGGAATGATATAATTAATCCGGCCAGGAGGCTTACAATAATATGCATAGAAAACTGCTCAGCCATCTTCACAGTTTGAAGATTAAAGGGACGGGAATTAATACAGAGGCGCTGAATATTCACCTCCTGTCCCAGCATACAAAGAAACCTGTTGGTTGGAAATTCGGGGGTTTTTGGAGCAATGATGATCACATCAAAAATGATACCCTTAAATATGAAGGCGATGATGGCAAAAATCAAGATTGATGCGAAAGAGCGAACCAGATGCCATCGCAGCACCTCAAGATGCTCCAAAAAAGACATTTCTGCTTTAACCTCTTTTACCATGTATATATCTGTGTTAAAAAGTGCTGCAAAGTAACAAAAAAAAACACTCGTTACCAGTCTGCAAATTCATGAATTTATATTAGTTTAGTCACTTAAAAATCTTCAAAGGGGCATTTTTCTGAAAAGCAGTGAGATATTTGTTTCGGGGAATCAATGCATCCGATCAATAGATTTAACACTAAATTTTAACATATGTTTTTTTCTTTTAAATATAATTTGCTTATTTTATAGTTAATAGTAGAAGTATTTTGCGGTTATGCAGGTTAGTGATAAACAATTAATCGATTTTCTGAAGCGTTATTTTGGCTTCGACAGTTTCAAAGGAAATCAGGAATTGGTCATTAAGAATGTTCTTAATGGAAATGATTCATTTGTCCTTATGCCAACCGGAGGCGGAAAATCACTTTGTTACCAGTTACCTGCCATGATGATGGATGGTACAGCGATCGTTATCTCTCCGCTCATCGCCCTGATGAAAAACCAGGTGGATGCCATGCGTTCCTTCAGTACTGATGAAGGTGTGGCCCATTTCATGAATTCATCATTGACCAAGAGCGCCATCCTAAAGGTGAAGGAGGATGTGATCAGTGGCCGGACAAAAATGTTGTATGTGGCCCCTGAATCACTAACAAAAGAGGACAACATAGAATTCCTCAAGAAAGTGAAAATCTCATTTTATGCCATTGATGAAGCACACTGTATATCAGAATGGGGACATGATTTCAGACCTGAGTATAGAAGAATACGCCCGATTATCAATACCGTAGGAGTTGCCCCACTCATTGCGCTTACTGCAACTGCAACACCCAAAGTACAACATGACATCCAGAAAAACCTTGAAATGCTGGATGCAGAGGTGTTCAAATCCTCATTCCGCAGACACAACTTATACTATGAAGTCAGACCCAAGATAAAAGCCACCAGGGAGATCATCAGATTCATATCTTCAAACAAAGGAAAATCAGGGATCATCTATTGCCTCAGTAGAAAAAAAGTTGAAGAGTTGGCACAAACCCTGGTTGTAAATAATATAAAGGCACTTCCATATCATGCTGGTATGGATGCCTCCACACGGTCAAGAAACCAGGATATGTTTCTCATGGAGGAGGCAAATGTGATTGTGGCCACCATAGCGTTTGGTATGGGAATAGACAAGCCTGATGTGCGGTTTGTGATCCATTACGACATCCCGAAAAGTCTGGAAGGATATTACCAGGAGACCGGTCGTGCAGGCCGGGACGGAGGTGAAGGAAAATGCATCGCATTTTACAGGTATAAGGATATTCAGAAACTGGAAAAGTTCATGCAGGGAAAGCCTGTGGCAGAACAGGAGATCGGCCGGCAGCTTCTTCTGGAAACTGTCTCATACACAGAGTCAAGCGTCTGTCGTCCCAAGCTGCTCCTGAACTATTTCGGAGAGGTTATGGAAGAGGATTGTAATAATTGTGACAATTGTTTACATCCGAAAGAAAAATTTGAGGGAAAAGAGTATATAGTTTTAGCATTAAAAAGTATATTAGGGGTTCAGGAAAGATTCAAGGCGGAGCATGTTGCCAACGTATTGGCAGGGAATGCAACAAGTGCTGTAAAATCTTACAAACATCATCATAATGAGTTCTTTGGAGCAGGAGAAGAGAAGGACAATAAGTTTTGGAATGCCGTTATAAGACAGGCACTTATTGCCCGGCTGATCCATAAGGATATTGAAAATTATGGTCTATTGAAACTGAGTGAGAAGGGAAAAGAGTATTTAAAGAATCCGTATTCAATAATGTTAACACAAGATCATGACTATGACATTGTCTCCGATGAGGAATCAACTTCCGGTGGAGGCACAGGAGCAGTGGATGAGGAGTTGATTTACATACTCAAGGATCTGCGAAAAAAGATGGCCAAGAAATTGGAGTTGCCACCATTTGTAATCTTTCAGGATCCATCCCTGGATGATATGGCCATCCAATACCCGGTAACGGTTGAAGAGATGAAGAATATCGTTGGTGTTGGAACGGGAAAGGCACAAAAGTTCGGAAAGGAATTTGCCGAAACCATCAAAAACTATGTCGAGGAGAAAGAGATTATCCGTCCACAGGATATGGTGGTAAAATCTGTGGTAAACAAATCAGGAGTTAAAGTTTTTATCATACAGAGTATCGACAGGAAGATCCCGCTTCATGACATCGCTGATGCAAAGGGTCTTGAGATGATGGAACTGATCGACGAGATTGAGGCCATTGTCAACTCAGGCACAAAAATCAATATCAACTACTACCTCAATGATGTGATGGATGAAGACCGCATTGAAGAGGTATATGAATATTTCCATGAAGCTGATTCGGAATCGATAGATGATGCGATTAACGAACTGGGTGAAACAGATTATACCGAAGAGGAGATCAGGCTGGTCAGAATCAAATTCTTTTCTGAACTTGGCAACTAACTTTAGTCCTTAAACTGACTATCGTCTACGCCCGACTATCCAACGCATCCCTCAGTCCATTTCCTACGAGGGTAAATGCCAGCACCATCAACATGATGGCAAATCCCGGAATAAAGGCAAGGTATCCCAGCTCAACAATGATGTATCCATAATGCTCCTTGATCATTCCTCCCCAGGTAGGTATGGGCGGTTGCACTCCGATTCCGAGGAAACTCAATCCTGCCTCCAGCAGAATGGCAGTTGCAAAATTCGCTGCCGAAATGATGACCACGGGCGATAAGACATTTGGTATGATATGCTGGAAAAGAATCCGGCCCGGCCGCATACCGATCACACGGGCTGCCTCAACATACTCCTTCTCCCTGACTGAAAGCACCTGTCCCCGGACTACCCGTGCAACCTCCACCCACATGGTGAGACCAACAGCAATGAACACCTGCCAGTATCCCTTCCCCAGTACCAGGGTAATGGAAATCACCATTAAAAGGGTGGGAACCGACCATACAACATTGACCAGCCACATAATCAATTGATCGATCCACCCGCGGAAATAGCCGGCAATACTCCCAAGCAATATACCAACCACAACGGAGATTAACACAGCGATGAAACCTACGGCGAGGCTTACCCGGGTACCAAGAATCATCCGACTCAGCATATCTCTTCCAAATCTGTCGGTTCCAAGTATAAACTGTTTTCTGACCAAATGATTTTCAACGACCATCTCTCTCAGGTCTTCAACCCTTCCTGCATACTGCTGTTCCGAATCTGCAGCATTGACATGATACTTCCCGCTAGCATACACATAACTTTCAAGATCAACCGGAAAACAAACATCAGCCAGAAGATACTCAGAATAAAACTTGTCTTCAGAATACTTTGAATACTCCATCACAACAATCCGATCATCGACAAAACGGTATGAATGGATAGGGACAGGTATAAATTCGGGTTTTTTACCTGTTACAACTCTCGTAAAAAAACCCTTCTGGCGGATCGATCCATTGATGGTGACCTGAAGAAAATCACAGGAAAAACCGGGCTTCTCCAGGGCAATCTCCAGCACCTGTGAATTGGCATGCTGTACCTTATCCGGACTGATTAAATAACCCGCAAAAGAGATAAGCACCGCCAGCAAAATAAATAGCAATCCAGCTACCGAAACAGGATTTTTCTTAAACCTGTTCCATGCCAATCTCGAAGGGGATGTTCCTGTGTCGTTCAATTTCAAATATGTCTTTTAATAATACCTATTATCCACCGGTTTGCTTAATCCAGATAAATTCTTTATTTAAATATTTGATAAATAATTAGTTAATCTATCATTCAAACTACGGGTGACTTTTTGTCTCACAGTAATAAGTTCTGTCTTTCCAACTGTATTTTCCATACATGGCCAGGAGTCCTGCCACGGTGACATAAAAATAGTAAAATAATGCAGCCAGGGGAAACCATCTTAGCTGACGCGTCCTTCTGAAAATCCGCGCTACCAGATATAAAACCCTGAAGTCAACGCCAGATTTAATGATCCATGATGCGAGAAAAAAAGGCAATAGCAAAGGAATAAAGAAAGAGCCCACCAGATACAGGGTAATGATTGCATTCGTCAGCCACACGACCATAGAAAGAAAAAGAAGATCCCGGTCAGAATAAAACCTTGCTTTAGAGCCCCAACGTACCCGCTGACTAATAAATGAATATATGCTCCCATTTAAAGATGTGGTAACCAGGTGCTCAAAGGAATTCAAATAAGCCATGCCCTTATCCAGCTTTTTCGCCTGCATCAGCAAAAACATATCGTCTCCTGAAGCAGAGGGTACCTTCAACACTTCTTCCCTAACCTCCATATAGAATGCTTTATTATAGGAAAGATTTGCACCGCTGCACATCACCGGTCTGCCGAGCAGAAAAGAGGCCATACCGGTGCCGGTCAGACTCATCATTTCAATCGATTCAAGACTGCACCACATTCCCTTTCCGGATTCAGTCAACACCGGTCCGGCAATAAGACCGGCTTTACCTGCAAAAGCAAGGTCTGCATGACCGGAAATAAAACCGGACGGCAACCTGCAATCGGCATCAGTCTGAATAATCCAATCACCCTTTGCAATGGAACAGCCCTTATCGATAGCCTGCTTTTTTCCAAGAAACCCGCTATCGAGTGAACAAAATGAGAAATTCATCCTGCTTTGGCATATTTCAATAAGGTATGTCTCAGATCCATCATTGGAGTGATCGTTAACAAAGATAACCTCATAATTCTCTTGCAAATAATTCTGCTTATCGAGGTCATCGATAAGCAATGGAAGCGAATAGAACTCATTTCTGACAGGAATGATAACCGAAACCTTTACAGAACCAATGGCTTTAGAAGTATGGACGCTGCCTTGAGCTGATAAAAGTGCATTCCCATACCTAATAAACACCACAACATAGATCAGAATAACTACTGATCCCATACAGGTTATCAGGATTCCCATAATTAACTGAAATATTTATCAAGCACTTTGAAAATTTCAGGAAAATTGATTGGCTTGGTGAAGTAATGTGTGCACCCGGCCTCCAGGCAGGCTGTTTTATCATCATCAAATACATTTCCGGTAGTAGCAATTACAGGAATATCTGGATTGATCTTCCGGATGCGCCTCGTAACATCCAAACCACTCAATCCGGGAAGCTGAATATCCATAAGAACCAGCGCTATATCCGGATTACTCTTAAAAATATCCATCGCCGATAAACCATCGGAAGCGTGCAATAAGTCCAGGTTAGCCCTGGTAAAGTGTGCTTCCAAAAGCTTATAAGACATGAAATTGTCTTCGACTATCAGTATCTTTTGTCGGTTATACACATTCATGAATCACAACATAATTATTAACCCAGTAAGACTCCAACCAGTGTTGCTGACAAAAGAGCTGCCAGTGTTCCAGCAAGAAGTGCCCTTATGCCCAGTTTGGATAACTGTATTCGTTTCCCCGGTGCGAGTGCCCCAATACCTCCTATCTGAATACCTATAGATGCGAAGTTGGCAAAGCCGCATAGCATATATACCGACATGATAATCGATTTTGTTTCAGAAAACAACCCGGCAGTTTTCATTTCCGATAGACTGATATAGGCAACAAACTCGGTCATGATTAGCTTTTTCCCCAGCAAGGATCCCGTCAGCGTTATATCCTCCAGCGGCACACCAATCAGCCACATGATTGGCGAAAGTCCGTATCCAAGTAAAAACTCAAGACTGATCTCATCATACCTTCCATTCGTCAGCCCCGCCACCATCCCATTCAATGTGGTCCAGTCACCAATTTTAACAAAGATAAAATTAATCAGCGCGATAAATGCTATAAAAACAAGCAACATAGCAGCCACATTAACTGCCAGTCTAATACCTTCTGCCGTTCCATTTGAAATAGCATCAAGTACATTTTTACCAATATTATCCTGCGATACCCTGATCGTTTTATCAACAACTTCTGTATTTGGCACCAGGATTTTTGAAATCACTACAACGCCTGGTGCCGCCATCACTGAAGCTGCAAGCAGATGTTTCGCAAAAATTAGTTCCTGTCCCGAATCGCCCCCTCCCAGGAATCCAATGTATGCGGCCAGCACACCACCAGCCAGGGTGGCCATTCCGCCAGACATGACCAGCATGATCTCAGATTCATTCAATTTTTCAAGGTACGCCTTGATCATCAGTGGGGATTCGGTCTGCCCTAGAAATATATTCCCGGCTACAGAAAGGCTCTCTGCACCTGATAGTCCCATAGCACGCGACATAAGGTATCCGAGTCCCCTCACAATGTACTGAATCACACCCAGATAAAAAAGGACGCTTGTTATGGCAGAGAAGAAAATAATTGTTGGCAGAATATTAATTGCAAATGTCTGCAATGGCTTTGCAATCGAACCCTCTGGTCCGCTACCAAAGAGGAACTCCGTTCCCACGCTGGTGAAGAAAAGTATTTTAACAAAGATCTTACCAACAATTTCAAATATCCCCTGGATTAAAGGAACATAAAGTATTCCGATGGCCAGTAATAACTGTATGGCCAGTCCGATGCCAACAGTTTTCCATGAAATAGCACTGCGGTTCTTGCTGAAAGCCCATGCAATTGCTAACAGAACAACCATTCCCAACAATCCGCGTAGAATCTTTAGCATACTGAAATTAAATCCGATCTTATCAGGAATTATGTTGGTGAGATGGGAGTTGTCCGGCTTTTCACTCATCTCCAACTGATCTGCAGCAGAATCTTCAGCAGCAATTTGTTCTATAACAGAATCTTTCATGGCATGAGCTGCTGGTACTCCGGAAAAAAGAGGAGCAGCAATAATGAATAAAAGCAGGATAAAGCCGGCAAGGATTTTTCTCATGTTATGGGCTAATCTTTCGGTCTACTTTTTATCTCATCCCTGATTTCAGAGGCCAACTCATAATCTTCATTTGCAACGGCCTCCTCCAGCATGGTCTTTAGCTCCTCGTAAGTATGCTTACTGAGGTCGGACCGCTTTGAGGATCTGCTCCCTGAAAAACCAGTCTTCCCTTCACCTGTGATATAGGAACCACTTTCGCTCTCAACCGGACCTCCGGTCGTCTCATCAAAATCCAGCACTATACCGGCCTTTTCCAGAATTTCTTCCGTTGTATAGATAGGACATTTAAACCGTAGTGCCAGGGCAATAGCATCGGATGTGCGGGCATCGAGCGACATCTGCCTGTCGCCATTATCAAATAATACGTTCGCAAAGAAAACTCCCTCCTCCAGCTTATGAATATTAACCTCTAAAAGCCTGATGCCGAATGAATCTGAAAACTTCATAAAAAGATCATGTGTGAGTGGTCTGGGTGGGCTCAATCCCTCCAGCTCTATAGCGATCGCTTGCGCCTCAAATCCCCCCACAATAATGGGAATTCTCCGGGCTCCTTCCTCCTCGGACAAAACCAGCGCATAGGCACCAGATTGTGTCTGACTATAGGATATTCCAAGTACGTTCAATTTAACTTTCCCCATTCTCAATTATACAACTGTATTAATTCTTTATTTAACTTCTTGATATTTATTCATTCCCTTTTGTCTTTGCACCGCTGAACCTTTAGCTCGGCGAAGCCAAATATCTATTCCCAATGATGAGGGGTTCATATTTCTTTAGCTGCATGCAATAATTCCGCTTGCTTACAACTGCAATATACCTCATAAAGATGTAACCTCAGCAAAATTAGAATTTTTACAAAGCAATCACAGAAATAATAGCCTTATTTTAATCATTCTTTACAGCAGAATTACAAAACCATCCACAATTGGTTTCCCCGCAAAATATTTTTTGGTATTTTTTTGTCATATCTTACAAACTTTTCTATCTTTGCAGACCGAATTTGAAATCACTGAAAATTAACAGATAATGTACGCAATCGTTGATATTGCCGGACAGCAGTTTAAAGTTGAAAAAGATAAGAAACTGTTTGTGCACAGGCTGGAGGGTGATGCCGGATCAGAAATCTCTTTTGACAAGGTGTTGCTTATTGAAAATGAAGGAAAAATCTCAATTGGAGATCCGGTCATAAAGGATGCCGCTGTTTCAGCAAAGGTTGTAGAGCATGTGAAGGGAGATAAGGTTTTGGTTTTTAAGAAGAAAAGAAGGAAAGGCTACAAGAAACTGAATGGCCACAGACAGTATTTAACCAGGATTGAGATTACTGAAATAAACGAGAAAGCTGCCAAAAAACCAGCTGCCAAAGTTGCTGAAGAGAAAAAAGAAGCACCTAAAGCCGCTGGAAAAAAGCCTACTGCTAAACAGAAAGCTGGCACTACACTGAAAACTGCGGCTACTGCTGCACCAAAAGCCGACATTGAGAAGAAGCCGGCTGTTGAGAAAGCATCAACAGCGAAAAAACCGGCAGCTAAGAAGCCGGCGGCTGAAAAAGCATCAACAGCTGAAAAACCAACGGCTAAAAAACCTGCAGCAAAAAGCGCAACGGAAAAGAAGACAGCAGCTACCAAATCGGCTGCTAACCCCAAAAAGCCTTCAGCAAAGAAAAGTGAAGGTGGAGAGAAGGCTGCTGACAAAGAATAAATAACGGAAACAAATAAAATTTAAGATATGGCACACAAGAAAGGAGCCGGTAGTTCAAGAAACGGTCGCGAATCGGAAAGCAAAAGACTCGGAATTAAAATTTTCGGCGGACAGAATGTTGTTGCTGGAAATATCATCGTACGGCAAAGAGGAACCGTTCACAGTGCCGGCTTGAATGTGGGCATGGGAAAGGATCATACCCTCTTTGCATTGGCTGATGGAAAGGTGAAATACCAGAAAAAGTCGAACAATAAATCTTTTGTCTCCATAGAGCCGCTTGAAAATTAAGACGATAAAATAGAAAAATTTCAAAGAAATTTACCTGTAATCGGCTACCTTTATAGCAGATTACAGGTTTTTTATTTCATACGATTATATGCTTACATTACCCTACATCAGAGAGAACCGCGAAATTGCGATCCAACAACTCAGGGTCAGAAATTTTGACGCAGCACAAACCATAGACAAATTGCTTGAAGCAGATCTGATACGCCGGGAAAACCAATCGAAAGTGAATGAACTCCAGGCCGAAATGAACCAGATCAGCAAAGAGATCGGACAGCTGTTTAAAAATGGTGAAAATGAAAAGGGCAACCAGGCCAGACAGCGGACCGCCGAGATCAAAAATTCGATCAATGAACTATCTGCCGGTATGCATAAAGCCACTGGTCAGATCAATGACCTCCTGGTATTAATTCCCAACATCCCTAATGAACTGGTTCCTCCGGGTAGCTCTGAAGTCGATAACCAAACCATCCGTGAGGGAGGTGAAATGCCGGTTCTCGCCGGAGATACCAAACCCCACTGGGAAATTGCAAAGGAGTATGATCTGATCGATTTCGATCTCGGAGTGAAACTAACAGGAGCAGGATTTCCTGTTTATAAAGGAGCTGGAGCTCGGTTCCAAAGAGCGCTTATCTCATTTTTTCTGGACCGCAATATTGATGCAGGATACACTGAGATACTGCCTCCACTGATGGTGAATGCCGACTCAGGGTTTGGTACCGGACAACTGCCCGATAAGGAGGGACAGATGTACCATGTGCAGTCAGACGAATTTTACCTGATCCCCACCGCTGAAGTTCCTGTTACCAATATTTACCGTGATGTCATTCTCGAAGAGACGCAACTTCCTATAAAAAACACTGCCTACACACCCTGCTTCAGAAGAGAGGCCGGTTCATACGGGAAAGATGTGAGGGGACTAAACAGGGTACACCAGTTCGACAAGGTAGAAATCGTACAGATCCAATCGCCCGAAAACAGCTACACTGCTCTTGAAGAGATGGTAAGTCATGTTGAATCCCTTATTAACGATCTTCAGCTTCCATACAGGATCGTCAGACTATGTGGTGGAGACCTTGGTTTTACCTCGGCCATGACGTACGATTTTGAAGTATATGCAGCTGCACAGGATAAATGGCTGGAAGTTAGCTCAGTTTCTAATTTTGAATCCTTCCAGGCCAACCGGCTGAAACTTAGGTATAAGAAGAGGGGTGAGAAAAAGCCGGTACTCGCTCATACGCTGAATGGCAGTGCACTGGCGCTGCCCCGGATCGTTGCCGCACTACTGGAAAACAACCAGACCAAAGAAGGCATTGTTGTTCCGAAGATATTGAGAAACCTAATGGGAACAGACAAGATCATACAATAAAAGAGGAGCTTTGGGTCGTTTCAGCAATCAGAAAAAAGCCTATTTATTTGCACTCACTGCGGTGCTGTTCTGGTCGACCGTTCCCACCGCCTTCAAACTCGGACTAAAATACCAGGACAACTACCAGATGGTTACCGGTGCCGCACTGGTATCAACCATCGTACTAGGGATAACGGTCCTTGCCCAGGGAAAAATTAAACTTTTTCGCTCCCTGAAAAGAAGAGACCTGCTTCGAACGGCACTTCTGGGAATACTCAATCCGGCCTTTTATTACCTGGTCCTGTTCCGTGCATATGACCTTCTGCCGGGCCAGGTTGCACAACCCCTGAACATGGTCTGGCCCATTGTACTGGTACTCATCTCCATCCCCCTGCTGAGACAAAAGATTGGATGGTTAAGCATTGTCTCCATGATCATCAGCTTTACCGGTGTGATCGTGTTATCATTACAGGGGGGAACACTTTTCAGCGAAAATTCCAATTTCAAGGGGGTATTGCTGGCCCTCTCTACAGCTGTTCTCTGGTCATTTTACTGGATATTGAACATGAAAAGCAGGCTGGACGATGTCCTGGGACTCTTCCTCATCTTTGCCTTTTCCTCACTATACCTTCTTGTAGGGGCAATGTTAAGGGATCCGGGGCTTCCTGAAGGAAAAGAAGCCTGGACAGCAGCTGCCTATATTGGCATATTTGAAATGGGATTTTCTTTCATCCTATGGCTGAAAGCGCTTCAACTCTCAGGCACAACTGCAAAAATATCCAACCTGGTTTTTATTGCACCGTTCGTAAACCTGATCTTCGTCTATTTAATCCTCGGTGAAAGCATCTATATTTCCACTATCTTTGGAATAATTCTCGTGGTTACGGGGATAATAATTCAGAACAGTACAAAGGTAAAAAATGGTGCAATCTGACAGGATCATACTTGGCATAGACCCGGGAACGAACATGATGGGGTTTGGAGTGGTGAACGCTGCAGGAAAAGAACCCCGTTACATTGATATGGGTGTGCTTGACATCCGGAAGGAGGGTGATCATTACATGAAGTTGAATGCAATATTCAAAACCACCATTAAATTGATTGAGAACTATGATCCGGTAGAACTCGCCATCGAAGCACCTTTTTACGGGAAGAATGTACAATCCATGCTCAAGCTCGGACGGGCGCAGGGTGCAGCCATCTCTGCAGCCCTATTAAAGGATTTACCCGTGTTTGAATATGCGCCCCGAAAGATAAAACTCTCTATTACGGGGGTTGGACAGGCATCCAAAGAACAGGTGTCGGCCATGCTTGAAAGAATGTTCAGCATACCTGATATGCCCGATAATCTTGATGCTACTGACGGACTCGCAGTGGCGGTATGTCATTTCTATGAAAATTCCTCTCCGCTAAAAAAGAATAGTGCGAAGAGCTGGGGTGATTTCATAAGAAACAACCCCGGCAGGGTGAAATGATTTTCCTTGGAATGCCTGTTCAGAGAACCCTGAAAAGTTACAAAATCACTTTTTGTGAGATGGCTTCAGCGATCTTCTCAAATTCCTCACGGGATAATTTCAGCTTCGGTCGACTGAATTCGATATCGTAGAGGTCATTGATCGGGCAGAGATGGATATGCGCGTGAGGAACTTCAAGCCCTAATACAGCGATCCCAACTCGCTTACACTCCATGGATGCGTCGATCGCCAAAGCCACTTTTTTTGCAAATTTCATCATATCACCCAGCAGCTCTTCATCAAGATCAAATATATAATCAACTTCAACCTTCGGAACAACAAGTGTGTGACCTTTTGCAAGGGGATTAATATCGAGGAAGGCAAAGAACCGGTCATCCTCTGCGATCTTGTAGCAGGGAATATCACCCTGAATGATCTTTGTGAAAATTGAGGCCATAATATGAATTTTTAGATGGATATTTCCATGATCTCGAAAGACATACTACCGGAGGGGACACTAATATCAGCAACCTCTCCAACCTTTTTACCAAGCAGTCCGCGGGCAATTGGTGTCTCTACGGAAATTCTGCCGGCCTTAATATCAGATTCACTTTCAGATACAATTGTATACTCAACAACCTTTTCGGTTTTACAGTTCTTAAGCTTCACCCTGTTCATGATCTGAACGGTACTTGTATCAATCTTCGATGAATCCAGTATCCTGGCATTGGCAATCAGATCCTCCAACTTGGCAATTTTCATCTCTAGCATCCCCTGTGCCTCCTTGGCAGCATCATATTCAGCATTTTCAGACAAGTCTCCCTTGTCCCTGGCTTCTGCAATTTGCTCTGAAATTGCCGGACGTTCAACCCGTGTGAGCTGATCCAACTCCTTCTTTAATTTCGCCAGTCCATCTTCGGTCATATATGACACTTTTGACATAGCTATTTCTGTTTGGTTAGTGATATAAAAAACAAAAAAAGAATCCCGCTCTATACGGAACTCTTTAACAACACAAAGTTAAAAAATTTTAGTATTCTTTCCTATTTATTATGGTTGAATAAATTACAGCAGTTCCCAGATCAAAATCCTTTGCAATTTCAAAATAATCGGGATTTGTAATATCATCCATGTCAATCACCTCCAGATTCTCTTCTGATGCAGACTTTTCAGCCTCTTCAATGATCGATTCCAGATTCTCTTTCTTGTCAGCATCATAAAAACCTTCAAATTCATTGTAATAACTTCCGGATGTTGCAGAATCTCCTTCAAAGGAAGCTGATTGCCAATCGTAACCGCCCTGATCCTGCTGAATCCGGTTATCATCTGGCTTTTCGACAGAAATCACCTCTTCTGCAACCGGCTGCACTTCTTCTTTGCTCTCATCCCCCAGTCCACCGATCTGCTTCTCCAGCTTGCTGAAAAAACCAAAAGGACCGCTCTCTTCCTCTGAAGAGGGCTGACCGTCGACCGGTTTTTTCTTTTTACCAAGAACACTTGCCACAATCGCAATGATCGTAATCAGGATATAAAACAGTGTTCCAATGTCAAATTCCATCTTGTTCTGACTTTTTAACGCAATAAAAATGGTTATACGAAGTTAAAATTACAAAAAATAATTGACTAACCTGCAGGTATTCTATCTTTGTAGGTAAACTTTGCAAGAACCGAGCCTGCGAGCTCGGCGAAGCCAAAACGCCAACTACTGCGTTATTATTCGCTGCGCTCATGAGCTAAAGGTTCAGCGGTGCAAAGACAAAAGGACATGAACCGAAATCGCCTTGGCGATGAGCTCGGTGAAACCAATAAATTTTCCGGTAGCGAACTGTACGATGATGAGGGCTCGCACGCTGTCGCCGTAGCTTTAGCGTAGGAGCCCGAGCACCAAAGAAAATATTTTATTATGCGAGGCAACACGGTACTTATATTTTGAATGATATTTATAGTATAATATATCAAGTGTTTAAATAAAGAATTAATAGAGGTGAAAAGACGTGTTAAAATAATGTTTCTTATTGTGCCGCTGGTAATTCTCTCAACGAAATGTGATACCGGGGGATACAGGATCCCTTATGTTTACGTGAATCTACACCTGAATATCATTTCGGAACTGGGAAACCCGGCTCCGAACTCCTCAACGCTCGTTAATGGTGGTGTAAACGGCCTTATTGTTTACCGCGAAGATTACGGACTGTTTCATGTTTACGACCGTACCTGCACACTTTACCCGGAACATAATGAAGCCGTTGAAGCAGATACCAGTTTCAGCGGTGTATTTACCTGTCCGGAATGCAAATCCAAATACCTTCTGCTTAACGGCGCCGATCCGCTCGAAGGACCCGCAACCTTTCCACTACACGAATATTATTCAGTGGTTGAAGGCGATCTGCTCCACGTCTATAATTAGTGGCTGTTCATAAAGTCCGATAGCTGCATTGCTGCAAAAATCTTAAATCCTCGAATACATTAGTATACTGCGTCTTAAGATTTTTGCGCGCTTTGCTCTCGAACATTATGATCCAGCCACTCCGGCTTTATAGACAAACACTTCTAATTAGTAGCGGTAATGGTCTGACTTGAACGGTCCCTCCTTAGGTACCCCGAGGTATGCAGCCTGTTCATCTGTTAGCTTTGTAAGCTTAACCCCCAACTGTTCCAGGTGCAGCCGTGCAACCTCTTCATCCAGTTTTTTTGACAGCATATATACTCCGAGTTCATACTCATTTCTCCAGAGGTCAAGCTGGGCCAGCACCTGATTGGAGAATGAGTTACTCATTACAAAGGAAGGGTGACCCGTTGCACATCCCAGGTTCACCAATCTGCCCTCTGCAAGCATAAAGATAGCATGACCGTCCTCGAAGATATACTTATCGACCTGTGGTTTAATGTTAATCTTCTCCACACCTTTCATGGCATCCAGTTTGTCAACCTGTATCTCATTGTCGAAATGACCGATATTACAGACGATTGCCTGATCTTTCATTTTCGACATATGCTCTGTTGTGATAATATCCGTATTTCCTGTGGTGGTCACAAAAACATTGCCTTCGGAGAGTGCTTCTTCCAGGGTGGTAACCTGGTATCCCTCCATAACAGCCTGCAAAGCACAAATCGGATCGATCTCTGTTACAATTACCCGTGCACCGTATGACTTCATGGAATGGGCACATCCCTTGCCTACATCTCCATATCCTGCAACTACAACAACTTTCCCGGCAATCATAACGTCAGTTGCCCTCTTGATTCCATCGGCAAGTGATTCGCGGCATCCATACAGGTTATCGAATTTTGATTTTGTAACAGAGTCATTTACATTGATAGCAGGAAACAGCAGCTTACCTTTTTCAAGCATCTGGTAAAGTCTGTTAACGCCTGTGGTTGTCTCTTCGGAAACTCCTTTCATGTCGGCAACGGCTCTATGCCACTTTTGTGGATCCTCCTCTAATATTTTCTTTAAGGTTGCCAGCACCACTTTCTCTTCCCTGTTACTTGCTTGTACATTTAGCAATGTTGCATCATTCTCTGCAGCATAGCCTTTGTGCAGGATCAGGGTGGCGTCTCCCCCATCATCCACGATCAGGTTCGGTCCTTTGCCCCCGGGAAAAGACAGCGCCTGTGTAGTGCACCACCAATACTCCTCCAGTGTCTCACCTTTCCATGCAAAAACCGGAATGCCGGTGGCAGCAATAGCTGCTGCTGCATGATCCTGGGTGGAAAATATATTACAGCTGGCCCATCTGACATCGGCGCCCAATGCTTCGAGTGTCTCAATCAGGACTGCCGTCTGAATGGTCATGTGCAATGAGCCCATGATCCGCGCACCCATGAGCGGTTTCTCAGCCGCATATTTTTCGCGAATAGCCATCAGTCCGGGCATCTCTTTTTCAGCGATCTCAATCTCTTTTCTTCCATACTCGGCCAGGTTGATATCTGCAACCTTGTGTGGCAATGATTCTACATACGTTTGTGTATCCATAATAATTTATTGATTTTCAATACAAAAATAATTAATTCTCTGAGAAAAAACCTCTGATTGTCTTCTCGTCGCTCTGAAGCTGCTTTTTCAGTGCATCCAGATTCGGGAATTTAATCTCATCACGAATTCGTTTTCTGAAGTGTATAACAACCTCCTTGTCATAAAGATCGAAATCAACGTCGAAAAGATGTGCCTCAATGATCTTTATCGGATTGGCACTAGCAAGTGTCGGTCTCACTCCGATATTCAACATGGCTGGATAAAGCACATTATCGCACTCAACATGAACTGCATATACCCCATCCCTGGGGATCAGTTTATAAGCAGACTGCGGATTGATGTTTGCAGTGGGATACCCCAGGTTCCTTCCCAGCTGATTCCCCATTATAACAGCTCCTTTGAGGTAATAATCATAATCTAGCATGTCTCTGGCAGCCTCCAGGTCCCCTTCAAGCAGAGCAATTCTCACTGATGTTGAACTAATATTCAGCTTTGACAGTTTATACTCATCCAGCTTTTCAACGATCAGTCCCGACTTTGTGGCACAGGCAGCCAGTCCGTGAGGATTCCCTTTCCGGTCCTTGCCAAATGAGTTGTCGTATCCCAGGATAAGCCTGGTAACATCAAGACGTTCAACCAGGTAGCTGTCAACAAACTCACAAGCAGTCATAGAGGCCAACTCCTTATCAAAAGGAATAATAATGTAGTAGTCAAGTCCAAGTTTACTCAGGTGATCGATCTTCTCCTCCTGGGAATGGATCAGGCGAAAGTTCCACATATCCTTATTAAGCACAATCCGCGGATGCGGCCACAATGTGATCACGACCGAATTTCCCCCGGTCTCCTTTGCTTTCGCTATCAATGAATTCAAAATATATTTATGTCCCTTATGTACACCATCAAAAATTCCAACGGTTACAACAGGATTGTGAATATATGGATTGTCATTGATGTTGTAAACTTTCATCCCTTATTCTGAATTGAGGCACAAATTTAATAATTTTACCGGGCTTGTAATGAAGAAGAGCTAGAAAGAAATGAGTTTACGAGTTCAGCTAAGCTAAAGCTTTTTATATTATGTTGTGTTTGATAATAAAACGTCAATAGAGAGTTAAAATTCGTATCTTGAAAAAATGCCGGTTAAACCAATGCCTATGAGAATTATTGAAAATGACCCCTGGTTAGCACCTTATTCTTCCGTTATCGAAAAAAGACATTTGTCGGTTAGGAAGAAAATGGAAGGGTTGATAAGCCAGTCGAAAGATCTAAAAGCCTTCGCAACCGGTCATCTCTATTTTGGAGTTCATCGGACCAAAGAGGAGTGGGTTATCAGGGAGTGGATGCCTCATGCAACATCACTATTCCTTATTGGAGAATTCAATAACTGGAAACAGGAAGATGATTATTGCTTTTCAAAGATTTCGGAGGGGAACTGGGAATTGAAGGTGCCATTGGAGAAGATCAAACACCTCGATCAGTACAAGCTGAAAGTATCATGGGAAAATGGTTCCGGAGAACGCATCCCAGCCTGGGCTTTAAGAACTGTTCAGGACGAGCGCTCGGCAATCTACAATGCCCAGATCTGGTTGCCTGAAAAACCATACCAGTGGAAGAATACTGCCCCTGATCTATCAGATTTCCAACCCTTCATTTATGAGGCACATTTAGGAATGGCCACAGAGGAATTCAAGGTAGGCAGTATCGACGAATTCAGAAAAAAAGTATTGCCGCGGGTCATTGATGGAGGATACAATACATTACAGTTAATGGCCATACAGGAACACCCCTATTACGGATCATTTGGCTACCATGTGTCCAGTCTGTTTGCTGTAAGTTCCCGGTTTGGAACACCCGATCAGCTAAAGGAATTAATTGATGAAGCACATGGACATGGCATCGCCGTGATCATGGATGTGATTCATTCGCATGCGGTAAAGAATGAACTGGAAGGGCTTGGCATGTATGCAGGAGATCCGGGACAATTCTTTCATCCCGGAAGCCGGCGTGAGCATGTCGCATGGGACTCTCTCTGTTATGATTACGGCAAGAATGAAGTATTACATTTTTTGCTTTCAAATATCCACTTCTGGCTGGAGGAATACAAGTTCGACGGATTCCGGTTCGATGGTGTTACCAGTATGTTATTTTATGACCATGGACTAGGGAGAGATTTTTCTTCGTATGAAATGTATTTTGATGGGGGACAGGATGAGGATGCGATTGTATACCTCTCTCTGGCGAATATGCTGGCTCAGCAGGTTAAACCCGGTGCAATCTCGATTGCAGAGGATGTGAGCGGATATCCGGGTATAGCATCAGCCATAAATGATGGAGGAATCGGGTTCACCCATCGCCTGGCCATGGGGATCCCCGATTACTGGATCAAAACGATTAAGGAAAGGAGTGATGAAGCGTGGTCTATGCCTGAATTGTATCATGAATTGACCTCCAAAAGGGCAGACGAACTGGTGGTCTCCTATGCCGAATCGCACGATCAGGCCCTGGTAGGAGACAAAACAATCATATTCAGGCTGATCGATAAGGAGATGTACTGGCACATGAGCAAAGCTTCACCCCATATGCAAGTAGACAGGGGCATTGCACTGCATAAAATGATCCGGCTATTGACCATGGCAACTGCCGGAGGCGGTTATCTTAACTTCATGGGTAACGAGTTCGGACATCCTGAATGGATCGACTTTCCGCGGGAGGGAAATGGCTGGTCCTACCAATATGCCAGGCGCCAATGGTCGCTGGCTGAAAACAAAGAGCTGAAATATCATTTTCTGGACGATTTCGACAAAGAAGCTGTGAAATTGATAAAAGGCAATGAGCTTTTGCGGTCAGGTTGCGAACCGGTAAAGATCGATGAATATGACAACATCATTGCCTTTAGCAGAAAAGGTTTTCTATTTGTCTTTAACTTTCACCCGGTAAATTCATACACCGGTTATGGTTTGGCTGTTGATCAGGGTAAATACACATGCACCCTTTCAACTGATGAAAGCAGGTTTGGCGGATATGACCTGGTCGATTTGAAAACAGTACACAGAACCAGCATAGAGCGTTCCTTCGGTTTGAAACAGCGTCTTGATCTGTATATTCCCGCAAGAAGCGCTCTTGTTCTGAAAAAAACACCGGTACCACGGGTCCGGTAAGTGATTATTCTATATCCACCTTATCAACGGCAGGTCCATGCGATGTGGCAGTTCTGTCATTTTCGGAAAAATCCGGAAACCAATATCAAACTGTCCGGAGTGTCCGGCATACTTGGCAATTTCATACTCGGCAACAGACCCTTCCTGATGAATGCACGTCAGCTCCTCTATATCGACAACCCGTTTAGAATAATTATTCTCTGAGGCCCTAACCATAACCATTTCCACACCGATATTATCTGAAGCAATGCCGTTCAGATCAAGTTTGATCAGGCCTGAAAACTCCTGACCCACTTTGAGACCAGCATTTCCTGCTGCAGTTTCAGGAATATTCATCTCCAGCACTTTGATCTCCTTCCACTGATCAATGATCTGCTTCTTGTAATAAGATATCTCACGGGTAAGACGGTAATCATTTAGCTTAAGCTTTTTGGAGCGCTCGTACAGTTTCCTGTAGAAACGATCAATGTAATCACGCAACATCCTGTTCATGGTAAACCCCGGGGCAACTCCGGCAATGGAATTTTTGATGATCTGTATCCATTGGTCGGGAACCCCTTCCCTGTTGCGGGTGTAAAACTTCGGTGCGATATCGTTTTCAAGGAGTGAATAGATCGTTTCCGCATCCAGCTCATTCTGCTGCTCCTGGTCCTCAAAGGTTCTCTCCAAAGGTAACGCCCAGCCTGCATTCTCCTTATAACCTTCGGCCCACCAACCATCCAGAACGCTAAAATGCAATCCTCCGTTCATCACTGATTTCTCTCCGCTCGTTCCGGATGCCTCCAGTGGCCGCGTTGGTGTATTTAGCCATATATCTACTCCGTGAAGCAGTTTTTTCGCCAGCCTGATGTTATAATTCTGCAAAAAGATAATTTTTCCTATGAATTCTGGCCTTTTGGATATTTCAACGATCCGCTTAATTAACTCCTGCCCCGGGACATCGCTTGGATGGGCCTTTCCGGCAAAAACAAACTGTATGGGTCGCTCCGGATTATTCACAATTTCAGACAACCGGTCAAGATTGCTAAAAATTAGCTGCGCCCGCTTATAAGTTGCAAATCTCCTGGCAAATCCAATAGTTAATGCACCTTCATTGAGGGAATCGGCAATCTCGATCGCAAGCCCTGGATTATCCTGGTACCTGGCAGAGGAGATAGATAATCGCTCCCTGATATAACGAATTAACTCATTGCGCTCTTCATTGCGGATACTCCAAATCCGGTCATCCGCCACATCTATGATTCTGTTCCAGAGGTTGCGGTCTTCCTGTCTCTCCAGGAAATCATCCCCGAATTCCTTCAGATACAACGACCTCCAGCGATCTGACAACCACGTTGCAAGATGCACCCCATTGGTAACATAACCGATATGTATCTCATCCTCCATGTATCCTTTCCACATTCCTGCAAACATCTCCCTGCTTACCTGACCATGCAACTTGCTCACGCCATTTACCTCTTGGGACAAATTAACTGCGAGTACGCTCATGGAGAATCTCTCCTGCGGATTGGTATGATTCACCCTTCCTAGATTCATCAGCTGATTCCAGTTGATGGTAAGTCGTTCCGGATAGTGGCTCATGTAGGTTCTCATCATGTTCTCATCGAAGCTGTCATGTCCGGCAGGAACAGGTGTGTGTGTAGTGAAAAGGCTGGTGGCGCGAACAATCTCGCGGGCCTCCGGATAGGTCATGTTGTGTTCCTCTACATACTCCCTCAAACGTTCAATTCCGGCGAAGGCGGCATGACCTTCATTCAGATGATATAGATCGGGTTGAATTCCCAGTTCACGCAGCGCACGAACACCACCGATTCCCAATAAAAGCTCCTGCTTAAAACGATTTTCATGATCACCGCCATACAACTTATGTGTCACCTCGCGGTCAACCGGCTTGTTGGCATCGAAATCGGCATCCAGCAGGTACAATGGAACACGTCCCACCAGGGCTTTCCAAATTCTAAGATGGATCGGTCGTCCCGGTAATACTACCTGAACGGTCTTCCAGTTTCCATTGTCATCTTTTACAGGGGTTACCGGTATATGGGAAAAATCCTGAAAATCGTCGCGCGCTACCTGTGTGCCGACCGAGGTAATCACCTGCTGAAAATATCCATACCTGTAAAGCAGTCCCACAGCTGTCAGATCATAATTGTAATCACTGGCCTCCTTCAGGTAATCCCCGGCAAGTAACCCAAGACCTCCGGAATAGATCTTCAGGGAGTTATGCAGACCATATTCCATACTGAAATAGGCCACCGAAGGTTCATCTGTCCGCTTCTGAGTATTCATGTATTCGTAATACATCGCCTTGACACGCTGCAGCCAGCCAAGGAACTCTTCATCCTTCTCGAGACGCTTTAATTTATCATAAGAGATATTTTCAAGCAACACAATCGGATTTTCCTCTACCTCCTCCCAGGCATTGGGATCCACCGACCTAAATAACTCTTCAGCCTCCGGGGTCCACGACCACCAAATATTCCTTGCCAGCTCTTCCAGGAATTTCAGCTTATCTGGAATTTGTTGCTGAACAACTACCCTTCTCCACACCGGGACAACATCCGTAAGTAGCTTGCTTGTGGAGGGAAGCTGCTCCACACGTTCCCGGGAATAGTACTCATCTTCTACTTTGACTGAGCGCTCCAGCGCCAGTGAACAAGCCTGCCAATAATTGGATATCAGGTTATTCCAAAGAGCGTTTCTGCTAATCTGCAAGGCATTCAATTTTGCCTCCTTCACCTCCTCCTCGCTCAATCTACTATATTCAGGAATTGCCTTGCTGATCGCGTTAATCACCGCCTCATCATTGCTGTCCTCCCTGTTAATAATACGGATACCATTCCCTTTTACTTTCAGTTGGCTTACCCATCTTCCGAAACCGGTCAGTGAGGTAGTAACCGTTGGTATACTGAACGCCAGGCTCTCCATAGCTGCATACCCCCAAGGTTCGTAGTAGGACGGAAACAGGGTCAGATCAAAACCTGCCAGCAATTGATAGTAACTCAGGTTGAATATACCATCATTCCCTTTCAGGTAAGAGGGAACAAAGATTACCCTGACTAAATCCTCTGGCCTGTTTTTGAGTTCATTCCTGGCAAGATGCTGTAGTATCTGATCATGCTCAGCATAGTGAAGGTAGTGGGTCAGGTATTTATCACCTTCCGGTTTGCGGGAGGGATTGTTTAGCGCCTCCATCAGGTCTTTTCTGGGTCCGAAATGGTTGGCCGGCACAATCAAAAAAGCAATAACAGGTCGTTTTATTTTCTTCTTCCGGTTTACATCACCAAGGGCATCCAAAAACAGATCAATCCCCTTGTTTCTGAATTCATACCTTCCACTGGTAGCCACCAGCAAAGAATCGTCCGGAAAATCCTTACCCTGGATCAGGGAGGCAACTTCCAAAAGCCTCTTTCGTGCTGGAATCCGGTTTCTATCCAACTCTTCAGCATTGGATAAGAAAGACTCATTGATACCGTTTGGTGTAATCAGGTCAACAGGCTTCTCCAGAAACTGAAGGCATTCCCGTGCAGTAATATCGCTTACCGTTGTAAAAACATCAGCCTGATTGGCCGTGATTTTTTCTACCGATTGTTTTGCAACAACACCATATTCAACCGCCTTCTCATCGCCTCCAAACGAATGCAGATCTTTATAGAGGGGCTGAGTATTTGCGGCAAGAGCGCGGCCGACAACAGTTGCATGGGCAGTAAAAACAAGACCGATCTGGGGTTGGTACTCCTTCAGATATAGCAGACCGGCACCGGTCATCCACTCATGAAAATGTGACACAATCTTCTTGTTCTTTAACCCGTAAAACTGGGTAAAACTCTCAATGATCTTCCCTGTTGCATAACCAAATAGCATCGGCTCAATATAATCCCACTGTCCTGTAATGGAATCAAGGTGGTATATTTCCCAAAACTTTTTGAATATATCATCCTTGCTGTTGAAAAAGGTTGTAAAGTCTACAAGTATGACCCTTGGCTCGCCCTCAATTCTCCAATTTCCTGCTCTGACAATCAATCCCTCACCGACGGCATGACTTCTCCATTCCTCAAATAATTCGGTATTCTCCAGGAATTCCGGATGTTCACCACTCTCTCTCCAGACGTCGGGACCGATTACAATATATTTGTCCTGCATCTTCTCCATTACCGTTCCTGCTTTGGTGGAGAGGACCGTATGGATTCCGCCCATTTTATTACACACCTCCCAGCTTACCTCAAAAAGATAATCAGGAACAATCAAATCTTTATCCATGTATTTTTATTATTAATTTCGATAACTTTAAATGATACCCTCCTGACAAACCATCAAGAAAATTACATTGTTCATTCTTTTGGTTTACCTGTTCCCCGCACTCCTTTGGTAGATTTCGGGGTGGTTTTTGCACGGGCTTTTGGTGCTGTTTTAACAGCGGTCTTCGAGGCTTGCTTCGGCACCGCTTTAGAAACAGCCTTAGTAGAAGCTGTAGGAACTGATTTTGTATCAGACTTTACAGTAGTATTTGGAGCTCTATCTTTCGGGGTTGCTTTTATTTTACCCGTCCTGGCATTTTTTAAACTTCTCTTAAGATGTTCGATCTCTTTTTCATTTTTAAAAATGATCTCTTCTTTCTCTTTTAATATTTTGCTGAGTTGGGATATTTCAGCATCCTGACCGGTTTCCGTGGCCGCATCAACCCTGATTTTAAAATCACTGAGGACATTCATATAATTTATAAATGCCTCATAGGGTGTCTTATATGGGTTAAAATAGGAGTGTATCTCACCGTCGGAGAAAAACTTGGTCGACATATAGTAAAAATGATCGCTCACCTGCAGGTACCTAAAATCCAGAAGCAGACTCTGATCGTTGCTTTGAATTACTTTGTCACTTAGATCGTACAATTTCCCGAATGCCTCTTTTTGCATCTCATTGCCAAGCCAGGCCGACAGATCCCTCTCCTCATCAGCCCATGAAATAGGATTTGGTACGTGAGCAGCAGAAACAACCTGTAGCTTTTCAGCCACCTCTGACGGAGTACTGAAAGTATAGTTGGAATTCTTAAATACCATATTGGGTAAAGATTTCAGGAAGTCGAAGATCCCCGTCTCTTTCCACTGATGTTCACCGAAAGTTTCATAATCCATAAACAGGTTAACAGTCTCTTCCTCTTTGGGAAGAGCATTCAGCCAGCCTGCAAATTTTTCAGCGGTAAGGGGATAATCTTTCCATCCCTTGTTGGAAAACCTAAATGCTATATCGTCGCTCAGTTTAAAATTCTTCAACAGCACTTTCAGACGCGGTTCAATCGCATTACAGTAGAGATAATTTGGACTCTTCCATCCAAGTACATGCTTTGCTCCCTCTGTAAGCATGGCTTTAAAACCCAATTTATAAACCTTTGCGCCAATCTCATCAGAGTAAACAAGCTCGGTATTTCTGAATACTGTTGGATCCTGTCCGAACAACTCTTTCATAAGGGTTTTATGCTCCGTTACCTGTTGAACAAACTCCTCATTGTTTCTCAATGAAGCCAGTGAATGACAATAGGTCTCAGCAAGAAATTCAACATGACCTGTTTCTGCCAGCTCCTTAAAGCTATCAAGCACATCGGGTGCATATAATCTGAACTGATCCACTGCAATTCCGGAAATTGAAAATGCAACTTTAAATTTTCCCTTATTCTTTCGAATCAGGTCGAGAAGAATCTGATTGGCTGGCAAATAAGATTTTTCCGCCACTTTCCTGAGTATACGCTCATTGGTATAATCGTCATAATAATAATGATCAATTCCAATATCAAAAAAGCGGAATGTCCTGAACCTGAAAGGCTGATGGACCTGAAAGTATAAGCAAATTGTTCTCATTATATGGTCTTATTGTTTCTATTTAACAGAATCCTGGTATATGGCATAGACTTTGTTTGCAGAATTTTCCCACTTCATATGATCCACCTCCTCCTTACCATACTTAATAAAGGTCTCTGGAAGTGACGGATAATTGAGTAGTCCGTAAATGGCGTCTGCCATAGCATCCACATCCCAGAAATCGGTTTTTATAGCGTATTTAAGAATCTCTGCTACGCCCGATTGATAGGATATTATTGTTGGTACGTTGGACTGCATGGCCTCAAGTGGTGAAATGCCGAAAGGTTCAGAAACAGATGGCATAACATACACATCGCTAATGGAAAACATTCTGAAAACATCGTCACCGATGAGAAACCCTGTAAAATGAAACCTGTCTGCTATTCCCAAAGAGGCTGTCCAATCGATCATGCGCTTCAACATATCGCCACTGCCAGCCATCACAAAACGCACATTCTCCATTTTTCGTAACACCTTTTCCGCAGCCTGAACAAAATACTCAGGACCTTTTTGCATTGTAATGCGTCCGAGAAAAGTAACGATCTTATCATCAATTCCTCTTCTGAGTACGTTCTTCTCCTGATCAGGAAGTGGTTCAACTGCATTATAAACTGTCGTTACCTTGGAAGCATCTATCCCATACTTTTCAATGACGGTCTCCCTCGTAAGGTTACTCACAGCAATAATCCTGTCAGCAGCAGCCATCCCCGTTTTCTCAATCTCAAAAACGGCAGGATTTACCTTGCCTCCCGACCTATCGAAATCAGTAGCATGCACATGAATTACCAGTGGCTTTCCTGAAGCGCTTTTGGCCGACATTCCGGCTGGATAGCACAGCCAGTCATGCGCATGAATAACATCATGTTCGTTTTCGTCCGCAATTTGCCCGGCAACCAGCGCGTAATTAGCTATCTCTTCATACAGGTTCTGTCCGTATCCGCCTGAAAAAACCAGCTTACCGCCTGGGGTAGTATGGATAAACTTCTTATTCTCATTTTCGACCTTGTTCACCAATAATTCATACTCTTCCGGTGAATGGTAAGGTATCAGATTGGAGTTAACTTCAATATAGGATAAGCTTCTAAGCAATCCTGAGAATTTCATATATTTGCTGTCCAACGAAACGTCTCCGGCCCCAATGATACGCAATTTGGTCTGGTCCTCATCACCATAAGCCTTCGGAACAACAAAAGTGATATCCAGATCGGGTATGGTCGACAATCCTCTTGTAAGGCCATAGCTTGCTGTTCCAAGTCCTCCGGAAATATGTGGTGGAAACTCCCACCCGAACATTAATACTCTCATATTATTATGGGGCTAAATATGCGTTACTTAAAATTATCAATCATCTCCCAGATCCTCAAAAGAGAGGCAATGCTACACGCAAAACTTGTCGCACCTTTGGGAGTATGAGGAGGATTACCATCATATAATTCCGGTAATGTTCCTATTCCATATTGTGTCATATCCTCTTCAAAACCATCAAAGATCTCTTTTGCCAGGCTAAACCCTGCCCTCTTATGCACATCCAGGTAACCTTTTACAAAATGTTCAAGAAGCCAGGGATACACCGTACCCTGGTGTGCCGCCCTGTCGCGCTTCTCCTGGTTTCCTTCATACAGCCCCCTGTAAGCCGGATTCTTTGGAGAGAGGGTTCGGAGCCCCTTATCTGTAAGCAGTTCACTTTTCACCACATCAAGCAGACCTTTTTGCATTTCAAGGGTTATGGGAGAAAAGTCAAGCGATGTGGCAATCACCTGATTGGGCCTTACTGAATGATCCATGAATCCATTGCGCACACTGTCTGCAAGATAGCCTTTATCAGAGATCCAGAAGGTGTCAACAAAAGAGGCACAGATTTTCTCTGGCAATCCTTTCCATTTTTTTGCGAATTTGCTTTGCCCTCCCGACCAGGCCAGGACCTGGCAAACTGCATTGTACCATAGTGCATTTACCTCAACTACAAATCCATACCTGGGCGTTACAGGCTGCCCTAGCACCGTGGCATCCATCCAGGTTAAAGCGATTCCATCCTCACTGCCTGATATAAGACCACTTTCTGTCATGCGGATGTCAAATTGCGTACCATCAATATATGCATCCATGATCTGCATAATCTGTTTTTTATATGCCTTCCAGACATCAGTTCCTGAATATTTTTCAAGTTGCTGAAGCACCCAAATAAACCATAAAGGAGCATCAATGGAGTTATAGTAACTGTGCCCCTGCTTTAAACTGTTCGGAAAGAGACCATCCCTAAGCCGTCCAACCAAGGTGTTTATCACCTCAATTGCAGAATCCTGATCTCCTATGGAGAGTGTCAATCCTGGCAAAGCTAAAAATGCATCCCTGCTTCTTATACCCATCCACGGAAAACCGGCAAGGATATCTGTTGAGCTATTTCGTCTGACAAAAAACTGCTGAGCAGCATTGATCAAACAATTCCTGAAACTATCTACCGGAGTTCTGAGATTTTCTTCGATAGTAAAACGCCGCTTTAATCCCGAAGGCTTTATTTCTTTAGTCGCTGCTGAAAAAATGATGGACTCGCCCTTTTTTATTTTAACTTCGAAATATCCGGGTACATACAGATCTTCTTTATACTCATAGCCCCGTCTTTGCTCTTCCAGGTATTCAATATTATAATACCAGTCAGGAACAGGTATAAATTCTGCCTTTTTTGAAAGCTGCATATACAGGTCCGGATATCCATCGTACATCCGCGACCTGATGCCGTTCTCCACGGAAATGTACTGCCTGTTTACATACAAATTGGCCTTGCTCAATTTGTGAATGTTCCTGAAGGCTAAAAATGGACGAAAGCGGATCAAGGTATCAGAATGGGCATCTAACAGTGTGATCTTTATCAAAACCTGCTCCCTTTTCTGTACAAGCATCGATTCGCGGGTCAGCACCACTCCTCCTACACGATAGGTCATCTTTGAACCCTTTTCGGCATCATAATCACGTATATATTTATGCCCACGGGGAAGGTATAGGTCGCCCTCGTATTTATGGATCCCCAGGTTAAACTCCTTCTCATGCTGGATTACCGTTAAATCAAGGGATGATAACAATACATGATTTTCTCCATCCAGGTGATCAACTGGACATACCAGCAAACCATGATACTTCCTCGTATTGCAACCCGAAATCGTAGTAGATGCAAAAGATCCTGCACGATTCGACCTTAATGCCTCCCTCGCCAATGAATACTCAAGGTTTACAAGTTCTGCTTTATCAAATTTAAGGAAAGTCATATCCGGATTTTTATATTATTGCAAAGATAAAACTAAAATCTCAATCCTACAGTTGACTATCAAAATATACGAGATATATTTTTCTTTTGCAAAAATTCAACTTAAATACTTACTTCGACTATACTCCGTTTGTAAATAAAAACACCACCACACATTAAATTTAAAATGATACATTCGCAGATAATTTGAATTGTATGGCATTTAGATCTCTTATTCTCCTGTTAATATTCATGCTTGCCAGTTGTTCGGGTAATAACGAAAAGGACGGAAAAAGGCCAGACCAGGAAAATATTGTTATTCATGGAACATTACAGAATGGTGCGGACCAACTTGTAACACTCGACCTGATGGGAGTATCGGCCTTTATACCGATTGATTCAACACGTTGCAATAAAGAGGGAGAATTCGGCTTATCATTTAAGGGAAGTGGGATGAATTACTATTCCCTGAAGTATACTGAACATGGGTATATAACGCTGATCGCGGAACCGGGCGACAGGATCCTGATCACCGGAAGTGCCAATTCAATCTATCCCTATTCTATCGAGGGATCCCTTGCATCTGAACTAGTAATGAAACTGGGTGTGGCCCATAAAGAGGCGCTGAACCGGCTTCACAACATTTCTGAAAAAACGGAAATGATAATGGGAGATGACGATTTCAGGAGAAAGAAACAGGAGCTCAATAAAGAGTACGATGCTGTTTCACAATCCTTTAAACAATACTCACGCGAGTTTATTATGCGTAATCCCGGGTCACCTGCCATTCTGATTGCGCTCTATAACCAGTTCGGACCTGCATTACCGGTGTTTGATCCTGTGAACGATTTTAATGTTTACCAATTTGTCGACTCAACATTGTATAAAAAGTTTCCGGAAAATGAAGCTGTGAAATCACTCCACAGCGAGCTTTCAGCAGTGATTCAGCAGACTAAAGCCCAGCAATCAGGCAGGCATATTTCAACCGGAGACAAGGCGCCTGACTTTGCGTTGAAAACAGCAGATAACGAGATCGTCACACTATCCGAACTGAGAGGTAATTACGTCCTGCTCCAGGTCTGGGCATCATGGAGTAAACCTGCTACGGAGGAAAACCGTTTCCTGGAGGAGTGTTACCGGTTATATGGTGATGAAAATTTTGTCATTCTTCAGGCTTCCATCGATAATGACAGAAAGAAATGGATCGCCGCAACAGAGATGCAACATGCCGGATGGTTCCATGTCAGTGATCTTTTGCGTTGGGAGTCGGTAATTGTAAAACTATACGGAATCGAAAGAATTCCAGCCAATTTCCTGATTAATCCGGATGGAGTCATCATTGAAACAGATATCTTTGGTGAGGATTTGGTAGAGACAATAAAAAAATATTTACCTTGACCCCGCAGAATGCATTCATTGAAAAGTTTTGAAAGAGCCGTGCCAGGGATATCACCGGGGTTTGGCCTTTTTTAGAAACAATTTTGGAAAGAATCATCTCCGGGGGACTTTTACAGAGAGAGAAAAATTGAATATGTGCTTTTAACCAGATCTTATGGCTATAAAAAATGTCCTTCGGGTGATTGTTATCACCTTTATGTTGTTCTCCTGCACCAACGAAGACAATATTATCGTAAAGGGAACCTATCCATCGGGTACAGGTGAATACCTTCGGCTTGAAATGCTCAATATCTCCGAAACACAGTTTATCGATTCTGTAAAAATCAACAGAAAGGGGGATTTTCGTATATCATTGAAACTGGATAACCCTGAGCTGATACTTATAAAAAATGCCAGGGGACAATACATAAACCTGCTCGCTTTTCCGGATGATAACATTAAGTTGAATATACCTGCAGAATCCTTCAGGAAAGGGTATGCTGTTTCTGGATCCGAAGAGTCGGAAAAAATCAGGCTCCTGGTCAAAACTGTAAACCATACCAGGAAACAGCTTGATTCAATTACAGATGCATTCGATAGTGTAGAGGATCCTGAGGGAGCCGAAGCAGAACAGCTGATAACCGCCTACCAGAAAATCTTCATGGAGCAGAAAAAAAACAATATCCGTTTCGTGGTTGAAAACCTTGGTTCACTTGCCAGCGTTTATGCGCTTTATCAGCGAATCTCAGATGATGTTTATATTCTCAATAATGTGAAAGACTTACAGTACTTTAAAATTGTTGCTGACTCTATGAGAGTAAAATATCCGGGCTCAACCCTTACCACTTCCCTGGTGAACGATGTTGAACAGAGGTTGAGAGAGTATAAAAACATGCTGGCAGTGAATGAATTATCAAAGCACAACATAGTCGAAGCCGGTATGATTGATCTAACGATAGAAGATCCTGAAGAAAATGAAATAAGCCTGGGTTCACTGAGAGGAAAGGTTGTCCTTCTCAATTTCTGGGCTTCATGGAACAGTGAGAGCAGGGATTTTAACAACCGGCTAACAACTATTTATGATCAATACCATGACAGGGGATTTGAGGTTTACTCTGTCGCCCTGGATAGTGATAAAAGCAGGTGGAGAAATGCAATTTTTTTTGAGGAATACCCATGGATCAATGTATGTGAACTCACCTATCCATACTCATACGCCGCAACACTCTATAACGTAACATCCCTGCCGGCTAATTACCTGATTGATAAAGATGCCAACATCGTTGCAAAGAATATAGCCGGAAAAACCCTGGCCACCTATCTTGATAATCTACTTTAAACGCATGGCGGAAACCGGGAAAAACATCTATTTTGCCTCCGACTTCCATCTTGGAATGCACCCCGAAACAGAAAGCAGGGAGCGGGAAAAACGGATTGTTCAATGGCTGAGAAGCATTGAGTCCAATATGCAGGAACTCTGGTTGTTGGGAGATATATTCGATTACTGGTTTGAATACAAAAAAGTTGTCCCAAGAGGATTTACCCGCTTTATTGGTACCCTGGCTGATCTGTCGGATCGGGGGATAAAGATCCATCTCTTTTCAGGTAATCATGATGTGTGGCTTTACGACTACTTCCCCCGGGAAATCGGTGCACAGATACACCATCATCCGCTCATCACAGAGATGGGGGGTAAAACATTCTATCTTTCACATGGCGATGGATTGACAAGGAAAGATAGGGGATACCTTTTGCTTAAATCAATCTTCAGAAGCAGATTCCTTCAGTGGTGCTATGCAAGGATACATCCTAATGGATCGGCAGCTTTCGCGCAATGGTGGTCAAAGAAAAGCAGGTATTCCAAACAACTATCCTACCCCTTCAAAGGTGTTGAAAAGGAAGAACAGGTCGTTTTCGCAAAAGAGACGCTTAAAAAAGATTCAGAAATAGACCTCTTCTTATTCGGTCACCGTCACATGCCCTTCGATGTAGAGATCGCTCCTGGGAAAAGAGTCATCTGCCTGGGCGATTGGATTTGGCATTCTACCTATGGTGTATTTGACGGAGAGAAGTTTAGCCTTGAGAAGTACACCCCAGAGACCGGGTCAAATTCAAAATAAAAGCCGGTCCATTTATAAACCGGCTTTTATACATCTAAATCAAATTGTAATAGGCTGCAAGAACCGAACTTGCGAACTCAGCGAAGCCAAAACTTCATTTTCTGCGTTATGCTTGTCTGAACTGTCTTTCTTACAAGCCACTTTTAAAAACATATAGTTTTCTTTCTGGGACTAATTGGTTTCTATCCAGCCACTGCTTAGAAAATACTGAATGCCACGGTCAGACCTGACATTACAACAGAGACCATTGTCATCAGTTTAATAAGAATATTCAGCGAAGGACCGGACGTATCCTTGAAAGGATCGCCAATGGTATCTCCTACAACAGCTGACTTATGTGATTCACTTCCTTTACCACCATAATTGCCTTTTTCAATAAATTTCTTCGCATTGTCCCATGCTCCACCGGCATTGTTCATGAATATTGCAAGGGTAAAACCGGTTGTTAGTCCACCGACCAACAAGCCGACGACACCTGCAACACCAAGTAACACTCCTATCAAAATAGGTACGATAATTGCAATTAGAGACGGTAGAATCATCTCACGCTGGGCACCCTTTGTTGAAATAGCAACGCACTTTGCATATTCCGGTACCTGTTCACCCTTCATTATTCCAGGCATCTCCTTAAACTGGCGCCTAACCTCATCCACCATTGCGCCGGCAGCACGTCCGACAGCTTTCATGGTAAGTGCACTAAACAGGAATGCCATCATAGCTCCAACGAAAATACCTCCGAGCAGCATTGGATTAAACAGAGATAGATTGTATGCTGTAACAAAATCATCGATAGTGGCTTCTCTAAGCTGAACAGCTACCTGCCCGACCTCTACTACAGGAACTATATCGCCCTTGTAAAACACACTTTGACCAACAGTAAAAACAGCATCTGTAGCCTTGTCGCCTAATTTTCCCAACCAGAGTCTTACCTCTTCCATATAAGCGGCAAGAAGAGCCATTGCTGTAAGGGCTGCAGAACCAATTGCAAAACCTTTTCCAGTGGCCGCGGTAGTATTTCCAAGCATATCCAGTGCGTCGGTACGTTCTCTTACCTCAGGGGCAAGCTCCGCCATCTCAGCGTTCCCTCCAGCATTGTCAGCGATCGGACCAAATGCGTCGGTAGCCAGAGTAATACCCAGTGTGGATAGCATTCCTACAGCCGCAAAACCAATTCCATAAACACCATGCGCGAAATTGGTAAATCCACCGGCGAATCCATAGGCAGCAATAATCCCAACAACGATCGTCACAACCGGAACCCATGTGGAGGTCATTCCAACTGCAAGACCATCAATAATGGTTGTTGCTGTTCCCCCCTGTGTCTGTTTGGCAATTCCTTTTGTAGGCTTGTATTCATCAGAAGTATAATACTCAGTTGCCTGTCCGATAATAACACCGGCAGCCAAACCTGCAACAACAGCACCGAAAATACCCCATGTGATCCAACCTCCGGCAGCCATGAGGGCTATAGCGATCAAAATAAAGAATGAACTGCCTCCGGTTCCAAGCAACAGTGCATTCAGCAGGTTCTTCTGTGTAGCTGACTCTTTGGTCCTTACCATGAAGATACCAACAATAGATAATACAATGCCAATAGCAGCAACCATCATGGGTGCCAGCACAGCCGTTTGCTGTGTAATTCCTGAGTAACTTCCAATCAATGGCACAGCAGCACCAAGGGCAGCGGTAGCAAGAATCGAACCGGCATATGATTCATATAGATCGGCTCCCATACCGGCAACATCACCCACGTTATCACCAACATTATCGGCGATGGTAGCAGGATTACGCGGATCATCTTCCGGTATACCGGCCTCAACCTTACCAACCAGGTCAGCTCCCACGTCGGCAGCCTTTGTGTAGATCCCTCCTCCCACACGGGCAAACAATGCCTGGGTTGAAGCACCCATTCCGAAGGTAAGCATTGTAACGGTGATCTCAACCAGCTTCTGATGCTCTGAAGTTCCGGCATGCACAAAAGTAAGTCCCATGAAGCGGGCTCCATTCTCCATGTTATCAGGGGTAAAGATCAGCTTGTCCAGAAGATAGAACCAGGCGGCAATATCCAGCAACGCAAAACCAACTACTACCAGACCCATCACTGCACCACTCCTGAATGCAACTTTCAAGCCCTTGTTCAGTGATTCGGATGCTCCCTGGGCAGTCCGCCCTGATGCAAAAGTCGCTGTTTTCATTCCAAGAAAACCACACAAACCGGAAAAAAAGCCACCTGTTAAAAAGGCCATCGGCACAAAAGGATTCTGAACACCCAGATAGGCCATCAAACCTAAAAGAATCACCATTACCAGGAATACCAGTGCCACAACCCTGTACTGACTCCTAATATAAGCCATCGCTCCTTCCCTTACATACTGGGCAATTTCAATCATCCTTGGCGTACCCTCGGAATTCTTCATCATGTTCCTGAAGAAAAGGTAAGCAAAAACCAGTGCCAGCACTGAGGCTAAAGGCACAATCCAGAACAATCCATAAATATCATTCATAATTTAAACGGTTTAGTTAAATAACAATCATACACTGTTTACCAACATATCACAATAACGTACTAATAAACAGCGAATTGGTTTTTTCAAAGTAACAAAGTTAAAAATTTTGTTCATAGAATCTAAATAAATAATTGCTGCAAACAATTATAATGCTCTTTTCACAACAATGATTTTGATTATCAAAATAAATTTCTCACTTTTGTACTTATATTTAATTAATCTAAATTAAAATTAATATGTCGTGTTGCAGCAACGGATGTGGATGTGGGAAAAGTGACCAGACTCCGGAACAGGAGCAACTTTACCTTGCCCAATTGAAGACAAGGGCAGGAATGCTTGCTACCTATGATTGGATGAAGGATCTGAATAACCTGAAGTTAGAAGAGGAAATTTTTGAAATAAGGTTCAAGAACAACCACAAGGATTTTTTCCGAAACAGCAGAAACCTGCGTCTGAATAAGGACGAGCGCGTTGTTGTTGATATTGAAGGTGGGCATGATGTGGGTACCGTCTCTCTGACAGGTGCTTTGGCAAAACAACAGTTCGACAAAAAAGGCAGCGGAAGAAAAAACGCTGAACTGAACCAGGTCTACAGGATTGCCAATGAGGCTGATACGGAAAAGTGGCTGGAAGCCAGGAAGAATGACCGGCCAGCACTGTTGAAATGTCGCGAAATAGCGGCCTCTCTGAACCTGAAAATGAGCATTGGTGATGTTGAATTCAGAGGGGATGGCAAGAAGTTAACTGTTTACTATACAGCCGACGACAGGGTTGACTTCAGAGAGCTGCTGAAGCGGTATATGCATGAATTCAAAATGAAGATTGAGATGCGACAGATCGGAGCCCGGCAGAATGCAGCCCGCACAGGTGGGATAGGCTCATGCGGCAGGGAACTCTGCTGCTCCACCTGGAAAACGGAATTAAACTCTGTAAAGACAAGTGCTGCGCGAAATCAGGATCTCTCCCTGAATGCTTCCCGGCTTGCCGGTCAGTGCGGCAAACTGAAATGCTGCCTTAACTATGAGCTGGAAACCTATCTCGAAGCTTGGGAATCGTTCCCGGCTGAACTGATCAACCTGGAGACAGACCGGGGAATACTAAAACCTTTGAAGGCTGATGTTCTGAAAGGAGAGGTACAATATTCGTTCGATGAACCTAAACTAAATACCCGGTATATCATCTCTATCGACCGGGTAAAAGAATATATCACCCTCAACAAAAAGGGGAAACTTGTTCAAACGAGCAGGCTTGAGAACTAAAGAGCAGTATAGTGCACTGATTAACCGTTCACATGCTTCTCTGCGTGATAAGATGACCTTACCAGCGGATGACTCTCAACAAAGGTGAAGCCCATTTTTAACCCTTCAATCCTATAGTACTCGAACACTTCCGGTCTGACATACTCCTCTACCTTTGCCAGGCTTGAATCGGGCTGTAGGTACTGACCGATGGTTACCACCCTGCATCCTGCATCCTTCAAATCGCGCATGGTCTGAAGAACCTCCTCTTCCCGCTCCCCAAGTCCGAGCATGATTCCCGATTTGGGTACGATCCCGGAACCTGCAACCTGTTGTATCACCTTCAGGCTTGTATGGTAATACGAATTGCTTCTGATCCTGGGCGTCAGCCGTTCCACGGTCTCAACATTGTGCGAGATCACCTCCGGTCCGGCATCGATCACAACCTGAACATGCTCTTCCACTCCCTTGAAATCGGGAATGAGCACCTCCAGGGTTGTTTCCGGGTTTCTGAGTTTGATCATTTTTATCGTAGCTGCCCAGAACCGCGCCCCTCCATCCTTCAGGTCGTCGCGGTTCACAGAGGTAATAACCGCATGCTTCAATTCCAGTGTTCTGATTGTATCCGCCAAACGGCCCGGCTCCTCCCAGTCGAGCGGATCAGGAATCAGGTTCTCCACATAACAGAACCTGCAGTTCCGCGTGCATTTCGATCCCATGATCATAAAACTGGCCGTACCTGCGTTCCAGCACTCCCCCTTGTTCGGACAATTCCCGCTGGTGCAGATCGTGTTCAGCTGGTGCTCCTGTATAAGGTTTCTTACTTTCGAATAGTTCTCCCCTTTCGGCATCGGCACCTTCATCCAGCGCGGCAACCTGAATACTGTATCTCTCGCCTCCATAGTATTTCCTCTTATATTATTTCTGCTTTCATCACGGGCTCCTCTCCAAACTGAATATCGCTCATCACCACATCAACAAAACGGTTCGTGGTTGGCTCCTCAACCCTGAAATGAACAGGCAAATAATGCTCACCATATCCTGTGGCAACCAGATTACCATCCACCTTCTCAATCAATACCCGCTGTCGCTTCCCAACCATGGATCTCATATAATCCAACCTCATCTCCTCCGATACCTTACGAATCACCTCACTCCGCTCCGCCATCACCCTTCCCGGCACCTGCTCCTTCATCCTGTCGGCCCGGGTCCCCGTCCTCCTGGAATACCGAAATGTATGCACATGCGAAAACCGGGCGTTTCTCACAAAATCAACTGTATGCCGGAAATCCTCGTCGCTCTCCCCTGGAAAACCAACAATAACATCCGTAGAAAAATTAAACCCGGGGATCGCATCCCTGAACCGTTCGATCGTTTCCATAAAGTGCCGGGCAGTGTACATCCGCCGCATTTTTAAAAGCACCTGTTCCGAACCACTCTGCAGGCAAAGGTGGAGGTGGGGAGTTAGTTTCGGGTGACTGAACAGCTGGTGAAAATGGTCACTGAATCCGTCGGGCTCCAAGGAGGAGATCCTCACCCTGAAGTCGCCGGGCAGCTCCAGCAGCTGTTCAATGACCTTCTCAAATGTTGTTCCATTGTGATCATACCTGCCGATATTTACACCGGTGATAACCACCTCCTTAAAGCCGTTGTCAACAACCTGCCGGACATTATCCAGGATATCGTTTAGCGGCCTGCTAACTGCCCTTCCCCGTACAGTGGGGATAATGCAGAAAGTACAAAAGTTATCGCATCCATCCTGAATTTTTACCGATGTCCTTGTGTGCAAACTCTTCTGTACCGTGTCAAACCCAAACCTGTTACCCGGTAGTTTATCGGGATGAATCAGTTCGCCGGAAAAATGGCTGTCGACCAGCTCCACAATACTGTTTTTATGGTCGTTGTCCACCACATAGGTGATCTGCTCCTGACCCTCCAGCTTCTCCTTGTAATTATCTGCCATACAACCGGTCACAACAACAAGGGCATTTCTGTTCCTGGCTGCTGCGTGGCGAATGGTATGTCGCGATTTATGGTCGCTCTGATTGGTGACAGTGCAGGTATTGATGACTGTAACGTCCGCATCTTCACCAAAATTCACCACCTGGTAACCGGCATTGTGAAAACCGGTGACCAGTGCATCGGTCTCAAACTGGTTCAATCTGCAACCCAACGTTTTGAACGAAACCTTTTTCAGAACCCTCATCTATATTAATCCTTCACTTAAATACTTAGCTTAGTTTTCTTTCTATCACTACTTAATATACTGTAATATAAATATTACTCAGACTACTGGCAACTTGTTGCCTCACAATTAAAATGTTAATAAATTACAGACAATTGACTATTCTGTTTCTATTCTCACTCTTTCCACCGGTGACTTGCTCCCATCAACCATAAAAAACTAAAAGTAAACCTCTGTAAATAATTGATCATGCCTGTATCCCAGCGCTCTGAGAATATCCATGGCATCATAGATCATACTGCTGTTCCCGCAAAGATAGACTTTATCTGCCTTTTCTTCTATGTTGGTCAGAAGGTAATCAGTGATACGACCTCTGAAATCCCCTTTGTTCCCCCTGGAGGTACAGGAAAAATAACGTCCCGCTTTATAATGCTCCCGTTCGTAAGCCTCATTGATATTCCTTATTCCGTGAATCAACCGGTAATCAGCCTCCGGGTGAGAGAGGATATAACTGTGAAAAGGAGCGATCCCAGTGCCGGAAGCGATAAAGAGAAGTTTTTCTCCCTGCTTTGGTTTTGCATCGGTCAGGAAAAACCCAAACGGTCCCTTAACACTCAACTCATCACAGGGCTTTACATTTTTCAGCTGGGTGCTCACCAATCCGAAATCAACCTCCTTTATAAGCACCTCAAGCGAGGCACTATCCGGGCTGCTGTATATCGAATACTCCCTGTGCTGACCGGAACCTTTAATTCCCAATTTGATGTGCTGACCAGGCTTAAAATCCATACCTCCCCTGGAAAAACGCAATATATAGGTTGATTCATTCAAATGCTTTACACGCTCTGTAATAAACCTGTCCACTGTTGTTAATGTATTCACTGTAAATCTTCTTAACTAATTAAATATTATATCCATCCTGTTTCTCCTGTCCCTATCATTGAATAAAATGATATAAAGTATTTAGCACAGGAAAAAAAATGATGGCGTATAGAGTAATAAACGTATAACAGGCAAATTGTTCAATAATGGCCCTACTATTTGCCTGGAAGTTATCCTGCCCAACCCTCCCTGTCGAGGTTCCTGTAGTTCACCGCTTCGGCCACATGTGAAGGCTCAATGTAGTCGGCCTCCTCCAGGTCAGCTATTGTTCGTGATACTTTCAGAATACGGTCATAGGCCCGCGCCGAAAGCCCCAGCTTCTCCATTGCATTTTTCAGGATCGCCTGACTGTCAGTCCCGAGAATGCAATATTTCCTGAGCAACGCCGGAGTCATCTGAGAATTGGCATACACCCCTTTGATGCCTGCAAATCTTTTTTCCTGCACCGCTGCACCTTTTATAACCCTTTTGCGGATCACCTCACTGGGTTCGGCATCGCGCAGTTCCGACAGCTGCTTAAAGGGGACCGGCACCACCTCAATATGGATATCGATCCTGTCAAGCAATGGACCCGAAACCTTATTCAGGTAGCTCTTCACCATACCATTGCTGCAGGCACACTCCTTCTCCGGGTGGTTGTAAAAGCCACACGGACAGGGGTTCATTGAAGCGATTAAAACAAAATTTGCCGGATAATTCACCGTAAATTTTGCCCTGCTCACAGTGATGAACCGATCCTCCATCGGTTGCCGCAGCACCTCCAGTGTATTGCGCTGAAATTCTGGTAGTTCATCCATAAACAGTACGCCATTATGGGCCAGTGAGATCTCCCCCGGCTGTGGCGAATTTCCGCCTCCTACCAACGCAATATGCGAGATCGTATGGTGGGGCGCCCTGAAGGGCCGCTGCGTCACCAATCCGCAATCCCTGTTCATCTTTCCAGCCACGGAGTGGATTTTCGTTGTCTCCAACGCCTCTTCAATGGTCATTGGGGTAATGATCGAGGGCATCCGCTTGGCAAGCATCGTCTTTCCCGAGCCTGGAGGACCGACCATCACCGCATTATGCTTTCCACATGCGGCAATCATCAGTGCCCGCTTCACCGCCTCCTGACCCTTCACATCAGAAAAGTTCAGGTCATAATGCTCCAGGTTTTTCAGGAATTCCTCACGGATATTAACGCGGGTCGGCTCAATGGTTCCTGTTCCAGCCAAAAACCCAAAAGCCTCCTTCAGGTTTCTCACACCGATCACATCGAGCCCCTCCACCACCGCCGCCTCTTTTGCATTGGCACTTGGTATGATAATCCCCTTGAACCCCTCCTTTTTGGCCCGCAGTGCCATCGGCAGCACCCCCCGCACATTCTGCACCGACCCGTCGAGCGACAGTTCACCCATGATCATATAATCGGAAAACCCATCCTCCCGCAACTGTTTCGAAGCCGAGAGGATCGCCAGGGCCAGCGGAAGATCGTAGGCGGCACCCTCCTTGCGGATATCGGCCGGAGCCATATTCACCACCACCCGTGTACGGGGCCAGTCGAGACCGTTGTTGACAATGGCCGATTCGATCCTTTTCTGACTCTCCCTCACGGCACTGTCGGCCAGTCCGACCATAAAAAAGCGTATCCCATGGGTGATGTTCACCTCAATGGTAATCGTGGTTGCACTGATCCCATGAACCGCACTGCCATAAGCTTTGATAAGCATATATTGTATCTGTTGATTAATATATAATAGCTGGTTTCCGGGTGCATATTCCTTTAATTTCGGATGCATATTTCTGTGATTTCGGACACTAAATCCTCTCTCCATGAACCACCTACTCCTGTTAATGTGATGAGAAAGGAAATATCGACCATAATCCAAAAAAATGCCTCCCCGTTTACCGGAAAGGCATAGTTTTTTTACTATAAGCTACCAACAATTACTACTTCTTGTAAATCTTCATTGTCTCTTCGATACGCAACGTCCAATCCCCTTTAGTCTGCTCCCATTGCATGGTCTCAATACGCAGTGTATCCCCATGAATTATTCGTCCCGAACGGGTGAGTTTACCCTGTATACCTTCAATGGGGTTCTCTTCTGAATGTGATATGACAAAGGGCTGCTCTGTTTGTAATGACTTAAGACCACCGGTGTGGTCCAAACCTTTTCTGACCTTAACATACAGGTAAAGTTCAAAGTAAGTATCTGCCCCGTCAAGTCCATCGTGTAGAAGTCCTCCTGGTGTCCCCAAATTGTGCTTAAGCTCATAAAAACCGAAATGCTGATACCAGTTCATTGAATCCTGGGATTCGTAAAAGTAATTGTAGCTTCCAGGATAACTCTCGTAATATTGCCCTGCCACAATTTCTTCTGAGTTTATAATACCTGAATCGTGTTCTGAAAAGTATGAATTACTCCTTCCATACCCCTCTTTACTTTCCCCATATTTTGGAAAATCAGGGTTGTTGTCTTCATAATAATAAACGCCATAATCTTCACTATAGTACTCCCAATCAAGCGAAAAATAACAATGTCCCGGATCACCGTCAACCCCACAGGACACAACCATCAGACTTATTAAACATACTGCAATATGCGCTTTGTAACTCCTCATTTTAAGCCCGTAAAAAATGCAACCAGGGTCCGGATCAGGCGTCCGCACCATAATGCAACCAACTATTATTACTTTTACTTTACAGCATGCAAGTTTTGGGCCAATTTTAACCCAGTACCTCCTTTTCGATCATTTCGATCAAAATATGTATCACCTGAATATGTATCTCCTGCACCCGGTCACTGAATTTTGGCCCATCAACACGAATCTCCACATCAGCGATTTTCCCCAGAAGACCACCCGATTTACCCGTCAGCGCCACTACCTTCATTCCCTTTTCAAGGGCTGCTTCAGCTGCCTTTATAACATTTGCCGAATTACCACTTGTACTAATCGCCAGCAGAACGTCTCCCTTTGAACCTATTCCTTCAATGAAGCGTGAGAAAATGCGGTCAAAACCATAGTCATTCCCCACACAAGTAATATGCGACGGATCGGATATGCTGATGGCAGGGAGTGAGGGACGTTCATGCTTATACCTGCCTGTAAGCTCCTGGGCAAAGTGCATGGCATCGCACATGGAACCACCATTTCCGCAGGATATGATTTTTCCTTCATTATTCAGAGAGACTGTCATCACATTGACTGCCTCTTCGAGAGCTTCGATAGCTGTTGCAGTATTCATGAATTTTTCAAGGGCGTCGGCTGCTTCCCTGAGCTTTTGGATAATGATTTTCTGCATTACAATAAATTTTCATCAAAAGTAAACAATCCTGAAGATTCTTACCATAAAAAATATTTGGTACCTTTGTACAGTAAAACAACAAAAATGGGAATACCACGATTTTTCAAGGTAAATGAGCCCAATCGTTTCAATTACAAACCATTGTATTGGGATCCTGAAAAGGAAGCACGTGAGGAGAGGGTCAGAAGGATCAAGGCAGAACTGGGTCATGAGATTTCTCTCAGCCGCAGTTCTTCGACCATAACCCGGGGCGCCTTCCGGCAATATAACCGTGTGAAGAGCCGCAAGGCTGGCCGCGAATCTAATCTTCGCCTTTTGGTCATTGCTGCTGCTTTAATGCTACTTGCCTATCTATTGTTTTACAGATAAATGTCAGACATCATCCAATTACTGCCCGATTCCGTAGCGAACCAAATTGCTGCCGGAGAAGTTATTCAGAGGCCCGCCTCTGTTGTAAAAGAACTCATTGAAAATTCTATTGATGCCGGTGCCGGTTCAGTTACCGTAAGGGTAAAAGACGCCGGAAAAACCTATATACAGGTGCTCGACAATGGAAGAGGAATGTCGGAAAACGATGCTCGTTTATGCTTTGAGCGCCATGCCACATCTAAGATCTCCGACGCCAAAGATCTGTTCGCCATTCGTACAATGGGGTTTCGTGGCGAAGCGCTTGCCTCCATTGCAGCCATTGCCGGGGTATCGTTGAAGACAAGGTCTGTTGCAGACGATCTTGGCACCCACATACGTATAAGTGGTTCAAGAATTGAATCGCAGGAAAAGGACAGCATCCCTGTCGGAACGAATATCTCGGTTAAAAATCTCTTCTTCAATGTCCCTGCAAGAAGAAAATTCCTAAAAACCGATCAGACAGAGCTGCGCCATATCATTACAGAGTTCAACCATACAGCACTGGCCTATCCGGATGTTGAATTCCAGCTGATCCACAATAATACGGAGGTCTTAAATCTCCCACCGGGTAATTTGAAATCCAGGATAGCAGGTGTCATTGGAAAACAGATACAACAAAACCTGATTACTATTGAGACAGAAACCAGTATTGTCAAAATATCCGGATTCATCGGCAAGCCGGAACTTGCAAAAAAGACCTTCGGAGAACAGTTCCTTTTTGTGAACCAACGCTTCATGAAACACCCCTATTTTCATAAAGCCATCATGAAAGCATACGAAGATATTCTGCCACCGGATCATTTTCCAAGCTACTTTATCTATTTTGATATCGATCCGTCGAGCATCGATATCAATATCCATCCTACCAAAACAGAGATCAAGTTCGAAGACGAAAGATCCATCTGGCAAATTTTGCTTGCAACCACCAGAGAAGCAATCGGCAGACATAATCTATCACCAACCCTTGATTTCAGCAAGGAGGGAATCATCGATATTCCCGTCTTGAAAAGGGACCAGGATATTTCTATTCCGAAAGAGAACATCGACAGGAATTATAATCCTTTTAAGAAGAGCGAACATGGTTCATTCGGACCTGACCATGAACGAAGGTCGGTTCATCAGGACTGGCAGAAGCTTTACGATACAAGAAATAACCAGGATCTCTCTCCGGGATTTGGCTTTTCCGGGTCGGAAAACGAAATAGCCCGTAATGAGATTCGCTACCTTCAACTTAAAGGTAAATATATACTTACACCGGTTAAATCGGGCCTAATGGTTATCGATCAGCGACGGGCACACGAACGAATCCTGTATGAACACAACATTGTAACACTGCAAAAAGACTCAGTAAATGCACAAAATACGCTCTTCCCGGAGACCGTGGAGCTCAACAGCAATGACTACAGGTTGTGCCTTGAATTAATTGACGAGATGGGGAAACTGGGATTCGAGATACGCGATTTTGGACAAAATTGCGTAATCATTCATTCTGTTCCTGCCAATACGGCCATTCATGACATCAAGTCAGTCATTGAAACATTGCTGGAACAGTATAAAAACCTCCAGTCAGAACTGAAACTTGAACAGCATGAAAAAATAGCCCGGTCGACAGCATTCGCTGCCGCTATTCCTTACGGCAGACAGCTGGAGATACAAGAGATGCAGGAGTTGGTAGACAATTTATTTGCATGCTCCAATCCAAATACCACCCCGGGAGGTAAAACAATCCTAAATATCATTAAACTGGATGATTTCGAGAAACATCTTGCATAATTTTTGTTCTATAGATAGGTATTATTATAATTTAGCGGTATGAACGTATTAAATTTTGGAAGGGGAGGCGGAACGCCACCGGTAGTTAAAAATCTGATAATCATTAATATAGTAATGTTTGTCGCATTATTTTTATTCAATCAGATGTTCCGAATCGACCTGAACCGTATTCTTGGACTGTATTATATTCAGTCGCCCATGTTTCGTCCCTGGCAAATTGTTACCCATATGTTTATGCATGGAAGTCTTATGCATATATTCTTCAATATGTGGGCCCTTTGGATTTTTGGCAAGACACTTGAAAGCGTCTGGGGCGGCAAACGTTTTTTAACCTATTTCCTTGTCACCGGCATCGGTGCTGCATTTTTTCACCAGCTGGTAATGTATATTGATCTGGCACCCCAGGTTGCAGAATTCAAAGCTGCATACAATGTGGACGTCATTACAATGGAACGAATGAACAGATCATTCGCCTCTGGCAGCCAGTTTCATGGACTGATCAAGAGTCTCGTTACACCGACTGTAGGGGCTTCAGGTGCAGTATTCGGTATTTTATTAGCCTTTGGAATGCTATTCCCCAATTCTCAATTGTTCATCATTCCCTTTCCTTTTCCCATCAAGGCAAAATGGTTGGTAATCGGTTATGGGGCATTGGAATTATACCTTGGTGTCACGCAACCAGGAAGCAGCATCGCCCACTTTGCCCACCTGGGAGGAATGATTTTCGGCTTTATACTGATTAAATACTGGAATAAGACCAACAAAAGGTTTTACTAATAATAATTGTTTCGGATGACCATTTTTGAGGAGATAAAAACATCTTACCGACAGGGTTCTGTGCTCCACAAGATCATTTATATCAATGTGGCCGTTTTTCTTGCACTGCATATAGGTGTTATTCTCATGGTGCTGACCAATCAAATTGACAGAAACCAGAGCATCTCGGAAATTTTAAAATTCCTCGCTGTACCGTCCGATCTTACCTTACTGAGCCGGAAGCCATGGACCGTTTTTACCTATATGTTTACCCATGGATACCTGTGGCACATTGTATTCAACCTGCTGGTTCTCTATTGGTTCGGACGTTTTTTTATTGAAGAATTCGGGGTGAAGAAGCTTCTTGGAGTTTATATATACGGAGGACTCGCAGGAGCTTTACTTTTTGTCGGCTTCTATAATATTTTTCCTTTTTTTGAGGATGTAAGGCAGCAATCCGTTGCAACCGGAGCCTCTGCCTCCGTGATGGCGATTGTTATAGCAGTTGCCACCATGGCCCCGAATCGACAAATGCACCTGATCCTTATTGGACCGGTCAGGATCATTTATGTGGCACTCGTACTCTTTGTAACTTCAACCATTCTGGATTTCACCGACAACACAGGCGGAAAGATCGCTCATATGGGGGGAGCTGTAATTGGCTTTATTTTTGCCAATTATTATAGGAATGGACATGATATGACCCGGGGATTTGACAAATTTATAGATAGTTTTTTGGGACTCTTCAAACGCCGTAAAAATATGAAAGTTACCTATAAACGTCCGGCGGACGACTACCAGTACAACAAGCAAAAGGCAGAAGAGCAGGAAGAGATTGACGCAATCCTTGATAAAATCTCGAAAGGAGGATATGATTCTCTGACCAAGACAGAAAAAGAGAAGTTATTCAATATGAAAAAGTAGGAAACTGAATTTCTTAAGAAATCGTATATTTGATTAAAAGAGATTCAACTTTGAAAAAAATTACCGAACAGATAATCCTGGTTGTAAACATTGTAGCAGCTTTACTGCTGATACTCTCCTACAGTGCACCATGGGTCAATCCCTCCCGAATCCTGTTTCCCGCGTTCCTCGGACTTGCCTATCCATATATTCTCCTAACCAACCTGGTATTGCTGCTCTATTGGATTATTCGCTTTAAAAAGGCATTGCTTATTTCACTGGTTGCTATATTACTTGGCTGGGGACATTTGATGAATTTTCTTCCATTGAATGTAACAACAGCAAGCGACTCCAAAAATTACAGCGGAGATGATTTGATCAGTATTATGTCATATAATGTGAGAACCTTCGACCAATACAATTGGAGTAAGAAAGAGAATTCTATAGAAGGTATCTTTCAGATCATCTCGGAAAGATCCCCCGACATTCTTTGTGTTCAAGAATTCTATAGCGTAAACAAACCCGGGGCAAGTGAAAGAGATCTAAGAAAAAAACTGAAGTCTTATCCCCACCACACAATCTATTATGCCATAAAGAGCAGTCCTGATACAGGTTTCGGCATAGCAACATTCAGCAAGTATCCCATCATTAAAACCAGTCGCATTCCATTCGATAACTCACTGAACCAGGCAGTGTATACCGATATTAAAGTGGCGGAAGACACGTTCAGGGTTTTTAATATACATCTGCAATCGATCAGGTTCGGACAGCGCAACTACAGTTTTATGGATTCCCTATCACTGAAATACCCCAACAGACAGATGGAAGAGGTAAAGGATATCGGGAAGCGACTTAGGGATGCTTTTGTACGAAGGGCCGAGCAGGCAAAAATGATCCATTATTACATTACCGATTCGCCTTATCCTGTAATTGTTACAGGAGATTTTAATGATACTCCTACATCCTATGCCTACCGGATGATAAAAAAAGGCTTGCTTGATGCCTTTCGTGAAGCGGGAAGGGGGTTCGGAAACACGTACGCCGGGGAGCTGCCCTCCTACAGGATTGATTTTATCCTTTACGGCAAAGAGCTTGAGGCACTTACCTTCGACAGGATTAAGTCAAAATATTCAGACCATTTTCCAATTACAACCTCACTTCAAAGGAAAAATGGATTTGTTGAAAAAATGGATTAAACATATTGTTCATAAAAGTATAGCTTTGAATAAAAATATGTCATACATTTGAGTTAGAAATTATAAATCTGATACCATGAAAAAGTTTGCAATCCTGTTACTCGTAGTATTTACCTTTGCCTCCTGTTCCCAATTTGATAAGCCGTCAATGACGCAGGAACAAATCGATGCTTTAGTTAGCCAGAAAGCGGCTGTTGAAGAAGAGCTGGCAAATGTAAAACAGGAGCTGGACCTCCTCAGGCTGAAGGCGGAAGAGTGTGCGCAGATGCTTGAGCAACAAACGCAGGAGACAAAGCTAACCGGAAAATACTTTGTAATTGCCGGAAGTTTTAAAAACAGCAAGTATGCTGATGACTATTCAGCCACGGTCAAGCAAAAGGGAGGAGCAGGTACTATTATCCAGGGGCCGTATAACTTTAACCTGGTGGTTTACAGTGCTCATCCAACCCTCGCTGAAGCAGCAAAAAGCATGTACGTGGCAAGGACCAATATTTCAGAAGACGCTTGGGTCTTTATGGAAAAATAGTCTTAACTTAAAGCTTGTTATTGGAGTTGGGTGTTTGAGCTAGAACGTTCAATAACAAGGCCCGCCTGCCTTAGTACTTAAGTACGGCGGGCAGGGCTTGCGCAGTTCGAGAAATGTGAGTTTACTAATGTAAATGACCATTTTGAGAACAAGCATTACGCAGTTATTGGACTTTATAGACAAACACTACGTAATCTCGCTTCCGGTCATAATAAACAGCGGTTGAAATTCAAAGCTCTTAAAGTGCGGCCGCAATCGATCGGTGTTATAGTGCTTTTTCACATCTACAAATTTTGAACCTGAAGTCACAACTTCCAGGGGTGCATTATCGTAGCGTCCGTTTCGCAAAACCACCAACCGGCCATGAATTCCGCTTAGAATAAGATCGAACGCCAGGTTGCCATATGCCATCGGAACAATGGAATCGATCGCATCCGGATCGCCTCCCCGAACCAGGTAGCCCAATGACTGGTTGATCACATTGATCTCCTTCCCATTGTTAAACTTGGGCGAAAGGATTTTAATCTCTTCTGAAACCAAAGTGCCGATCCCCCCCAATTTAGCATGTCCGAAAGCATCCTTCTCCTCACTCTTTAATACCATCTTATCCATTCCCTTGAAGGTGGCTCCTTCCGAAACCAGCACAACTGAATACCTGCTTGGATTTTTGAAGCGGTCCTCGACAAGTAGTTCCGTAAGACGCTCTATATCGAATTTCTGCTCAGGTATTACACACCTGTTGGCAGCTCCGGCCATGGTAGGAAGCATCGCGGTGAATCCGGAATACCTTCCAAACACTTCCATAACAAGAATTCTTTCATGCGATCCGGCTGAAGTGCGGAGTGTATTCGTCATTTGGATGGTACGCGTAACACAGGTACTGAATCCAATGCAGTAGTCAGTGCCAGGGACATCATTGTCCATCGTCTTTGGTATGGCCACCACCTTAAATCCCTCCTTGTAAAGGCGAACAGCAAAACTGAGGGTATCATCACCACCAATGGGAATCAGGGCCTCAATGCCCAGGTATTCAAGATTTTTAATTACCTCCGCTGTAAGGTCATTGGTCTCTTTGTTGTATTTATCAGCAAAGTGCTGGGGGACATCCTCTTTGCTGACCCTTGCGGGATTCATGCGGGAAGTATGTAAAAATGTACCACCCGTGCGTCCGGCCCTGTTGACGATCTGCTCTGAAAGAAGCATGTAACATTCGCTATTATCAGCATCCTTCTCCCTCTTCAAGTCCAATATCCCTGCCCAGCCACGACGCAGCCCAATCACCAGGTAACCCTCCCTGAGTGCCCGAATGGTTACTGCCCTGATCGCAGGATTTAGTCCGGGGACATCTCCTCCGCCGGTTAAAATACCGATGGTTCCCTTTTTCTTGATGTTTGCCATAACAATTGTTTTTTGTTTAAAAATAGAACATTATACGGCACCTGTCAATATATAAAGGGAATATTTCTAAATCCTTTAAGCTGAAAACAGCTTCGGATACCTGGATCAGGTATCCGGCAGGCGAATCTAAATAACTCAAAATTAGAAACCCAGGATCATAATTCCCGCAATCATGCCAAAGTAATTGCTGCTTGCAAGAACCAGGTTTACAAGCTCAGTTCTTTCTGGCGCTAATAATTTCATCTGTATTAATTCCTACTGATCCCATTCAAGAATCCTGAAGAAATCATATTCCTCCGGGTTTTTTACAAATTTTTTCGCAGCACGGTAATCCTCCTTTATCAGATAATGAAGGTTGTTACGGAATATCATCTGTACATACTGTGATTCAACATTCACAAGCCTGGGCTTAACCTTGCCATTCTCATCCTCAACATCCTTCAGAAACAGCGGTTTTACCTCAGAATCACGGTCGATGGTAATTACACATCCCGTCTCTCCCGACTGGTATAGTTTGAAAACACCCAGGCCGAGACGGGTTGCATATGCAAGGTCATACGCTACCGGCCGGCAGCAACGCAGTTCATACCCCATCTCATTCGGACGGCTCTTCACCTTGATCCTGAGATTTTTCAGCGCCTGTTGCGTTAACATGTTAAATATGTGTGATTTGCTAACATTTCCAAGCTCCGGATGGCCATGATCATCATAGGTAAAATTAATCCCGGTATCGATAATCTCCTTCTCACTCATGAAATGGAAGACCCCTTCGCTGATAATCGCTACACCGTAATCAATTCCTAAAATTCTCCGCTTCACCATGGAAGAGATCACCAGGTTGGTGATTTTTTCAAAGGTGATCTTCGTCTTATTGAACATCTCCGGGATGACAATCATCGGGTAGTGCGTGGCGGTACCTATGCCCATTGCCAGGTGGCCCGCCTCTCGCCCCATAGCAGACACCACAAACCAGTTGCCGCTTGTTCTGGCATCTTCATAGATTGTTGTTGCAAGTCTTACTCCCTCCTCCTTGGCAGAATGATATCCAAATGTAGGCGTACCCTCCGGAAGCGGAAGATCGTTATCAATTGTTTTGGGAACGTGAATGTTCTTCACATCAAGCTTTTCGTTGGCCAGGTATTTCGTAATCCGGTTGGCTGTTGATGCCGTATCATCACCTCCAATGGTAACAAGAAGTTTTACATTGTATTTCTTAAAGAAATCAACACTGAATTCCTCATCCCGGGGCTTATATCTACTCATTTTCAATGCAGAACCACCTCGGCTGTATATCTGATCTGCATAATTAAAATCAAGGTATTCAAATGATGGTTCCTCAGCAAACAGACTTTTGTACCCTCCGTTAAGACCAATAACATTGAACCCGTTATTTATAAATACTTTTGTCACTGAACTAATCACAGTATTGATTCCCGGCGCGGGACCTCCTGCGCAAAGAATTGCAACAGCATCTTTCATTGTCAACTTTTTAAATATTCGTTTTACAAATTTTTCTATCTTTTTGAAGTCGCAAAAGTAAATATTTTTAAGAGAAAACTGCAGTAGAACAGGTCTAAATTATCAGAAAAACCAATAAGAACCTGGGCGTGTACATACCTGAAAGAAACATTCACCGCAAGTGAGTTATTGAATGCCTGCTTCCCCTTAACTGCACCCTCTCTTTTCTCTGAATCTAAAATTAGAACGAAAGTGTTATGAAAGAATACAGAAAAGCATTATTTTTGCAACTCATTTGCAAAACAGAATGGACCCATCAACGATACTGACTGAAAAAGGCTTAAGCAAAACACGTAACAGGATTAATATTCTCAACCTCCTGAAGAGGGCCAATGCCCCGCTGTCAGGAAGGGAGATATGTTTTGGCTTGAAAGAAAAATGTGATAAATCAACAGTGCACAGGACATTAAACTCCCTATTCGAAAAAAAAGTAGTTCTAAGGGTCATTGTCGATCGTGAAGTGAAATATGCATTGAAGATGTCTGTAAATAGCAATAACGGCCACGAGAGTGATCATATTCATTTCAAATGCTCCGTGTGTCAGAGACTATTTTGCCTGACTGAATTAGAAATACAGGATTATTTACTACCGGAAGGATTTATTAAAGAGGAGAACCAATTTCTCGTAATAGGTAAATGCAGCAAATGTCCGTAAACAAGAAAACATATAACCCCTTTCTTATCAAAGGAATTACTTCCATTATTAAATGGATGGGTAAAGCATTATCCTTTGTTCTGATCATTCCTGTTAAAATATATCAATGGACTATTTCGCCCTTGTTGCCAGGCACCTGCCGCTATGTGCCCACCTGTTCAGAATATGCCATTGAAGCGCTCCGGATCCACGGTCCGGTAAAAGGACTGTTGCTGGGCACAAAAAGAATTTTCAGCTGTCACCCCTGGGGAGGACATGGCTTCGACCCTGTCCCTTCCAAAGGTACGCCATTGTTCAAATTTAAAATATTAAAAACCAAAGATCAGTCTTTTACATCTTAAGCAAACAACATAGAAGTGCCTGAAAGAGAACTAAGTGATTTTCAGTCTTTGATAAGAACCAAAGCGCAGCGATCAGGGCTTTCGCAAGCTCGGTTCTTGCAAAGACTAATTACAGTACATTAGTGGATGTGCATTTAACCGGAAGAAAAATATCAGATAACAATAAACCTTGGCGATCCTAACAGATTAAAACAAAAAGATGAAAAAAATAAGTGTTGCTATTTTAATGGTTGTCTTGTTTACCGGGTGTGTGAACAACGATCGTGAGAATTCAAAAATAAGAATAGCCGTCAGTATTCTTCCCCAGGAATATTTTGTTAACAAAATCGCAGGTGGCATTTTTGAAATCAATGTGCTGATCCCACCAGGTGCGAGCCCGGCAACTTATGAGCCCACCCCTTTACAACTGGCCTCCCTGTCAAAAACCGACCTATACCTGAAATTGGGACATACCGGTTTTGAAATGGCATGGATGGAGAAGTTAACTTCTGCGAACAAAGAGATGAAAGTGGTCGATCTGTCGGAAGATGTAGACCTGATCATTGAGGATATAGTGCACAATCACGGACACGATCACGGACATCATCACGGGGGCGTCGATCCGCATATCTGGTTATCACCAAAGAATGTAAAAATTATTGCGGAAAATATCCATGAGGCGCTTCTTACCCACTATCCGGAACACCGTGAAACCTTCAATTCAAACCTGGGCATTTTTCTCCATGAACTTGACTCCCTCGACCAATATATCTCAGGAGCCTTATCAAATCTGCGGTCACACAGTTTTTTTACCTATCATCCGTCACTGTCCTACTACGCAAGAGATTATAACCTGGAGCAGCATCCAATGGAGCTTGGAGGAAAAGAACCATCTTCAACTCACCTAAAAAAATTGATCGATACAGGCATAAATAATGATATCAAGATCATTTTCCTACAGATGCAATTTGATCAGAAAAACGCAGAAGTACTTGCAAAAGAGACTGGTGCAGAGATTGTTCAGATCAATCCGTTGGCTATTGAATGGTTTGACCAAATGGTTTTCATCACACAAAAGCTAAAAGCGAACCTCCAATGAGCAAGCCCCTGATATCAATAAGCAACCTGAGTGCAGGCTACCCTGGGAATATTGTACTGAGCAATGTATCATTTGATATTTTACCAGGGGATTTCATCGGCATTATCGGTCCCAATGGGGGAGGAAAAACCACCCTGCTGAAGGTAATCCTCGGACTGCTGAAACCACAGATTGGTAACTTAACACGATATATCGGTAAACACGATATCGGCTATCTGCCCCAGGTAAGCCAGTTTGACAACCAGTTTCCGATCACTGTGACAAATGTTGTACTTTCGGGACTCTCCACAGGAATGAATATTAAAAGAAAAAAAAGTCCTGAGTCAAGCTTAAAAGTGGAAAAAGTCCTTGCTTCCGTAGGCATTTCCGAATTGAGCCATCGTCCAATCGGGGAATTATCGGGTGGAGAACTTCAGCGTACGATGCTTGCGAGGGCAATTGTCTCCGCCCCTAAACTATTGATTCTGGATGAGCCCAATACCTACGTCGATAACCGGTTTGAGCAGGAGCTATACAAAATACTTGTAGAACTTAACAAAACCATGACCATCCTTCTTGTATCCCATGACGTGGGGATTATATCTCCATTTATTAGGTCTATTGCATGCGTAAACGGCTCGCTGCATTACCACCCTTCAAATGAGATCACCAACGAACAACTGAAAGTGTATAACTGTCCGATCGAACTCGTTGCTCACGGTCCGGTACCACACCGTGTAATCGAAGATCATAAATAGAAATTTATGGAACTAATCAGTTTATTCGAATATGAATTCTTCCGTAACGCCTTTTTTGCAGCATTCCTGATGTCTGTAGCATGTGGTTTGATTGGAACCTATATTGTTGCCAGGAGAATGGTCTTTATCAGTGGTGGTATCACACACGCCTCCTTTGGTGGTGTTGGCATAAGCTATTACTTCGGATGGTCGCCTTTAGCCGGCGCTGCGGTATTTGCGCTGATCGCAGCACTGATCACCGAAAACCTGACAAGGAAAAAACTGATCAGAAATGATTCCCTTATCGCAGTGATGTGGTCGCTGGGCATGGCCATCGGTATTATTTTTATTTACCTCACCCCAGGCTATTCACCCAACCTGATGAGTTTTCTTTTCGGAAGCATCATAACTGTAACAACTTTGGATCTCAGCCTGATGCTAACACTTACCATCACAGTAACCCTCGTTTTTATCCTATTCTACCGTGCCATACTCTTTGTCTCCTTCGATGAGCAATTTGCAAAGACCCGCGGAATACCTGTTATGTTGATTAATTATATGCTGATTGTACTGGTGGCACTGACCATCGTATTGAGTATCCGTGTAGCCGGTATCATTCTTGTGCTCAGTCTGCTGACCATCCCACAGAACACCGCCAATCTCTTTACAAACAGCTTTGGCAGAATCCTTTTCTGGTCAGTTATAATCGGTTTTATCGGTGCGCTGGCAGGACTGATCGTCTCCTACTACCTCAATATCCCCTCTGGGGCAACAATCATTTTCAGCCTGGTGCTTATCTACCTTGGCGGAAGAACTGTAAAATCTCTGAGATCCCATAGGTTGTCTTCCTGACCGGGCATACAGAGAAGTTTTGAAGGGGTTGAATATTTTAGTTATTTTCGCAACTTATAAATAGTCCTTGAAAGAAAACTATGTATTTTTACAAGTGGCTTGTAAGAAGTCTCCATTTTCTTGCAGCCAAAATAATAACTTCATGGAACAAAGAAATATTATAGAAGAAGCCTGGGATAACAGGGAACTGCTCAAAGAGCAAAGCGTTCAGAACACCATTGGTGAAGTAATAGAGATGCTGGATAACGGCATTCTCAGGGTTGCTGAAAAAAAGGGAATTGAATGGCAGGTGAATGACTGGGTAAAAAAGGCCGTTATCCTCTATTTTCCAATCAGAAAGATGGAAACAATTGAGGTTCCTCCATTCGAGTTTCACGATAAGATCCCACTTAAAAGGGGATACATGGAAAAGGGCATTCGTGTGGTACCGCATGCCATAGCAAGGTATGGATCCTACATTTCCCGGGGGGTGATCATGATGCCTTCATATATCAATATAGGGGCTTTTGTTGATTCAGGAACAATGGTCGACACATGGGCCACTGTCGGATCGTGTGCCCAGATCGGAAAAGATGTTCACCTGAGTGGCGGTGTTGGTATCGGCGGTGTACTGGAGCCCGTTCAGGCTGCACCTGTAATTATTGAGGACGGTTGTTTTATCGGTTCACGCAGTATCGTTGTGGAGGGTGTGAGGCTCGAAAGCGAAGCGGTCCTGGGTGCCAACGTGGTCATCACACAGTCGACACGAATCATCGATGTATCGGGAACCGAACCGATAGAGTACAGGGGCATCGTCCCGGCCCGTTCCGTAGTGATTCCCGGGTCGTATACCAAATCCTTCCCAGCAGGCGATTTCCAGGTAGCCTGTGCACTTATTGTTGGTAAACGCAAACCCTCCACTGATCTGAAAACTTCGCTCAACGATGCACTGCGCGAATATAATGTTGCTGTCTGATGCGGATCGGATTTGATGCAAAAAGAGCCTTTTTCAACAACACCGGCTTAGGGAATTATAGTCGGTCCACTATCAATGCCCTTTGCAGACTGTTCCCTGAAAACGACCATTTCCTATACACCCCCTCAAAGGGAAAACACGTAATCTACAGTCCTCCCAAAAACGCAACGGTTCGCCTTCCTTCAACAATATGGGGCAGTCAGCTGAAAAGTTACTGGCGAACCTATGGATTGGGAAACCAACTGGCAAAGGAGAAGATCGAGATTTATCACGGCCTCTCAAATGAAATCCCGGTTGGTATTGAAAGAACAGAAGTGAAAAGTATCGTTACCATCCATGACCTGATCTTTATGCGACTTCCAGGATTATATCCACCCATAGACAGGCGTATCTATGAAAAAAAGGTGAGGAACGCGGTGAAGAATGCTGACAGAGTCATTGCCATAAGCAGACAAACCAAGGAAGATTTACTGGAACTTTTCGATGCAGATGAAGATAAGATCAGGGTGCTTTACCAGGGATGTAACCCCTGGTTTTACCACAGAGAAACGGATGAACAGCGCACGATCATCCGGAAAAAATACAACCTGCCCGCCAATTATCTGCTTTATGTCGGAACCATAGAAGAGAGAAAGGATCTTCTGACAATCGTTCGCGCAATCCATGAAAACAAGATTGACATGCCCCTTGTTGCCATCGGCGGAAAAACTCCTTATTATGTAAAGGTCCGGCAATACATCGAACAACATTGTGTTAACAACATCCATTTTTATCATCATATAAGCAACTCCGATCTTCCCGCTATCTATCAGCAGGCCGAAGCATTTATCTATCCTAGTCATTATGAGGGCTTTGGCATTCCTGTGCTGGAAGCCTTGAATTCAGGCATTCCGGTAATCACTACCCGTGGAGGCTGTTTGGAAGAGACGGCCGGAAAGGGAGGGTTGTTTATTGATGCTGGCGATGCTGATCAGCTGGCGGAGTCCATCCGGCGGTTGATCGAGGACCGGGGACTTAGACAAAAACTGGTAGAAGAGGGTGCGCGGCATGCACTTCATTTCAGGGAAGAGGAGACCATCCCGGAATTGATTAAAGTATACAGAGAATGTCTGATATAAGAAAGGAAATAAACAGTGCATTAAAAGTACTGAAAGAGGGAGGAGTAATACTCTACCCCACCGATACAATTTGGGGAATCGGATGCGATGCTACGAATGAAGCGGCAGTAGCAAAGGTCTATGCCATCAAGGAACGTGCTGATACAAAAAGCATGTTGGCGCTGATCCACACAGAAGCTCTTCTTGCATCTTATGTAACTACAGTTCCGGAGATCGCATGGGAGCTGATTGAGGCTGCTGTTGATCCGCTTACGATCATCTATCCGGCAGCAAAAAACCTGGCGAAAAATTTGATTGGCCGAGACCAAACCATTGGCATCCGGATTACGAAAGATGACTTTTGTACACAGCTTATCTCAAGGTTCAGGAAACCGGTTGTTTCAACCTCCGCAAATTTATCGGGCCACTCTGCTCCTGCAAATTTTTTTGAGATCAATAAATCAATACGCGAAAAAGTAGATTATACTGTGAACTGGAGACAGGACGATTATACCAGGGCAAAACCATCCTCCATTATAAAACTTGGCATTGGTGGAGAGATAAATATCATCAGAAAATAGTCTGCAATTAAATATTTTCGAAAATTAAATGAGATATTAAACCATCCCACCATGCCAGGGCATCATACCAACCCGGAGGGAAAGGCTGCCTTGATCGTTTTTCGGGAAATATCGACCGAAAGAATAAAATCGGCATTAACCGGCAGCATCACTTCATTTCCCTTTCTCTCCAGCAGCAAAACCGGGTTCCCGGGATTATCATAGTAATCTGCTACGGTATACTTTATATCCTTCTTTGTATCGATGACAGTAAAACCCTTATACTCCTTGACATCCAGTATTTCAGACCGGCGATCTACTTGGGAAACAGCAGAATTAAATACTTCACAACCAGTATACCTGCGGGCCTCAACATCCGATTCAATGAACCCGAAACGGACTATACATTTTTCGCCCGACAGATCATGGGAGAACTCCTCAACAAAAAAAGGGACCAGCTGTCCGGATAACTCAATGAACAGCGGAATCCCTAGTTTAAGTTCCCTGAGTATCTCAGGTTTTCCTTTCAAAAGCAACTCGCCCTTGTAACCGTGTGGTTTGATCAGGGTTCCAATATGGCTCCCCTGGTAAGACATGCTTTCAGAATTAATAGTTATTTATCATTCTCCTCTTCAGCTTTGGGTTCTTCCCTGGGTTCCTCTTTCTTCACCTCTTCAGCCTTGGGGTCTTCCCTGGGTTCCTCTTTCTTCACCTCTTCAGCTTTGGGTTCTTCCTTCGGTTCCTCTTTCTTCACCTCTTCAGCTTTGGGTTCTTCCTTCGGTTCCTCTTGCTTCACCTCTTCGGCTTTAAGTTCTTCTTTACCAGATGCTTCATCTTGAACTTCCTCATCGGCCTCTTCCGGCTCTGATGCAGCTGTCTCCTCTTTCAGCAATTCAGCCCGCTGCTTTTCAATTTCAGCTTGCCGTTCTTCCCTTACTTTGGTTTCAGCGGCCAATCGAGCCTTTTTTGAATCTGCTTCACCTGACTTAAGCTTTTCAACCTTGTCCAGGATCTTACTCTCTTTTTCGGTCAGCCATTTCTGAAACCGCTTTTCAGCCTCAGCTTCATCAAAAGCTCCTTTTTTTACACCTTCCAGAAGGTGCTTCTTGTACATCACTCCCTTGTAGGAAAGGATAGCTCTACAGGTATCTGTAGGTTGAGCGCCTTTTTGCAACCATTCCAGTGACTTGTCAAAGTCAAGAATTATGGTAGCAGGATTTGTATTGGGATCATATTGTCCCAAGGATTCAATGTATCTACCATCCCGTGGCGCCCTGCTATCAGCAACTACTATAGAGTAGATTTTTGAAAATTTACGACCTCGTCGCGCTAATCTGATTTTAACAGGCATACTCTTTTAAATTAAATATTAATAAATACTTTCAAAAAACGTGGCTGCAAAGGTAGTCTTTCCGGTTAAATATACAATATAATTATTCATAAAAAACTTCTATTGAACCATTTACCCGTATATAATTAGTTTGTCCGTAGAGTTAAGTGGCTGGTTCATAAAGTTCAAGTGCATAGCCTGCCCCGCATTTATCGGGGACCTGTCCCGTCCTTAATAGGTAAATTTCCTATTGCGCCTGATAAAAAAGTCGCTATTCTATTGTGAAAACTTATTAACAATACAGCCATTTTACATCCAAATACCATACCTTTATAATTCTACACCTCAGATTACATTTGTTTGATTATTAACTGATTATATCTATTCCGGATTGTTATGTTTTTAATATTTGATACAGAGACCACGGGGCTTCCCTTGAGAGATAACGCTTCTATCGAGGAGCTCAGCAACTGGCCAAGGGTTATTCAAATTGCATGGCAGCTTCATGATAGAACAGGAAAATTACTGGAGGTTGAGAATATTATAATTCGTCCGGAGGGTTTTGAAATACCTTATGCCGCTGAAAAAGTCCATGGTATCTCCACAGAGGTAGCCATGGCCTCGGGCATAACCATTCAAGAGGCTTTAAAGAAATTTGCCAGGTCGATTGAAAGCTCCTCATTTATCATCGGTCACAATGTCAAATTCGATCTCAACATTACAGCGGCTGAATTTATTCGCTCAGGTATAGAAAACAAGTTGCTGGTAACGCCATCAGTTTGTACCATGGAGCTAACCCGCAACTTCTGCAAACTTCCCGGAAGAGGAAACAGGTATAAATCACCAAAACTGGAAGAGTTATATACCATTCTTTTTTCAGATTCTTTTGCAGAGGCACATAATGCTTCTGCCGATGTAAATGCAACTGCCCGTACATTTTTTGAGCTATATCGAAGAAGGATCATCTCTCCGGAACAACTTCAGATCCCCCCCGAAGAGCATAAGGCATTCCTGGAGTTGCATCAGGAACAGGTATCTCCCTTCGAAATCAAAATAGAATCACATGCTGCTGACGAACAGCCCCATGAAAGAGTAAATACAGTGGTTTCCGAATCAGATATATTAGCTGAAGACGCTCAGTTCTGTCATCTGCATGTACACACCCAGTACTCCATACTCGATGGAGCAGCAAATATTCCGGCGCTTATCAGCAAAGCAGTGGATGACGGCATGAAGGCTGTTGCTATTACAGATCACGGCAACATGTTTGGCGTAAAAGAGTTCCATCGGGAAGCACAGAAAAGGGGAATTAAGCCTATCATAGGTGTTGAGGCATATGTAGCAACGAGATCAAGACTCATCAAGGAGGACAAAAACCTGGATGGTAACGACCATTTGGTGCTGCTGGCAAAATCAAAAAAAGGATACCACAACCTTATAAAGCTTGTCTCCAAAGGTTGGACGGAAGGATTCTATTACAAGCCGCGGATCGATTTTGAAGCTCTGAAAGAATACAGCAGTGATATTATCGTATCAACGGCATGTTTGGGTGGGGTGATCCCCCAGGCAATCATGAAACAGTCCGTCGATCATGCAGAAAAGATCATATTACAATACAAGGAGGTATTCGGAGATGATTTTTATCTTGAACTGATGAGGCATCCATCAGCGGATCCGGAGATGAACCGAAGGATATTCGATGACCAGGTTTATGTCAACAGGACGTTACTTCAGCTGGGAAAGAAGCATAATATAAAATGTATCGCTACCAATGATGTCCACTTCATTAACCAGGAGGATGCAGGAGCACACGATCACCTTATTTGCCTGAGTACCGGCAAAGACCTGGACGATCCCAACAGAATGCGATACACCCAACAGGAATGGTTTAAAACACAGGTGGAAATGCGTGAACTTTTTAGCGATCTGCCCGAAGTCCTTATGAATACTATGGAGATCGCTGAGAAAATAGAAGACTATGATCTGAGCTCAAATCCAATCATGCCCCATTTCAAGATCCCTGATGAATTCAAAAACGAAGATGATTATCTGCGACATCTATCGTACAAGGGAGCGGAGACAAGGTATGAAACCGTTTCAGAAGATCTTAGAGGACGGCTTGACTTTGAGCTGAATACTATTAAGCGAATGGGCTTCCCTGGCTATTTCCTGATTGTACAGGATTTTATTGCAACAGCCAGAGAAATGGGGGTCTCTGTTGGTCCGGGAAGAGGATCTGCGGCAGGCTCGGCTGTTGCCTACTGCCTTAAAATCACCGATATAGATCCAATCAAATATGACCTTCTGTTTGAACGTTTTTTGAATCCCGACAGGATTTCGATGCCCGATATTGATATTGATTTCGATGAAGACGGGCGTGATTTGGTGTTGAGATGGGTGGTCGAAAAATATGGCCATCATGTGGTTGCTCATATCATTACCTTTGGCACGATGGCAGCAAAGATGGCAATCAGAGACGTTGCAAGAATACAAAAACTCCCCCTGCCTGAGGCCGATCGCCTTGCAAAACTGGTGCCTGAAAGACCTGGCACTTCACTCAAGAAGGCCTTCGAAGAGGTTGAAGAGTTGCGCAAGGAGAAAAATTCTCAAAACCCATTGGTTGTAAACACCTTAAAATTTGCAGAAACCCTGGAGGGATCGGTTAGGCAAACCGGACTTCATGCCTGCGGGATTATCATAGGAAGAAATGATCTAACTGAAAATATACCCGTATGTGTTTCAAAGGAAACCGATTTACTGGTTACCCAATATGACGGTAAACATGTGGAAGATGCAGGAATGCTCAAAATGGATTTCCTGGGACTGAAGACACTTTCCATTATCAAGGACACTATCGAAAATATCAGGGAATCCTCCGGTGAAACAGTCGATATAGAACATCTGCCGCTGGATGACCAGAAGACGTTTGAATTATACGCCAAAGGAGAGACAACCGGGCTATTCCAGTTTGAATCGGCCGGTATGAAAAAGCACCTGCGTGATCTTCAACCCAATAGATTCGAAGATCTTATTGCCATGAATGCACTCTACCGCCCGGGACCGATGGAGTATATTCCCAGTTTTATCAGGCGTAAGCATGGCAGAGAAAGGATCCGTTATGATCTGGAGGAGATGGAGGAGTATCTAACGGACACATACGGAATCACTGTTTATCAGGAACAGGTGATGTTGCTCTCGAGAAAACTGGCTGGCTTTACCGGGGGTCAGGCCGATTCACTCAGGAAAGCTATGGGCAAGAAAATCAGGAAAATGATGGATGAGCTGAAGGTGAAATTCATTGATGGATGTGGAAAAAATGGATACGATAAAAATATCGTGGAAAAGATATGGAAAGACTGGGAGGCTTTTGCACAATATGCCTTCAATAAATCACATTCCACCTGTTATGCCTATGTCTCCTATCAGACTGCCTACCTTAAAGCGCATTATCCGGCTCATTTTATGGCTGCCGTACTCAGCCGGAATATTAGTGATATCAAGAAGATCGGTTTTTTTATGGAGGAATGCCGTAGAATGGGGATCTCGGTTCTGGGTCCATGTGTCAATGAAAGCACACTGAAATTTACAGTCAATAAAAATGGTGACATTCGGTTTGGGCTGGGCGCCATTAAAGGTGTTGGAGAATCTGCCGTTGAGATGATGGTGGCAGAGAGAAAGAAAAATGGCAATTTTCTCGACATCTATGACTTCGTGGAGCGAAATAAACTCCCATCCATCACCCGAAAAACTATGGAGGCCCTGGCCATTTCAGGATCTTTCGACTCACTGGGCGAAATCAATAGACGGCAATATATTGAAGTTGAGGAAAATGAAGCAACCTTCATTGAAAGATTGATCAAATATGGAAACAAGCATCAGTTTGAAAAAACCACACCACAACAAAATCTTTTCGGAGAGATGAACCAGGGCACCATTGCCAAGCCTACCCCCCCCGACATTGATGAGTGGCACCTACTCGATAAGATCAACCGCGAAAAGGAACTGATCGGGATATACCTGACAGCCCATCCCCTGGACCGCTTTAAAACAGAGATTAACTCATTCTGTACAACAAACCTTCACGAAATGAAAGATATGAAGGCTCTTTCTGGCAGGGATTTTACCTTTTGCGGAATTGTGAAGACCATCAGGGATACCGTCGACCAATGGAGAAATAAGCCATACCTGATGGCGATGATTGAAGATTTCACAGAATCATTTACCATCAGGTTGCGTGGAGATGATTATGTGAAATTTAAACATTTTTTCAACCCGGAGATTGCATTACTTATTCGGGCTTCCGTGAATGAATGGAGACCGCGGGACGAGCCGGGAAAGATCGTTTATTCTCTGAAAATCAAACATATTCACCTGATGGCTGAAGTGAGGGAAAAACTGGTTAAAGCCATCGACCTGGACATACCCTTGACTTCAGTCAATGAAAAACTGATCAATGAACTGGAACAGTTCACTGTACCCTCTGAAGGTAAAATGTTAAAAATAAATATATCTGACCCCGAGGACAATATCAAGGTTAACCTTTTCAGCAGAAGTAAGCAGGTTGAAATCACCAACGAATTTATAGATTTTCTGAATGATATGCCTGATCTGAATTTCAAGTTGGTCTGATAAACATTTTAAGTTATTTTTGTGTTATAATTGGGTATTCACTTAAACAAATGATAAGATATGGCTTTAGAAGTAACTGACAGTAATTTCGAAGAATTGGTGCTAAAATCAGACAAACCTGTGTTAGTTGATTTTTGGGCAGAATGGTGTGGTCCTTGTCGCATGGTTGGACCGATTGTTGAAGAGATTGGTACTGATTTTAATGGAAAAGCTGTTGTAACAAAACTGGATGTAGATAACAATCCCGGTGTTACACAGAAATATGGAATCAGAAACATTCCCACAATTTTGTTTTTCAAGAATGGTGAAATAGCTGATAAACAAGTAGGTGCCGTCCCGAAAAGCGCATTAGTAAATAAACTTGAAGCGTTACTTTAACGGTCTTTGTAAAAGTGAAGATACCGCGGCAGACGATACAATGAAAATAATCTTGTGCGGTATTTTTTTATCGGAAAAATGAATAAAGTTTGTGTTTTTGCTGCTTCAAGTCCGGGCATAGATCAGTCATTTTTAATGAGATGATTAACCAGAGATTCATGCGACCGCTTCATGGCAAGATCTGGCAAGTGGCTATTGAACCGTCAGAGGTACTGGAGCTGATAGAAAACGAGCCTGACTGGGATCCTGAAGCGATTAAATATGCTGCAGTAGAAACCAACCTGGGCCGTGTTAAACCCTCCGACCGATAACAAGTATATCGTCAACCTGCTCAATATTTCCCCGCCACTTCTCTATGGATTCATCAAGTATCTCATGCTGTCGTTCTACTGATTCTCCTGCGATTTTTGTTAACAGCTCCTTCATGTTTTTCGATTTGAATTTTTTCAGTCTCTCTCCTCCAAACTGATCAGCATAACCATCTGAGAACAGGTAAATCATGTCACCCTTTTTTACCTTCATAATAACCGTATTGAACTCTTTGTTCTGTATACCACCCAAACCAATTGGCTGACGATCGGCCTTAATCTCCTCAAGTTCATGTTCCCTGACTATGTATAATGAATTATAGGCTCCCGCGAACTTGATTTCCATGTTTTTCTTGTCAAAAGTAATCAGCGAGAGGTCCATGCCATCGTACACATCACCATCTTCACTTGTGTGGTGCAGTGTCGAAACAACCTCCTTGTTTAATTCCGTAAGAATTTTGCCTGGCTCAAGAATTCCATACTGGTTGACGATCTTGTTCAGGGAATTGTGGCCAATGATCGACATGAAAGCTCCCGGAACACCATGTCCGGTGCAATCCACGGCTGCAATGAACTCCCTCCCTTCAACCTCAGTAAACCAATAGAAATCACCACTTACAATATCTTTGGGCTTAAACAGGATAAACGTTTCAGGAAAAGGTGATTTTGGAGGAAGAATAGCAAATTGTATCCGCTTCGCGTAACGTATACTGTCCGTGATATCCTTATTCTTTTGAGCCAGCTCCTCTTTCTGAGCAACCACTTCCTGTGTTCTTGCCCGTACCTTGTCTTCCAGTATCCGGTTCTCTTTTATCAATGCGCGCTCTCTCACCTTGATATAGGAAATGATGATCGCCCCCAGCGCTATTGCACAGGAGAGAATGAACCACCAGGTCAGATAAAATGGTGGCTTAATCTGAAAGCTTAGCGATACCGGAGGATCATTCCATACACCATCGCTATTCTTCGCCTTAACATAAAATGTGTATTTCCCAGGAGGGAGTGCCGGATAATTCACCTGTGTATAACTATCGGGGGGACGCCAGTCAATATCAATTCCATCGAGCATAATCTGATATTGTACAGCTTCAGGATTCAGTGTGATGCAACGATAATCGAAGATCAGTGAATTCTGTCTGTAAGAGAGTGTCATATCCTTTGAGATGGGATGGGGTTTATAATTTACCATTAATCCCGTAATATGTGTCAATGGTTCAATCACATCCCTGTATTTAAGTTCCGGATTATACCTGGTTACGCCCTGAACTGTTCCAAACCATATATTTCCCTGATTATCAAGACAAGTTGCATTCTGCTTTGTTTCAATTCCCACAAAACCACTTTTTCTGGTGAACCCAAATACCTTTCCGCTTTTCTGGTCATATTTATTAAGTCCCTTATTTGTGCCTATATAAATAAAATTATTGTTGTCACAATTTAGCAGGTTGATCAGGTTAGCAAGAAGGTCGTTATCCCTGACTGTCAAATGTTTTACTACCCTCTCCTCTTCGGTGCTGTATCCCAATACACCTCTTCCTTCGGTACCGATCCATATTACTCCATTTTTATCTTCCGTAAAACAGGTAGGAGTAACATTCATCTTCAAATCTACTGTTCTGAAGTCAGATCCTTCAATGATGTTGATCCCTTGTCCGTTTATTCCTACCCAGAGCCTTCCTTTGCTGTCGGAGAAAACGGCTGATACTTCATTGCCCTTCAATCCGCTCACCTGTGTCAGCCTGCTGATCTTCCGGTGATCGATTTCATAATATACCAATCCGTCAAGGGTCCCTATCCATAGGTTATTCTGCTCATCAACCTCCAGGCCGGTAATCTGGCCATGTGGAATATTACTATTGATAATCGGCTCAAACCGAAAATTACCACTTGAGGTGTATGTAAAAACCCCCTGTCCGTCTGCACCTATCCATTTATTACCATTTTTATCCTCAGCAATAAACCTTACCCTGTTACCCCTAAGCTTATAAAAATCATTGATCTCACCCCCCTGATCACCGGTTTTAAGAATAGATATCCCTTCGTTGGTACCTACCCAAAAACTACCGTCAGAAACCTGATCAATGGCAAAAACCTGAGAATTTATGAGCCCGTCATCTGCAAACCAGGAGACAAAATAATCCCCCTTAAATGCACACATTCCATGCTCATTTGTGCCAAAAATTATATTGCCCTCCATATCCTCCATGATCTGCCAAATCTTATTACCAGGCATTCCATTCCGGTTATCAAAAACTGTAACCTTACCATCTCTATCCATCCTCGCTACGCCGCCGCCCCAGGTGCCAATCCAAATATTTCCATACCTGTCCTCAAACAAAGCGCTGATCCAATTGGAGGTCATTCCCAATTTAATCAGATCATACATTTTAGTGTCATCATCTTCAGGAAGATACCTGTACAGTCCGCCATGATAGGTTCCAAACCAGAAATTTTTCCTGCTGTCTTCAAGAATACATGTAGTAGCAAAGAAGCGGGGGATCCCATTTATCTCCAGATTTTTAAACAGTAAACTATCCTTGTTAAATTTTTTTACTACAGGATCCGTAACAAAATAAAGCGATCCGTCATCCGAAAGCATACTACCAAAGATGCGGTCTGAAAGCCTGCGACCCAGGTACATCTCATAGCGGATAGAATCCAATGGCGCACCTGGATTTTTGATCATTGCGGCACCTGTTTCCTGAGAAGTGATCCACAAATTACCCTCAGCATCTTCAAGGATGGTTGTAATATTAGATTTCAGATGAAGTTCCAAATGATCAAGTTTCTCAAATCTGTTACCATCATATCTTGTGATTCCTCCCCCATCATGTCCGGCCCAGAGGTTTCCATGGGAATCCTCAAATACTGCTCTCACACCGCCTTGTGCTATTCCGTCCTCAGCAGTATAATTCGTAAAGGCAACTCCATCAAATCGCGAAAGCCCAGCCTGTGTTCCCATCCAATAATTGTCGCTCCTGTCCTGGAGAATACTGTAAACAGTAGATTGGGCAAGCCCCTGGGAAACACTATATTTATCGAAATAATACTGTTGGGAAAGAAGATTTCCTACTGAGAGCATCAGGAAAAAAAAGATTATTCGTCCGTCTGGACGAATAATCTCTCTAATCTTATTAGATATCATATTTAATAATCTTTCGGTATAAAGAAGAATGTGCCATTTTCATCTTCCAGCCCGGCAATTTTACCGAATTGTGGCTTTTGCTGGTTCCTGCCAGTCACAGCGGTGGTAACTTTTTGAACAATACTTTCGATCGGGATGCAGGCATCCGGGTTATTTGCCAGTGTATTGGCAAAAGTCCGTGTAAATTGACTATCATCACTGGCCAGCTCATATCCTGCAGAGGATAAAACCTGAGAGGATTTAAAGCGGGTAGCTTCCCAATCGTCACAGCTCCTGATCTCATTTGTGGACCGCATTGCCTGGTAAAAGCTTGGTCCCGACTCACAAGCATCAGTAACAACCAGTGTATGTGTCACCATTTCCGGATAGGATTGCATGGATGCCTTCAGTGCATTAATGTTAAAATAGGTAAATTCATCATCCCGCCGGGCATCGGTCGGAATCCAATAACCCGTTTCATTTACAAATTTACCATGGCCGGCGTACCATATCAATATCGAATTAACCATATTGCTTCTCAATAGATCCCGCAATTCAATAGAAAAAAACCGCTCCATAGCCTCTTTGGTCATATCTTTCTTGTGAATGAAATTATGGACCTGGTATTTTATAAGTGCAGATTTCATCAATGTAACATCTTTGGTCGGTCCCTCCAGACTGGCAAAATGGTCGTATTTTGAATTTTCAATAAAGATTGCCCAGGTTTTTCCCATTGGATTGTCACTATAGTTGGCAGCCTCCCTGTTAATTGAGAATTCTACATCAGCGATGTTGCCATACACATCTTCAGCTTTAACAGAAAATCTGCTGCGGTTCTCCACCCTTACCCTTGCAGAAAACACAGGGTTAAGATCTGAAGGCACATAGCTGGCTGCCACATCGTCAATATAAATCGATTTAATCATGCTTTCATCGGCGATCTTACCCTCGACGTAAATAACCGGATCATCAGAATCCAGGTAAATGGTATTGTTATCCGATGCATAGGGAGCTATAATATTCACCTTCGGTTTTTCGGTTTCTGTCCTGATTAAATTGAATACAGCTGTCTCTTCATTGTCATATACATCAGAAACCTCCACGATTATCTGATCGGAATCGCGCAGATTGATGCTGGCCAGGAACTCATATCCCGCCTCCGTTTTCGCGGGCAAAACGGTAAAATCATTAATTTTTAATGATTTGATATCACTCTCATCCATAATAAAACCCTTCAGCGGGATGACGTTTAAATCTTTGGGAATATGTAGCGTTTTGTCACTGTGTGATAGAGGTTCGATCAGCTTTACTACCGGTTTGTTTTTTTCTCGATTGATCTCAAACATGCGCTCATTCGCTTGAGCAAGCAACCTTTGCGCGTTTCCATCATAAGCTGATAACTCCAGCAGCTTATCATAATCTTTCATAGCAGATTTAAAGTCTCGGATATTTTCATACGAGCTGGCTCTTTTATAGATGATATCCGCCAAGGTATCTCCCGCCTCGATAGCAAAAGTATAATCTACGATGGCATCAGAATGCCTGCTGAGCATCTGGTAAAAGTCTCCCCTCAATGCGTGCAACTCAGGATCACCCCTGTAAATGATCAAAGCTTCAGAAATATCGTTTACAGCCTGCATGATATTCATCCTCTCTGCATGGATGCGACTTCGTAATATTAGAGCCTCCTTGCTCCGGGAATTAATGCGTAGAGCCTGATTAACTGATGCCATGGAGAGGTCATACTTTTCACGCGAAAACACAAGTTTCGCAAAGGAGAGATGTACCTCCTCCATATTGTTGTTCTTTTTGATGGATTTCTGATAAGCATCCTCAGCTTCATCATACAACTCAAGACTTTCATATACCCGTGCAAGATTATAAAAATTCAATGCATCTTCTTTATGACGCAAGGCGTTTTTGCAATCATCCAATGCCTCCTGGTATCTCTCCAGGGCAATATACACCTGGGTCCTTGTCTGATAAGCCTCAAGATAATTCGATTTTTTATTAATTGCATGGTTGAGCTTTGCAAGTGCTGAACCATAATTCCCGGCATTATAATATGCTTTTCCAGCCAGATAGTGCATCTCTACATCTCTATCCCTGAAGACCAATGCCCTTTCATAATCTTCAGCGGCTTCTGCATATTCATGAATACGCTCATAAGCTGTAGCCCTTGCTATATAAGCTTTGTAATGCTCCGGATCCAATTCAATGGCATTTGTGAATTGCTTGATGGCATCTTCAAACTTATTTACATCATAAAAGTCCTCTCCAGCCTTGAAGTACTTTCTTGCCGATTGTCCAACAACTGTTGTTGCAGCAATGAGCATAATTGCTAAAATTGATGCTATGCGATTCATTTGTTTGGTGTTTTTTAAATTTTACGTAAAAAAAAGATTTTAGTTACTCATAGTATCCACCTATTACACAAATATACATGAATAATACATTAACTGCCAATAACCTATGGACTAACTGTTCTTATTATTAAAAAAAACACTCAACTCGCTGTTTTCAAATTGTAAAACCTCGGCTGCTGATTGATGTATTACCGGAGCTTTCACTCCGTGTGAAAACACCATACGGCCCTTAAATACCCTTGCCTCATCCCATAATCCTGATTTGATAAACAGTTGATGAATCAGCTGTCCGCCTTCAACCAGAATTGAAATAACTTTTTGGTCATAGAGCTCATCCAAAATATCTTCCATACGGTAATCATGGTCAATCAGTACGCTGTTGGTCTTACCAGAGTACTTTTCCTGCTGACATGTAAAAACCAGTGTATCCTGACTGTTATCTAAAATATTTGCTGATTCAGGAATCCGCCCGTTTCTGTCGAATGTAATTCTCAGGGGGCTGTTGCCCTTCCAACGCCTTACATTCAACTTTGGATTATCTGCTATAATTGTATTAGTACCGGCCATCAACCCGGCCTCCTCAGACCTCCATTTATGCACCAGCGTTCTGGCAATCTCATCTGTGATCCAGTTTGTGCCCACAGGATCTCCCTCTTGTCTCTCAATATCTATAAAACCATCGGAAGTCTCGGCCCATTTGAGAATTATATACGGACGTTTTCTTCTGTGATAAGTAAGAAAACGCCTGTTCAGGTGCGCTCCCTCATCTTCAAGCATACCATATTTCACCTCTGTTCCCCCATTTTTCAAAGCTTCAATACCTCTGCCGCTTACACTCGGAAAAGGATCACTATTTGAAATTACGGCCCTCGGAATATTGTATTTCAGAATAAGGGTACTGCATGGAGGTGTCTTGCCAAAATGTGAACATGGTTCAAGATTAATGTATATCGTTGAATTCGCCAACAGTGATTTGTCTTTTACATTGCGAATAGCATTAACCTCTGCATGCGGACCCCCATATTCATGGTGATAACCTTCTCCGATGATCTTGTTATTATGAACAATTACAGAACCTACAAGAGGGTTGGTTCTCGTATTTCCCAAGCCATGTGAAGCCAGTTCAAAACACCGACGCATATATATCTCATCCCGTGAATGCATCACAACAGGTAAAGTATGTAAGAAAAACAAAAAAAACGAACTCTCTTTCCGGCACCAGTTAATTCTTATCTTTGAAATGATGAACAATGGGTCTAAAACCATATCTGAAATCAGACGCTTTCTGGTTGCTCAATTGTCGAAGCTTTTTTCTGAAAATGAAGCAGCTTCAACAACCAGGCTGATCCTGGAGCATGTTGGCTTCAACGAATATGCCATACTAAAAGAACCCTCCGTACAGATCAACAGTAAAACACAGTCCGAAATTACTAAAATTGTTTATGAATTAAAGAAAAACAGACCCATTCAATACATTTTGGGCCAGACCTCTTTCATGGATCTTTCATTTTTAGTCGATGAGCAGGTTTTAATTCCCCGTTCCGAAACAGAAGAACTGGTTTCCCGGATTCTGTCGAAAAACAAAGTCGGGAATCCTCGCATCATTGATATTGGTTGTGGAAGTGGATGTATTGCTATTGCTCTGGCCCATTATATTCCCAACAGTATAGTGAGTGCCATGGATATAGATGCAGGAGCACTCAGGCTTGCAAAAAAAAATGCACTGCTCAATCATGTTAAAGTGAATTTTATACATCAAAGTATTTTCGAAACAGAAACCGCTCCTCAAGAAGATCCATACGATATCATCATAAGTAATCCTCCCTATGTTACCCCTGCAGACAAGCTTTCAATGTTGCCCAATGTAACAGATTATGAACCTGATCTAGCCCTCTATGTCCCCATCGATGATCCGCTTGTCTTCTACAAAGAAATTATTAAATTTTCAAAAAACAGGTTGTCAGACAGTGGGGAGATCTGGGTTGAGATCAATGAGAATTTTGGCAATGAAACAAAACAGTTATTCCTGGATGCTGGCTATAAAGATGCAGAGCTTTTAGAAGATATCCATGGTAAAGACAGATTTATAAAAATCATGAAATGATCCTTATAGAATCATTATAACATCATTCAATTTAGCTGAGAAAACCCTTACTTTATTCTTGGCAAAGAAAAACTAAAAGGTGAAATAACCATGTCTGAATATGAAAAAGCAGTTGCAAAGGCAGCAAAACTATGTAGTTCTGCTGAAAAGTGCAGTCGCGATGTAAAAGAAAAACTATTTGCCTGGGGATTAAATGAGGCAGCAGCTGAAAAGGTGATCAGCTATCTGAAAAAAAACAATTTTCTCGATGACAAAAGGTATGCTCAGTTTTTTGTAAAGGATAAGCTGAAGTTTAACAAGTGGGGGAGGGTGAAGATCGCCTATGCTTTACGCAGAAAGCAGTTACCGGCAGAAACGATTGATCATGCACTGAAGACGATTGATCGGTCAGAATATGAGGAAATTCTTGATCGCCTCATTACAGAAAAAATCAGATCAGCCGGAGAGATAAAACAGGCAATCGTGAGGGCAAAAATTCTTCGCTTTGCTGCACAGAGAGGTTTCACATCTGAAGAGATATACGATTCCTTAAAAAGGATTGAATAAGGCTAATTGTATTGGCCCTGCCTGTATACAAACTGCATGGCATTTTTTAGTAAGGTTCTGAAATGTTCATTGGCATAGGCATGTTTGTCATGTCCCTGCATCAAGTAAACAACCTTTGAGTTGCCGTATGTATTAACCCATCCCACGTTTTCCGCACAGTCCTCATGATCAGTTTTAAGGATAACCATTACATCATCTTTTACCTCAATGTTTCCGTATCCTTCATCAAGGAGTGTAAAATCAGCCATATTCCTGGTAACCGGATGGTCAGACCTAGTGATTTGTATATTGATCTCAATATCGTGCTTATATGTTGAATGCCGGATTGAATCGACATTGCTTTTCGGTGTATGATACTTCCCGCCAATGATCTTACTAAACTCCTCCCAGTGCTGATTTCCTGCCAGAGAGTGGTGCAAAAACACCATACCTATACCACGATCCAACAACCTGTAATAGCCTGCCTTTTCAGTACTGTCAATGTCGTTCCACATATCGTAAAAAACAATTATATCATATTCATCAGCAGCATCACTCCCTATAAGTCTGTTCGCCCTGGGCTGCATCACTGTATCTGTTTCGAATTCAGAAAATGAATTGAACATCTCCACAAATTCTAAAGTGTCAAAACTGTGTCCTCCAACTACAACCATTACGCTGAGCTTGTCTTCAGGCTTGCTGTTACAGCCGGTGCCGATCGCTGTCAACAGAAGTAGTAACAGGAATGAACAGGAAATTCTTATCATCAGACAGTGTTGTATTTAAAAATCAAATCAACGAATGCCCTGGTAGCAAAATGCACAGACAATCCGTTCATAAGGAAAAACCTTGTACAAAGGTACAAAAATTATTAACTATCAATCTTGTACAAAATACAGTAAAATAATTATGAATCTGCGTAGCTGTTTTTTATCTGTTTTGCGACTTCCATGGTAAAGGCTATCTTTACAAAAAAACCAAAGAGATGTTTACAACCGATGAACTCAGGGACCTCAGTGAACGCCAGGAAGCGTTAAGGAGGCACCTTTGACGTAGATGGCAAATTACGTACCATCGAAGAAGAGGAGAAACTTACACAGGCTGCCGGCTTTTGGGATGAACCCGAAAAAGCTGAGCAGCAAATGAAAAAAATATCCAGGCTAAAAACCTGGACAAAGGCTTATATGGCTGTTGAAGCAGCTGTGGATGATCTTAAGGTACTGGCAGACTTCCTTAAGGAAGGAGAAGGCGGCGAAAAAGAGGTGCAGGAGCAGTATGAAAAGGCGTTAAGACTAATCGAAGCACTTGAATTAAAGAATATGCTTCGAAATGAAGAGGATGCTCTGGGCGCCATTGTGAAGATCAATCCTGGTGCAGGGGGTACGGAAAGCACCGACTGGGCCGAAATGCTGATGCGCATGTATATCCGTTATGGAGAGAGAAACGACTTTAAAATAAAGGAGCTGCATTATCTTCCAGGGGATGAGGCTGGCATTAAATCTGTTACCCTGGAATTTACAGGCGATTATGCCTATGGCTATTTGAAAGGAGAATCGGGAGTTCACCGGCTGGTAAGACTCTCCCCATTCGACTCTGCCAACCGCCGACATACGTCATTTGCTTCTGTTTTCGTGGCTCCGGTGGTAGACGACAGTATTGAGATCGTGATAAATCCTGCCGACCTGAAATGGGATACTTTTAGGTCTGGCGGAGCCGGCGGACAAAATGTCAATAAAGTGGAAACAGGTGTACGAGTAAAACACCTGCCTACAGGAATAACAGTTGATAATACTGAAACACGGTCGCAGAACAAAAACAGGGAAAATGCGCTGCGGATCCTGAAATCCCACCTGTATGAAATAGAATTGCAAAAACGCAGGGAGAAACAGGCCGAAGTCGAGGGAAAAAAGAAAAAAATTGAATGGGGTTCACAAATCCGCAACTATGTAATGCATCCCTATAAATTGGTCAAGGATCTTCGCACCAACCATGAATCTGGCAATGTGCAAGCAGTAATGGATGGAGCACTTGATGATTTTATCAAAGCCTATCTAATGGAATTCGGAGCAGAATAATTGATCCAGTCAATTCCTCTTTTTAAAAACGCAATGGTCTTTTGTTCCTCAGTATTAGCCACAGGCATAGCATTAAATTCCCACCCTGCCTCAGGGGGCATACTGGTAAGAATGGATTCTGTATTTCCCCCACTCTCCAGCCCGAACCGTGTTCCCCTGTCGTATACCAGGTTGAACTCCACGTATCTGCCTCTCCTTATTTTTTGCCAGGTTTTGTTCTCTTGCGAAAAATTTTTCTCCGCGTTTTTGTTAATCAATCTGGTATAGATAGCAGGATATTCCTTCGCGAGTTCGGCAGTAAAGCTTAACCATCGCTTCCTGTCCATTTTAGCATCCGGTCGTTGCCGATCGAAAAAAATTCCCCCCACTCCCCTCGTCTCATCTCGATGATCCAAAAAGAAATAATCATCTGCCCATTCTTTGAAAACAGGGTAGAACTCACGGTTATAACCATCGCAAATTGATTTCAGTTTACGATGAAAATCTATTGTCTGGGGAATATCAATGTAAGCTGGTGTAAGATCAATTCCGCCACCGAACCATTCTGCTCCACTATCAAGTAAGAAATACCTCACATTCATGTGGATGGCTGGAAGAAAAGGATTCATTGCATGAACAATTGAAGAGAGTCCCGTAGCAACATATGATTCAGCATCCTCTCCGAGAATTTTTGATAATGCAGGAGTCATGCTCCCTCTGACATATGAAAAATTAACGGCCGCTTTTTCAATGATCTTACCCCTCTGCATAACACATGTCATCCCTGAACCTACAGACCTCTCCCAGGGATGTTCAATAAATGTACCCTGGGCATCTGCATGTTCCAAAATCAGGCATATATTCTTTTGAAGACTATGGTAGGTGTTTGCAATTTCCTTGGCGTGCTCAAACAGCTCCATTGATAAACAGGTTTTGTGTCACTCTAAAAAATGATTTCATTTGTATTAATTCTTTATTTATTTAAATACTTGATATATAATAATATAAATATCGTTCTAACTACACGTGAGTTATTCGTCCTCCTTCGTCGGCCTCATGAGCTCCACTTCGTTCCGGTTGTTGCCTCGCAGAAAAAATATTTTCAATGGTGCCCGGGCTCCTACGCTAAAGCTTCCACCGGCGGCCGTAGCCTTGCTCCTCCGCTATAGCTTTAGCGCACGCGGATGGCGGAGGCCCCGGCGACAGCGTGCGAACCGAACGCAGAGAACTCGCTGCCTGTCCCGATACTTCGGGAAATACCGCTGAAATATAAGAAATGTATAAACTCCAACTTGAAGCACTTAAATTCACCGTCAGCCAGGTTCTAAAAATATACATTTATTTATAACTATTCCATTTAAGGTGCCTGTTTTTCTTCCTTTAATCCGTTTTGCTTAATATGCATTTAGAATCTAAAAACTATAATTACTATATTTTTGAATCTTTTTACTTGTTTTTACTTATAATTTTATATCTTTACACCCTAAAATCATTTTAATTTAATATTTTATATTTTTGCTATGTGCGGATTTGCAGTGTATACAGGAAGTGATAAAATGACACGTCTGAGGACGGTAAGTGAGTTTCAAAAGATAAAATACCGGGGGCCTGACAATAGCATATATGCTGATTTCAGGGAGAAGGGATGGATGGGATTCCACAGGTTGAAAATAATGGACACTTCAGACGATGGCAACCAACCGATGCAGTTTGAAAATGTACACCTTGTATGTAATGGTGAAATATACAATTATCCCCAACTAAAAACCGATTATGATTCGAAATATAATTTCATATCCACTTCCGATTGTGAAGTGATTATTCCCATGTACCGGGAGCTGGGTATTTTTGAAACAGCCAGGCGACTGGATGCGGAGTTTGTGTGTGTAATTTACGACCAAAAAGAGGATAAGTACCTTGCTGCAAGGGACCCGATTGGAATCAGACCCATGTTTTATGGGTATACAGCCGACAAATCCATTATGTTTGCAAGCGAGATGAAGGCGCTCAGCACCCTATGCCAAGAGGTCAGGCCATTTCCTCCCGGACATGTGTACGACGGAGATAAATTTATCTGCTACAAGGATGTATCGAAGGTTGAAAAAATCGCTGACCACGAGCTTGAACAGGTCCTGGATAACATCAACAGAACGCTTACAGAAGGTGTTTTAAAACGTCTGCAATCGGATGTTCCGGTAGGGTTTCTGTGTAGTGGCGGCCTTGATTCCAGTCTTGTTTGCGCCATTGCAGCAAAAATGAGTGAAAGGCCCTTACGAACATTTGCAGTCGGCATTGATGTGGATGCAATTGATACAAAATACGCGAGGATCGTTGCAGATTATCTGGGGACTGACCATACTGAGGTGCTCTTCAAAAAACAAGAAATCTTCGATACACTGAGCACGCTGATTTACAATCTCGAAACCTATGATATTACAACCATCAGGGCATCCATGGGCATGTACCTTGTCTCCAAGTATATTTCTGAAAACACAGATATAAAAGTCTTAATGACAGGAGAGATAGCCGATGAGATCTTCGGGTACAAATATACCGACTTTGCACCATCCCCTTTGGCTTTTCAGCAGGAGGCAGAAAAGCGGTTGAGAGAGATCTATATGTACGACGTACTCCGTGCCGACAGAAGCATCTCCTCTTGCGGGCTTGAGGCCAGGGTTCCGTTTGGAGATCTGGAATTTGTCGACTATGTGATGTCCATCAGACCGGAAATGAAGATGAATAATACCGGTATTGGTAAGTACCTGCTAAGGAAAGCCTTTGAGGGAGATTACCTGCCCCAGGAGATCCTTTACAGGGAAAAAGCTGCCTTTTCAGATGCAGTCGGACACAGTGTTGTTGATTTTCTTAAAGAGTATGCCAACGAGATGTATACCGACGGAGATCTGCTTAAAGCAAAGCAAAAATATACCCATGCAACGCCGATCTCAAAGGAATCATTGATGTACCGGGAGATTTTTGAAAGCTTTTTTCCAGGCAGATCAGATTGTGTGGCTGACTTCTGGATGCCAAACAAAAGTTGGGAAAACTGTAATGTGAATGATCCAAGTGCCCGCGTTCTGCCCAATTACGGTAAAAGTGGAGAGTAATAATCCTGACCCTTTTATATGTATTTGATCATTCTACTGATCAGCTCATGATACCAGATCGGTTTGGTGATGTAGTCATTAAAGTTAACAAGCTGATCAGGGTTGTTGTCGTATTCAAGTGAATAGGCAGTCTGACCAACAATTGGTACCTGTTGACTCAGTTCCCTGATCTTCCTTGCGGCCTCAAAACCATCCATCTCTGGCATAACGATATCCATTAATATAAGGTCCACACTTTCCTGATGTTCCCTGAAATATTCAACCGCCTCCCTTCCATTACGGGCCCAGGTCATCTCAACTTTTGTGGGTTTAAGTAACTCTTTTAGCAGTAAATAGTTGGGCTCGACATCCTCCGCAACTAAAACCATCTTACCACCCCAGTCAGGCACTCCCCCATCCTCAAGTTTTTCCGTCTGAAGTTCCTCATGATGACCGCTTAGCGGAGTAGAAAAATAGAATGTTGATCCCATTCCAAGCTTTGAGTCGGACCAAAGGTTTCCTCCAATCAATTCAGCAAGCTTCCTGGCAACAATTACACGTAATGCTGCCAGGTCAAATATAGCATCAAGACTTTTTTTACGGATGGAATAATGCGAAAATGCATTTTCAAGGTTTTCAAGTGAAAGACCCCCACCTTTATCGGTCACAAAAAATCTGACTGTATTATCCTCTATGGTATAGCCAAATTCAATAATGCCTTCATGTGTAAAGTTTATAGCATTTTCAAGGAGCCTTCCCAAAATCTTCTGCATCTTTATGCAGTCCGTTACAAGAGTCAGATTCCTTGACGCTTCAGGAACACTCATTTTCAAGCTGATCTTTTGAGTAGGTCTGTTATCAATATCCTCCTTGTACTTATCCCTGAGGTCACCCAACATTTTTGTTACCTTGCAGGTCTCCTTCAGTATTGTATACCGGTCGTTGATCAACCGGTTCAAATCTATTAGGTTATTGAATAGATGAAGCAGGTTGGTGCTGCTAATATATACATGCTCGCTGTACATCGACCGTGTTTTTTCATTGATCCCCTTTTCATCCATCAACTTTGAAAATCCTATGATTGTGGACAGGGAAGTTTTTAGCTGGTGACCGACCAGCTCAATGACCGAACTTTTGTTCAGATCTGTAAAAATGTCATCTTCCCTGATTCTCCTGGTCCTTCCGATCCGCAAGCTATTTAACCTTATAAGTAGCAATGATACAATAATCAGTAAGATGGCAGTAAACCTGTTATACAACTCATTAACAGGGACATTCAGGACTAATGTATCCAGGAATGATAAATTTTCATATAAGATCAAATAATCCAGCAGTGCATCCAATGAATAATAAATCAGTGACATTAACAGTCCAAGCCTGAGGTAAAATGAAGTTTTCATTATAAAGAATTTAAATTTTACTACGTTTCAATACCCATGATCAGGATATCATCTACCTGACCATCATGTGCCATCCAATTTTCCATTTTTTTAGTCAACTCCTCTTGTTGTTCAGAAATCGCCATACCCTGCATCTCCATTAACCAGGAAGAAAAACCACGGCCTTGCACCTTCTTTCCCTTTTCTCCACCAAACTGGTCAATTAATCCATCCGTGCTAAGGAACAAATGGTCTCCTTTCTTAAGCTGCGTAACCTGTTGTGAAAAGGGCATTTCCACTGGATAATATCCAACCGGCTGCCTGTCACCCTTTATTTCATGAATTACGCCATCCCTCACATGAAAAATAGAATTAAATGCACCGGCCGAATACAATTTCATACTTTTTAGATCAATCATACCTATCACCATGTCAATTCCTTCAGACAGATAAGATTCAATCCCTGAACGTTCCAGGGATTCCTTGAACCTGAACCGCAAATTATTCATCATCACATGGGGATAATCAACCTTGATCTTCATGCTTAATTCATTGAGCAGGCTGATTCCCAAAACACTCAGAAAGGCTCCCGGCACACCATGTCCACTGCAGTCTGCTACAGAAAAAACGATAAGATCTTTCATCCTCCTTGCCCAGTAAAAATCACCACTCACAATATTCAGCGGACGGTGAATGATGAAATAATCACTAAAAAGAAATTTTAACATTTCTTCAGATGGCAGCATTGATTTTTGTATCCTGAAAGCATAGTTGATACTGTCACGGATAATCTTTGCTGCCCTTAGCTCCTCTTTACTGCGAAGCAGGGCAAGCTGGTTCTCCACCCTGTTTAACAGCTCTTCACGCCTGAATGGCTTCTTAACGAAATCGACATTTGGATATCGTACCCCCTGCATAAGGTTTGTATTCTCTTCATTACCTGTCAGGAATACCACGGGCGTCTCAGCGTTTCTGCCCCGTTCCATGATCTGGGCCAACATTTCATACCCCGCCATGTCAGAATTCATAAGATCCAGAATGATCAGATCAAATTTTTCCTTGACAATATAGGACAAAGAATTAAATCCATTCAGGGAAATGACAATATAATAACCCGCATCATCTAATATAGAAGTGACATGCTGCATGCTGTCAAAACTATCTTCAATCAACAATATTCTTGGTTCTCTATCACCCATCTCATCATATTCAATAAAATGTTTCAGCTATTGTCCATTTATTCCAACCTGAAATTCGCACCATCCCAAACAAAGTGCACTTCAAACTCGGTCTCACCGGTCGCCGGATAGATAAACCTGGCAGATTCCGGTTTATCATATCGCATACCAATCTCATGTAGCAAAAGATCCTTCCCGGCGATTTCAGAAAGCACCGCAACAGGATCTTCATCAAACAGCTCATTCATGCGATCGTGTGTCAGAATAAAAAATTCACCCACCACCGTGTCATACTTCATAAATTCATGAGAAAAAGAGTATACAAATGTAGGTCCGGAATCCCCATGACGTCCCTCCATGGTTGCCTGGTCAGGCTGACGCATAAACTCAAATCTAAACAGATAATAATCTTTTGCTGCTTCGTTGATAAACAATCTATACTCCCTGAATCCAGAAGTTCCATCTCCAGAGACAATCTCCTCTTTATAATAACCGTCATTCACATCTACCGGAGCATAACCGTCCCATTCTAATTCAACATAGAGCGTCCCTTTACCATCCGGTGTTCCATCCAGATACTCCATGAAAATTTGTTGGTACATAAACTCCCGATCCATCCGGAAGTTCTCAGAATACCATTCATTTACCATGATCTCTGTGATACAGGCATCCTGCCACTTCTCCCCTTCATATACCTCGAGGATTTCGAAAGTATAATAACTGCCCGACAGTGGCTCTCCCGGAAATAGCATACCATGCTCATCTTCTTCCAGTTCCATTAAACCATAAGCCCTCAGTTGCGGTGTATCCTCGAGATGCAACACCCGCGAAAGCCCGTTTTGATCTGTTACTTCCAACATCTTAATTCTGGCATTGGCCCTCCAATACTTTTCGACACCGTATCCATTTTTAATTACCACATACTTCATCTCATCAGAATACCGGAAATCAAATACGAAAGACTCCCCCACTCCACTCCCAGGATCTCCCTCGCTCCATGATGAATTGGTGCCATCCATCAAATTATCAGGAGAAAAATTTGCCGTTCGGCTTGCCGGAAGGGTCGAACTGGCTGTAATAACAATTTCACCCTCCGGAATCTGTGAATTTAGCGTACCACAATAAAAGGTACCGACCAGAAGTGAAAGAAGAAAAATGTTGAATCTCATGGTATCACAAATTTTGCAACCAATTTAATACTATTCGCTATATCTGTCAAATAATTAGCTGCATACTTTAAAATACAACTCATTCCTATTCATCAGTGCATGATTTGGCCTTTTTACGTAAATTTACCAATCAAAATACAACACCATGAAAAAACCAGCACTTCTTCTTCTCACAATCTTCTTTTCATTCACCATCTTCTCCCAGAAAAAACCGGTCACAGACGGCCATACAAAACTTAAGGGATATGAGGCCCATGAACAAATGCGCGCAGCATCCCCTTTCGATAGCCTCCAATGGCAGTTCATCGGTCCGACGAACATTTCAGGCCGCTGTACCGATATCGAAGCAGTACAACCCCGCGGAAAAAACTACACCATATGGGTCGCCTCGGCCAGTGGAGGCATCTGGAAAAGTATCAATGAGGGGGTCACCTTCGAACCGGTCTTCGACAACTACGGCACCTCCACCATCGGCGATATCGCTGTCTGCCAATCCAACCCTGACCTCGTTTGGGCCGGAACAGGCGAAGCAAATATCTTCCGCTCCTCCAATGCCGGATGTGGTGTATGGAAGACTGAAGATGGCGGAAAGAGCTGGCAGCACATGGGACTGGAAAACACCTTTACTATCGCAAGGATTATTATCCACCCGGAAGACCCCAACACAGTCTATGTTGCCGCTTCGGGTCACGAGTGGACCAAAAACAAAGAACGTGGACTATACAAAACAACCGACGGGGGCCACTCCTGGGAAAAAATTATCTCGATCGACGATGAAACCGGGATCATCGACCTGGTAATGCACCCTTCAAACCCCGATATTCTCTATGCCACCTCATGGCAGCGTACCCGTCTGAAATGGAACGATCCGCGGACCTATACACACCACAAGAACAACCATGTCTGGAAATCGACCGATGCAGGAAAAACCTGGAATAATATGAACAACGGTCTGCCCGAACCCAACTTCCGTGGCCGCATGGGAATCGACATCTCCCTCTCCGATCCGGATGTGCTCTACCTGCTGGTCGACAATTACGACCTGTCCTACAAAGCCAAAGAGGGCGAACTGGACAATTATGGTCGCCCGATGAAGGATGTAATCAAAGGCGCTACCATTTTCAAGTCGGAAGATGCCGGGGAGAGCTGGAAGCAGACGAGCGGACAAACAGAAAAAATGAAAAAACATATGGAGAACCATTCGGCCACCTATGGCTGGGTCTTTGGACAGATACGGGTGGACCCGAATGATGCCAACACGATCTACTCCCTCGGGATCTGGCTCAACCAGTCGTTCGACAGCGGAGAAACATTTACCGATATCCGCGAGATCCATGCCGACCACCATGGGCTTTGGATCGATCCTGACAACTCCAACTACCTGCTTTCAGCACACGATGGCGGGGTGAGCGTATCATACGACCAGGGGAAAAATTGGCGAAGCCTCATCGAAGAGCTACCGCTGGCACAATTCTACAATATTGAGTTCGACCATGCCGAACCCTTCCGCGTGTATGGATCCATCCAGGACCACCATAGCTTCTACAGCGAGGTTGACCTGTCGCGCGGGAAAGACCGCATCCGTCCCACCGCCTGGAACTACACCCTCGGCGCCGAAGGGAGTACACACATCGTCGAACCACGGAACAACAACACCATCCTGGCATCCCTCTTCTATGGCAAACTTGCAAAGGCAACGGTTGACGGATATCCCGGGGATATGAAATACGTTCTGCCCAACACCTATCCCGAAGAAACTGATTTCAGGGGACAGTGGATGGCCCCCACCATTTTTTCACCGCACAATCCCGATATTGTTTACCACGGTGTTCAATACGTGATGCAGTCGAAAGATCTGGGCGATACATGGGAAATTATCAGCCACGACCTTACAACCAACGATCCGAAAAAACGGGGCGACATCAGCTACCAAACCATCACCGCTATTGATGAATCGCCATTTAGGGCGGGATTGCTATATGCAGGAACGGACGACGGGAGATTATGGAGAACAAAAGATGGAGGGGAAACCTGGGAGAATATCAGGAAGAACCCACTGCCCGAACGGTGGGTTTCACGCATTGTTGCATCGAAATATGACATGGGAACAGTGTATGTCACCCAAACCGGCAGACGCGACGACGATGCCCAGGTCTATATCTGGAGATCGACCGATTTCGGCGATACATGGGAAGATATCTCATCCAATATCCCGGTCGGACCGGTCAATGTGATCCGAGAGGACCCGGGCAACAAGAACATTATTTATACCGGCACCGATGTGGGGGTTTATGTATCAACCGACAGGTGCGCAACATGGAACATACTGGGAGATCTACCCTGTACCTACGTACACGACCTGAAAATCCATCCCCGCGAAAACCTGGTAATCATCGCCACACACGGCCGCGGCATGTTTGTACTGGATGCCGATCCGGTAAATACAAAGCCATAATAACAAATAAATGCTCATTTTCCATGGCCGTTGCAAATATGAATTAAGACCGGATAGGTCGATATTTCGGCTTTAGATCGGTTGCGGATACAGATCGGTTTATATGAAAAACAAACAGATTCTGACAGGGAATTGGAATGAAGATGTTCCCGAAATGACAAAATTTTTATTTATTACAACTAAATTAAAAACTTTTTGGTCATATTTACGTATGTTTGAATGTTCCAGCAACAAACCACTAAATTATTTAGAAACTTAAAGTAATGAAAAGATCTTTCATCACCCTCACACCTATACTGGCTTTCTTCCTGTTAACCGCTCTCTCGTGCGCTGATAATGAGCCGTTTACAAATATAAAATCCATCGAATTCCAAATCTATAATGAGATCAAATCACACAGGATCAACAATGGCATTTCGTCCGAAGATCTATTTGCGCATCAGCCCATCATGGTGAAGGAAGCACAATTTTTCAGCGCGAAGCTTTCTTTTAGCAGCACTGGTCTCGACACAACAGGCATCTCATTACATTGGGATGTCATCCATGACAAGATTGGCGGGTACAATGATCTGACCCTCATACAAAGCACCAGCAGCACATCCGCTACAGAAATCGTAGCCAACTGGACCATAGATTCAACAACCAATGCCATGATACTCAAAGACTACAGTCAGTGTGGAGTCGGTGTCGAATATGGCTCCGACCAGGTAGCTTATGTCACCGTACTGATGATGAAGGTGGACTCATAGAAGTTTTGAAAAACATGTCCTAACTCCTCCTACCTAGCCACCTTTTTCCTACCTTTAGGTTCAAAATAACAGACCAATGGACTACCGTATCGAAAAAGACACGATGGGCGAGGTACAGGTACCTGCCGATAAGTACTGGGGCGCGCAAACACAGCGATCCCTCGATAATTTCAGGATTGGCGATGTGAAGATGCCGCTGGAGATCATCCGTGCCTTCGGCTACCTCAAGAAGGCTGCCGCAGCTGCCAACCTAGACCTGGGGGTACTCCCCAGGGAGAAGGCCGACATCATCATGCAGGTCTGCGACGAGATCATCGATGGCAAGCTGAACGACCAGTTCCCCCTGGTAGTATACCAAACCGGTTCAGGCACGCAATCGAACATGAACGTCAACGAAGTAGTAGCCAACCGTGCCCACGTGCTGCTGGGCAACAAACTCGGCGGGGGCACCCGGCTGATCCACCCCAACGATGATGTCAACAAATCGCAATCATCAAACGACACCTTCCCCACAGCCATGCATATCGCCGCCTACCAGGTGATCATGGAGTCTACCATTCCGGGGATCAAAGAGCTGCGCAACTCACTCAAAAAGAAATCTCATGAGTTCATGGATGTGGTAAAGATCGGCCGGACCCACTGGATGGATGCCACTCCCCTCACCCTCGGACAGGAATTTTCCGGGTATGTTTCCCAGCTGGAGCATGGCCTGAAGGCACTGGTTTTTTCATTCGACCACCTTTCGGAGATCGCGCTCGGTGGCACTGCCGTCGGAACGGGCATTAACACCCCGGAGGACTACGACCGGCTGGTGGCGGCCTACATCGCCAAATATACAGAGCTCTCCTTCGTCACCGGCTCCAACAAGTTCGAAGGGCTGGCAGCCCACGATGCGATCGTTGAGTCGCATGGTGCCCTGAAGACACTGGCTGTAAGCCTGATGAAGATCGGGAATGACATCCGCATGCTTGCCTCCGGACCGCGTTGCGGGATCGGCGAGATCATCATCCCGGCCAACGAACCCGGCTCCTCCATCATGCCCGGCAAGGTGAACCCAACCCAGGCCGAAGCACTCACGATGGTATGTGCGCAGGTGATGGGAAACGATGTTACCATCAATATCGGAGGTAGCAACGGTCATTTCGAGCTGAACGTCTTCAAGCCCGTTATGATCCACAATTTCCTGCAGTCGGCCCGTCTGCTGGGCGATGCCTGCCTCTCATTCAATAACAACTGCGCCGTCGGCATCGAGCCCAACTATGAGCGGATCAAGGAGAACCTGAACAACTCCCTGATGCTGGTTACAGCCCTGAACACCCATATCGGTTATGAAAAGGCCGCCAAAATCGCAAAAAAGGCACACGAGGAGGGGACAACTTTGAAGGAGGCCGCACTGGCACTGGAATACCTGACAGAAGCAGAATTCGACGAATGGGTCGACCCGTCAAAAATGATTGGAAAGAGGGATTAGCAATACATAAGGCTTTTAGTAGCATCAGCCGGAGTATTATTCTTGCACGAAGGAGAGCAGGTACTCAATTTCTTTGTCAGAGATATCTTTATGTTCGGATTTATCGTAGATTGTTAAGAGATAAACGATATTGTTAACAATTTGCACATGAGCAACAACCCTGGCACCACCTCTTTTCCCTTTCGCCTTTGATTTAATGGCAACCCGGATCTTATAACAACTCTTAGCCATTGCATTGCCCTGCATTGGGTCATTTTCCAAACTTTCAATCAGTTCGGCGTATTCTTTTTTAAGGGATGGAAATTTTTTCACAAGCCTTTTAAGCTGCTTGTCAAATGGGGGAATGGTAAGAATATTATAGCTCATCAAGCAGGTCTTTAGCTGGCCTGGCTTCCATTTTACCTTGCTTAACAAGGTTCAGGTTTTCCACGGCTTCTTTAATTTCTTCAAGCAACTGTGCCTTAGCCGGCGAGATTGGTTTGGCCTTGGCAAATGAGAAATTATTGAGCAGCTCCAGGATAAAGTCTCCTTTATTATCTTTTACATCAACAAGCACTTTCATAACTTAATAACTTTAATAACAAAAATACGAATATTTTGCATCATTTCAATTATTGTTCAAACTATGTCCTCTTAACCTTGAATTTACTGACTGTCTTTAGAGTAAAAACGATTTATATACAATCTCCAAACATGATGTAAAATATATCCTAAATGTTGCCAGTCAGCTTACATTGTCGTTAATTTGCAGATTCTTTATCTGAATACCATGTCCATGAAAAAAAAACGATTGTTTGAAGAGTTTCCGCCGGTCAGCTCTGAGGAGTGGAAGGCAAAGGTGATGGCCGACCTCAATGGGACCGACTATGACAAAAAGCTGGTCTGGAAAACCGAAGAGGGGTTTGATGTACATCCTTATTATAGAAGTGAGGACCTGGATGCATCGGCTGCCTCCGTAAACCAGCAGCAGCCTGTTTCTTCTGGGCAAGGAGATCCCGAAGCAAAGAATGGGGCCGGGAAACTGGAATCGGATGCTCTTTCCGGTAAAAAGGAGGATGCTTCAAGAGAGGAGGATGCTCTCCGCGCCGGCACAATCAGCCGCGACTGGAGGATCCGGCAGGATTTCGCTGCCGGTCCATCACCGGAAGCGCTGAACGGAAAAATCAGAACCGCCATCAGCCACGGTGCCCAATCGGTCGGCATCGATATGTCGGAGCTCAACGGTGGATCGCAAGAGCACCTTACAACCCTGCTGACAGACATCAACCTTGCGGAGACCGAACTGAATTTTCTAAATGTGAGTCAGCCGCTGCAACTCCTGAACACACTGTCGGAACTCGCTGCATCAACAGGAACCGATCCGGCCAGCATCCACGGCTCTGTCGGTTTCGACCCGATAAAAAAACTCAATGCTGAAGGCGAACTCAACGAACAGGCATTTGATGAGCTGTCGGATTGCCTGAAAACCGCCGCTGCCAAACTTCCCGGCATAAAGATGGTCACTGTCGATGCAGGTGTTCTGCAGGACAGCGGATCGACCCTGTCGCAGGAGCTCGGTTTCGGACTGGCCATGGCCAATGCGTACCTCGACAAGCTCACGGAGCGTGGACATACACCCGGAAAAATAGCTGCCACCATGCTTTTCAGCTTTTCCACCGGTCCGAACTATTTCATGGAGATCGCCAAGCTGAGGGCAGCACGCTGGCTCTGGCGGGCGGTCTGCAAGGAATGGGGCGTGGAGGAAAACCAAAGCGACATGGTTATCCACTCCCGCACCGCCTCATGGAACCTCACCCTGTACGATCCCTACGTGAATATGCTCCGCACCACCACCGAGACCATGTCGGCCAGCCTGGGAGGCAGCGACACCATCACTGTTCACCCGTTCGACCGTACCTTCAGGGAGGAGAATGACTTCTCGTCACGCATCGCCCGGAACACCCAGCTGCTCCTCAAAGAGGAGGCCTATTTCAACAAGGTGGCCGATCCGGCTGCAGGCTCCTACTACATCGAGCAGCTCACGAACAGCATCGCGGAGCAGGCGTGGAAACATTTCCTCGAAACGGAGGAGCAGGGCGGATACATCGAAGCATTCAAGAAGGGGTGGATCCGGGAGCAGGTAACCGCCTCGATGGAGGTGAAACGGTCAAAAGCCTCCTCCGGTCGCACGAGCATCCTCGGGGTAAACAAATATCCCGCCTTTGCAGAGATGATCCTCAACCAGGGGGTAAGCGTTCCCGGGAAAAAGACGCATGAACGCACAACGTATCAGCCTCTGCAATTTTTCAGGATAGCGGAGGAGATTGAGCAGCTGCGGATGCAAACGGAGAAGAGCAAAAAACGTCCGAAGGTATTTTTGCTAAAATATGGCGAACCGGCATGGATGACCGCCCGGGGGATGTTCGCAGGGAGTTTCTTCGCATGCGCCGGCTACAAGATCGTCGATAACCGCGGCTTCGAAACCGTGGAAGAGGGGATCGCAGCGGCAAAAAAGGCAAAAGCTAGCATTGTGGTGCTCTGCAGCGCAGATGCGGCATACCCTGAGACCGCCCCGGCGGTGCATGAAGCGATGAAGGGATCGGCAGAGATTGTGATCGCCGGGTACCCGAAAGATTCGATTGAGAAACTGCGGCAGCAAGGGCTCAGTCACTTTATCCACCTGAAGAGCAACCTGCTCGAAGAGCTGCAAAAGTTTCAGTCACTCCTCAATATCAACCAGGCATAAAAAACCCCGGGGAGGGCAACGCTGCTGCGGTGGCGACAATGCGTTCCCCTGAAAATAAAAGATTAGAACGATGGGACCAGATTTTAAGAAGACAGATTTCAGAAGGTACAGAAGCGGGGGCGATGCGCCGCGTGGTGCGGATGCGGTGTGGGAGACGCCGGAGCAAATCGGGATCAAACCGGTGTATGGTGCGGCCGACCTGGAGGGGATGGAGCATTTGGAGTATGCCGCGGGGCTGCCACCGTTTCTGCGTGGGCCCTACCCGGCGATGTTCGCGATGAGGCCGTGGACGATCAGGCAGTATGCGGGGTTTTCGACCGCGGAGGAGTCGAATGCGTTTTACAGGCGGAACCTAGCGGCCGGACAGAAGGGGCTGTCGGTGGCGTTCGACCTGGCGACGCACCGGGGGTACGACTCGGACCATGAGCGGGTAACCGGCGATGTGGGGAAGGCCGGGGTGGCGGTCGACTCGATCCTCGATATGGAGATCCTTTTCAACAAGATCCCACTGAAGGAGATGTCGGTATCGATGACGATGAACGGGGCGGTGCTGCCGGTGATGGCGTTTTATATTGTGGCCGGAATGGAGCAGGGGGCAGGGCTGGAGGAGTTTACCGGTACGATACAGAACGATATCCTCAAAGAGTTTATGGTGCGGAACACCTATATCTACCCGCCGAAGATGTCGATGCGGATCATCGCCGATATCTTTGAATACACGTCGAAGAAGATGCCGCGGTTCAACAGCATCAGCGTGTCGGGGTACCACATGCAGGAGGCGGGGGCCACGGCCGATATTGAGCTGGCGTATACGCTGGCCGACGGACTGGAGTACCTGCGGGCAGGGGGCGGGGCGGGGATCGATATCGACAAGTTCGCGCCACGTGTTTCTTTCTTCTGGGCGATCGGGATGAACCACTTTATGGAGATCGCAAAGATGCGGGCCGCCAGGATGCTCTGGGCGAAGATCGTGAAGCAGTTCAATCCGAAGGATCCGAAGTCGATGGCGCTGCGGACCCATTCGCAGACTTCAGGGTGGAGCCTGACCGAACAGGATCCGTTCAACAATGTGGCGCGGACCTGCATCGAGGCTACCGCAGCAGTGCTGGGTCACACGCAGTCGCTGCATACCAACGCGCTCGATGAGGCGATCGCACTGCCGACCGATTTCTCGGCGCGGATCGCGCGGAACACGCAGATCTACCTGCAGGAGGAGACCGATATCTGCAGGGCGGTGGATCCGTGGGCGGGATCGTACTACGTGGAGACGCTGACACATGAGATCGCGCAGAAGGCCTGGGAGCATATCGAGGAGATCGAGAAGCTGGGCGGGATGACCCGGGCCATAGAGACCGGGCTGCCGAAGAGGCGGATCGAGGAGGCGGCAGCGCGGAAGCAGGCGCGGATCGACAGCGGGAAAGATATTATTGTAGGACTGAACAGATACCGTTTGGAAAAAGAGGATCCGATCGATATCCTGGAGGTGGATAACCCAGCTGTGCGCAGGTCGCAGATCGCACGGTTGAAGAAATTGCGCGCCATCAGGAACAACGACGAGGTGCAGGCGGCGTTGAAGGCGATCACCGAGGCGGCAAGGAGCGGCAAGGGGAACCTGCTGGAGCTGTCGGTGGAGGCGGCGAAGCGGCGTGCTTCACTGGGTGAGATCTCCTCGGCCATCGAGGAGGTGAGCGGAAGGTACAAGGCGGTGATCCGGTCGATCTCGGGGATCTACTCATCTGAATCGGGGAAAGATAAAGTATTTGAAGAGGCGCGGGCGCTGGCGAAGGAGTTTGCAAAGAAGCAGGGCCGGCAGCCACGGATCATGGTGGCGAAGATGGGTCAGGATGGTCACGACCGGGGCGCAAAGGTAGTCTCGACCGGCTACGCCGATATCGGCTTCGACGTTGATATCGGTCCGCTGTTCCAAACCCCCGCCGAAGCAGCCAAACAAGCGGTGGAGAACGATGTGCATATACTCGGGGTCTCATCGCTGGCAGCAGGGCACAAGACCCTGGTTCCGGCGGTGATCGAAGAGCTCCGCAAACTGGGACGCGAAGACGTCATGGTGATCGCCGGAGGGGTGATACCCGCGCAGGATTACCAGCTTCTCTATGATGCAGGTGTGGTTGCGATCTTCGGACCGGGCACCTCGGTCTCCTTGGCAGGAAAGAAAATGCTGGAGGTACTGCTGGAGAGTTACGCTTAGGTATAAACCCTATACCATTTCTGGAACGATTTATTCGATACGATGACCATTAAGAAAATATTAAGTGGTTGATTATATATTGGAGAAAAAACATTAGAAACAACAAGTTTTTATCTGTCACCTAATCTTGACAAAAATGATACTTTCGAAAAACCTCTGCTTAACCAAAGTGTTTGCACTTCTCTTAATTGCATCACTCTCTTTAACTGGCTGCAACGAACGTGCCGATAACAATCGGAAACCGAACGTGTTGATCATCCTTACCGACGACATGGGATATGGAGAAATATCCTGCTACAATCCTGCGGCAGTTCACACGGCCCATATCGACAGGCTTGCATATGAAGGGGTTCGTTTTACTGACTTTTATGTACCAACACCCTATTGCGGCCCCTCAAGGGGAACCCTGCTTACCGGGCGGTTTCCACTGAGAAACGGTCTTATCAGGAACCCTACTCCTGATGCAGGGATTAATGATATCGGGATCGATGCGGACGAAATAACCTTGGGTGAAGTATTCCAGGAGGCTGGGTACAGCACCATGCTGATCGGGAAGTGGCACCTGGGACATAAAGAGGAGTATTTTCCCGTGAAACACGGATTTGATAATTACTACGGGATCCTCTACTCAAACGATATGCGACCGGTCCAGCACGTTGAAAATATGGATACCGTTGAATTCCCGATTGATCAGAAATACCTGACTAAAAGATATACAGAACTGGCGATAGAGTATATCCGCAAGCAGGGTGAACATCCGTTTTTTCTCCATCTTTGTCACCCGATGCCCCACAAACCGCTGGCTGCCTCGGATGAATTCTACACCCCCGAGACACCGGAAGATCTCTACGATGATGTAATCAGAGAGCTGGACTGGTCGACAGGTGAACTTCTAAAAACACTGGAGGAGGAAGGCATACTCGATAACACCATTATTGTCTTTATGTCGGACAACGGCGCCTCCTACGGGGGGAATAATACTCCCCTGAAAGGCAGGAAACACTATACTTGGGAAGGAGGAACCCGTGTTCCGTTTATCATCAGGTTTCCCCAGGTGTTACCTGAGGGAGAGACAGTAACCACACCCTGCTGGTCGTCGGATCTCTTTCCAACGGTATTGTCACTTTCGGGAATCCCGATTCCGGAGAACCTGGTACTCGACGGTGAAAACATCGAACCGCTCATGAACGGCGAAGAGATGGAGCAGAGACCCATCTTTACCATGCGCCAGAACCAGATCAGAACCATACGGAAAGGTGACTGGAAACTATTTATCGGTAAACCAAGGTTCCATCAGCCTGTTGATCTTGAAACATGGTCGGATTGGAGGGCCCCGGACGGCACTGAAATCATCGCTCCGTTTGAGCAGGCAACCCCTGCCCAGTACCCGGGAGTCAAACCGGAGATGATGGAGGGCGATGTCTTTCTTTTTAATCTCAGGGAAGATATCTCCGAAATGAATAATGTTGCGGCTCAGTATCCGGAAATTATCAAAGAGCTTACAGACGATTATAATGCATTCATAGCATCCCTGCCGGAATTGGACGATGAGGATTGATAAAGGAATATAAAATGCGAGAATAGGATATGAAAAAGAACAACAGATTAATTCTTAAGGCACTTGTGAAAAGAACCCTTTTCATTGCACTATTAATCATACCAATTGGTGCCAGCACTCAAATTAATAAAGAACAAAGCAAACCGAATGTAATCATGATCATCTTCGATGATCTGCGGGACCATGAAGCGTTCACCCCTTTCGAAGTGCAAACACCGAATTTTGACAGGTTGGCAAAAAAAGGGGTGAGATTCGATCGGGCATACTGCCAGCTGCCGGTGTGTAATTCGAGCCGTGCCTCTTTTCTCACCGGACTTCGGCCACCCACCTCCAAGGTAGTGCAGAATAAGGAGGTAGACTACAAGATCAGCAAAGATGTCGTGACACTCCCACAGGCATTGAAAAACAATGGATATTACACAATTTCCATCGGAAAAGTGTTTCATAATAATGCCGGTGATGGCCGTTCATGGGATAGAGATATGGAAAATGATCCAGGATACAGGGATCCCATACAATATGATAAGAACATAGCAAAATATGCAGATGATCCCAATCTTATATTTCTTAATGAAAAACGCTTTGAGTATCTCTATAAGGGGCCTGAAGACCTTGCCTCTTACGGGTATACGGATCATCTAATTGCAGAAGATGTGGAAGAATTTCTTGATAAAGCGGTAGAACAATCACAGCCTTTCTTCCTGGCCGCCGGTTTCAAAAAGCCGCATAATCCCTATATTGGTCCTTCCAGTTTCTTCGATCTCTATCCTACTGAACGTGTCCAATTGATCTCAGAACCTGAGGATAAAACAGAACCATATTACTGGGCTACCCCGCCCTCCCACCGGGATGAGTTTGATGCTATGGACGCTTATCATCGAAAACTATTTATGTCAGCCTACAGCGCTGTGACCACCTTCTCAGATGATCAGATGGGGCGGCTCCTGGATAAGATGGATGAACACAATCTGTGGAATAACACGATTATTATTTGTTTTGGAGACCACGGCTATCATTTAGGTGAACATAACAATCATTGGGGTAAAGTGACACTTTATGAACTGAGTGCCCGCGTACCGATGGTCGTTTATGTACCCGGAATAAAGACTGCTGGTGAGCGCACAAAAGGTGTCGTTGAACTGGTTGACCTCTTTCCTACTCTAGCAGATCTACTCGGCATCACTCCACCCGATAATCTTGAAGGGGAAAGCTTCAAGGCACTGCTTAAGGATCCTTCAAAGCCATGGGATAATGAAGCATTTATCTATGAGGGCAATGATGTCGACAACCTGCAATACAGTATTGTTACCGGCCGATATCGTTACACGGTCTGGGCGGACCGTGATCCGGTAAGGTATGAACTTTATGACCACAGTAAAGATCCCGGTGAATATTACAATTTGATTAAGGATTTGAGTAATGAGGAAATTAAGGCATCCGTATATGCTGATATTGTAACTGAATTGGAGGCGCGTCGAGCCAATCCCAGCAATCCTAATAAACTTTAAAAACCTGAATACAAACAACGTTTCCCAACCGTCAATAATGCGAACGCCTCTGTTAAATTGAATTACAGGACTCACACACCATTGTGAGGACAGATCGTTTAAACCGTTTTTTGTTTTAATTTTTAGTAGATATAAGAAATGAAATTTAGAGGTTTTACGGGTATTCTAAAGCTGTGAATTTTGATTATACCGTCACTCATCGTGTTCAGGAGATGCATGAATATGAAAAAATATCGGAACTGAACCAGACCGGATTGAACCTGTAAATCCGGGGTTTCCTTAGGCAACAAATACTTATTCGGATAAATAAGTTGTAGAACCGGGGTCCATTTCTGATATGCGAGATACGCGCTCACGTCAAGACTTTTGCTCTATTCGTGATACCAGATAATTACCAGATCCGGTCTGAGCGAAGAGAATAGCTGTTTCCGTTCTGCTTCGAGCAGTGGAACTGCCACATCATAGTAGCTGTAGGCTCCGGGTTCCATGAAGATCTTCATGGGCAAAAGATCGCTGGCAAAGACAACGTCATGGTCGCCCGCATCAAAAATAGGAACTACCATATGACCTGTATGGCCGTGGGAGACAATAAACCTCACCCCCTCCGTCTGCCACTCCTCCAGGTAAGTGAGTTCCCCGGCAAAACGCAATAGCTTATGAAAGAAGGACCCCTGCTCACCTGCTGGCATTTTTTCGATGGCTTCGAGCTGTTTCTGACTCACCACATACCGGGCATTGGAAAAGGCTTTTACAATTCCGCCAGGAATACGAAGGAAGGCTCCGCTGCCGTGATCGAAGTGCAGGTGGGTAAAGACAACGTCTGTGATCTCCTCCGGCCGGTATCCGGCTTCAGCAACGATCGCTGTCAGTGGCTGTTCCATCACCAGATCGTAGGTCTCAGCGAGCGACTTCGACAGGAAGGTGGCACATCCGGGATCGAAGAGAAGCACCCTGTCGCCCGTCTCCACGATCAACCCGTTCATCCCGATCCGCATCTGGTTATTCGCGTCTACATTGTACTGTTCCCGAATAAGCTCCTCCGGAACACCCATGACCATCTCAAAGGCATTCACCCTTAAAGTACCAAGGTGCAAAGATTGAATTTTCATCATATTCCAAATATAGCAAAACCAAATCTTCTTTTCCTCCTGAAACCCATTACCACGATACTATTCCAGTTAAAATACAAACTATTCAGGGGTTTCGGTTTTGGCAGGTATTATAATATTTCTGTACCTTTGCTTCAACAAATTATCTAAGATGAAGGTACTAGTAGATATTTCCGATAGCGAGGCAACATTCGGAATAAAAGTATTAAAAAGCCTTTCCTTTGTTAGAAAAGCTAAGCCTATGACTGAGGCTGCTGTTGAACTTTGGGGCGATCTAAAAGAAGCTGCCGACCAGGTAAAATTGCATAAGCAAGGAAAACTGAAACTGAAAACGGCACAAGATCTTCTAGATGAGTTATAACATTATTTCTACCCACCGCTTTGAGAAAGAGATCAAGCGACTAGCTAAAAAATATTCCTCTCTCAAAAATGAATTCGCTGAGCTTATTGCTGCCATTATGGATAATCCCGAAGCTGGTACATGCATTGGCAACAACTGTTATAAAATCCGCTTAGCAATTAGCAGCAAGGGGAAAGGTAAAAGAAGAGGTGCAAGAATTATTACATACCTATACGTTAAAACAGAAACTGTTTACCTGCTTACAATCTACGACAAAAGTGAAAAGCCCAACCTAAAACCGAGAGAACTCAAAGAGATGATTGAAAGCCTGAAACTGGACTAATATGGTAATGGCCCCATGAGAATTCACCTGATAGCGATCGGTGGCGCCGTGATGCATAACCTGGCCATGGCACTACACAACAAAGGCTTTCGTGTTACGGGCTCCGACGATGAGGT
>JBBDUV010000005.1:0-61938 GCA_040903745.1 Bacteroidales bacterium | reverse complement strand
CGCCGCACAGTTTGGCGACAATGCCCGCAGGTACCGCTGGTTGAACAGGTATTAATCGAAACACGAATGGATCGATTATCCGCTGCATTTACCGATTATTCCGCACTGCTTACCGATTTTACTTTCTTTAAACAAACAGGATATGCTATTTTTACCCCAATAAAACCTGATATACCTATGGAAAACAACAATAAACAGTTTAAAAAGAATACCACAGTTCATCTTCTTTTGGGAATAATCCTTGTTTTACTTGGCCTTGCCGTGCTGGCCGAAATTGTAGATGCCGTTCCCTGGCGGATGAGAGAGATTGTATTCAGCTGGCAGATGATCCTCATCGTTCTCGGTGTTGTTTTTATTTCTGGTCAGGAGAGCAAATCCACCGGCTACATCCTGCTGGCTATAGGGGCCTTTTTTATCATCCCGAAATTTTTTGATGTGCCCTACTTCTGGCGCAGCCTTTTCTGGCCCTCACTGCTTATTTTAGTTGGGTTACTCATTATATTCGGTCGGGGAAAACGATCGCACCATGCCCGACGCACCGTATCAGGATCGGATGAAAATATACTCGATGATGTTGCCATTTTCGGAGGGTCTGACCAGATCCTTCATTCGCAAAATTTTCAGGGTGGTAAGATCACCAATATCTTTGGCGGAGCAAAATATGACATGCGCAAGGTGGTACTGGCTGAAGGCAAAAATTTCCTGGAGGTAACGATGATTTTCGGCGGATCGAAATTTATACTGCCGGAGGGATGGGATATCAAATTGGAGGTTACATCGGTGTTCGGTGGTTTTTCCGATAAAAGAGAGCGCTCAATCGTTGTTCCCGACTCCAGTCGCCAACTGATCATCCGGGGCGTCGTTATTTTCGGAGGGGGAGAGCTAACCAACATATAGTGTTATGAGCCATCCGTTTACGAGTCAGCGGAAAGCATTGATTATCTATATGCTGATTTGGTTCTTTATCGGACTGGGCAATATCATATTTTTGCATTTTAGCAGGGGTTTTGCCCCGGTAATCTCCGTCACTGAGCTCATAACTCCGGTTCTTGATAACAATAGCTATATTTGTCGAAAATAATATTGCATGAATCTCCAAATTGACGAGCAGGATCTGAAGAAATTTATTATGGTGGGCGACCGGGTGCTGATCAAGCCCAAGAGTCAGATGGAAAAGACAAAGTCAGGATTGTATCTGCCACCGGGTGTGCAGGAAAAAGAGAAGGTGAACAGCGGGTATGTGCTGAAGGTGGGTCCGGGATATCCCATTCCGGCTGTAACTGAGGAGGAGCCCTGGATGGATGTAAAGGATGATGTGAAATATGTACCTCTGCAGCCAAAGGAGGGCGATCTTGCCGTTTACCTTCAGAACAGTGGTTACGGGATCGAATTTAAGAAAGAAAAGTACATCATTATACCCCACTCAGCGATCCTGATGCTGATCAGAGATGACCAGCTATTTGAATAGTTTCGTCCAATCTCAGGCAACCATTTCAACTGTTACTTCATTTTCGTTGGTCTCTCCTTTTGAATAGGCCGAAATATTCTGCATGGTTGTCGCTGCAATCTCGTTCAGCGCCTCTTTTGTGAGGAACCCCTGATGTGCCGTGATGAGTACATTTGGGAAGGCCATAAGCTGCATGATCTTCTCATCGTCAATAATATGTTCCGACAAGTCCCTGAAGAACAGTTTTTCCTCTTCAGCATACACATCAATGCCGAGGAAACCGAGCTGTTTCTCCCTTAGAGCCTCAATTACATCATCTGTCTTGATCAGCTTGCCCCGACTTGTGTTGATTAGCATGGCTCCTTTTTTCATTAACTCCAGTGTCTGCTTGTTCACGATCTGAAATGTTTCGGGAGTAAGCGGACAATGCAATGAGAGGATATCTGTTTTTTCAAAAACTTCCTCTTTCGAAAGATATGTTACTCCTTTTTCCTTTAGCGCATTATTGGGATAGGGGTCGTAGGCAATGATATTGCATTTGAAGCCCATCATGATCTCTGCAAATACCTGTCCGATCTTTCCGGTACCGATCAATCCAACGGTCTTTTTCTCCAGATCAAATCCAACAAGACGTTCAAGCGAAAAATTAGCATCCCTTACCCGGTTATAGGCTTTGTGGGTTTTCCTGTTTAAGCTGAGAATCAGTGCAACTGCGTGCTCTGCAACTGCGTGTGGAGAATATGCAGGCACACGCATAATCCGGATGCCAAGCTCACTGGCCGCTTCAAGATCAACGTTATTGAATCCGGCACACCTGAGCACCACCAGACCTATTTTTAATTCCGACAAGGCGGTGAGCGTGTCTCTATTCAACTTGTCATTTACAAATGCGCAAACAGCGTCAGCCCCTGCTGCCAATTTGGCGGTGCGTCTGTTCAGAGATACTTCGAAAAATTCAGGCACATAGCCAAATTGTTCGCTTTCAGGAGTAAGATATTCTATGTCGTACGATTTTGCGGAAAAAACTGCTATTTTCATGGGTGTTGTTTTGAACGTTGAACTATATATAGGTATTATTGTTCGATTTTTTACTGTTTTTTATTTTTCGAGTGAGATAACCCTAAGATTTATTTAGAATTAATATTTATTATACTTAAAATAACTCCCTGTTTATCACGCATTCATCTTTGTTGTATATTTGTATTCACAGCAGCAATATATTTTTTCAAATCAATTGTGAAATAAATAACAGTAACCTGTTGTTTATTTATAAGAATCTATGGTTATGGTTTGCTCATTTCGTTGTAATTGTGAATAGAATAACAATATTTTTTAAAAATGGTTCAGATGCGGGTAGGAGAATTTGCAGACAGAATAGAGAAAAGATAAATAGTGACGGGCGTAGAGAATTATTTCAGGAATTTTGTAAATTTTGGTTATAATTTTCAAACCATTTGCATAAAATAAAATAACATTCTAATAATTATTAAAAATAATGGGAAAAATTAAATCACTTGCTGATCTGAAAAGGATCAGGGAGGAACAAATTGCGGGAATCAATCTTCGGCATAAAGGCGAAGATGCTGAAAAGCTTGTACAGGTAAAGGTTGCTATGGCCACATGTGGAATTGCTTCCGGCGCCAGGGAGACCATGGAATATTTGAGCGATCAGCTTGAGAAGCGTGGCGTAGAGGCGGTTGTTACACAGACCGGTTGCATGGGGTACTGTTATGCTGAGCCTACCATTGAGGTACGGCTGCCCGGAGAGGATCCTGTGGTATTCGGTGAGGTAGATATCGCGAAGGCAGATGAGATCATCGAAAAGTATGTCAAGGGAGGAGAGCTGGTAGATGGTATCATCCCGGTGAATTATGAAACGATAGATTTTAACGAATAAAGGAGAAAGAACAATGTCTAAATACAGCATGCATTTGCTTGTTTGCGGAGGTACCGGTTGCAAGGCCTCCGAGAGTGATATGATTACAGAAAAACTGAAGAAGGAGCTGCAGAAGCAGGGACTGGAAGAGACGGTACAGGTAATTATGACCGGCTGCTTCGGTTTTTGTGAAAAAGGACCCATTGTAAAGGTGATGCCCGACAATACTTTCTACACCCAGGTAAAGCCTGAAGATGCGGAGGATATTATTGAGGAACATGTCGTTAAGGGAAGAAGGGTGAAAAGACTTTTGTATCAGGATCCAAATAGCAAGGATGAGGTTGAAGACTCATCGAAAATGGGATTTTATAAAAAGCAGATCCGGATCGCATTGCGTAATTGCGGATTTATTAATCCTGAGAACATTGACGAATATATTGGAAGGGAGGGGTATATGGCCCTGGGTAAGGTGCTTGAAGAGGCTGCTCCCGAGAAGATCATCGACCTGGTGAAGGCATCCGGATTGCGGGGCCGTGGAGGTGCAGGATTCCCTGCCGGACTGAAATGGGAATTTGCCCGCAACAACAAGTCCGATAAAAAATATGTGGTATGTAACGCCGATGAGGGTGACCCCGGTGCATTTATGGATCGTTCCATTCTCGAGGGCGATCCCCATTCAGTGCTGGAGGCGATGGCAATTATTGGCTATTGCATCGGTGCCGATGAAGGATATATATACATCCGTGCAGAGTATCCGCTGGCTATCGAGCGGTTGAAGATCGCTTTGAACCAGGCTCGTGAATACGGACTGTTGGGCAAGAATATCATGGGTACCGGTTTTAACTTCGATATCGGGATGAAATATGGTGCCGGAGCATTTGTATGCGGTGAGGAGACCGCGCTGATTCACTCGATGGAGGGTGAACGGGGTGAGCCAACCCTGAAGCCCCCGTTCCCGGCTGAAAGCGGTTATCTTGGAAAGCCTACCAATGTCAACAATGTTGAAACGCTTGCCAACGTGCCTACCATTATCCTGAAGGGTGCCGAATGGTTCAGCAGCATCGGAACGCCGAAGTCGACCGGTACCAAGGTATTTGCCCTGGCTGGTAAGATCAACAATGTCGGACTGATCGAGGTGCCCATGGGAACCACGTTGCGTGAAGTGATTTTTGAAATTGGCGGAGGGATCAAGGATGGAAAGAAATTTAAGGCGGTGCAGACCGGCGGACCATCGGGAGGTTGTCTGACAGAGAAGCACCTGGATACACCGATCGATTATGAGAACCTGGTTGCCAATGGTTCAATGATGGGCTCCGGGGGTATGATTGTCATGGATGAAGATGATTGTATGGTATCGATTGCCAGGTTCTACCTCGATTTCACCGTTGAGGAGTCGTGCGGTAAGTGTTCACCGTGCCGCATCGGTAACAAGAGACTTTATGAGCTGCTCGACAGGATTTGTACAGGTCATGGTAAAGAAGCGGATCTTGACAGGTTGCGCAATCTGGGTGAGGTGATCAAGGATACATCGCTCTGCGGACTCGGACAGAGCTCTCCCAATCCGGTACTCTCAACACTCGATAACTTCATGGACGAGTACCGTGCTCACGTAGTTGATAAGAAATGTATTGCCGGTGTTTGCAAGGATCTTCTGGAATATTTCATCCTGGAAGAAAATTGTGTGGGCTGTACTGCCTGTGCAAGGGCCTGTCCCGTTGGAGCTATTTCTGGAGAGCGAAAGGAATTGCACGTTGTTGACCCGGCGATCTGCATCAAATGTGGTGCCTGTATGGAGAAATGTAAATTCGATGCTGTTATCTTAAAATAATGGAATAAAGATGGATCAAGTAAAATTAACGATAGACGGAAAAACGGTTGAGGTACCTAAGGGAACAACAATATATAAAGCTGCAAAGGAGTTGGGAATTGAAATCCCGATCCTCTGTTACATGAACCTGACAGATCTGAATATAGAGCATAAACCCGGTGGCTGCCGGATCTGTTCTGTGGAGATTGAGGGACGGAGAAACCTGGCGCCATCCTGCTCAACGGATGTAGCCGAAGGTATGGTGGTAAGGACCAACAGCATGCGTGTGATAAACGCACGCAGAACTGTTATGGAACTGATATTGAGCGATCATCCCAAAGACTGCCTAATCTGCCCGAAGTCGGGTAGCTGCGACCTGCAGAATATGGCAATAAGGCTTGGTATCAGGGAGATACCCGGATATGAATATGCTGAGATGTCGACCTACCGGGTGGACACATCCCCATCGATTATCAGGGATCTTGACAAGTGTATCATGTGCCGCAGGTGCGAGACCATGTGTAACGATTTTCAGACGGTTGGAGCCCTCCATGCGGTGAACAGGGGGTTTGAAGCAGTGGTGGCACCAGCATTTGAGATGAACCTGGAGCACTCTCCATGCACTTACTGCGGACAGTGTGTTGCTGTTTGTCCTACCGGCGCACTTACAGAGGTGGACCATACGCCAAATGTAATACAGGCGCTGAGCGATCCCACGAAAACGGTGGTGGTACAGACGGCCCCGGCAGTTAGAGCGGCGCTTGGTGAAGAGTTTGGAATGAAGCCGGGAACGCGGGTTACAGGGAAGATGGTGACTGCATTAAAGAACCTGGGTTTTGATTATGTGTTTGATACCGATTTTGCTGCCGATCTTACGATAATGGAGGAGGGAGCAGAGTTGCTCGACAGGCTCACAAAGCACCTGAATGGTGACAAGGAGGTGAAGTTACCGATTCTTACCAGTTGCTGTCCGGGATGGGTGAATTTCTTTGAATACCACTTCCCCGAGATGAAAGATATTCCCTCAACGGCCCGCTCTCCACAGCAGATGTTTGGCTCCATTGCAAAAAGCTATTTTGCTGAGAAAATCGGGGTTGATCGCAAAGAGATGGTGGTTGTATCTGTAATGCCCTGCCTGGCGAAAAAATATGAATGTCAGCGCGACGAATTCAAGGTGGACGGAAATCCGGATGTTGACTTTTCCATTACTACCAGGGAACTGGCACACCTGATTAAGCAGGCCAATATGGATCTGGTGGATATGGAAGACAGTGAATTTGATGCACCGCTGGGTGAGTCTACCGGGGCAGCCGTGATCTTTGGTGTAACCGGCGGGGTGATAGAAGCGGCGACACGGACAGCCTATGAGTTGCACACCGGAAAAGAGCTGAAATCTATCGATTTTAAACAGTTGCGTGGACTTGAAGGGATACGCTCGGCTTCGGTCGATTTTGACGGACTGGAGATCAAGATCGGTATCGCACATGGGTTGGGCAATGCCAGAAAATTACTGGAAGAGGTGAAGGACGGCAGGTCGGAATACCATGCCATTGAGATCATGGCCTGTCCGGGAGGTTGTATTGGAGGCGGAGGACAGCCACTGCACCACGGTGATTCGAGTATCCTGAAGGCCCGTACGAAGGCCATCTTTGATGAAGATGAAGGGAAGGTCCTCAGGAAATCACATGAAAATCCGTATATCATCAAGCTATATGAGGATTTTCTTGAGAAGCCGATGAGTGAAAAGGCGCATCAGCTGCTTCACACACACTATTTTGAGAGAAAAAAGAGAACATTTGAAGTATAGATCAACAGTAAAAAGCTGAATTATGTCAAGCGTAAAAGTAGAGTTAAAAAAAGAGCAGGTTGAAAAGATCCACAGTTTCTGTGATGAATTCAATAATGGGCACGGCGAGTTGATCAATGTGCTTCACAAAACACAAAGTGAGTTTGGATACCTTCCTGCCGAGGTTCAGGAGGTGATTGCCGAAAAGATGCAGATCTCTGCAGCCAGGGTATATGGTGTGGTTACATTCTATTCGTTTTTCACTATGATACCGAAAGGAAAATTTCCCATTTCTATCTGCACGGGAACAGCATGCTATGTACGGGGGGCCGAGAATGTGCTGGCTGAATTTAAGAAGCAGCTGGAAATTCAGGTAGGCGAGACCTCTCCCGACGGATCGTTTTCATTAAGCTGCCTGCGTTGTGTGGGTGCCTGCGGACTGGCACCGGTGGTTCAGGTGGGGGAAAAGACTTATGGACGGGTGGCTCCCGACGATGTTAAGGGAATCATTGAAGAATATTCCTCATAGGTATTGGTTGCAAGTCCAGTTCTTATCAAGCACAGTCGAAGGTGTCGAGTTTTCTTCCTGACAAAGTAAATAGAAGGGTCCCGGTTATTATCGGGACTTTTTTTTAGGAATCGGTGAAGGAGCAGTTTCCAGGTTGTAGTTCAGTATACCGATTATCTGAAATCCAGGATGAATTCGTAGTCTGACAAACGGGAGGAACTTCTTCTGTGCCTCCTTGCTGTCGCCGGATCTTCCTTCTTATCTGCGATACGTGCAAGACCAGCATATGCAATGGCCTCATACAGGTGGGCGATGGGGCCGTAAATTTCTGACAGTCGGATCGCCTCTTTATACTGTTTGCTGGCCAGGATCGGATCGTCTTTTTGTTTTTCAGAAATAAATCCTTCTGTCAGCTGGTAAATGATCCTGTGAAAGGGCTCTTTTTTTTCGGCAAGTTTAGTATTGAGCACGGAGGCTACTGTATATTGTTCACTGTGCAGGAGGATGATCAGGTACTGTCCGGCATAATAGATGTTTTTCGGAAAATGGTTGTACAACTGTGCGGCATGATCAAGTGCCAACCCCATGTTTTTTTCGTAGTTCAACTGGATCAAAGACATGAACAGTCTGGCTTCGTATCTGATGTAGGTCGTATTGTTGATAGCATATTCAAGCTCTTTAAGCCCCAGCTTTTTATCCCCTTTTCTGAAAAGCAGTGCCAGAGGCTTGTACTTCGGGTGTTTTTCCACATAGGCCTCAATATAGTAGTTGTATAAACCTGAGCTAAAGTAGAATTCATTAAATATTTCCTTGTATTCAATACCAAGCATTGTGCTTCGGTACATATTGTTCAGGTCTGCGATCACCTTTGCGGGTTTACCGTTGTCGGCCCAGAACATCGCTTTGAAGGCCCTGGCGTGCATGTCAAAGAAAACACCTTCCATGCTTCCTGAGTTCCTTCCCAGCATCTGGCCTGCCAGTTCAATGGCGCGATCCATATTGGAAATAAAATCTTTCGCTTTCGGATCATCAGGCAGTATCGGAAAGAACTCCCAGTAGGTGATGAGGGCGTTCAGGAACCAGGCTACCGGATGCTGTGGCATCTCTTCCGCTAACTCTTTTTGGATGGCTTTTGCCTCAGTGAAATTAAAACCATACGTGGCATAGAGACACCGCTCCACCTTTTTTTGTGTCGCCTCATTGTCGAGTATATTATACTGGGTAATGCCGGTGACCGTAACAAGGATAAACACTATGGCGGCCAAAAATCGTCTCATGCTGCAAAGATGAGATAACATTATGAAAAATAAAAGCAAATAGAATGACCATTGTGGTTGAAGGATTTTAGACCAAAGGATGGTGATAACCCTGTTTTTTTTTGCAATTTTGTATAATAATGAACAATCAATGATACAGATAGGAGATAAGATTGTTAGCACAGAGCTATTCAACAACCATTTTGTTTGTTATCTCGAGAAATGCAGGGGAATGTGTTGTATTTATGGTGATGCCGGAGCACCCCTTGAAGAGGAGGAGACAAAACAACTTGGAATGAACATTGAAAGGATCAAGCCGTTTCTTCGCAAGGAGGGTGTAGAGGCATTGAATGAGAAGGGGGTCTGGGAATTTGATGATGATGGTGACAGGGTAACACCACTGATGGGGCATGACGATTGTGCCTATTCAGTTCTTGACAATGGTATTGCCCGTTGTGGGATTGAACATGCCTTTGAGTCAGACCATATTGATTTTCGCAAACCTGTCTCCTGTCACCTTTATCCGATCAGGTTGAGCAAAATCGGGGGAAACATTGCGTTGAATTACCACAGGTGGGATGTATGTAAACCGGCCATTAAGCTGGGAATGGAGTATGGTATGCCGGTATTCAGATTTGTGAAGGATGCGCTTATTCGGGTTTTCGGCTCTGGTTTTTACAACGAGCTTGAAGGAGCTTATGAGGAATGGAAAAAAGAAAGATAAGTACTGGCACTAAAATTCGTCTGATAATAAAATAAAGAGGCTGGATCATAATGTTCGAGAGCATTACTTGTCCCGCACCTAAGCGGGAGCCCGCCTGCCTTCTTACTTAAGAACGGTGGCCAGGGCGTGCGAATTCAGGAAATGCGGTGTTTACTCAGGTAAATGAGCAAATTCCAGACAACCGCAATGCTGATACAGGACATTATGGCCAGACACTGGGCACAAGAAATTTCAAACATAAATAATTAATATGGAGCAGATAAAAGCGTATATTGAAAGCAACAAGGAACGGTTTCTTGGTGAACTGTCACAACTTATCCGGATTCCTTCAGTAAGTTCGAGCGATACATATCGCGGAGAGATGATCAGAGCAGCCGAAAAAGTAATGGAATTTTTGTTGGAGGCAGGGGCAGAAACAGCTGAGATCAAAGAGACCACTGGTCATCCGGTAGTGTATGCAGAAAAGATAATTGATCCGGCACTTCCCACAGTGTTGGTTTACGGTCATTACGACGTTCAGCCGGCAGAACCGCTAGAGTTATGGATAACACCGCCCTTTGAACCAGCGATCCGTGAGGGTAAGATCTATGCCAGGGGGGCTGACGATGACAAGGGCCAACTTTTTATGCATGTGAAGGCTTTTGAGTTCATGAACCGTCATGACAAATTGCCCTGTAACGTTAAATTTATGATTGAAGGTGAGGAGGAGATCGGGTCGCCGAGTTTAAAGCAATTTTGTTATCAAAACAAGGAATTATTAAAATCAGATGTGATCCTTATTTCAGATACGACCATGATCTCCATGGATGTACCCTCTATTACCACCGGACTGCGCGGGTTAAGCTATCTGGAGGTTGAAATGACAGGTCCGAACCGCGATCTGCATTCAGGCCTTTACGGGGGAGCAGTGGCAAATCCGATCAATGTTCTCGCTAAGATGATTGCCAAACTAACCGACGAAAATCACCATATCACCATCCCGGGATTTTATGAGGATGTTTTAGAGGTCAGCAAACAGGAACGTGAAGAGATGGCCAAGGCACCATTCGATCTGAAGGCATACCAGGATGAGCTTGATATTGAGTCGGTCTCGGGTGAAAAGGGATTTTCCACTATTGAGCGTACAGGCATCCGTCCGAGCCTCGATGTGTGTGGGATCTGGGGCGGTTTTACCGGTGAAGGAGCAAAGACCGTATTGCCCTCTAAGGCATATTCGAAAATATCCATGAGACTGGTGCCGAACCAGGATCCCAAAAAGATTGACAAACTTTTTGAAGATTATTTTAAATCCCTTGCGCCTGCCGGTATAAAGGTCAAGGTCAGGAGTCTGCACGGCGGACAGGGCTATGTTGCTCCAATTGATACTGCAGCCTACCTGGCTGCAAGTAAGGCGATAGAGAAGACCTTCGGAAAGAAACCGGTACCGGGAAGAAGTGGGGGAAGTATCCCCATTGTTGCAGATTTTGAAGAGGTCCTGGGTGTTAAGTCTATTTTACTTGGTTTTGGGCTTGAATCAGACGCTATACATTCACCCAATGAAAATTTCCCACTGCAGAATTTCTACCTGGGCATTGAAACCATCCCATGGTTCTATAAATATTTTGCCGAAATGAGCTAATCGATACAGATTCTGCCTTTAAGCGGGTGTCGGGGTAAAACCTGACACCCGCTTTTTTGTGTATTATGCATGGTACAATTAAAATCTTCTGAGGCGGATCATTGTTACCGGACAATTGAACTGCCCTGGTCAGCTATCTGATTCATGACAGGCAATTTGGCCTGATTTACAAAAAACTTCAAAAACAATAAAAAAATAATTACCCCCATTAATAACACTATTATACAAATATATAAATTTATACATATAGCATGTATAGAATAATAAATTAATCTAAAAAATTTAATAATAACTACAAATAGAAACTAAAAGTAAATATAAAATTAATAAATAAATAAATATAGATATTTTTATAATAAAAAATAATATATATCTTTGCAGTGTTAAAATATAAATAAATAATATATACCCTTAAAAATAGGGGGTAATTAAATAAAAAAGTATATTTAACAATTTAAAATAGGTATTATTATGAAATCGAAATTAGAGTACATCTGGCTTGACGGGTATAAGCCGACCCAGATGATGAGAAGTAAAACAATGGTGGTATCCGATTTTAGCGGGCGACTGGAAGATGCACCTATATGGTCTTTTGATGGTTCGTCCACGCTTCAGGCATCTGGTGACAAGTCTGACTGTCTGTTAAAACCAGTTTTTATTTGTGAGGATCCCCAAAGAAAAAATGGTTATCTGGTGATGACCGAGGTAATGAATTCAGACGGCACCCCACATCCTTCAAATGGCAGGGCCACCATTGATGATGATGACGATGATTTTTGGTTTGGTTTTGAGCAGGAGTATGTATTATGGGATTTGAATCACCACACTCCGCTGGGTTTTCCGGCACCGGGTTATTATCCTCCTCCACAGGGACCATTTTATTGTTCAGTAGGAGCTGAATTTAGTGTAGGTCGTAATATGGTAGAGGAGCACCTTGATGCCTGTATTGAAGCAGGCCTGAACATAGAGGGGATCAATGCTGAGGTGATGAAAGGACAGTGGGAGTACCAGATCTTTGCAAAGGGAGCAAAGGAGGCGGGCGACCAGACATGGGTGGCACGTTATCTGGCGGAGCGTGTAGGTGAAAAATATGGTGTACGAATCAATATTCACCCGAAACCTGTAAAGGGTGACTGGAACGGATCGGGTATGCATGCCAATTTCTCCAATGGTGTAATGAGAGACAAAGGAGGTGAGGAGCTGTTCACTGCTATTTGTGAGGAGTTTGGAAATCATATCGAAGAGCACATTTCAGTGTATGGTGCCGATAATGGCCAACGGTTAACTGGTGCACATGAAACACAGTCGATCGATAAATTTTCATTTGGTGTTTCTGACAGGGGAGCATCCATCAGGATTCCGATCTCTACCATTGATTCCGGATGGAAGGGCAGACTGGAAGACAGGAGGCCGGCATCCAATGCTGATCCATACAAGGTGGCTGCTGTAATTGTTAAAACGGTTAAGTTAGCCAAGACTGCAGCTCCTGTTCTTTCTAACTAGATAGTGTTTGTCAATAAAGTCCGACTCTATGGACACACTCTAAATAGTAGGTAATATTATTTATTGAAATATAATATCCCTTAATTATGCGGGGTGTCTGACAAAAGGCATCCCGTTTTTATTTTTCACCATTAATAATAGTGGGGCATATTACATTAAAAATAATTCTCCTTATCTTGCGATAAATTTAAAACTAATATTATGGCAGTTATCAGGTTTTCATCGCTTGAAAAGATCAATAACAGAGTACCCGTAAAGGTTGATCCGCCTTCAAAGGAGGTAGCAAATTATTTTGGGATTAATTTGTTTGACGATAAAAAAATGCAAAAGTATCTGGCCCAGGATGCTTATGACCACGTAAAAAAATCCATTTCCAAAGGAATGCCCATTGACAGAAAGATGGCCGACTCTGTTGCTATCGGGATGAAAGCCTGGGCTGTTGATCGTGGGGCTACCCATTATACACACTGGTTTCAGCCTTTAACAGGAGGGACAGCAGAAAAGCATGATGCTTTTCTGGACCATTTTGAAAACGGATACCTTGTGGAATCATTCTCCGGTAAAGCTCTTGCCCAGCAGGAGCCGGATGCCTCATCCTTTCCGAGTGGTGGATTAAGGAACACTTTCGAAGCCAGGGGATATACCGCATGGGATCCATCTTCACCGGCATTTGTAATTGATGATACACTTAGTATTCCTACGATTTTCATCTCTTATACAGGGGAAGCACTGGATCATAAAACACCGTTGCTGCGGGCACTGAATGCTGTGGATGTTGCTGCCACGGCAGTTTGTCAGCTGTTTGATAAAAATGTAACTGCGGTACAGGCCAACCTGGGATGGGAACAGGAATTTTTTCTGGTAGATGAAGCGCTATATTACGCCAGACCCGATCTGTCACTTACCGGCCGGACACTGATGGGTCACGCTTCAGCAAAGGACCAGCAACTTGACGATCACTATTTTGGTTCTATCCCCGAACGTGTCAGTTCCTTTTTAAAAGAACTCGAATATGAAGCCTATAAGTTGGGAATCCCTGTGAAAACAAGGCATAATGAGGTTGCACCCAACCAATATGAGATCGCACCATTGTACGGTGAATGTAATCTGGCAGTTGATCAGAACGTGCTCACCATGGAGCTCATGAAAAGAATCTCCAGGCATCATAATTTTAGGGTCTTGTTTCATGAGAAGCCATTTAAGGGGATCAACGGATCAGGAAAGCACAATAATTGGTCACTTTCCACAAATACTGGAGTGGTTCTGCATTCGCCCGGCAAGAATCCAAAATCGAATCTGCAATTTCTTACATTTATTGTTAATACCATTAAGGCGGTGTATGATCACCAGGACCTTCTCAGGGCCAGTATTGTCACTGCTTCGAATGCTCATCGTCTCGGGGCAAATGAGGCTCCTCCAGCTATCCTATCATGTTTCCTGGGCAGTGAGGTTACAAAAATGCTCGACCAGTTAGAGGAGCAGGTCACCAACCGGAAGATGACCCCGGATGAGAAAACAGAGCTCAAGCTAGATATTGGTAAGATTCCGGAGATATTACTTGATAATACGGATCGGAACAGAACCTCTCCATTTGCCTTTACCGGTAACAGGTTTGAATTCAGGGCAGTTGGAGGCAGTGCCAATTGTGCAACACCCATGGCGGTGTTAAATGCTGCAGTGGCCGCTCAACTGAAGGAATTCAGTATTTCAGTGGAGGCACTCATCGAAAATGGGGTAAAAAAGGATGAAGCGATTTTCCAAACCATCAGGGAGCTTATTATCACATCAAAACCGATCAGATTTGAGGGAGACAACTACAGTGAGGATTGGATTAAGGAGGCAAAGAAACGGGGATTAACCAATATTACAGATATACCGGAATCGATCAGGGCCTATCACTCCGAGTCGGCATTGAAATTGTTTTCTTCATTTGGAATACTGAGCGAAGGGGAGATTGATGCCCGTGTGGAAGTGATGTTTGAGAATTATATCATGAAGATCCAGATTGAGGCCCGGGTGCTGGGCGATCTCGCGATCAACCATATTGTACCTACCGCAGTTAAATACCAGAATGTACTGATGCAGAATATTTCCCTGCTGAAGGAGATCTATGGTGATGATTTTCATCAACTTGCAGGAAACCGCGTGGACCTTATCAGGGAAATATCAGATCGTGTTACAAAGATCAAAACCATGGTGAATGAAATGGTTCAGGCAAGAAGTGTTGCCAATAAAATAACTTCAGCTGAAAAACGTGCAGAGGCTTACTCTAAAAAGGTATTTCCCTATCTCGAAAAGATCAGGTATCATATTGATAAACTTGAGCTGACCATTGACGACGAGATGTGGCCTTTGCCTAAATACAGGGAATTGTTGTTCAGCAATTAGTCTTTGCATAGATTGCTTTCAATTTCATATATTTTGAAGGTTAGATCATCCGCAGCTTTATGAAAACAGGGAGATAGAATCTTTTTTACCCGTTCTACAACCCTTTTTTACCCGTTCTATAACCTTTTATTCCTCGTTTGTTTATAATTATTTGTAGTCCGGTACAAGAACCAATCAGATTCATTCGTTTTATTATATGCGAAAAATCTGTAATTTTAAGAATTATTGATAATAGCTTCGAGATATTTATATGATGCATAAGGGAATAACAATTCTGATAATTCTTGGTCTGGTCATTGCAACACATCCGGTCGAAGGGCAGAGAAAGGAGAGGGATTCAAGGGCGAATGCTGCCTATGAAGCAGGTGAATATTATGAGGCCATTGACCTGTTCAAAAAGGCCTATGGCAAAGTATCGGATAAGGAGAAGCAGGCTGAGATTATCTATAAGATAGGCGATTGTTACCGTATTGTCGGAGAACCCAGGCAGGCTACCTTGTGGTATCGAAAAGCGCTTATGCAAGACTATCAGAATCCTGATCTCTACCTGCGGTATGGTCAGTCTTTGATGCGGTATGGCAGATTTGAAGAGGCTGAGGAACAATTTGAGGTGTACAAGGATCTTGTGCCTGATGACCCCAGGGGGGTGTGGGGCATTGAATCAGCACGTACCGCACAGGAATGGATCGATAACCCGACTGGTTACATTGTAGAGAATATGCGATATTTTAATACATTTCAGCGTGAGTGGAGTCCATCGTATGCCAGTGCCGATTTTATGGATGTATATTTTACTTCGACAAGGGAGGAATCCACGGGGGATGAAACACACGGTGCAACTGGTCAGAGTTTTGCTGATATATTTTCTTCCAGGATGGACAGAAAAGGAAAATGGAGTGTGCCTGTTCCGGTCGAGGCACTTAATTCGGAATTCGAAGATGGAACAACCAACTTTTCAAATGATTTCTCTTCCGTCTATCTGACAAGGTGTAAAGTGGCAAAAAGCAAAAAACTTGCATGTCAGATCTATTTTGCCAAAAGATCAGCCGGAGAGTGGGGAGAGCCGGAAGTACTTCCAATTACAGGCGACAGTGTTACTGCTGCTCATCCCGCTATTTCGCCCGATGGTCAGACCCTCTATTTTGTATCCAACATGCCCGGTGGAATCGGGGAAAATGATATCTGGATGGTTTCGAACGAGGGCGGTAGCTGGGGAACGCCTAAAAACCTGGGAGAAGAGATCAATACCCCCGGAAACGAGGTTTTTCCTTATGTGCATTCCGATGGAACACTTTATTTTAGTTCTGATGGCCGGATTGGACTTGGCGGTCTGGATATATTTAAAGCCAGCAAAGATGAATTGGGCAGCTGGGTCGTCGAAAACCTGAAGTCACCTATTAATTCAGTTGAGGATGACTTTGGGATTGTCTTTGAGGCTGAAGCGGAAAGGGGTTTTTTTAGCTCAAGCCGCAAGGGCAGAGGCAATGATGAGATATATTCTTTTGTATTGCCACCGCTTGAGTTTGCTGCGAATGGTGTTGTTCGTGACGATAGGACAAATAATCTCTTGGCCGGTGCAAAAGTTACCGCAGTCGGAAGCGATGGTATTACCATTGAGTCTAATACGAAAGAGGACGGAGCTTTTCGATTCATGCTTAAACCTTCGACTGATTATGTTTTTATTGCCGGGAAAGAGGGATACCTGAGAGGGAAGGCCAGAGAATCTACGAAAGGACTGGATCAAAGCAAGGAATTTGATGTTACTATCTATCTTTCTTCTACACAGCAGGTAATTGAACTGCCGAATATATTCTATGATTTCGCTAAGTGGGACCTCAGACCCGAATCTATGGTGTCACTTGACAATCTTGTGGAAACTCTCAATGATAATCCCAATGTCACCATCGAGCTGATGTCTCATACCGATACACGAGGCGCACCGGCTGATAACATGGAGCTTTCCCAGAAACGTGCCCAATCTGTTGTGGATTACCTGATTTCAAAGGGTATTGCAGCTGACAGGTTAGAGGCGAAGGGATATGGAGAGTCGCAACCCAAGACTGTGGATGAGAATATACTTGAAGATTATAGCTTCCTGAAACTTGGTGATGTGCTTACAGAAAGCTTTATTAACCAGTTACCGGCTAATCTGCAGGAGCAGGCACACCAGATTAACAGGCGTACAGAGTTCAGGGTGCTTTCGACGGACTATATCCCCAGGAATTAATTGCATCTCTCTAATAATTTGTACTTTTGCAGTGCAAAATTTACAATTGAATGAGTTCTTCATCCCGTTATAATGCCCGTGGTGTTGCTTCCTCCAAAGAGGATGTTCACAAAGCACTGAAAGGAATGGACAAAGGTTTGTTTCCCAATGCTTTTTGCAAAGTGATACCCGACCATCTTTCCGAGGATCCCGAATACTGCCTGGTGATGCATGCTGATGGTGCAGGTACCAAGTCATCACTTGCATACCTGTATTGGCGCGAAACAGGCGATCTTTCAGTATGGAAAGGAATCGCCCAGGATGCGATAGTGATGAACCTGGACGATCTGTTATGCGTGGGTATTACGGAGAATATAGTCTTAAGCTCCACCATTGGCAGAAACAAGTTAAAAATTCCCGGAGAGGTCATATCGGCCATTATTAATGGTACAGAAGAGATCCTCACCGAATTGAGGGAGATGGGTGTCTCCATATACTCAAGCGGAGGAGAAACAGCCGATGTTGGCGACCTTGTAAGAACAATCATTGTTGACTCAACCGTAACGGCAAGAGTAAAGCGAGCGGATATCATTGAGAATAATATTCGACCGGGAGATGTGATTGTAGGCTTCGCATCGGCTGGACAGGCTACGTACGAACCCTCATATAACGGTGGGATGGGAAGCAACGGACTCACTTCGGCGAGACATGACCTGTTTGCCCATTATCTTGCAGATAAATATCCGGAGGCCTTCGATCCCCACGTTCCGAAAGAATTGATATATACCGGTTCACATATGCTTACAGAAAAAATTGAGGAGCTTGGCGTCGATGCCGGTAAGCTGGTTCTGTCACCCACCAGGACATATGCACCTGTAATAGCTTCAATTTTAAAGAACCATCGCAGTTCAATCCACGGGATGATTCATTGTTCCGGAGGTGCACAAACCAAAGTGCTGCATTTTGCAGGGAAAGTTCATATTGTTAAGGACCAAATGTTTCAAATACCACCACTGTTCAGGATTATTCAGGAGGAATCGGGAACTGACTGGAGGGAGATGTACCAGGTTTTCAATATGGGTCACCGTTTCGAAATTTATACAGATGAGAAATCTGCCGTTGAGATGATCGGAATATCTTCCGGTTACAATATTGATGCACAGGTGGTTGGATATGTGGAGGAGTCGGATGAGAAGAAACTTACGATCAAAACAGACAGGGGAGTATTTACATATTAAGACCTATTGGTATGAATGAGAATATTATATTAACAAGACTAGAAGGAATATCAACGCGATTTGAGGAGGTAGGAAAATTGATCACCCAGCCGGAGATTATATCCGACATGAAAAGATATGTTAAATTGAACAAAGAGTATAGTCACCTGGAACCGGTTGTCGAAGCATACAAAAGTTACCAGAACCTGTTGAGTAATATTGATGGTGCAAAACAGATCATTTCGGAGGAGTCGGATCCGGAGATGAGGGAGATGGCCAGGGAGGAGTTGGAGGAGCTGACAAATAGAAAGATTCCACTGGAGGATGAGATCAAATTGTTGTTGGTTCCCGATGATCCGGAAGATGAGAAGAATGCGATCCTGGAGATTCGGGCTGGTACAGGGGGGGATGAAGCCAGTATCTTTGCAGGAGATTTGTACAGAATGTATCTGAAATATGCTGAGACAAAACGATGGAAGGTGGAGACAACGAGTGCTACAGAGGGAACGGTGGGTGGATATAAGGAAATTATTATGTCAGTGACAGGAGAGCGTGTATATGGCGTTCTGAAATATGAATCGGGAGTGCACCGTGTGCAGCGTGTGCCGCAAACCGAAACACAGGGAAGGGTACATACATCGGCAGCTACTGTTGCAGTGCTTCCGGAAGCAGACGATTTTGAAGTAGAGGTGAAGCCGGAAGACATTCGAAAGGATACCTATTGCTCATCAGGTCCTGGCGGACAGTCGGTAAATACCACCTACTCCGCTATCAGGTTAACGCATGCACCAACAGGAATAGTGGTAACCTGTCAGGATGAAAAATCCCAACTAAAGAACCTCGACAAAGCGATGAAAGAGCTTCGTACGAGACTCTATAATCTTGAATACCAAAAGCGTATGGATGAAACCGCCAGTAAAAGGAAAACAATGGTTTCATCGGGCGACCGTTCGGCAAAGATAAGAACCTACAACTATCCGCAGGGACGTGTAACAGATCACCGGATCAATCTCACACTGTATAATTTGAATGCCATCATCGATGGAGATATTGATGAAATTATTGATAAATTGCGAACGGCTGAGAATGCTGAGAAATTAAAAGAGAGTGGAATGGCATAATCCCCCCATCCGTTATGACTTCAGAAGAACTATTCCAGAATATCAAAAAGAAAACAAGCTTTCTATGTGTAGGGCTTGATACTGATTTTAACAAGATTCCAAAGGCCTTGCTCGATAAGGAATATCCGATCTTTGAGTTTAACAAGCGGATCATTGATGCTACCGAGGATCTCGTAGTTGCCTACAAGCCCAATCTTGCTTTTTATGAAAACATGGGTACGGCTGGCTGGATGAGCCTGGAGATGACTGTGCATTATATACGAAAGAATTTTCCGGATGTTTTTCTCATCGCTGATGCAAAAAGGGGTGACATTGGTAATACGTCAAATCTCTATGCCAATGCTTTTTTCAGAAATCTCGATTTCGATGCTATCACGCTTTCACCCTATATGGGAAGGGACAGTATTCAACCTTTCCTGGAATTTAAAAATAAATGGAGTATCATACTGGGGTTGACATCCAATGCAGGATCGCAGGATTTTCAGCAATTGCAATTAATGGGGAAGAGCCTTTTTTATGAAGAGGTACTCCGGACTACAAAGGACTGGGGCACAAGGGATAATATGATGTTTGTTATAGGAGCCACCCAGTCGGCCTCTTTTAAATCCATCAGAAAGATCGTACCCGATCATTTCTTCCTGGTTCCCGGTATTGGTGCGCAAGGCGGTAGCCTTGAAGAGGTGTTTATGAACGGACATAATAACAGGTGTGGTATGTTGGTCAATGTGAGTCGCTCAATTATCTATGCTGATGTTACCAGTAAATTCGAGGTTTCTGCGCGTCAGCGAACCATCGAATACCGTGATCAGATGGAAGAACTTCTCTTGAAGGCCCGTCTTATTTAGTGTCTGTCCATAAAGTCCGACTCCATTGGACGCTGCTATCTAAACCAGTTCCCTTACTTTATCTGCTGCTTCCCGAAGGCTGATGGCGGAATGGACGGCAAGACCGGAGTTATCAATGAGCAGTTTTGCCTCTTCGGCATTGGTTCCCTGAAGTCTGATAATGACCGGAACCGATATATTTCCGATCGACTTGTATGCATCTACCACACCTTGTGCTACCCTGTCGCACCTGACAATCCCTCCGAATATATTGATCAGGATGGCTTTTACACTTTTGTCCTTGAGGATGATCCTAAAGCCGGCTTCAACTGTTTCAGCATTGGCCGTTCCCCCTACATCAAGGAAGTTGGCAGGTCTGCCTCCCGATAATTTAATAATATCCATTGTTGCCATTGCGAGGCCTGCCCCGTTTACCATACATCCGACATTTCCGTCGAGCTTTATAAAATTAAGGTTGTTTTCGCCTGCTTCAACTTCTGTTGGATCCTCTTCATGAATATCTCTCATGGCAGCATACGCTGGATGGCGAAAGAGTGCATTATCATCCAGGTTCACCTTGGCATCTGCTGCCATGATACGATTGTCGGAGGTCTTGAACAGCGGGTTGATTTCAAACAGTGACGCATCGGATTTTTCATAGGCATTGTAAAGCGCTGTCACAAATCCTGTCATCTGCTTAAAAGCAGTTCCACTCACACCCAGATTAAATGCGATGTTCCTTGCCTGGAAGGGCTGAATGCCAGCTGTCGGGTCAATCTCCTCCCTGAAGATCAGGTGGGGAGTTTTTTCTGCCACAGATTCAATGTCCATTCCACCTTCGGTCGAATACATGATAATATTTTTTCCTGTGGCCCTATTGAGCAGTACACCCATATAAAACTCTTCCGGATCAGCTTCACCCGGGTAAAAGATGCCCTGTTCAACAAGTATTTTTCTTACCAGTTTCCCATCGGATCCTGTCTGATGTGTTACCAGGGTCATTCCCAGAATCGATCCTGCATGTGCTTTTACCTCATCCAGGCTTTTTGCAATCTTTACTCCGCCTCCTTTTCCGCGCCCACCAGCATGAATCTGGGCTTTAACTGCAAAGGTCGTGGCACCGGTTTCTTTATTGATCTTTTCAGCAGCTTGAACTGCCTCTTCCGGCGTCTCGGCTATAAACCCCAGAGGTACACTTACTCCAAAATGTTTTAAAATCTCTTTTCCCTGGTATTCGTGAATATTCATTTCAATGCTTTTTATGGGTCTTGAGCAAAATTATCTATTTTTTTTCGGGATACTGCGATATAGTTTCAGTATTTTCGCAAAAAAGCGTTCACGATGAGAAAGCTTCTTAATGAGGAACTCGGCAGAATGGATGTCGACAGTTTTAAGAAATCGCAAAAGATCCCTGTCGTTGTAATTCTTGATAATATCAGAAGCATGAATAATATCGGCTCGGTGTTCAGAACTTCAGATGCTTTCAGGATCAAGTTGATCTTATTGTGCGGCATTACGGCAGTTCCACCCAACAAGGAGATTCACAAGACTGCATTGGGGGCAACAGAATCTGTCGATTGGAAATACTTTGAACGGACCATAGATGCTCTAAAGGAGTGCAAGAAGCGGGGATACACTATTTGTTCAGTTGAGCAGACTGAAGGAAGCATCATGCTTGAATCGTTCAAGGTTGGTAAAAGCGAAAAGTATGCACTTGTTTTCGGTCATGAAATCAGAGGAGTGGGTCAGGAGGTAGTTGATATAAGTGACCATTGTATTGAAATCCCCCAATACGGAACGAAGCATTCATTGAATATTTCGGTTTCGGCAGGCATCGTTATATGGGAGTTTTTCAGGAAACTACAGAATGTATTGTAAAAAAAAAAGAGGCTGTGCACCAAATACAGCCCCTTTTTTTTTAGAAAAAAAGATCCTTATCCTTATTCAACAATTGATTTGAATTCAGCATTTTCAAACAGTGCAGCAAATTCAAGGTCTTTCTTTGCTCTCTCCTTCAAAGATGCATCTTTTGAAACTGCAACCTTCAGATTTTCCAGTGCAACGTCATCCTTCTTCTGAAATGCAGCAATAACAGCTACAAGGTAATACTGTTTAGCCGTCTCATCAGTAAGGTTAACAGCAGTCCGGTAGCCCATTTCATCACTGTTGTTCAGATAGAGTGCCAGCGCCTTGTTATATGAATCTTCGCTGCCAAAATAGTTCAGCGCCTTACTGTAATCGCCTTCGATAATATTGACAATCCCCAGGTTATAGTTTACATCTGATCCTGCACCCAGTGCGGAGGTAAGAAGTTCACTGGCCTTTTCAACATCATTTTTCACGAGTGCAACAGCACCCAGGTTATTGTTAATTACATCCATGTCCTTCATCTCTTTTGCAGCCAGGAATGAAGTCTCAGCATCGTCATACTGACCCTGCTTGAAAAGCGTCCAACCCAGGTTGTTGTGTGCACGCAGGCTATTTGAATGGTTGGCAATGGTTTTCCTGTAGATATCCTCTTTTACTGACAGATCTTCAAACAATGTGGCGGTGTATAGTAACTCTTCCATATTCAGTTCTGCTGTTCCATCCGTCCAGTGGGCCTTCAGCTCTTCATCACTCCAACCAATTTTGTCAACAGCGACAGTGAATTTAGATCTTCTGAGATCGGGAAGGATCTTATCCTTGATCTCTTCAAATGCTTCAGTTATGTTTCTGATCTCCTGTTCGCGAACTTCAGGATCTGAATGCATGCTCAGTACGCGGAGGATCATCTCCTTATCCTGTATGTCAGATGCTTCCATTAGCTTTTTGAATCCATCCCAGTCTTCTGGTGTTGCGAGTAGTGAGAAGAGCTCATCAGCCACATTCACCTCAGCCTGTTTTAGTGTACTCTTGATGTATTTGTCGGCCGACTGCTGTCTTTTCTGAGATAGTTTGTCGTTAAAATCGAATTCACCATCCGGTGAGGCATACGCTGAAACCTCAAGCTTTTTCATCTCAATTCTTTCATCCTCATCAACCTTTTTCAGGAAATCAGTCATTCCCTGAACTTCATCTTTTGAAGTTTCTGACCTGCGGACATCAGCCCGGTTGATCACATATTTAATGTCGGTCACATATTCATCAGGAACAATTCTTTCGAATTTGTCGCTAAGGGCGAGTACCTTCGGATTCACCTCAACAAGATTTGGGGTAACAATAATTCCATCCGCCAGTTTAATGTCTTCAAACTGTACTGTTTTTCCTTTGGCTTCGCCGGAAATTTTAACAAAAAGTTCTGACAACATCATTTCGTCAGCATAATCGAAAGTTTCGGACGCATTCGCACTACCGCCAGTTGTGTAATTGATCACCTTGTTATTCTCTGTAACATCTTCTCCCTGAACTACAATTGCTTCCAGTTCAGTTTCTCCACCAGCATACTTCACCACCGGTGTTAGTGTAAGTATAGCCTTTTTGTTGAAGTACTTGGCGGGATAATTTACTTCAACCGCAACGTCAACCTCACCGGCATGCATTTCAAGCACTTCGGGGGTTACTTTGTATGCCACCAGGTCGGCATCCTTAACCATTTTGTTAAGGCCACCGCAACTGCTGATGACAGCAGCTGCAAGAATAATAAAAGCGGAGTTTCTAAGTTTTTTCATAGCAATCTGATTATTTGTTTTTATTCTAAAATTGTTGTTGACATATCTTTACTCAAGCACAAATTTACTAATGTTTTGCTAAAAATAAAATAAATAACAGTTTACAATGCATACTTATAGAATAATCATATTCATGCCTGGATCAAAATTGCCCTCTAAAATAACATTTTTTATCTTATAATAATCCTTTTGGCGGTTCACGAAATCAATATTATTTACGTCAATCACCAAAAAAGTTATCTCCTTGTGTGTTTTTATAAAGTCGAAATAACTTTTTTGGATTTGGTCCAGATAATCTTTGCTTATATCGCGCTCATAATCTCTTCCCCGCATCCTGATATTCTCCAGCAGCCGGTCGGTTGATACATGTAAATATACATAGATATCTGGTTTGATCAGTTGTTGCTGGATAATCTCAAACACTCTTTTATACAAGGAATATTCGTCATCCTTGAGTGTTTTACGGCTGAATATCAATGATTTAAAAAAGTAGTAGTCACTGATGGTTTTTTTTTGGAAAAGATCCCTCGGAGTAATTTTATCTTTTAGCTGCTGGTACCTGTCAGCAAGAAAAGCCAGCTCCACTGGAAATGCATATCGGTCAGGCTCCTTATAAAACTTTGGCAAAAAAGGGTTTTCCTCAAACTGTTCAAGAATGAGTCTCGCGTTGGTTTCATCTGCAAGTTTCGTGGCCAGTGAAGTTTTACCGGCACCTATATTTCCCTCAATGACAATATAATTAAAATCCACTATTACAGTTTGTAATATCCGAAGGTAAAAATAAAAAACTTGCCAGGCTTTTTATATCCATAGCCTGAATTATTCATAAATTTTTGAAAAAATATTGTAATATTCAGATTAATAGCAAATTTGTAATATTTATGTAAAAAAATATTTTTTATCAAAATTTACTAAAGTGCATCTGTTTTTGCACATCTACTTCCTTACAAGCCCTTTGAAGTCGGCGACTACATCAGCAGGTCTTGTAAGTTGGTAGCTGCACAAAACTAAATGCATGAATAATCCAGGATAGCAAGCTTTTTATTGAATAGCAGGCGGATTATTCTAAAAATCCGGAGTAAAATCCATATTCTCCCAGAAAAACGCATATTGATCGGCAATCTCTTCAATCACTTTATCGGTAGGTTTTCCCGCTCCATGTCCTGCATCCGTTTCGATTCTGATAATTACCGGATTATCACCTTTATGTTTTTCCTGCAGTGTGGCAATGTATTTGAACGAATGGGCAGGAACAACCCTGTCGTCGTGATCTGCTGTGGTGACCATTACAGCCGGGTAGTCTTTCTCTTCGCTTATATTGTGCAGTGGGGAGTATTGGAAGATATACTCAAACTGTTCCGGATCATCGGAAGAACCGTAATCTGTTGTCCAGTACCTTCCGATGGTAAATTTGTGGAACCTGAGCATATCCATTACACCCACCGCAGGAATTGCTGCGGCATAAAGCTCAGGCCGCTGATTTATTACAGCGCCTACCAGGAGTCCACCATTGGATCCTCCCCGGATGCCTAATTTTTCCGGAGATGTATATTTCTCCCTGATGAGGTATTCTGATGCAGCGATAAAATCATCAAAAACATTCTGTTTGTTGAGTATCGTACCTGCTTTGTGCCATGCTTCCCCATATTCACCTCCGCCCCTGATATTGGCCACGGCGTATATCGATCCTTGTTCCAGCCATGCAATGCCTGCAGAGGAGAAGGAGGGTGTAAGTGGAATATTGAAACCTCCATATCCATAGAGCATGGTTGGGTTTTTCCCATTCAGCTTTATTCCTTTTTTATGTACGATGAACATGGGGACCCTGGTTCCATCCTTACTTTCATAAAACACCTGTTTTGTTTCATACAGATCGCCGTCAAAATTAATTTCCGACTCATAAAAAACCTCTGAGCTGTTTTCAGCTATGTTGTACTTGAAAATTACAGGCGGATAATTAAAAGATGTGAAGGTGTAGAAGGTGATCTCATCGTTCATATCGCCTCCAAAACCTCCGACTGATCCAATGCCGGGAAAGTCGACATGGTGCAGGAACTCGCCTTCAGTATTATATACCTTTACAACGTCATATGCATCTTTCAAATATGAAGCGATGAGTTTTCCTCCAATGTAGGAGCATGACTGAAGAACCTCTTCGCTTTCCGGAATCAGGTCAATCCAATTTTCGGCAGCAGGTTTTTCCAGGTCGATCGCTACCAGCTTATATTTAGGTGCATCCTGGTTCGTGACTACATAGAGGATGTTGTCATTGTTGCCAATAACACGGTAGTCTTTATCGAAGGTATCTATAAGCCATGTAAAATCATTTTCTTCTGTCTTTTTGTACCCAAAGGCATTACCGCTTGTGCTTTCCGTTGAGTAGATAATGGCATATTTCTCATCGTCAGTGATGCTTACCCTAAAACCCCTTAACGGGAATGCCGGATCTTCATACACCAGCCTGTCTTCAGATTGCGGTGTTCCGATCTTGTGGTAATAGACCTTGTTATTTTTATTCGATCCGGTTAATTTTTCTCCCTCTTCCGGCTGGGGATACCGGCTGTAAAAAAAGCCATCCTTCCACCATGACATGCCAGAAAATTTGATCCATTTGAGGTGATCGTCCAGATCTTTACCGGTCTCTATATCCCTGACAAAAAATTCCTGCCAGTCAGACCCTCCCCTGGAAATGCCATAGCCGAAATATTTCGCATCATTGGATACCGAATAAGTAGATAATGAGACGGTGCCATCATCGGACAGTTTATTAGGATCCAAAAACACCTCTCCTTCTTGGTCCAGGTCTTTCATCATGTAAATGACACTCTGGTTCTGGAGGCCTGAATTGTATGAATAGAAATAGACACCTTTTCTTTTGGTCGGATTTCCCATTTTTGGATAATCCCATAGTTCTGTGAGCCGCTCTTTCAATTGGTCCCTAAAAGGGATTTTTTCCAGGTAGCTGAATGTGACCTTGTTCTGTTCCTTTACCCATTCTTTTGTCTCTTCTGAGTTGTCATCTTCCAACCACCGGTATGGATCGGCCACTTCTGTTCCATGATAATTGTCCGTATGATCAACTTTTTTTGTTTCCGGGTAATTCAGGGGTTCTTTTTTAGTTTTACATGACATCCCAAGTGCAATTAACACAGTTAGTACAAGTATTTTTTTCATTTTTTAGTGATTTGGTAGTTGTTTGAATTCCGTTAGCAATTTGTAATTATTCTGACTTTAACAATAAAGGTAAATATAGATTTATTAAGGAGCAAGGTTTTTTTTATGCTTAAGAACCATAACCGGGCTCTTAAATAAAAAAAACCGCTCTGGTTTTTTCAAAGCGGTTTCATGATACTATGACCAGACCAGATATTGTTAATCTCTTCTGCGGTCCCTGTTATCTCTTCGGTCGCGGTTGTCACGCCGGTCTCCTCCGTCCCGCCGGTCTCTTCCATCCCTGCGATTTCCCGATGGGCGTCTTTCCGGTTCAACAAAGCCTTCAGGTTTAGGAAGAAGGGCCCTTCTGGATAGCTTCAATTTACCGGATCCGGGCTCAATGCCTATCAGTTTAACCTGGATTTCATCGCCCTCTTTCAGCACCTCTTCCACTTTATCGAGCCGGCGCCATTCGATTTCAGAAATATGCAGCAATCCGTCTTTTCCCGGCATGATTTCAACAAAGGCACCGTAAGGCTGAATGCTCTTGACGACACCATCGTAAACCGTATCAACTTCAGGCACGGCGATAATGCCTTTGATCCTGGCCATTGCGGCATCGATTGAGTCCTTGTTGGTGGCAAACACGTCAACAATTCCTTTGTTGCCAACCTCTTCTATGGTGATGGTTGTTTCGGTTGTTGCCTGTATCTCCTGTATTACTTTACCACCCGGTCCGATGATTGCACCAATAAACTCCTTATCTATTTCAATTCTCTCAATTCTTGGAGCGTGGGGTTTGAGTTCCGGATTGGGTTCTGCAATTGTATTAACCATGATATCCAAAATGTGGAGCCTGCCTTTTTTCGCCTGTTCAAGTGCTTGCGCGAGCACCTCATAGGGCAACCCATCCACTTTAATATCCATCTGGGTGGCTGTAATACCATCCCTGGTTCCTGTTACCTTGAAATCCATATCTCCCAGGTGATCTTCATCACCCAGAATATCGGATAACACAGCGACCCTCTTCGTTTCTTGTTCAGTGATAAGTCCCATGGCAATTCCCGAAACCGGTTTTGCAATCTGGATACCTGCATCCATCATCGCGAGTGTTCCTGCACAGACTGTTGCCATTGAAGAGCTACCGTTTGATTCCAGGATATCTGAAACAATTCTTAAAGCATAAGGCAGATCCTCATCTTTTGGAACCACTCTTTTCAATGCCCTGAGCGCCAGATTTCCATGACCAATTTCGCGTCTGCTGGTAAACCGCATTGGCCGGGCATCGCCGGTAGAGAAAGGTGGAAAATTATAGTGCAGTGTAAATTTTTCAGTTCCCTTGGTGAGCACTTCATCAATCATCTTCTGATCGAGCTTTGTCCCAAGCGTAACTGTTGTAAGGGACTGTGTTTCTCCACGTGTAAATAATGCCGATCCGTGTGCTCCGGGGAGATAATCGATCTCACACCAGATATCCCTGATCTCATCAGTCTTTCTGCCATCAAGACGCACTCCGCTATCGAGAATAAGGTTTCTAACCACCTCTTTCTCCAGGTCATGGTAGTACTTGCCGATTAGTTTTGTATTTACCTCCTCTTCTCCTATTTCTTTGATGAGCTTTTCAATAAAATCATCTTTAACCTTGGTAAAGGCTTCTGTACGTGCATGTTTATCATTGTCGGCCGAAGCAGCAACATTTTCACAATCTTTTTTCAGCTCTTTCCAAATACGTTCTTTCAGCTCTTCATCATTTACTTCGTGACAATATTCTCTCTTTTCTGTCTTACCGCAATCTTTTTCAAGCTCCTTCTGGGCAGCGCACATGGGCTTAATCGCTTCGTGTGCAACTTTTATAGCCTCCAGCATCTCCTCTTCAGAAACTTCCGCCATTTCTCCTTCAATCATAAGAATGTTTTCGTAGGTAGCACCTACCATCATGTCAATATCGGCTTCCTTTAATTCTGAGAATGTGGGGTTGACAATAAACTCACCATTAATTTTCGCAACCCTGGCTTCGGCGATAGGACCGTTAAACGGTATGTCTGAAACAGCAAGTGCAGCAGAAGCAGCCAATCCTGCGAGAGCATCCGGCATGACCTCTCCGTTGGCCGATATCAGCGATATGTTAACAAATGTTTCTGCATGAAAATCCTCCGGAAATAGTGGTCGTAGGGCCCTGTCGACCAGGCGTGACGTAAGTATTTCATGGTCACTTGGCCGTGCTTCCCTCTTAAGAAATCCCCCCGGAAATCTTCCGTGTGCTGAATAGTTTTCTCTGTATTCCACTGAAAGCGGCATAAAATCAACATCTTCCCTTGCATCTTTTGCGGAAACAACAGTTGCTAGCAGCATGGTTCCACCCATGCTTACAACTACTGAACCGTCTGCCTGCTTGGCTAATTTTCCAGTTTCGATCTTTATCTCCCTGCCATCGCCTAAGTCGATGGACTTGATTATTGGTGTAGGTTTTGACATCTCGTTTCTTCTAAATATATACATATAAAAAGAAAGGCAATTACAAAATTGCCCTTCCCTGACTAATAACTAATTTCTATTTCCTTATCTTAAGGTCTTTAATGACTTCCCTGTAACGCTCAATATCTTTTCCTTTCAGATAGTCGAGAAGACTTCTGCGTTTACCAACAAGGCGAAGCAGTGCGCGCTGCGTGTCATGGTCCTTCTTATTGATCTTAAGGTGCTCTGTAAGGTGGTTGATCCTGTAAGTAAAAAGAGCAATTTGACCTTCTGCAGAACCGGTATTGGATTCTGCTTTGCCGTACTTCTTAAAAATTTCCTGTTTCTTTTCAGCCGTTAAATACATTCTTTTATTATGCTTTAAACTGTTTCTGTTTTTAGAGTTGCAAAGGTATTTATTTTTTTCAATAATACAACAATCATAATAAAATTGTTACCTCTGATTTCCAGATGTTTCAATCCATATTCCAATCTAATTCGTAATCAATTTCTTTTATCCGCGTTGCAATGAATTGATTCTGCTTTCCAGGATCACATTGTTACCAAACTGGCACTCCAGACAACGTTTGTTTTTACAGTAGTTTTTGTAGAGGTATAATAGTGCCTGACTTTCAAAGGCATTGCTACATTTTATGCCGCATTGCCTCCATTTTTTAAGAATCATGTTATTCTCAGGTGGCAATTGTTCCAACAAGTGTATCGCATAGTCGCAAAATTTTTGTCTGCTATTGGTTTTGCCATAAAAGAAGGTGTAAGGGGCTATGCAATTGATGATTAAAGTTTTAATAAAATCACGTCCCATATACTTTGGACTGTTGCCCGAATCTCTGCCAAGCTGGTAATGGTTGTTCCAGTAGTCCCCTGCCCGGACTCTGAAGTGTCTGTTTAGATCATCGATTCCGGGGTATTTTTCCAGAAATTGATGAAGCGGATACAGGCGATTTATGCATGCGGCAAGCAAAGCGATCCGCAGGGATGGAAATGAGGAGGGCCGCATACGCATATATTTCCAGATATGTGATGGTACTATTGTCTCTTCCAGCTTTCCCGAAAATCTGGCAAACTCTTGCTTGAGTCCTTCAGTATATTTGTCGTTTGGCAGTGTTGTAGATAGCATACCTGACTGACCAAAAAGAATGGCCTCCAGCGCGAATAGGTTTTCCTTGTTCCTTAACAGGAGGGCGTAGGGAACCATCAGGGAAAGCATTTCAAATGGTATTGTGTTTACAGGCAGACCGAATGAACGGAAAAGTATGCGGGAAAGAATCGCATCCCAATGGCCATGAAGCTCTTCCATGCTTTTTTTTAAACCTTCCGATTTCTCCTGCAGCTTTTCCACCATCAAAGAGGAGGTCCATTGCACGATATGAATCGGGTTGGTTTTGAATAGATGTTCCTGGCAGGGGATCCATTTGCCACCGGTCCTGAGTTCATTATAGGCATCCCACATCAGGGAAGGAAACCTGAGCATTACCGACGGAATGGTTTCGCCGGTCGTGCGTGTAATCTCACAGTCGTTGAAACAGACCACGTGTAAGATAACTGAATCGTATACTTTGTCTGATGAATGGCCGTGCTTGATCCAGTCGGAAGCATTGATATGCAACTCGACATTTCCCGCCCAGGTTGTGCCGTCGATTGTAACTTTCGCATTAAAGAAATCGGGACCGGCATCCAGGTTGTGCATGCCGGGGTCGAGCACTTCAATGCATGAATTTCCCGGAGTAGTCAGCCGGATGCCTGTCAGGTGCTGGTTCTTCCAGAGAAAATGAAGAAATTCCTCATTGATTTTTCTCATCTGGTGTGCTTTTTATGATATTTGTATTTGCAACAACTTGTTAAAAAGAATCTGTTGTTTTTAGGTTAATGTGATATGAAGCCTGGTTATCGAATCAGGATTTTGAAAATCAGAATACAATGTTGCAGGTGACTGTCAGGTTCTATGATAAACAAGATTTTGACAATCAGATGGGTGGGCTATAAGTAGAATTTGTCAATAGAGTCGGAGTGGCGGGATCAAATTGTTCGAGAACAAGGTGTGAAAACCAATTAGGTATTACTGCGCCGGAAAGGCATGGTCATGCACCGTGCGCCACCGCCTCCCCTGGATAATTCACTGCCGTCGATGGTGAGGACATATTTACTGTAGTCATTGAGTTTAAGTTTCCCATTGAGCAGGTCCCGTACCTTTAGTACTTCAAAACCATTCTGGTTCAGGTTATCGATCGTATGGATATTCCTGTTATACCCGATCACCTTTCCGGGACCGACTGCAAAAAAATTTGCTCCACTGTGCCATTGCTCTCTTTCCTGGATGTTTGGGTCACTTTTTCCCCCGCAATAAGTTGGCTTCAGATCCATTCCCAGCCGGCAAAGGATTGCCGGAATATTTTCTACCGATCCTATTGATTTTACCTTGCCGTTATCCAATTCAATATGAACGGTTTCGTACTTATTGGGTCGCAGGATCAAAGGTTCATAAACCATGCACATATCGTGGTCAAGTAGTGTAAAAACCATATCCAGATGGATAAATGATTCAGGTTTTTCCGGCAGTTGTTGTATAATTAGGTGAGAAGGCCTTTTCTGCTGCCTGAGCTGGTTTATGATGAAATCGACTCCCTGCGCTGTTGTCCTGGTTCCGATGCCGATCAGCAAAATATCCTCTCTTGCCACAAGCACATCACCTCCCTCTATAGTGATCCTGTTGCCTGCAATATCTAAATCTTCCGCTACAATAGTCTGAGACCTTAATTGAGGATGGTAATTAAATATCGCCTCCATAATCAGCGCCTCCCTGTAGCGAACACTTCTGGCCATATTACCAATCAGCACCTTGTCATACAAGGCGATGGCCGAGTCCCTGGTAAAGAAGAAATTATGCAGTGGGCTGAGCGCGTAATTCTCATTACTGAGAAAATTTGTCAGCGTTTCTCTTTTCAGCGGTACACCCTGGATCAGTAGTCTGCTTAGTTCTCCGGGCTCCTGATCCAGCAGGAAGTCAAGCAATTCAGGCCGTCTTTCGTTGTAACAGGTTTTTTTTATTATTTTCTCCTTCACCTCATTCGAACGCAGGATGTCCCTGAGCAGGTCGCCTACCCTGTAAGTGTTTGTAATTTGCTGAAGCGCACATTCAAGCTGGTTGTATTCCTTACGGGCTACAGCCAAATTCAGAATATCGCTGTACAATGCCCTTTCAGCATTTTTTGGGGTCATATTTTCCACCTCCGGTCCGGGAGGATGAAGGATGACTCCCTCCAGGTTTCCTATTTCAGAGTGAAGGCTGATTTTTGACATACCCTTTTACAATAAAATGAGGTTGCAAAGATAGGTTTTTAATGAGGAAAATAGTCAGCTACTGAATCCGGATTTCTTGTGGGATCCATCACAAAAGGGTTTGTCGGAACTCATTCCGCACCTGCAGAGAAAGATGGGGCCATGGCGGGTAATGATCTCACCCTCAGAATCAAACAATTCAAAATTTCCCGATACCTGGAGGGGGCCGTTTGCAAATACCTTGAATTGAGCAGTGTTGTCTTCCATTATCAATCAGTATCTAAAAATCCGATTTTTCGATGTGTTCCGTCGCAATAGGGCATGCTTTTTGTTCCGCCGCACCTACAAAAAGAGGTCATTTGCATTGTTTTAAGCTGGTTCCCGTCGGCACCCGTCACCTCGAAATGCCCTTCTACAACGATCGGACCATCCTTCATAATGTTTACCTTTGCTGTTTTGGTTGTCTGCTCATTATTTGCAATCGTCTCAGGGGTAATCTCTTCGGCGGCAGAATTACTGGCCGATAACGCTTCCGGGTCCATATCCTTGTTGTACCTCCACTCCAGTGCCTGGGTAGGACATTTATTGACCACCTCAATGATCTTTCTTGTTGGTGCTCCTTCCATGTTTACCCAGGGCCTTCTGCCTGGGTTGAACACTTCGAGAAGCTCCCTGAAACAGGTTGTTGCATGGATGCATTTTGAAGGTTTCCAAAATACGGTGATCTCTCCGTTGGTGTATTGTCTGTTCCTGGGATCTTCCATTGTTTTGGTGCGTTTCTCCATAATACATTACTCAACATATTTAAACAACAGTTGCCAAGGAATGTTCACCCAAGAACCGTTTGATCGTTTAGTTTGGCCAAATCCGGATCTGCATTTTTTCGGACCACTTTTTTTTCGATATCTGTGACTTAACAATTAATTAAACCACAGTTCTAAATTTAAGAATTAAATAACCTACACATAATGTTAACATAAGCTTGCAGCATTTAATTTGCCTCTAGTTTATTACAAGCATATTTATATGATTAATAAGTTATTCGCTACCTCAGTTCTATTGGGTTTCTGCTTCGGTTTATTGTCACAGGAGGTTGTTATTACGGGCGTGGTAATTGATCAAGAAACCGGTGAACCTCTGACCGGTGCAGCGGTAAAGCATTGTTCCAGCGGTGAGGAGGTAATCACCGATTTTGATGGCTGTTTCACCATCTCCTCTGCAGAAACAGGAAAGAACGAACTTACAGTCTCCTATGTCTCCTATGACGATGCAAAGTTAAATCGTGTAATCGTTAAAAAGGGGGAACCAACCAAACTCAATATCAAAATGCGGAGGGTGGGAAGCGAACTACCTGCGAAATCATTCCTGGCTTTATCTGTTCGTCAATCCCAGGTATAAGCGGCCTTATAATGCAATCAGCTATTATGAAATCCGTTTTTTTCATTTCTATATGGCAGCTTTCATCCGTGTTCCGAAAGTGGATTTTCAAAGCGATTCCATGGAGTGTTAAACTACTTTTTGTTTGATAATTAAAGTGTTCAGTGAGTATATGTAAACTCGACCTTAAGAAATACTTTAAACTCAGGATTATTTAATAAAACTGTAATTCAAGGTTAACAAATGGCTCCCTTTTACCATCTATTTTTGCCATCAAGTTATTATTTCAAACAAAAAGTGAATTAAAAAAATTGAAAAAATGAAAAGATCTTATTTAATAATTGCGGGAATGCTCTTAGGTGTCTCGCTTATTTTCACCGCTTGTGGTGACGACTTTGAACAGTTGAATGTATCTGCACCATCAGGTGTTGTAACCCTCGCCAATGGCGCTGAAGGCGAATCTGTTGATTTTACGGTAGCTGTTGACCCTTCTCTTACTGCTACCTATACAGCTACCGGTACCGGTGTTACCGTAACAAACGGATCCGGTGATGTTGATGGCACTACTGTTACCATCAATTTTGATGCCGGAACAGCTGCCGGAGCAGCTTCAATCGTTTTGACCGTTACCGATTCTGAAGGTCAGTCGGATGATGCTACTGCTATCTTTACGATTGAGCAGAAGGGAAATGTGGTTATAGTAACTAACAATGTCACTGAAGATGCAACCTGGACCTCAGACAAGGTGTATGTGCTAGGTGGCAGAATCGCTGTTGAGGATGGTGCTACACTCACCATTCAGCCTGGTACAATTATCAAGGGACAGGCAGGTACAGGTGCCAACGCTACTGCACTGCTTGTAGCAAGGGGTGGAAAATTGATGGCTGAGGGAACTCCTGCAGCACCTATTATTTTCACGTCAGTTGCTGATGAGATTGAGCCCGCTGATATTGCAGATGGTGATTTTTCCAGTCCGAACCTAAGCCCAGATACTGATGGACTGTGGGGCGGTGTTATCATTCTTGGGAAAGCCAAAATTTCTGCTTCAAATGATGCCGGAGGAGATGTAGACGAAGTGCAAATCGAAGGGATTCCCACTTCAGATCCGAATGGATTGTATGGTGGCAGTGATGATGCTGACAATTCAGGTGTGATCAAGTACATTTCAATCCGTCATGGCGGAGCAGATATTGGAGCCGGAAATGAGATCAACGGACTGTCACTGGGAGCAATTGGAACAGGAACTGTGATTGAGAACATCGAGGTTATCTCTAACCAGGATGATGGAATCGAGTGGTTTGGCGGAACTGTTGATGTGAAGAATGTGGTAGTTTGGAATGTAAATGATGATGGTCTTGATACTGATCAGTCATGGTCCGGTACTGTCGATAACTTTGTTATTATTACTCCCGGTGGACACTGCTTTGAACTGGATGGTCCCGAGGGTTCATACAATGCTGCACACACAATCAAAAATGGCTGGGTGATTGCCAGTGGTGGTGACAGAGTTTCGGCTGATTTAATTAATACTGATGATAACTCAAGGGTTGACCTGGAGAATATCTTCATTACAGGGATTTTAGAAGGACAAATCATTAACCGGGTAGCGCATGATGTTGGTGTAGTGAACTTCACAAACATTGTTCTTGACGTTCTTGCCGACGACCTTGCAGATTATGTGAAGGATGGTAATATTCCTGCTGGTGTAACGGCAGGAGATGAGCCTGCAGTGTCAGGAGATATGGATTTGACAGTATTTGGCTGGACCTGGGCGAAGCAGGCAGGTAGTTTCTAGAGATGCTTGTTAAGTATAGTTTTTCATAATAGTTTTTTATCAAGGGAAACAGGCTGTGCTGTGATGGTCTGTTTCCTTTTATCATTCAAAAGAGGATATTTATTTCAATGTATGTGTAATCATTCCATAAATTATTGTTCGATAAGATCTTTTCTTGCTTTGTTGTTATTGAGTGTTGTTGTGCTGGTCCATGCCCAAAACGGGAATATCAGGGGTAAGGTGTTTGATCAGTCTACCGGTGAATCACTTGTCGGTGTGACAGTTTTTGTAGTGGGTACCAGCACAGGAACCATCACAGACCTTGATGGTGCATTTACCCTTTCACTTCCTGATGGTAATTATAGTGTGCAGCTATCATACATTTCTTATCAGACGTTGGTTATAGAAAATATAGCTGTAAATGGCAACGAAACAACCCGGCTTTCCGATATCGGATTGAAGGAGAGTACCGTTGAGATCGATGAAATTGTAATATCGGCACAGGCGGTCAGAACAACAGAAACTGCCTTGCAGGCCATCAAGTTGAAAGCTCCTGCGATGCTCGATGGCATTTCTTCAGCCAGGATACAACTGATCGGTGATGGTACCGCAGTCGAAGCTGCCAAACGGGTTACCGGCGTTTCTATTGAGGGCGGCAAGTATGTATATGTAAGGGGATTGGGTGATCGGTATTCGAAGACAACACTGAACAGCCTGGACATTCCCGGACTGGATCCCGATAGGAACAGTCTTCAGCTGGATATTTTCCCAACCAACCTGATCGATAACCTGATTGTCAGCAAGAACTTTACCGCCGATATGCCGGCCGATTTCACCGGTGGGATCATGAACATTGAGACGAAGGATTTTCCGGACGATAAGATTTTGAGCCTGTCTGTCAGCACATCCTATAATCCGCAAATGCACTTCAACCCCGATTTCCTGACTTATACCGGTGGAAAAACCGACCTGTTGGGTTTTGATGACGGGTCAAGGGCCCTTCCTGAAAAGGCCCTGGGACCACTGTTTCCAATGCCGAATAATGGACTTCCTGACCAGCAAATTGTTGATTTTATCCGGAGTTTTAATCCCCAACTGGGAGCAGCCTCCCAGACCAGTCTGATGGATGTAAGCGCCGGTTTTTCTTTGGGAAACCAGATCAGCTTTGACAACCGAGAGGGGAGTTCGGGTAAGAACCGCCGGTTGGGGTATATCTTTTCACTCTCCTACAAGTCGGAATACAAATATTATGATGATGTTATTAACAGCGAGTACCAGCGATTTTCGGATCCAACCCTGAATGAATTGCGGTATGCCTTTATCCAGGATGGTGTAATTGGCGAGCGGAATATTCTGATCGGTGCGTTGGGCGGGCTGGCCTATAAGACCAATTTTTCCAAGGTCAGATTGATGGCAATGCATTTGCAGAATGGTGAGAGCAGGGCGGGCCAGTTCGATCTGGATGATGATGGCGGTGCCGTAGGTAAATCGGGTTATGTTGGTTTCTCCGATAACCTGGAGTACAACCAGCGCTCCCTGTCGAATATTCTTTTGAACGGAACCCATCTGTTTAAGGATGCGGGCTGGGAAATTGACTGGCGGGTTTCACCCACCTTTTCAACCTCCAATGACCCCGACATTAGGGAAACTGCGTTTACGCACCGACCCATTGATACCCTTTTTCAGGCTGGTGCTGCAGGGAATCCCTCCAGGATATGGAGAGAACTGAGCGAGGTGAATATTGCTTCCAGGCTGGATTTCACAAAAAGTCACCAGTTATTTGGACGAGATGCAAAACTAAAATTTGGATTAAGCTATGGTTATAAAGCAAGGGATTATGAAATTCTATTTATTAAAATGCAATTTACTGGGACCCAGCGCTGGACCAATTACGATCCCAATTTTGTCCTCGATCCTATAAATCTTTATCCGAACCGCCCGAATTCAGTATATTATATACCAGATCCAATAGAACCTCCGAATTCAAACCAGTACAGTTCAAATGTGCATAATAGCGGATCATACATCTCGGCCGAGGTAAATCCGTTGGAACAGATGAAGCTAATCCTTGGGCTTAGGGCCGAAAACTATGTGCAAAGACATACCGGCCGTGATCAAACGTATGCCAGGGGTGATGAGGTGAATGGAAAAAATCTTGATAATGAAATTGTTTTAGAGTCATTGAGTTTATTTCCTACAGTTAATCTGATTTACTCTGTTGCAGAGCGGCAGAACATCAGAACCTCCTATTCAAAAACAGTAGCCAGACCATCCTTCAAAGAGCTCTCCTTTGCACAGATTCTCGATCCGATATCTGACAGGATATTTAATGGAAGCCTTTTTCCTTACTCCGACTGGGATGGTAACCTGACCGAGACTAAAATCGATAATTTTGATTTGCGCTGGGAGTTGTTTCTTACCAGGGGACAGATGTTTTCTGTGAGCGGTTTTTACAAGCGGTTCATCGATCCCATCGAATTGGTGCGAATACCCGAGCAGCAGACCAATACAGAGTACCAGGCGAGAAATGTGGGCGAGGGTTCACTCTATGGAGTTGAACTGGAGGTAAGAAAGGACCTTGATTTCATCTCCGATGCCTTGAGAAATTTTAATGTCAGCGGGAACGTAACATTTGTCGAGTCGTTCATTGCAATGACCGAAGGTGAGTACAGTTCCCGGAAATCTTATGAAAGGGTAGGAGAGACCATTCAGGACACAAGGGATATGGCCGGTCAGGCCCCTTATGTGATCAATGCGGGCATCACCTATGGCAGCCACGATGAATCGGGTTGGGATGCCGGATTGTTCTATAACGTGAAGGGGCCAACGCTCTCTATCGTAGGGATAGGTCTCTATCCGGATATCTATGTTGTGCCCTTCCACAGCTTGAATTTCAGCATTCTGAAACAGCTTGGTAATGGAAATACAGTGATCGATTTTAAGGCAGCCAACCTTCTCAACAACCGGGTAGAGAGCGTCTTTGTCTCCTATGAGGCAGAACCACAACCTTATAGCATATTCAATCCCGGAAGGTCATTCAGCATTGGACTGAAACACAGCTTTTAAGGGGTTAAATAAACCCATGCTCAATGGCCATGATGATATCTTCTATCACCTTGTCCTTGTCGTTCGGATCGTATTGAAGTTTCAGGTCGTTGCCAAAGATCCGGGCGATCCCCTGCCAGAAAAAAGCAGTAAATCCGCCCTTGATATCTTTTAGGACTTCGTAGGAGGTGCGGCCCGTTTCGCGATCGATCAGTTTTACGAGGATGATACCCTGACTGATCGTCAGTCTTTTAATATCCTTCTCAAACTCCTGCATCATCTCCTCTTCGGCCTGTTTGACGAACTCCCGCTGCTCTTTTTTCGATTTTATCTCAGCAAGCTGGTTGTCGAGCCGTTTTAGTTTCAGGTTGGCAACGATGGCATAAGGATAGGCCTTTTTCACATTAAAGATGGTCCGCCGGTACCTCCACGATTTCAGGTAGTTGTATTTATTGACATCGTAGACATTGATCTCCGGAATATGCATCACCGGCAGGGTATCTCCCCTGTAAACCAGGGCATTCTTAGCATTTACCGTGATTTTGATGGTATCTTCAGGTACAGAAGCCCACACCCCGACAACAGTGGATAATCCGACTAAAATAAGTGATATTCTTCTAACAACAATTGTCATACAGAAAACAATGCAAATTTTGGGCCTTTTTTTATTCGGTTGAAGATGGAAGAACAGTGCATGACATTATTCCGTCTTTAAAGCATTGATGCAGGGACATTCGAATGTACAAGCTGCCGGAGTCAGTCCATGTGCCAGGGCTGTCACATCAGCTTCAACATTGCTTTTACAACATTATCGGCTCCTTCGGCAATTTGTAAGATATTTGCATCCAGCATGTAGCAGGGACTTGTTACAACTTTGTACCGGTCGTCAATGACCACCTCTCCATGGGTTGTTTCAATGTGGCTGGCACCCAGGCTTTCAATGGCAGATGCAGTATCTGGATCAGAGCCGATCGTGAGCCTGGCTTCCTCCAATGTTTTCACGATCAGCACCGGGGAAATGCAAAGTGCCCCAATAGGCTTTTTCGCCTCCACCATGTCTCGGATTGCATCACCAACCTCATTAATTACGGTACTGTCAGGACCCTTCAGTGCCCAGTTCGACAGGTTCTTTGCGGCCCCGAAACCTCCCGGAAAAAGCAGTCCGTCGAAATCGGCCTGGTCAAATTCAGCCAGCGGCCTGATCTTACCACGGGCGATCCGTGCCGACTCGACAAGCACATTCCTGGTCTCATTCATCTCCTCGCCTGTGATGTGGTTGATTACATGGTATTGATCGATGTCGGGTGCAAAGATCTCGTAACTACCGCTATTGGCTGCAATGGCATAGAGACTCATCGTTGATTCATGTATCTCGGCGCCATCGAAAACACCGCATCCTGAAAGTACTACTGCGAATTTTTTCATATGTTTTATTTATTTATTGCATGTTGCAATAATAACCGGTCACAATTTATTGAATTTTCGATGGAAAGTAAAGGGTTTTACCCGGAAAATGAAATTGCCCCGATGATGATGTTCTGAAGTAGTATTGGTGGGCCGGGATTTTAGAGCCTTTCGATCTCAATCATCAGGTCGTCTTTCATGACCGAGTCGTTTTTACGAACGGCAATCTTTTTGACGACCCCTTCTACGTGGCTTGATATTTCGTTCTGCATTTTCATGGCCTCGAGGATCAGTACCGGTTCACCGGCTTTGATTTCGGCTCCCTCTTCCACCAGTATTTCAACGATTTTCCCGGGCATGGGGGCCTCCATGTTGATTGAGGCGGAGCTTCCAGCCTGTGACTCCAGGAATTTTTTTCTTTTCAGTGAGAAGGGCGTTTCGACGGTGAAGGTGTGCCAGACACCGTTGAGCATCACTGTAAGTTTATTTTGTTTTTTCTCAATGATTTCCAGCGGGTATTTTTTGTTTTTCCAGAGCACGTATGAGAAGCCATTTGGGTCTTCATACAGCTTCAATTTTACGGTTTCCCCCATGTATTTGATCTTTTTTTCCAGGGGATTGGTAAACGCGTACTCCTTGTTTGCAGTACTGAGTGCGATGAGTTTTCCTCTTTTGGTTGTTTTAGCTCCTGTTTGTTTCTCTGCCATAACAAATTTATTAGCGTAACCTTTTATTCAGTAACCAGGGGGTGATGCTCTTCCCTTTCTCAACATTCAGCTTTTTACCCTCTGCCTCTTCCAGGTCACGGGCATATTCATACACTGCAAAAAATGCAGCGAGCATCTCTTCGTCGGGTTCTGAATGATAATGGAACTTCAGTTCATCGGAGAGGAAAGAGGTGTTAAAGATCCCTTTCCTGAAATTTCCGTTCTGAAGCACTGCACGGCAAAATGAGAGGGTGGTCTTTGTTCCTTTGATCCATGATTTCCTGATCGCGTTGGTGGAGTATTGGAGAGCCTTTTCCCTTGATTCCCCGTAAACGATCAATTTGGCGATCATGGAGTCGAAATAGGGTGTGATGACCGATCCGTCCCTGACCCCAGTGTCGATCCGGATATGCTCACCTACCGGCCAGGAGATCTTTTCAATGGTTCCGAGGCTGGGTGAGAAACCGGATTGAACATCTTCTGCGTTGATCCTGAACTCAATGGCATGTCCCTTCATTTCAATTTGCTCCTGGGTAAAACTGAGTTTTTCACCCTGGGCAATCCGTATCATCTGTTCGATCAGGTCGATTCCTGTTACCATTTCGGTGACCGGGTGTTCGACCTGGATCCGGGTATTCATCTCCATGAAATAGAATTTCCTGTCTGCATCCAGCAGGAACTCAACTGTACCGGCGGAATAGTATCCGGCTGCATGTGCAATGTTTATCGCTGCTTTACCCATCTTTTTCCTGAGCTTGTCGTCCAGGGCAGGGGAGGGTGATTCTTCCAGCAGTTTCTGGTGTTTTCGCTGGACAGAGCAATCGCGTTCACCCAGATGAACCATGTTCCCATGCTTGTCGGCCAGGATCTGAAATTCGATGTGGCGCGGTTGAGAAGCGTATTTTTCGATAAACATATCCGGGTTGTTGAATGCCTTGGCCGCTTCATTGGAAGCCATGTGGTACATACGCTCTACCTCTGCCTCATTCCTGGCAACACGCATTCCCCGGCCCCCGCCGCCTGCCGCTGCCTTCAGGATAACAGGATAGCCGATAATATTGGCCATTTTTCTTGCATAACCGGCGTTCAGCAATGTCCCTTTACTGCCCCGGAGCAGTGGAACATCGCTTTTTCTTGCAAGGTCCTTTGCAACGGTTTTGTTTCCCATTTTATGTATCACCTCTGAGGAGGGACCAATGAAATTAATCTGCTCCTCTTCACATCTTTTCGCGAAGATCGGGTTTTCCGCCAGGAATCCGTAGCCAGGATGGACCGCGTCAATATTGTTTTTCTTTATGGCGTGGATGATCCGTTCGATATCAAGGAATTCGGGAGTATCGCTCAGGCAATCGGTGAAATCGATGAGGTGATCGGCCTCCTCCAGGTACCATGCATTGGGTTCCTTGGCGGTTTTGATCGCATAGGTTGTGATCCCCATCTTTCTGGCAGTGCGCATGATGCGGATAGCAATTTCTCCGCGGTTGGCGATAAGTAGGTTTTTGATTTTCATAGATAACGTTTACAGGGGGATATTACCGTGTTTACGTGTTGGATTGGTGACATATTTATTCTCCAGGGCCTGGAAGGCCGATTTCAACTTTTTCCTGGTGATGGCAGGATCGATTACTTCGTCGATGAACCCTTTCTCATCTGCAACATATGGATTGGCGATTTCGTCCCTGTATTTCAGGGCGAGTTCTTTTTTCAGTTTCGCCGGATCATCCGATTTGGCCAGCTCCTTCCTGTAGAGGATCGCCACTGCACCTTCAGGTCCCATAACAGCTATCTCTGCCGTGGGCCAGGCAAAATTAAAGTCACCCCCCAGATTTTTGCTGTTCATGACGCAGTAGGCGCCACCATATGATTTTCGCAGGATGATCGTGATCCTGGGTACTGTTGCGTCGGCATAGGCGTACAGCAGTTTGGCTCCATGACGAATGATACCACTGTGCTCCTGGTCGATACCTGGTAAGAATCCCGGGACATCCTCCAGGGTGAGCAGGGGGATATTGAAGGAATCGCAGAAACGGATAAACCTGGCCCCTTTGTTGGAGCTGTCGATATCGAGTGTACCTGCAAGCACTTTCGGCTGATTGGCGATAATGCCGATCACCTTGCCGTTTATTCTTCCGAATCCGACTACAAGGTTTTGGGCAAACTGCTCTGCGATCTCGTAAAAGGAGCGTTTGTCGATCAGCAGGTTGATAACCTCTTTTACGTCGTAGGGTTTGTTGGCATCGTCGGGGACAATATCACGAAGCTTCTCCTCGATATCTTCTGTTTCATCTTCACTGAGTTCACCTTCCGGACAGTTTTCGAGGTTGTTGGAGGGAAGGAAAGAGATCAGTCTTCTTACACCGAGGAGGGTATTTTCCTCATCTTCAAAGATCATCTGGGCCACACCGCTTTTCCGGGCATGCACCTCCGCTCCGCCAAGGTCGTCGAAGGTAACATCTTCGTTCAGCACTTCCTTCACCACATTTGGTCCGGTTACAAACATGTAACTGGTTTTGTTGGTCATGAATACAAAATCGGTGATCGAAGGTGAATAGACGGCACCCCCAGCGGCCGGTCCCAGGATAACTGAAATCTGGGGGATGACCCCGGAGGCCTGCACATTGCGGTAGAATATTCCTGCATAGCCTGCAAGACTGGCCACACCCTCCTGGATGCGTGCCCCACCGGAGTCGATGAGCCCGATAACGGGAGCTCCCATTTTCAGGGCCATATCCTGCAGTTTCATGATTTTTGCGGCGTGGATGGATCCGAGCGATCCCCCCATAGTGTTAAAATCCTGTGCATAGGCAAATACGAGCCTGCCATGCACCTGCCCGTGACCAATGATCACACCATCGCCATAGGAGGAGGTGACTTTTCCGAATTCACCTTCTCCTTTTGCCGGAGTGACGAATGCATCAACCTCTTCGAAGGTGTCTGTATCAAATAAAATTGAGATTCTTTCCCGGGCGGTTAATTTCCCCTTTGAGTGCTGCTTTTTCCTGGAATCCGCGTCGTGCTGCGACTCAAACAGCTGTTGCCTTTCAAGAAACCTTTTGAAATTTTTTCCGTTTACATCCATGAAATAATCGTATCAGTCATATTTCAGACAAATCAGTCAGTCAATTGTTTCCCAACTTGTCAAACAAATTCTGTAACGCAAAACTATAAATAAATTCTGTTTTTCGACCGGATTAATTTAATTTGTTGTGCCAGGCAGGCTAAGTAACAGAAAATGAATCAAATAATATTTGATTTCAATCTCATTTTATTCGAATAAGTTATTACTTGTGCATTATGCCTGATTATTTCTTACTATAGCCTGTAAATGATTATGCTGGGAGCAGATATACCATTTTGCTATTTTTCATATCTGTTGCTGAAGGACAAAAAAAACCGGCTCTGTTTCCGAGCCGGTTTTTTTGATCGGGGGTTTATTTATTTCTTGAAAGTACGCATGTAGGACACGATGGCCCATATATCCTCTTCGGATACTTTGTTTTCATAACCGGGCATCTCATCCCGACCTTTCAGGGTCTTATAAAAATGCTCACCATCAGTCTGATTTTGATAAAAATCTCCGGAAAAATCGCCTGAGAAAGTTTTAAGCCCTCTTGCTTTAGGTCCGTCGCCCAGACCTGTCCTTCCATGGCATGAGGCGCAGTGCCTCTTGTAGAGCATCTCTCCCATTTTAAGTGCCTGGGCATCCCCTTTGGTTGGGTTCTCCATGTTTTTATATTCATCTGGAACCGGCCATGGTTTTGGAGTATCCTGTTGAACTTTCATTGCACTGAATGCAGTGAAAAAAATGACAATAAGTGCCAGCGCTGAAGTGTTTCTAATGATTTTTTTCATGTCTAATAATTTATTTGTTAATCAATAATATACAAAAAGCTTACCAAAAGTTACTTAATCTATAATAATTTATGCTTCATCAGTCTCTTCGATCCACCCATAACCGTTGATGATGCTTTTAAAATTGGCTGATTTGGTGTGACCGATGGTACTTACATATATATGAATTACCAGGAAAAGGGAGATGAAAAAACCCATGGCGGCGTGTACTACTGCTGTTACTAGTATTCCACTTACACCGAATAGTGCTTTAACAACAGATTCCGGGAAGAGCAATCCCAGGCCTGATATAATCACAAGGGGCACTCCAACGTACATGATGATTACATAAAATAATTTTTGCAGTGGATTAAACTTTCTCTCCTCAGTAATAGGATAGGGTTTCTTCTCTCCTTTAAACATACCTATTGCGTAGTATCTGCTCTGGCGAATCAATCTTTTTCCGAGACCTTTGAGTGGCATTTTATAGTATTTGCGGTTTCCGGTCGTGATATTGGCTATAAAAAAAATGAGGTAACTGAAGCTTAATATCACACCTGCAATGTTATGGATTTTTACTGCCCGGGAGAACTCTATGAGATTCCTGCCGGGATCAACATAATACATGCTTATACCTGTTGCAATAAGTATCAGGATGCAGACGGCATTCAATCCATGCCACAATCTGATGGACAGAGGGTAATGATATGATAGTTGTGCCATTGAATTACCTTTTATATATGATTCTAGCAATGATATGAACAGATATTCCTCCCAGTACCATAAAAAAAAGAAGAATGCCGGCAAAACTGAGCACTTCATTCCTGTTGGCACCAATTACATAAGCCTCATTGAGGATCACTCCATTGATAAAACCATATTTTCTACGACTCTCTTTTGCTTCATGTCTGTAAAGAGAAGCCATAAGAATGGAGTTTTTGGAGTGACATTCGGCGCAATTCTTTACTGCAAGGTCCATTGGCTGAACGTGGTGTGCAACCAGGGTACTGTCTGACAAGGAGGTGTGACACTCAATGCAGCGTACGCTGGAAAAGTGTGCGGCCTGATTAGGCAGCCAGTCGTGTGTTTCCAGAATATTGATCTCCTCTCTGTCGGTCAGCAATTCAAACCGACTGAAGTCGGAATGACATGAAAGACATATATCGTTATTGTAGGCGATCGCTTGCTTTATATTAGATCCGTCATCCCTGACTGTCAGTTTATACGTGTGTGGGTCGTGGCATTTCCAGCAGGAGAAGTTGTCGGCCTGCAGGACATGGACACTTTCCATATACTCCATCTCAATATCCTCAAATCTAAAATGGGCATAGTTTTCATCGTAGCCATGACAATCAATACACTGGTAGGGATCTTCAAGTCTGGCCTCCAGTGGATGCGGAAACTCTTCATATTCATAGGCATGGCAATCAAGGCATGCGAAACTATTATGCACCATAGAGTAATAATCCTCTCTATCAATAATCTTATCCGGACACATCGATTGCACTATTTCGCGTCCGAAGAATTCATCTACAAGTACATATTTGGTCTCGGCATGACATTCCAGGCAGGTCTCGTTTTCATCTACAAAATCGTTGATTTCCCGGAATTTTTCAAGATCTGTACCATATCGCACTGTGTCAGTCTGCGAAAAAATATTTTCAGTTGGGGTAATAAAGATAAATAGAATTAACAGAAGGATGTTCTTCATTTTAATACAATCAATTAGAACTTAATAGAGATATTGAACCCAAAATGGTAATCCAGATCGAACGGATTATTGGCATTATAAACTACATTGTAATTTTTGACGAGCGCGTTATAATTCGCTGCGAATACCCTGAAGGAGTGGGTGCTGGTTCCGATTTCCACACCGAGGGCCAGGTTGGGGTATACATCTGCCTCTGCCTGGGTAACAGGCTGTTCATATTCCAGGATGATTGAGTGGAAGCCCATTACCATGGCGCGAATGCCTGTATTTATTGAGAAGTTGATATTGTTATATCCCTCTTCAACTGCGTTTATCCAGATAAATGTCGGTGCTACCTGTGCACTGATCAGCATTCCGAATTTTCTTGAAACGATGACCTGGTTCATATAGGACATTCTATGGATATGTTGGTATAGTTCAGGATCGCCGAACGCTTCTGCATTTCTTGCATCAAGGACCATGTTTCCTGCATAACTGACAGAAACCGGAATTTTGCCTGATTGGGTTTGGGTAAGAATGCTATATTTCCACTCCAGCTCCTGAAGTTTGTAGCTGCGTGTCGTACCGAACCCTACCATCAGCTTGTCGGTAATGCCATAGGAAAGAGCCATCCGTGTGTTGGCTGTACCGTAAATACCGAAGAGATCGCTTATCGAAGAAATTTGTGAAAATCGGTGTTGGATCTCCATCGTCATGGCTCCTTTGTATGGATTCACAGTGGTTTGGTTGTCGATAAGCAACGATGTCTCGAATGGAGCTCTGATGGGCCTGTCTTCTTCCTGTGCGAAAGAGGATGCTGTATAAAGAATGCCGGTAAACAGCATGGCACAAAGGATCAGTCTTTTATTCATGATGGATTATTTTGTGTGGTTAATCATTAGGTGCACCTGCTTTTATCCAATCAAGAATCATTTTCTTGTTGTTGGATGTGGTGTATGAGCTATGAGACCCCTGAAGCTTGGTGTAAAGCGGGCTTGATTCTGGATCATCCATATTAATGTATTCATTGGTGGTTAGGGACACATAGGAGGATTCTTCAGAAAGATTGGGCGGCTGTGTTCCGGAATGACATCCGGTGCAATCGGAGTTAAAGATTGGTTGTATTGATGTACTGTAGGTTTCATATCCTTCTTCAGGAAATGAAATCTCATGCAAATCGCAGGCTTGAAAGCTGCTGATCAGTGCCGCAATACCAATCATTGTAAGCCATCTGCCGGATTCTTTGGTTTTATTCTGTCTGTTTCTCATAACTGTTTTCAAAAATATTTAAATATATGCATGTAAGCCTCTGTTCCAACTTGATATGCATTGTAACATAAACTGACCTGTATCAATTATTTTTACGTTTTGACTCTGTTTCTGTGGATTATAATTGAATTTTATGCAAGAATATGAAATTTACATGAAAATAAGAGTGTTTAATAATAGAATTTATATGTTTTAGAATCGATTTAAATTAGCAGATTTTTTTGATTTCCAGCCGATAATTTCCTCTCTCACCATATTAAGAGGTACATAATCCTAAAAAACTAAAAAATTATGAAGTACGGAATTAACAAAGCTACCCTTGTGGGTAATGTAGGCGATGCGCCAAAGATCAATGAAAAAAATGGTGAGATATTTCTCGCCAGTTTCCCATTTGCAACTTCTGAGACATACAAGGACAAAAACGGAGAGGAGGTCACCAGCACACAATGGCACCGGGTGAAGGTCTGGAACAAAAAGGCCTCAGTGATCAAAGAGTATGTAAAAAAGGGCGACTCTCTTTACATCGAAGGAAAAATAGTGAATAGCAGTTGGGATGATGAAGAGGGAAACAAGCGTTACAGCACCGAGATTGAGTGTGACAATTTTTTGTTTCTCAGGTCAAAAAAACCTGATGAGAATTAGTATCCGGAATAATTGTCTGTCAATAGAGTAGGACTTTACGGACAGCCACTAATTAGTGTTATTCCATGTTTTGTTACCGTTCGGGATAGGGTAATGAATGGTTGTTCATTACCCTATTCTTTTTCCATATAATCCGAAACAGGGCCACATGTACAAACCAGGTTTCTGTCCCCAAAAGCATCATTGGTTCTTCCCACATAGGGCCAGAATTTATTAACTCCTACCCATGTTAGCGGAAAGGCCGCTTTTTGTCTGGAGTATGTATGGTTCCATTTATCTGAAACAATTTCCGTTTGTGTATGGGGTGCATTTTTAAGGACGTTGTCTGTCTTATCCATCTTCCCGTCCGCAATGGCCTGGATATCCCTTGCTATGTCAGTCATTGCGTCAACAAAACGGTCAAGTTCCGCTTTCGACTCACTTTCAGTTGGTTCTACCATGAGAGTTCCATGTACCGGGAAGGAAAGTGTTGGTGCATGAAAGCCATAATCAATGAGTCGTTTCGCGATATCTGTTTCAGTGACTTCTGTCTCATTTCTGAATCCCCTGCAGTCGATGATCATCTCGTGGGCCACGAAACCATTTTTACCTGTATAGAGAATCTTATAATGGTCCTTCAGTTTGGAAGCGATATAGTTGGTATTCAGGATTGCAATTTTCGATGACCTGGTAAGCCCTTCCTTACCGAGCATTTTTATATACGCGTGTGATATCGGCAGTATTCCCGCACTACCAAATGGTGCTGCTGAAACAGCATGAATACCGTTCACACCTCCTGTTTCAACTACCGGATGTGCCGGGAGGAATTCAACAAGATGTTTGGCAACTCCTACCGGACCAACGCCCGGGCCACCCCCGCCATGGGGAATGGCAAAAGTTTTATGTAAGTTCAGGTGGCAGACATCCGCCCCGATCAGTGCCGGATCGGTAAGACCTACCTGTGCGTTCATGTTGGCGCCATCCATATATACCTGTCCGCCATTCTGATGTACAATCTCTATGATCTCTGTAATATTCTCTTCGAATACGCCGTGGGTAGAGGGATAGGTGATCATGATGGCAGCGAGTTGATCTGCATTATTCACTGCCATTTCGCGTAGTGCTTCAGTATCAATATTACCCATATCATCACACGGAACCACTTTTACCGTCATACCGGCCATTACCCCACTGGCGGGATTTGTTCCGTGAGCGGAGGCTGGAATAAGAACGATATTCCTTTCTCCTTTACCCCTGCTTTCGTGGTATGCCTTGATCAGCATCATTCCGGTATATTCACCAGTGGCACCTGAATTGGGTTGTAGGGAAATTGCCTCGAATCCTGTTATTCGCTCCAGGTCATGGCTCAATTCATTCATCATTTGGTAATATCCTTCAGCCTGGTTCATCGGTATAAACGGATGCAGATTGGCGAATTCATTGAAGCTGACAGGGAAGAGCTGTGTTGCTGCATTCAGCTTCATGGTACACGAGCCGAGGGAGATCATAGATTGTGTGAGGGATATATCTCGTCTTTCAAGCATGCGGATATAGCGCATGATTTCCGTTTCTGACCGGTATGTGTGAAATACCTTCTGTTGAAGTATCGCATCCTTTCTGAACAGCTGTTCCGGAATGATCGATTTTCTTTTCAGCTTTTCTGTCCGGCGAAAAGCTTTTTTAACAGCAATGGCAAAGACACTTAATATATCGTTCAGCTCTTTTTCTTTTACAGATTCATCCGTAGAGAGGATCACGGCCCTATCATCGGGATAAAAGAAATTGATTTCAACCTCCTCAGCTATTTTTCTTATATCTGTTGATGAGATATTCTCAGGAAGGATAATTTTCAGGGTATCGAAGAAAAATTCATTTTCCTGTTTGTATCCCAACTTATTCAGTTGTTCATCAAGCCAGACTGCTCCGGTATGGATGTCTTCGGCTATCTCCCGGAGACCTTCCGGACCATGATAAACTACATACATGCCTGCCATGCTTGCCAGCAGGGCTTGTGCCGTGCAAATATTTGAGGTTGCACGTTCACGCCTGATATGCTGCTCACGTGTTTGCAGTGCCATTCTGAGTGCCGGATTTTCATGAACATCAATTGAAACACCTATGATCCTTCCGGGCAGTTGACGCTTGAATCCCTCTTTCGTTGCAAAAAATGCTGCATGCGGTCCGCCATAGAACATTGGAATACCCAGCCTTTGGGTTGATCCGACCACCACATCGGCACCCCATTCTCCCGGGGGTGTCAGTAACACCAGGTTGATAATATCGGCAACTACCCCTACAAAAAGTCCATGCTCCTTTGCTCTCAATACAAAAGAACTATAATCAAATAGCTTTCCGTCTGCAGCTGGATACTGGACGAGCGCGCCGAATGTCTTGTCAGAAAATTCCATGTTGCGGAAATCGCCTGTTACAATTTCAATCCCCAGCGGTTTGGCTTTAAGCAGCAAGAGATCCATGGTCTGTGGAAAAATGTTTGAATCTGTAAAAAAAACATTCTTCCCCCTCTTTTCATCAGAACGAGATCTGGAGTTATACATCATGATCATTGCCTCTGAAGCTGCGGAAGCTTCGTCGAGCAGTGATGCATTTGCCAGCTCCATTCCGGTCAGTTCAGTAATAACTGTCTGATAGTTCAGTAATGCTTCAAGTCTTCCCTGGGATATCTCTGCCTGATAAGGTGTATAGGGGGTATACCAGTTCGGGTTCTCAAAAATATTCCTTCTTATCACAGAAGGAAGAAACGTATTATAGTAGCCCTGGCCAATATATGATTTAAAAACCCTGTTTTTCTTGCTGATCTCAGTGATCATACTCAGGTAGTCCGACTCGCTGATTCCCGGTTCAAACCTGAATTTTTCAGGGGAGAGAATAGAGGAGGGGATAGTTTTTCTTATCAGTTCATCTAATGATCCGGCACCGATAGTCTTTAGCATCTCATCAACATCACTATTCCGGGGTCCGATATGCCGGTCGCTGAACTTATCTGCTCTCATACAGGTCTTATTTTACCACATTGAATTGAAATCCAAAGATAATTATTCAAAATAACAGATTCGGGCAAAAGGTCATGTTTTATAATCATTAAAAAAAGGATTGTTTTCAATCTCATAACCAATGGTCGACGATTCACCATGTCCCGGCCATATGGTTGTTTCAGGCGGAAGTGAAAAAAGGCTGTCCCTGATACTTGCTATCAGCGTGTCGAAGTCACCCCCGGGAAGATCTGTCCGTCCGATACTCCCCGAAAAAAGCGCATCTCCGGTAAGTAAGAAGCTGTCTCTTTCCGAATAATAGGCGAGGCTTCCCCGTGAATGTCCCGGTACATGAATCGCCCTTAGCTCTGAATTTCCAAAGGTAATTATATCATTGTTGCTCAAATATTTATCAGGTTCGGGCAGTGGTTTTACATAAAATCCGAACAGGTCGCCCATCACATGAGCTTTACCAAGGAGATCCATTTCTTCAGAATGTGCCTGGAATGGGATGTTGAAGTTTTTTTTCAGAAAATGTATCCCCAGAACATGATCAATATGGCAATGGGTATTCAGATGGATCACAGGGGTCAGTTTGTTCTCTTTTATATAGGCAAGGAGTTTATCGTCCTCATTTTTATCGTAATTAGCAGGATCAGTTATGATGCATTCCCCGGTCTCATCATGTAATATATAGGTGTTAACACCAAAAGAGTTAAAAACGATCTTTTCAAGATGTATCATGCTATTAATTTGTTTTTCCCTGAAGCAATGGAACAAATGCAAAGCGCCCATGTTCGGTTGGTACAATCTCTTTTTCACTTTTCTTTTCCAGTAGCAACATTTTCTGTCCTGACCGGTTACCCACTGGTACTACCATCTTCCCTCCGACTGCCAGTTGTTCCAGGAGTTTTCCGGGTATATCGTTTGCTCCGGCAGTAACCAGAATCCGGTCGAAAGGAGCAAAAGCAGGCAGTCCTTCATAACCGTCGCCATAATAGAATCCCGGCCTGTATCCCAGAGGCATGAGTTGATCGCGTGCATTAAGGTACAGTTCCTTTATTCGCTCAACGGTGTACACCCGGGTTCCTAACTCCAGCAATACAGCCGTTTGGTATCCGGATCCGGTTCCAATCTCCAGTATTTTCTGATGTTTCCGGGGATCCAGAAGCTCGGTTTGAAAGGCCACGGTATAGGGTTGTGAAATGGTTTGCCCGGCAGCTATAGGAAAAGCTTTATCCGTGTATGAGTGATTAATAAAACCGCTGTCCATGAACAGATGACGTGGTACCCGGTTCATCGCTTCAAGCACCTTCTCATTTTTAATGCCTTTTTCCTTGAGAGAATCGATAAGTTTCTGTCGCAGCCCCTTGTGTTTGAATGAGTCTTTCATGGCTATAAAGTTAAAAGTAAATAGCATATTTTCCAGTCCCCATTCACTGCAATCATTCTCAATATATGTTATTAAGCAACTAAATGAACAGGTTTCAATCGCATATAATTATGATATATAATAGATTATAGTGGTTTATTATAGGTTAGTTTTTATGATTTTTTAATTTCGTGCAATTTTTTCGATACCAAACCAGTTTTATAGAATAGATTCAGCAAAGTATGAATAAAAATCACCGGAGGCAACGAATCAAGTACCTGGTTGTTGATTATTTGGCGGCCGGTTTAGCGTGGATGCTTTTTTACTTGCATCGTAAACTAAATATTGAGCCTCAGATATTTGGATATGATGTTCCAATAAATCTGGACCTGCGATTTTGGTTTGGGGTAACTGGAATACCGGTTGCATGGCTTTTGTTATATTATTTCTCAGGGTTCTATGAGAATATTTTTCGGAGATCACGGCTTGATGATTTTTTGCGGACTTTCCTGACTGTTTTATTTGGTGTGGTAATCATCTTTTTTCTTCTGATTCTCGATGATGTAATTCCCGATTACACCCACTATTACAATCTCTTTTTCACACTCTTCTTTTTGCAATTTTTATTTACGCTCATCCCCAGGCTGATTTTAACCAGCAATACCGTTGGCAAGGTTCGCTCCAGAAAGCTTGGGTATAATACCATTTTTATTGGCAGTAATGAGAATGCCCGTGAGGTATATCTCGATCTGCAACAGGAGAAATATGCGAGCGGACATTTCATCCTCGGATTTGTGAATGTCCACCACAAGGAGCACTACCAGCTTCAGGATCATATAACACACCTGGGGGGGATGTCAGATCTTGAAAAGGTAATTCAGCAGCACCACGTTGAAGAGGTGATCATTGCTCTTGAATCTTATGAGCACAAGGAGATTAGCGAGATTATAAATCGATTGAGCCTTATGGATTTACGTATTAGTGCCATACCGAGCATGACCGATATTCTTTCGGGAAGGGTTAAATCCACAACAATTTTTGACACCCCACTGTTGGAAGTTAGCCATGGGCTTATGCCAATCTGGCAAGCCAATATGAAGAAGCTTCTGGACCTGGTTGTCTCAATTTTGGCAGTGATCGTGCTACTGCCGCTTGAAATTTTTCTTACCCTGGGGGTTAAGTTTTCCTCTCCCGGGCCATTGTTTTATAAACAGGAGCGTATTGGCAGGTATGGTCAGCCTTTTAAGATCATCAAGTTTCGATCCATGTATATGGATGCAGAAACCAATGGTCCTGAATTGTCTTCAAAAAATGATCCCAGGGTTACGCGGTTCGGGCAATTTATGAGAAAGCACCGACTCGATGAGATACCAAATTTCCTGAATGTGTTGCGGGGAGAGATGTCGCTCGTGGGTCCACGTCCTGAAAGAAAATATTATATTGATAAGATCACCCAACAGGCCCCTCATTACACGCATTTACAAAAAGTAAAGCCAGGAATTACTTCATGGGGACAGGTGAAATACGGTTATGCCGAGAATGTTGAACAGATGGTCAGGCGGCTGAGATATGATATCCTGTATGTCGAGAATATCTCACTGTTTGTCGACTTTAAGATACTTTTCTACACGATAATAACGATCTTTCGGGGTTCGGGCGTTTAAATTGTTACCAGCCACTATTTAAGTCCCCTGGCTTCGAGCAGTGAATTTACATCAGGCTCTTTACCGCGGAAATTAATATACATCTCCATAGGTTCCAGTGTTCCTCCTTTTGCCAGAACATTCTTACGGAATGAATCCGCGAGCTCCTGGTTAAACAGGTCGCCCGACTCAACAAAGGCATTGAACGCATCTTTGTCGAGTACTTCAGACCAGATGTAGCTGTAATAACCGGCTGAATAGCCGCCTGAAAAGATATGGCTGAAATAGGTGGATTTGTAACGGGGAATAATCTCATCGATCAGTCCTACTTCATCCATAGCAGTTTCTTCAAATTGGATCACATCCAGGTCTTTTAATTCGGAAATCGTATGGTAACGCATATCGAGTATGGAGGCTGCGAGATACTCTGTAGTAACAAAACCCATATTGAATTTGCTGCTGGCCTCAAGTTTTTCAACGAGTTCATCAGGTATGGGATTTCCTGTTTCGTAGTGCTTTGCATACGTTTTCAGAACTTCCGGGTGTTCACCCCAGTTTTCCATAATCTGAGATGGCAACTCTACGAAATCCCTCGGAACGCTGGTTCCTGAAATACCAGGATAGGTGCATTCTGAAAACTGTCCGTGAAGCGCATGTCCCATTTCATGGAAGAATGTAAGTGCCTCATCGAATGATATCAGGGCAGGTTTATCACCTGAAGGTTTCGAGAAATTGCATACGATCGATCCTATGGTACTGATGTTTTCACCGTTACGGACATGCTGTTTCCTGTAAGTGGTACTCCATGCCCCTGCACGTTTGCTTGCACGGGGATGAAAATCCATGTACTGTACTCCCAGGTGGGAACCATCCTTATCCTTTAACTCGTAAGCAATAACATCTTCATGGTAAACTGGCAGATCATCCCTTCTTTCGAAAGTAATTCCAAAGAGATCATGGATAACATTTAGTACTCCATCAGTAGCTGCTTCCAGGCTGAAATAGGTCCGCAACTCCTCATCATCGAGGGCATATTTCTCCTTGCGAATCTTCTCGGCATAGTACCACCAGTCCCACGATTCCAGCTGAAAGTCACCTCCTTCCGAGTTGATCATCTCCTGCATCATCGCAGCCTCTGTTTTTGCCATATTGAGGGCCGGTGTCCAGAGTTTCATCAGGAGATCATACACGCCATCCGGATTTTTTGCCATCCGCTCCTCGAGTACAAAATCAGCATGAGTCTCGTATCCCAGCAGCTTTGCCCTTTCGGTCCGCAACTTAATGGTTTTTTCAATAATCTCCTTATTATCATATTCATTGTCGTTATTGGCACGGTTGTACATTGCTTTGTAGATCTCTTCTCTCAGGTTCCTGTTATCAGCATAAGTAAGAAAAGGTATCCAGCTGGGCTTATGCAGTGTAAACACCCACTTGCCTTCCTTACCAGCTTCGGTTGCAGTTTCGGCTGCAGTTTCGGCTGCTGCTGAAATAACGCTTTCTGGCAAACCGGCCAGATCCGCCTCATTATCAATCACCAGGGTATAATTGTTGGTCTCCTCCAGGAGGTTGTCACCAAACTGGAGGGAGAGCATCGAAAGCTGCTCATCGATCTCTCGCATATTTTCCTTATCCTCCTCGCTGAGTGCAGCACCGCTTCGAATAAAGCGCTTGTAGGTTTTTTCGAGCAGCATCTCCTGTTCGGCAGTAAGATCAAGTTCCTCAAGCTTTTCGTAAACTGATTGTATCCTCTTGAAAAGATCACTGTTTAAGGATATATTGCTTCGATGTGCCGACATGAGCGGAACCAGGTCCCGGGCAATCTCCTTCATCTCATCACTTGTATTGGCCGAGCGAATATTATTGAAGATGGCGGAAACCCTGTTAAGCATCTCTCCGCTGTAATCCAGTGCGGCGATTGTGTTGTCAAAGGTTGGCATTTCTTCATCTGTTGTAATTAACTCAATCTCTCTGTTTTGCATCTTCATAGCCTCTTGATGGGCCGGCATGTAATGATCATAATCAATGAGATGAAACGGGGGAACGCCAAAGGGCGTGTCAAATTCTGATAGCAATGGATTCATTTCTGACTTGTTTGGATTGCATGAAATAAGTGCAATAGATGTTCCGAGTAAAAGGAGTGTCAAGTTTTTCACGATAGTTTTATTGTTGGTTTTGATGTGCGAAAATAGCGTATGTAGAGGGAAAATCAAAACCGAGCCTACAGGCTATACAGCATATTTTGCTAACGCTGGAAAATGGATAGGCAGAAGAGGACATAAGGCATTCATAATCAAGGAATAAACCCTTGGGAGTCAGCCAGGATATTATATTAGCGAGTGGCTGAAGGACAAAGGAAAATAAAACAAAACAAAAGACTAAAATCAGATTAGAGGTTTTGTGAATTAATCAGTTTTATACCATCGTTGGTAATCTCAATTTTCTTCTCCTTGTAGAGTGTTCCTACGGTTCTTTTAAATGCTTTCTTGCTTAGACCCAGGGATGCATAAATCAATTCCGGATTGCTTTTATCGTTCAGCGGAAGAAAACCATTATTTTCCCATAATTTCCTGGTTAGTAAATCGGATTGAAGATCCTTTGCTTTTTCATAACCCGGCGGTTGAAGTGACAGGTCTATTTTACTATCTTCGCGGATGTTTTTAATATAACCGGTAAGTCTCTGGCCAATATGGATGTCCCCGAAGATCTCATTCTCATAGATTAGTCCCTTATGTTCATGATTGATGATAGCCGAATAACCCAAATCCGTTTTCTGCATGATGAGTAATTCTGCTTCATCGCCCTCTTTGACCTTCAGATAATCATTTTGAAGGCGTTGTTCGATTTTATTGGTACCCACCAGTCTGCCCGTTTTTTCATCAACATACATATATACCACGTACCATCTTCCCTTTTCCATGCGCTGGCGCTGCTCCCTGAAGGGTACCAGCAGATCCTTGTCGAGTCCCCAGTCAATAAACGCCCCTACGCTCTCTATGGCCTTCACCTGCAAAAATGCAAATTCATTTACCAGCACTTTTGGAATGAGGTTGGTCGCAACTTTTCTACCTTCGTTATCAGGATAAACGAACACCCTGATCCTGTTGCCGATCTCATAACTATCCGGGCAGTATCTGATTGGAAGCAGCACATCCTCACCATCTTCTGCGCCCAGGTAGAGGCCTACACTTGTTTCCCGGAGTATCTGCAGGTCGTTGTATTTTCCGATTTCAATCAACAGCAAATTTTTTGCAAAGGTAAGATAAAATTGACAGGAGGCCATTGGTTTTTGCTGAAGCTATCAGGATTGGCAGAGGATGGATAGTGAGGTACACTAGAAGTACAGACATAAAAATAGCCATCCTTTTGAGCCGCTTTTTCGTAGCAGAAACCTGGAGATTTTGATCATTGGTGATCCGGAAAGTTACTTTAGTCACACAAAGTGGAATAATCGATCCGGTTTCGTCCCATTTTGATCATACCCTTGCGTTCCATCTGTTTTAGCAGGCGGGAGATCACCTCTCGGGAAGTGCTGAGTGAAGAGGCGATATCCTGGTGTGATCCGTAGAACTCTTTCGATTTAGTATTTTTAAATCGGTCGGTAAAAAAGCGTTCGAGCCGTTCGTCCATCTTCATAAAGGCTATACTATCGAGGGTCTGAAGCAGGTCATCGAATCTTTTTCTCATGGAGATCATCACAAACTCCTTCCAGGTCTGGTATTTCGTCATCCAGCTGTCGAGCAATTCAACAGGAAGGGCAATTACAGTGGTGTTCTCTTCGGCAACGGCCTTCACCAGGCTTTTGGTCCGGTCGACACAACAGCTGAGTGAGACGGTACAGACCTCACCATGTTTTAAATAATAGAGCAGCAGTTCATTGCCATCCTCATCCATTCGTGTTACCCTGATCAATCCTTCAAGGACAATCGGGAACGACCTGATATACTGGTTCTCCTCGATAAGGGTGTTTCCTTCCGGAATTGATTTAAGAATACCATGCTGAGCGATTGCATCTCTCAGCTCAGATTCGAAAAATGGAAAATTCTTTTTTACCGTTTCTTGAGGCATGTGTCAAAGATAGTCGTAAAAGCTTAAGTAAAAAAGGTCGATTTACAAATCCACCCTTACGCTTTCTGATCAATGAGATTCACCGCCTGCGATTTTTCTATATAGTGAATATTTCCAGACCCGTAATTTCCACATTGTTTATTATTCTGTTCTCAGTTTATTCCAGAACCAGATCATACCGGACGCAGCAGCCACACTCAGTCCGACGAAGATAAATCCTAATTTTGTATCACCATACAGAAACATACCAATGGAAAAGAGCACACTGTAGATGGCAATGGCACCAAGGATCATTGCCAGTATACCCGTTGGAACATCCCATTTCAGCTCCTTCTCTTTGACAAGTTCAACCCCTTCGCTGCGCGCTTTATCCAGCACCCTCTTCCATCCCGGACCGCCGGGCTTGATCTTTGTGTAAAAGCTGCGCAGCACATTATCATCCACTGGTTTGGTTACCAATGACGTAACTACCCATGATACCGTAGTGAGCCCTACAATGGAGAGAAACTTAAAGATGTTCCACATCCCCATGGTAGTTTCAATTCCTGCGATCGTAATCCTGCCACCTTCGAACTCCTGCATACCCAAGTTTTCCAACAGGATAAAGGTGATGGAAAAGGTGAATGCAGCGATCATGGCGATCATCTCCGACCAGGCATTGATGCGCCACCAGAACCAGCGAAGGATATAAAGCAATCCGGTTCCTGCACCGATCATCAAGAGGTACCTGAATACCTGCAGCGCATTTTTTAGCGAAAGTGCAAGCAGAACCGACAATGTCATCAACAGCACGGTGGATAATCGTCCAAATAGAACCCGTTGTTTTTCAGTAGCATCAGGCTTGATAAATCTGCCGTACAGGTCGTTGACCAAATATGATGAGGCCCAATTGATCTGTGATGCAACAGTCGACATAAATGCAGCGATCAGTGATGCAACGACCAATCCGAGCAGGCCTGAAGGCAAAAAGGTCTTCAGCATAGCGGGGTATGCGAGATCGTGTTTTACAAACTGTGGGTTTACGTCGGGAAAAGCCATAGTCAGCGCATCCAAATTGGGAAAGACAATAAGAGAAGCCAGGCCAACAATGATCCAGGGCCAGGGACGGATTGCATAGTGAAAAAAGTTAAAGAGCATGGTGGCGCCGACCGCATGTTTTTCATTTTTTGCCGAAAGCATTCGCTGAACGACATATCCACCGCCACCGGGTTCAGCACCGGGGTACCAGGCTGCCCACCATTGCACGGCGATAGGGATGAGGAAAATGCTGATAAACAGTTCAGTGTTGTTGATGTCGGGTACCAAACGAAGCTTGCCTTCAAGTGCCGGATGGGTCATCAATGCGTTCAGCCCGCCTACCTCGGGCGATTTTGCAACGAAAATCGCTGCGATGATTGCTCCAAAAAGAGCAAAGGAAAACTGGAACAGGTCGGTGTAGATGATCGATTTGAGTCCGCCCATACCAGAGTAAAAAACAATGATTATGGCTGCAACGATTAAAGCGATAGCTGGGTTCACGCCAAGCATCACGCTTACAATTTTGATAAATGCCAGGGAGACGCTGGCAATAACCATCACATTGAAAAACAGTCCTAGATAGACGGCCCTGAAGCCACGCAGGAACTCTGCCATTTTGCCGCTATACCTGAGTTCGTAGAATTCATTGTCGGTAAGTACCTTTGACCTGTTCCACAGCTTGGCATAGACGAAAACCGTGAGCATGCCGGTAAGGAGGAAGGCCCACCACTGCCAGTTGGAGGCCACTCCGCCGGTGCGTACCATATCCGTCACCAGGTTGGGTGTATCGGCGGAGAAAGTAGTGGCAACCATGGAGACACCCAGCAACCACCAGGGCATTTTGCGACCAGAGAGAAAGAAGCTTGCCGTGTTTTTTCCTGCACCACGGGAGGTGAGAAACCCAATGCTTACCAACACAATGAAAAACAGGGCGATTATGATCCAGTCCAGGGTGTTTAAGGCCATGCGATACAATCTAGCGTGTTTCTGTTTCAAAAAAAAATTGTTCTACAGCATGAATTCTGTCAATTAACCGGGGAATGTGTTTCCGGAAAAAACAATCCAATCCGTGATTTTCAGAGCAGTTCATTCATAGCAGTCGCAATTCTACAAATAATTTTTTAAATATTTATGGAACATCTTTTTTTCGGGATTATCAGGCGGTATTATTATTCAGTAACACTGATCTCCAACATCGAATCTTCAATATTTTTCAACGCTTCAGTCAGACTTGCTTCAGGTTTAATCGTGTTATAGTCGCCCCAGAATTCCGGATCATATTCGAACTGCTGTTCAGCGAGTATCGTGGAGGGTTTAAGTTGTTCTGAATAGCTGATATGTGGTGGGTTACCTGGATCGGTATGGGTAATGACCATCTCCAGGCTTATCTCATATTTCGATGCGATCCACTGTCTTTTTTTTCTGACCTTGAATATCACTTTTCCCTGGACTTGTGAAAGATGAAAACGGCTATCGGACTGTTTGTATTCAACATGATACCTGGCACTTAACGGGCGTATTTTTACCCCCCTGCTTTTTCTATTAACAAACATTCTCTCTTCACGTCCCAGTCTTACCGGATCATATTCAAAATCTGCCGCTATGAGGGCAAGCGTTTCACGGTCGATATACAGATTTCCTCTGAAGAGGGTTTCATCGATGCTCTCTTTTTGGCGGAAGGCAATTACATAAACCAGCTTATCCTTAAATGAGACCACGTCTGAGAAATGAAGGTTGTATGCTGCAATAAAATCTACTAACAGAAAGCCAGGTGGGTTTTTGACGATATCCAGTTGAAGCATCGTGCTTAAGCCCGAGCGTATCTTAAACACCACAGTATCCTGCAGTTCAATATTTGTGATCTTTCTGCCCTTGAGTATCCTGGATCGTTCTGTAGCCATGGAACTTGTATAGGCTGCCTTAGCAATCTCTACTGCAGCTTCGGAGAGTACCATGGTTTTATCATCTTTATTGACCCGTTCCCTGTAGTATGCATGCATGCCTGAAGGTTTGTCCAGATAATTCTGATCAACGCGTCTCATTGTCTCCCTAAGCAGGCTTGCCGGGTCCTGGTAGCGGATGATAACTTCCTGAAGGGAGATCATATTTCTACTCATCAAAATCTCCACATCTTCATCAGATTCGATACTAATAGGGGTGTAATGGTTTTTGTAACCGATATACGATGATACCAGGATCGGTTGTTTGAGCGTGTCAGGTACCTGAATGGTGAAGCTGCCATCTTCATTCGAAATCGTTCCGTAGTAGGTGTCCATTATAGCTATGGTAGCCAATGCA
>JBBDUV010000004.1:0-2131 GCA_040903745.1 Bacteroidales bacterium | reverse complement strand
CATACTTTCTGAATGTAATGTTTCGGGAACAGCTTAAAAAGTAACTTTATTTCACTTTTGTCAAGATGTACAATAACATTTTCAATAAGATCCGAATTTGATAAATCAGCTTGTTCAGGATTTGAATAGGACCAAAATGCATTTTGATCCTGCAACTTCCTGACAAGGTCCGATTTAATATGATTAAAAGAATCTGCCATTGTAATATACCTGCTAAACTTTCTTATCGTAAAGATACTTAAATTAGTTGATTAAAGGTCATACAGGTAAAACGGGCAATATGGGCAATATGGGCATTTATCGGCGGATTTTTGTTGCTCTTTGTTGCTTTTTGGAGCCCGCATGGCCGGCGGATGCACCAGAGGACATGTCATTTCCGGGGGAATGCAACTCGCCCTCAGCAGCCTGGTATTCGCAATCTTTATATTTGGGGGATTGCTGGTGACCGGCAAATTGTTTTATAAATCAAGGAACAGTTTCAGGTAACATTTACAATTACTGCTACCAGTACCAGGGGTAACCTGTCTGTTGCATTTCGGTGATGGTATGGCTTATTACGCAAATCGCTTGAAGAATTAACATATCTTAACTTGTTTATGTCTAAGCTATGTTGTATGTTTACGGCATTAAAAATAAGATACATTGAACAAGTCAGAAAAATTCGACAATTCACTTCAGGAACTTGCCAAATTTGCAAAAGCTATTTCTCATCCTGCAAGGCTGGCTATTCTGGAATATCTGGCAGAAACAAAGACCTGCATTTCGGGCAATATTGCCGATAACATTCCTTTGAGTCGGACAACCGTTTCACAGCACCTCAAAGAATTAAAGGATTTGGGATTGATACATGGCACAATAGACGGTCTTAAAATCAATTATTGCCTGTGCGATTCAGTCATTGAGACTTATACTTCAATGTTTGACGCCTTCTTTAAACCCATAAGATCGGATAATACCGAGTGTAACATCAAACCCAAAGACGAAAAGATAACCAGTATTGAACAAATAATCACAATTGACAAATAAACATCCATCTTATGAAACCCATCAAACAACAATTATTTCTATGTCTTATTGCAGGAAGTCTTCTCAACCTGAATGCCTGTAGCAATTCAAATGCCGAAGGTGTAGCATCCAATGAAAATGTGCCCGTCGTTTCAGCAAATATGACAGATAAAGTTGAGACTGCCGGGATGAATACATCTCCTGTCAAAAAAGAACTCGAAAAGGCACAAGCCACCAAACAGGCTGCTTTTTTAGTTGTAACTGAAAATGGTAATACAGAAACTGAAAAAGCCGTTTCCCTTGCCAAAGAAGCAAAAAATATTTATAAAAATGCCGTTGTCCTTGAAATGAACCGTGATGATGCAGTCAATGCAGAGCTGGTTGATGAGTGGCGCTTATCTGGAGCCCCTGTTCCCTTGATATTAGTATTCTCGCCAAATGGGACATTAACTGGAGGGCGCATTCTTAATCAGGCTACAGCAGAAAATGTTGCAGAGCTTGTACCATCACCGATGTTGGAAAAGGTGTACGCAGCGATCGAAAACAATAAAAATGCTATTGTGGTATTCTCAAAAAAATCGTTTACAGACAGATCTGAAGTGATTAAAAATACGAAGGAGGCTGTTGCAAAATTGAATAATGATGCGGTTTTTATCGAGGTAGACTTGGACGATAACAGGGAATCCGGTTTCATGAAACAAGTTCGTATAGACAAGGCACTTGCGACAGAATCAATCACGCTGGTAATAAACAAACAAGGCCAGGTGGCAGGGACATCGGTCGGCATTCCTGATTCAGATAAATTGGTTACCGCCGCTAATACTCCTGTAAGAAGTGGTTGTGGTCCGGGTTGTGGTCCAACTGGCTGTGAGCAATAATACAACAACTGCCCTTCAAACAATTTATAAATCAATACCAATTATGATAAAAAAAACAGTTAACCTGTTTTTAGCACTTAGCTTATTATCCTTATCGATTCGAGCACAAGAAAATCAGAGTGTAAAAACTGACTCAATCATTTTTGAGAACTTAGTGCACGACTATGGAACAATTGTGCAGGGGTCCGATGGTAATTTTGAATTTAAATTTACAAACAAAGGTAAAATGCCATTGATCTTAACCAATG
>JBBDUV010000003.1:0-13093 GCA_040903745.1 Bacteroidales bacterium | reverse complement strand
AAAAGGACATGAACCGAAATCGCCTTGGCGATGAGCTCGGTGAAACCAATAAATTGTCCGGCAGCTAACTGTTCGATGATGAGGGCTATCCAAGCTCCATTGAAAATATTTTTTCTGCGAGGCAACAACCGGAACGAAGTGGAGCTCATGAGGCCGACGAAGGAGGACGAATAACTCACTTGTACTTAGAACGATATTTAAATAATTTTATACCAAGTAGTTAAATAAAGAATTTATACAGATGAACAGAGAACAAGAACGATTGGACGACCACTATAATGGGGAAACAAAATGGCTGAAATGGGGGCCTTACCTCAGTGAACGCCAATGGGGAACCGTGCGGGAAGATTACAGCGAACACGGCGAGGCCTGGGATTATTTTCCGCACGACCACGCCCGCAGCAGGGTCTATCGCTGGGGCGAAGATGGCATAGCCGGGATTACCGACAGCCTCAATCGGCTCAATTTTGCCGTGGCCCTTTGGAACGGCAAGGATCCCATCATCAAAGAACGTTTGTTCGGTCTCACCGGGCCGCAAGGCAACCACGCCGAAGATGTAAAGGAACTATACTATTATTTAGACAGCACACCTACCCACTCTTACATGAAGCATCTGTACAAATATCCGCAAGCTGCTTTTCCTTATGAGCAGTTGGTACAGGTAAACCGAGATCGATCCAAACAAGAAACGGAATTGGAAATTTTGGATACAGGCGTGTTCGACAATCAAAAATACTTTGATGTAATTACCGAATACGCCAAAGCCAATGAAGAGGATTTATTGATAAAGATCAGCGTACACAATCGAAGCGATGCAGATGCACCCATTACACTGCTGCCCAATTTGTGGTTTACCAATCTTTGGAGCTTCGGCCTGCAAAAGGAAAAACCCATTCTGGAGCTGACAAAAGTCGAAAAGGAGTTTTCTGAAATAAAAGCACAACATCCCAAACTGGGTGATTATTATTTTTATTTTGAAAATGCCAATCGCACCTTATTCTCTGAAAACGAAACCAATACAGAAAGGCTCTACGGGCAGCCCAATTTAACCCCAAGACCTAAGGATGCCGTAAATGATGCGGTTGTTTCAGGTGATTACGCAAAGTTTGATGGCGTAACCCAAGGCACCAAATTTTCTCTCTTGTATGAGGCCGGGGTTCCTGCTGGAAAATCGGTTGAATTTCGATTGAGATTGACGAAAACGCAGGCTAAAGCAAATCCGCTAAAAACCACCTTTACCAAAATCTTCAAGGAACGGTTGCAAGAGGCGGATGCTTTTTACGGTGAATTTTCCAATCCGGAAACCCATGCCGATCTGGCGAACATACAACGACAGGCTTTTGCAGGAATGCTATGGTCCAAACAGTATTACTATATAGACATGCCGCAATGGCTCAATGGCGATCCCGGACAAATACCACCCCCGGAAGGCAGGAAATACGGGCGCAATTCCGATTGGAAAACCCTCAACAACCAAGACATCATCTCGATGCCCGACAAATGGGAATATCCCTGGTATGCCGCTTGGGATTTGGCGTTCCACTGCATCCCGTTGGCCATGGTCGATGCCAATTTTGCCAAGGAACAGCTCGTTTTGTTCTTGCGGGAATGGTACATGAAACCCAACGGCCAACTCCCTGCCTACGAATGGGCCTTTGGCGATGTGAATCCGCCGGTACATGCCTGGGGCTGCCTGCAGGTCTATCGTTTGGAAAAGTAAAAACCAATGATCCACTTTGTAAACCCCACTTTCCAATCGCTTTGCGGAAAGGAACAAAGTCGCGGTTTGGACCCTAAGCAAGGCAAAGGCACCATACAGCAGGCATGGTCCGTTTCAGCTTTAATCCGGATGCTCTACCTCATTCAAAAACCATAAGGCTTTGGAAAGAACAAAACTAAAAAAAGTGATCGCCATTTATTTGGGCGGTTTTATGACCGGGGTGGCATTGGTGCTTTTCCCTGCAGCCGGAACTGTTTTTACCAGTGCCGAACACCATGGGTTTTCGAGTGGACAGTTTGGCAGTATTTTTACACCGCAGATTATCTTGGCCATTATATCGTCTTTGTTGGCCTCTAAACTGGCGGAAAAGATTGGGATGAAAAAAGTATTGCTCCTGGGGCTCTTTTCCCTGTTCCTTTCCACCGGTTTGCTTACTGCAAGCCATTGGGTAGAGGGAAACACCACCTTCGCCTTTGCAGTAGTTTTGATGGCAACCGGTTTTTTGGGCATCGGATTTGGGTTGGCCCTCACCGCGCTGAACCCTTTTGCCTACCAACTGTTTGCCGGTAAAGAAACCTCTGCATTGACGGCATTGCATTTTTTCCTGGGCATTGGCACGGCCACTTCGCCACTGCTCATCAGTTATTTTACCTCCCTGGAGATGTGGTGGGGCGCATCCCTGGCAACAGCCGGTATATTGCTGCTCCTATTGTTTTTTACGTGGAAACTCCCCTTAAAATTATCCGCAGAAAACCTCGAAAAGGAAGTTTCCACAGCAACCGTGAAGTTTACTATTCCCAAAAGGTTGTGGTGGTACATAATAGGCGTATTTTTTTATGGTGCCAGCGAGGCTACCTTTGGCAGTTGGGGCGCTGTTTTTTTGGAAAAACAAGGCGGGCTCTCAGTAGCAAAAGCCGCCTTGGGGCTATCGCTTTTTTGGGGTTCGGTAGCCGTGGGACGCATCCTGTTTGCTCTTATTGCCCTCAAGTTTAAAACCAATTGGCTGTATGTGGGGGCACCTTTTGTTTTGGCCCTTACTTTTTACTTGTTGCCACAGGCCAACTCAGAGGTTTTGTATCTGTCCGCCATGGCTTTGGGCGGACTGGTCATCTCTTTTTTACTGCCCAAGTCGATTAGCAATGCCACTGCAGATTTTCCTAAACACGCTGCATTGGTATCGGGATTTTTAGTGGCCGCCCTGCAATTGGGCACCGGTTTTAGTGCCAATGTTATCGGGTTTTTAAATGCGAGCTATCCGCTTTCGTCCTTGTTCCAATTTTCAACGGTATACGCCTTGATTTTTGGTGGGGTGATTTTGCTTTTATTAAAGGGGTTCAAAGCGGCCAACTAAATAATTTGCACATTTTCTATCCGGTAGTTACCTACATCATCGGAAATGGTACCAACCATTGTACCATTGGTTTGCAGGGCCAAGGTTGCATACGCAATGAGCTGGTGAGTTTCCTTGTCGATTATTTTTCCCAGTTCGCGATATGAAACCTCGTTGCCAACCTGAAAAGCAATTACATATTATCCTCATATATTATACTATTTGAGGATTGAATTCCTCAAATATCATATTTCTACATCGGTTCTCACCTAAAAGACAATACAATTCCATTGAATTCGGTTTTAACCGGATCTGCGAATACTTTTAAAGTATCGAGAGGCAGAGTAGATGATTCTCACACGCCTATCGGCTTGAAGTCTAGTGGCGGACCTATTTTGCCAGGATCGCTTCATTTGTTAAAAATTGCTTCATCTCCTCTGCAATTTTATTCAGCTTTTCCTCGTCGAAATCGTATTTGTAAAATGCTTTAAATAATTCTACCTTCAGGTCAATTTCCGACAATTCAGGATGCTTAATACGCAACTGATTTAAAATTATTTTTCTTTACAACTCTGTCATTTCAAATAATCCTGCAATTTTCTCCTTTAATGGTTTTGCATAGATAATCTCAAATTGTTTTTGAATAATATATTTTGGCGTATCATTCATTGTCTAAAAGATTATATGTTTAATGCTATACTACCGGAGACCATATATTTTATTTCATGCTCATCCAGTTGATTGCAAACTTTTCGCAATAATTCCAAGATCATAGTTTCATTTTTTTAAGGTCGGTTTTTTCCGGAAATCCGCATATAAACTATATACGCTTTAAGGTTAAGCCACATCAAAGTACCAATATTAACAAAAGTATTAAAAATAATTCGAATGATAGCCAACTGAAAACTAAATCGTGTAGCAATTGCATCTCACAAAATGTAACTTATAAATTGTGAGTTTACAAATAAAGAGCTGGTCTGTCGGGAACTGGACGAAAAAGGCAAAGCCTATTACAGCATATACAATATTCTGCCCGGCTATAGCTTTTGCAGACAGATCCACGGCAATAGCCCAATAGCAAGTCATCCAAAATAAGGACTTCCGGTCCTCTACTACTTATTAAAGACCATCATGTTCAGGATCACCGAAACCAGCAATCGCCTGCCAGACATTCATCAACAGTTCCCCATTTCCCCGTTTTTTACTTTCTTTACCGAAACAAAAACAGCTGCTATGAAAAACCGGACGGAACCCACCACGCGTTCAGCCCACAACCTTTTAATGCCAACTTATTTAACAGCTGGCCATTTAAAAACCCTGCCTCTATGGTCCGCGCTCACAACGGTCCTCCTCCATGCTGGGGCCCCATTCAGAAAACTTGCCCTTCTGCTCATTCTCCTGGTCTCCGCTGCCTCCTGTTCGGGTCAAAACGAAACCTCAAAAAACGAACCGTTCGAAAATAACTGGTCCCAGTGGATGGGCGAAAACCGCGATGCCACCTGGAACCCCGGCATTCAGAAAGATACACTCACCCCCGCCGACCTGGTCAAAAAATGGGAGGTGCCTGTCAACCCCGGCTATTGCGGCCCCACGGTCTACGAAAACAGGGTCTACCTGATGGATTACGCCGGCGAGGACGTCAAATCTGAACGGGTACTCTGTTTCGATGCCGAAACGGGAGAGGAGCTCTGGACACACTCGTATGAACGCCCCTACAGCGTCGGCTACCCAACCGGTCCGCGTGCCTCGGTGCTTATAGCTGAAGGCAGGGCTTACGCGTTAGGAACGATGGGCGACCTCTACTGCCTGGATGCCCAGACCGGGGAGGTGCTTTGGTATGTCGACGGTGAGAAGGAATACAACATCAGCTTTCCCACGTGGGGACTCTCCTCCTCACCCCTTGTCGAGAACGACCTGCTGATCGTCCAACTCGGGGGAACGCCCTCCGCCTGCCTGGTAGCGTTCAATAAAGTAACGGGCGAGGAGGTCTGGAGGGCACTCCCCGATGAAGCTTCCTACTCCTCCCCGATCGTGATCGACCAGGCCGGCAAGCGGGTGCTGGTCTGCTGGACAGGCGATAACCTGGCCGGACTCAATCCGGGAACTGGCGCGGTATACTGGAAAATTCCCTACGAAAGCAGAAAAGGGGTGATCAATATCGCCATGCCGGTTATCTCATGGCCCTACATCTTCCTGAGCAGCTTCTACGATGGTTCAATGCTCGTTCAGCTGAACGAAAAAACGCCCGCAGCATCCCTGGTCTGGAAGCGTACCGGCGAGAGCGAGCGCAAGACCGATGCGCTCCATTGCATCATGTCAACCCCGCTTATTCAGGATGGCTATGTATACGGAATCGACAGCTATGGTGAGCTCAGGTGCCTCGACCTGCTTACTGGCGACCGCATCTGGACCGATAGCACCCTGGTACCCTACGGCCGCTGGGCCAACGCACACTTTGTAACACAAAACGAAAAGATCTGGGCCTTCAATGAGAAGGGTGAGCTCATCCTGGGAACGCTCTCTCCTGAAAACTTCCGCGATCTCGGCAGAGTGGAGCTGGTAAAGCCGGTACGGGTATCTCCCAATCCACGCGGCGGCATCAACTGGGCACATCCGGCCTTTGCAGGAAAAAAGATTTACGCCCGTAGCGATGCGTTGCTGGTTTGCTGGGAGCTGCTGAAGTAATCCCATCAGAAGTCACCGGTGAATTTCTCCAAACGTTCCTGGTATTGAACCCTGAGGCGTTTTTAGATTTCAACTGAGTACAATTTTGCATTTCAATTGCATATTTGTACTTTTTTGCTATTTTTGTGAAATGATTCAGAGAGAATTAAAAAATAAACTCATTCAATTGTCAACTAAATTTCCGGTCGTTTCCGTGACCGGACCAAGGCAATCAGGGAAAACAACGCTTATTCGCTCTGCTTTTCCGGAATACAGGTACGCTTCATTGGAAGATCCCGATATAAGACTGCTTGCTCAAAATGACCCCAGGGGATTTTTAAACTCAGATAAAAAAATGATGATAGATGAAATACAGCGCGTGCCCGAACTGTTTTCATTCATCCAGACTATTACAGATATCTCAGGGATCACGGGACAATTTATTATCTCCGGCTCACAAAGTTTTCTGCTGAATGAGAAAATCTCTCAGTCTCTGGCCGGGAGAGTGGCAATTTTACACCTTCTTCCACTTGGAAACAGTGAATTACTTTCAGCTGGAATAGAACACTCCGAATATGAACAACTGTTGTTCAAGGGTTTCTATCCCAGGATTTACGATAAAGAAATTGATCCCCGGGATTTTTATCCTAACTATTTGGAAACCTATATTGAACGTGATGTTCGGTTATTACAAAATATACAGGATCTGAATCTCTTTATACGGTTTATGAAATTATGCGCCGGTCGCACAGGTCAACTCCTTAATCTAACCGCTCTGTCCAATGATGTCGGCATCAGTGTAAATTCTGTGAAAGCATGGATTTCAGTATTAGAAGCAAGTTTCATCATTTTTTTGCTTCAACCGCATCACAAAAATTTCAACAAACGGATCGTAAAAATGCCGAAACTTTATTTCTATGATACAGGACTTGCATCATCACTACTCGACATACAATCTCCGGAACAAATTAAATCACACTATCTCCTTGGTGGTCTGTTCGAAAACTTCATTCTGTCCGAACTAATAAAAAACAGACTCCACCAGGGCCTGCGCAACAATTGCTATTTTTGGAGAGATCACAAGGGGAGTGAAATTGACTGTATCATCGATCAGGGAGAAAGACTTGTTCCAGTCGAAATAAAATCTGCTCATACCTCCTCAATGAGTTTCTTTGACAATCTGAATTATTATAAGAAAATTTCAAATGATGCATCAGTGGTACCAACAATCGTTTATGGAGGTAACGAAAACCTTACCATTGAACGAGGGAAAATCATTAGTTGGAAAAACCTCTCCTCTGTGATGTGAAAAACTCCCGTCTGCTGCAGACTTCGGTTTTGTGTTCCAATTCGAAAACACTATTTTTGGCATTCGTTCGTTTTTTTCATACAGAACCTGAATTAAAGTGTGATTTTTAGAAAATACTTAGTTTTTTTTATGTGAACGCTCATATATTTATCTGAAATTTTCTTTTTGTCAGATGTATCGAACTAAAACTCGTTCTATAAATAGTGTTCTGATATTTTTTCAATTAACGCTTAAGCAGAATATATGCACAACAATAATGATCATAAATGGCAGACAGGCATCCTGGTTGCCCTGCGCTTCCTCATCGGATGGCACCTCCTCTATGAGGGACTCTTTAAATTGCTTCACCCCGAATGGTCGTCAATGGGCTTCCTGGCCGAATCAAAATGGCTCCTCTCGGGATTCGCCGATTGGATCATCTCCAACACCGGCGTGCTGAATGTGGTGGATGCCCTGAATACCTGGGGACTCATTGCCATCGGGCTCGGACTCATTCTCGGCCTGTATACCCGGATCGCTGCATTCGCCGGCGCAGCCCTGCTCCTGCTTTACTACCTGATGAACCCGCCATTTATCGGTATGGGTCCCTCCATACCACTTGAAGGAAATTACCTGATCGTGAATAAAACGCTGATCGAGGCTGTGGCAATGCTGCTGTTTGCCATCTTCCCCGCAGCACAATGCTATGGATTGGACAGCCTGATCAATAAACGGAAAAAGAACTAGAAATTATGGCCTCAGAAATTAATGATAACAAGGACAAGAGCGAACAGGCTGAAAACGTGAGCGGACAGGCTCAAAACAACCCCTCTCCCGGAAGAAGAAAAGTGCTGAAGGCGCTTGCCGGTCTGCCGGTACTGGGACTGCTCGGAGCCCAGGTGCTCAGACAGACCAGCTACGATAATAAACACAGCCTGCAAAAACAGATCGTGGATGAACTCGGACTCAGCGACCTGATGTCGAGCGTGAAGCCTGTAACTGCTTCCGGAGGTGATATCCTGAGAATCGGGATCGCAGGATTCGGGGTACGCGGCCGACAGCTCGCCGCATCCCTGGGCTTCATGGAGAAAAGCGAATTCGAGAAAAAGATGGCCACCGGAGCCCTCGATGCACAATTAAGCCATGGAAACCTGAATGTAGCTATTACCGGCATATGCGAAGTGTTCGACCTGCATGCTGAACGTGGACTGGAAATTGCACAGCACGATATCTTTACCGGAGGTGAAATCGCCAAAAAGCATCCGGTAAAAAGGTACAGGACCTACCAGGATATGATGGCCGACAAAAACATTGATGCGGTAATTATCTCGACCCCCGACCACCACCATGCACAGATGACCATCGATGCGGCAAAGGCCGGAAAGCATATCTACACAGAAAAAGCAATTATCAGGAGAGAAGAGGAGATCGAGCCGCTCTATCATGCGGTCAAAAACAACAGCGGTAAGGTGTTCCAGGCGGGCCACCAGTACCCGCAAAATTCCGTTTTCCAGCAGGCCAAAGAGATTCTTGATCGGGGAATGCTTGGGAAGATTTCACACCTCGAGACCACCACCAACCGCAACTCTGAAGAGGGCGCATGGATCAGGCACCTGTACAAGAATGGCAAACCCAAACCGGGCAACGAGAAATCCATCGACTGGAAACAGTGGTTGGGCAATGCCCCCGATGTGCCATTCAGCATCAAACGGTTCTACAGCTGGGCACGCTATTTTACATATGATACCGGGCTATACGGGCAACTGTTCTCCCATGAATATGATGCCATGAACCAACTGCTGGGAATAGGAATTCCCGATACCGTTGTGGCAACCGGCGGACAATACTACTACACCGATTTTGGAGATATTCCGGACGTACTGCATACAAATTTCGAGTTTCCTGACAAAGGATATACCCTCACCTACAGTTCTAACCTCACCTCATCCAAGTACAGACCAAGATCAATTTACGGTCGGGATGCATGGATGGCCGTTGGAGGCGACCTGACCGTCACCCCCGATGGAGAATCGGAAAAATACAGCGATATGATCAAACGCGAACTGATCAACCCGTCAGCACCCATGATCGAGATAAAAAGAGGCTCACTCTCCACAAACGCCGTCGATGCCGTAAGCTCCGCCTCCACCAGGTACTACGAAGACAGGGGCCTTGTCTCAACCAATATCGGGGGCCGCATCTGGGATGTCAACCACCTCCACCTGAAAGAGTGGATCGACTGCATCCGCAACGGAGGCACCCCCTCAGCGGATATTGAAAAAGCATACGAAGTGGGCGTGACCATCGCCATGGCCGATATCTCCTACAGGGAAAAATGCCGGACAAAATGGGACAGTAAAAACAGAAAGATACTTAGAATCTGACCGAAATAATACGACGAAAACCTCCGGAATTAAAAACCAGCAAAAGAAAAGGATCAAATGAACGGTGACCGGGTCTACTCCTGGCCCATGCAAGCCTTGGAGAAATTCGCAAAATGGTTGGCTAAACGGACCTCCCGGGAAATAGGTTGACGAGAGAGAAACTACAACTCCCTTATCCAAATGTTTCTGTAGCTGACAGGATTATTATGATCCTGCAAACTTAACGGAAGTTTTTCCTCGTGTGTCTCATACCCGGGAGCTCCAACATAAACAGTCTCTCCCAGGATCTTCACATGATTCTGTATTAAAACGCCGTTGTGAAGCACGGTTACCCTGGCCGGCTTAGCAACTGTTCCTTCCATATTAAACTCCGGAGCCATGAAAATTATATCGAATGATTGCCATTCACCGGGCGCTTTGCTTGCGTTAACCAACGGAATATACTGTTTGTATATGGACCCTGCCTGTCCGTTCGGATAGGTAAGGTTATTGTATGAATCAAGCACCTGCACTTCGTATTTTTCCATCAGAAAGATGCCCGAATTTCCTCTCCCCTGTCCTTTACCCTCAATAAATTCCGGAGTTCTCCATTCAATATGCAGCTGACAATCGCCAAAAGCCTGCTTCGTCCGTATACTGCCCGATTTCGGCACCACTGTCATGATACCATCACTTACCTCCCATTGGGCAGGCTCACTGTCGGCAGATTCCCATCGGGATAGATCCGTTCCATCAAAAAGAATGATCGCGTCGGATGGGGGCCGCGTTCCCTCCCCTGGAGTTACTATCTCCGGAACAGGCTCCCATACCTCTGTATCTTCCGGACGTGGCTGCTGGGCAACAATGACTCCTGTAAACATTACACCCAAAAAGAGAAAAACGAATCGATTTCTTTTCATAAGATAATTATATTAAAATTTTTAAATGACAACCCTTGTTGAGCACTTCTGAAATTCATAGGCCAGGCAGAGCTGCAAATATAAACTACAATACATTTATTCAAGACCAAACGAAAATAGCTAAAATTCGGGCAGAATATTGATTTTTTCCGGGCAATATTAAGATTGTTTTAAGCTTTTTTTATGCTACCCAATGTTAATATTAAACCAATTTTGGAAAGTTAATCACCATATCCTTGAAACATCGCTCCACATCTGTCAATTCAAGGATCTAAAAAAAGACCTGATTATGCAAAAAATTCTAATTAGTACGATTGTTGCTATTCTGCTACATAATACTGTAGCCTATAGTCAGCTAAAGCATGCCACTGAAAGTAAATTCATGTCGTATACCGGGCTTGTTATGGCCGGATACCAGGGCTGGTTCAACTGTGAAGGTGATGGCGCAGACAGGGGCTGGACACATTATTCCAAAAATGGAAAATTTGAGGATGGCAGCTGCACCATCGACCTCTGGCCAGAAATGGATGAATATGAGGTGAAATACAAAACTCCTTTTACTTATGCGAACGGTTCGCATGCATATGTATTCAGTTCCTACGATGAAAGCACGGTTGATCTCCATTTTAAATGGATGAAGGAATATGGCATTGATGGCGTATTTATGCAGCGTTTCTTTTCTGTGCTGACAAGTGAGAACAGGAGAAGCCATGCCGATAAGGTGCTCCGTTCGGCGATTAAAGCGGCCAATAAATATGAGGTGGCCATTTGCATGATGTATGATATCGGTAGTATGGATGACAGCAAATACGAACTGATTTTTGATGACTGGAAACACCTGGTGGATGACCTGAAATTAACAAACCAGGGTGAAAAGACTACGTACCTGTTCCATAATGGGAAACCACTGGTTGCTTTTTGGGGAATCAGTGCAGGCACCAGAGCGTCAGGTCATATCCCTGAAATTTACGATATCATCGATTTCGTAAAGAACGATACTGAATACGGCGGATGCTCGGTTCACTTGGGAATCCCGTCGCGCTGGAGGACACTTGGATCAGATACCAGGGGAGACGCGAGACTTCACGATGTTCTACGGAATGTGGATGTGATCCACCCCTGGCTGGTAGGGCGCTATAACAATGAGACCTATGAAAAATACCGGCAGGAAAATATTATCGATGATGTGAAATGGTGCAAGGAACACGGGAAATCTTATGCTCCAACTGTTTTTCCGGGATTCTCATGGCACAATTTGAAAGATGATATATCCGATAAAATTCCACGGCACAAAGGGGAATTCTTCTGGAAACAGGTTGTTGGTGCCATAGAGAGCGGTGCGGAAATGCTCTATGTGGCCATGTTCGATGAGATCGATGAAGCAACTGCGATCATGAAATGTGCACACGAAGTACCGGTCGGAAAAAGTGTTTTCGTGCCTTATGAAGAGGGAATTCCATCTGATCACTATCTCTGGCTGACAGGGATGGCAGGAAAAATGCTTCGTGGCGAGATCCCCTTTACAACCAGCATCCCCGAGAGAAAATAATCATCCGCAATTATCAGGATACGGCAACATAAAAAAATTCAAAAATGAGACAAAACATAATAAAACACCTATACCCTGTTTTTACTGCGCTCCTGGTTCTCCTGCTTTCCCAGATACACGCACAAGCACAAGTCACCCTTGACCAGGACAACATCCGGCTTGTTTACTCTGAAAAGGAAGAAGGTCCCCTTCTGCTTGCAGTTGAGGCGCTTAAAAAGGATATTAAAAGCGTGCTGAGCGCGAAACCGGAGCTGGCCGGCAAAATGAACAGTGACGTGAGCAAAGCAGAAATCGTCATTGTTAATAAGGCCTCCGGAAACATGAAAATCCCATCAGCGCACCAAAAGGAACTGGACGGGTTTGAATCACACAGGGTATTCGTTAATAAAGAAACAAACCGGATTTACCTCCTGGGGTACGATCTCAGGGGCACTATATTTGCAATTTATACCTTTGCGGAGGAGATCCTGGGTGTTCCTCCCCTGAAGTACTGGAGTTCATGGGTGCCGCAACCTAAAGACAAAATTGCAATTCCGGAGAACTTTGAAAGCTATTATAAATCACCACAGGTCCGCTATCGCAGCCTCCTGCCGGGTGACCAGGATTTTTTTAACCCGTGGAAAAAAGAATCAGACGAGCATCAGAATATATGGCTGGAGACTGCCCTCCGATTGAAGATCAATACCATCGAAACCTATTCTACCATCCTGCCCGATTATAAACTAACAGACTATGCCTACCTGATAGCAAAATACGGACTGGTCATAACTTCCCATCATACCAGCGGACTGAATACCTCTTTTGGCACCTGGGACGATTACTGGCGGGAGATGCGAAATATGGATCCCCCCGAATACCTGCTTTCAAATGAGCAGGCATTGCTCGACTTTTTCAGGTATAATGCTGAAACTGTACACAAGAATGATATTGATAATCTCTGGTGTGTGGCTTTCAGGGGAGAGGTCGATCAGCCTTTCTGGAGTATTTTTAAAGATGCACCTGAAGGTATGAAAGAGAGAGGAGAGGTAATCAACAAGATGCTGCAAATCCAATATGACATGATCAAAGAGGTGACAGGTGAAAAAAAACCCTATGCCAGGATTACATTCTATGACGAGCTGGCAATTCTTATGGCTCAGGGTTACCTGCAACCTCCCGACAGTGAAAATATGATCTACACCTTTGTAGCCGGAAGAAGGGATCATTATCCATACGATGATATTGTAAATTTTGATGCCGGGCAGAATGTTAAACTGGGA
>JBBDUV010000002.1:0-13158 GCA_040903745.1 Bacteroidales bacterium | reverse complement strand
CACTTCGTTATAGTCTACCAGTTCTATGATACACATATCGGCATTATCTCCCAGGCGATTTCCCAGCCTTATGATACGAGTATATCCTCCCGGACGATCACCGATTCTCTCGACCACATCGCGAAATAGTTCGCTGGTAGCATCCTTATCCTGCAGGTAGCTGAAAACCTGTCGCCTTGAATGGGTTGTATCTTCCTTTGCTTTAGTAATAAGTGGTTCAATATACACCTTGAGCGCTTTGGCTTTAGCTGTGGTCGTGCTGATTCGTTTATGCATGATCAGTGAGGCTGCCATATTTGACAACATCGCGTGTCTGTGTCCGCGTTTCCTGCTCAGGTGATTTACTTTCTTCTTGTGTCTCATCTCAATTAGTCCTTGTCAAGTTTGTATTTACTGGTATCCAACCCAAAACTCAGGTTCATGGTTGTTAGCAGTTCTTCGAGTTCAGTAAGTGACTTCTTGCCGAAATTTCTAAATTTCAGTAAATCGTTCTTATTGAATTTCACCAGGTCGCCAAGTGTTTCTACCTCAGCGGCTTTCAAGCAGTTCAATGCTCTGACAGACAGGTCGAGGTCTACCAATTTTGCCTTGAGAAGCTGACGCATATGGAGAACCTCCTCATCAAATTCCTCATTCGTGAAAGCTTCATCGGCATCAAGTGTGATCTTTTCATCGGAGAAGAGCATGAAGTGATAGATCAAAATTTTAGCTGCCTCTTTCAGCGCATCTTTCGGATGCACCGACCCATCAGTTTCAATATCGATCACAAGCTTTTCGTAGTCGGTCTTCTGTTCCACCCTATAGTTATCGACTTCATACTTTACGTTTTTTATTGGTGTAAAGATTGAGTCGATTGCGATAAGTCCGAATTCATATTCGGCAGGTTTATTTTCATCTGAAGGCACATAACCACGGCCCTTGCTAATTGTAAGCTCCATCTGAAGCTTCACATCAGCCTCCATGTTACAGATAGTCTGGTCCGGGTTCAGTACTTTGAATCCATTCATAAATTTCCCCAGATCTCCTGCATTCAGAGATTCCTGACCGGAAACTGTTACAACAACTTTTTCCTCATGGGTATCTTCGATCTGCTGTTTAAAACGAATCTGTTTCAGGTTAAGTATAATATCTGTAACATCCTCGATCACACCAGTGATGGTTGAAAATTCATGTTCGACACCCTCAATCTTTACCGTGGTAATGGCAAAGCCTTCAAGAGATGCCAGCAGAATTCTTCTGAGAGCGTTTCCTATAGTGATACCGTAACCTTGCTCCAGGGGTCGGAACTCGAATTTGCCGCGCTTATCGTCGGCTTCAAGCATAATAACCTTGTCTGGTTTCTGGAATGCTAGTATGGCCATAATAAAATATGTATTATTTCTATTTTGAATATAACTCAATAATGAGCTGTTCCTTAATATTTTCAGGTATTTCCTCTCTTTCAGGGCGGTTCATGAACTTACCCTGCATCTCTGCCCCGTTCCACTCCAGCCAGCTGAAGGAACCTGCACGGTTACTCTCCAAAGAATCTGAAATGACAACAAGTGATTTTGATTTTTCCCTTACACCGACGATATCGCCGGGTTTAAGAATATAAGAGGGGATGCTTACAACCTCTTCATTCACGGTAATGTGACGGTGGGTAACAAGCTGGCGTGCACCGTCCCTTGACGGAGCGATCCCCATGCGATAAACCACGTTATCCAGACGCGATTCCAAGAGTTGAAGCAGCACTTCACCAGTTACTCCTTTACTTCCCGATGCTCTTTCAAAAAGATTCCGGAATTGTTTTTCAAGGATTCCGTATGTATATTTTGCCTTCTGCTTTTCCTTTAGCTGGACTCCATATTCAGAAGCTTTTCGTCTTCTTTTATTCATTCCGTGGGATCCCGGGGGATAATTCTTCTTTTCAAAAGATTTATCCGTACCATAGATTGGTTCTCCGAATTTCCTCGCGATCTTTGTTTTTGGTCCTCTATATCTAGCCATCTGTAACTATTTGAAATATGATTATACTCTTCTTCGTTTTGCCGGGCGACATCCATTATGGGGCATTGGGGTTACATCAACAATCTCTGTAACTTCGATACCCGCACCATGAATGGTACGGATGGCAGATTCCCTGCCCGATCCGGGACCTTTCACATATACCTTTACTTTTCTGAGTCCAAGGTCATACGCAGTTTTGGAGGCCTCCTGTGCTGCCATTTGGGCTGCATAGGGCGTGTTTTTCTTCGACCCGCGGAAGCCCATCTTTCCAGCTGATCCCCACGAGATCACCTGCCCCTGACTATTGGTCAGAGAGATAATAATATTGTTGAATGAAGCGTGAATATGCGCCTCTCCAACCGGTTCAATCTTAACGGAACGCTTTTTTGATGATCCTGTCTTCTTAGCCATGATATGCTCCTCTTATTTAACTGCTTTCTTTTTATTTGCAACTGTCTTTTTACGTCCCTTTCTGGTACGTGCATTGTTTTTCGTGCTTTGTCCCCTTACGGGCAGACCAATGCGGTGACGAATACCGCGATAGGAACCGATATCCATAAGTCGCTTGATATTAATCTGCACGGACGATCTGAGTTCACCCTCCACCTTGTAGGTATCATTAATGATCTTACGGATCTTATTGATCTGGTCGTCATTCCAATCCTGAACCTTGATATTGCGATCAACACCCGCTTCATCAAGGACTTTCTGAGCGGTACTTCTACCTACACCGAATATGTAGGTAAGTCCGACCTCTCCTCTTTTGTTCTTCGGCAAATCTACGCCAACGATTCTAGCCATATTCCTTTAATTATTTTAATGTGAATGATTACCCCTGACGCTGCTTGAACTTGGGATTCTTCTTGTTAATAATATATAAACGCCCCTTTCTGCGAACGATTTTACAGCCCGCACTACGTTTTTTTACTGATGCTCTGACTTTCATTTCTTTATTTTATTTCTTTATTTTATCTCTTTATTTATATCTATATGATATTCTACCTTTTGTAAGGTCGTATGGTGACATCTCCACCTTTACCTTATCACCAGGCAGCAATTTAATATAATGCATTCTCATCTTGCCTGAGATATGTGCTGTGATCACATGTCCGTTTTCCAGCTCCACACGAAACATTGCATTCGATAATGCTTCGGTGATTACACCATCCTGTTCAATTGATGCTTGTTTAGCCATATTCTGCTATTTATTAATTACTTCGTCGATATATGAAAAAGTAGATAAAATATCCGCTTTACCACGATCAACGACGATTGCCAGTTCAAAATGGGCAGACGGCATTTTGTCTGCTGTACGAATGGTCCATCCGTCGGCCGCCTGATTAATCTGTCTTCTTCCCTGGTTAATCATCGGTTCAATACAAATTACCATCCCTTTTTTCAACTTCACACCGGTTCCTCTACGTCCGTAATTGGCGACCTCGGGTTCTTCATGCATCTTCTTTCCAAGTCCGTGTCCAACAAGCTCTCTCACCACTGAATACCCATTTTTTTCAGCGTGTTGCTGAACGGCATTGCCAATATCGCCGGTCCGTTGTCCTTCGACAGCCTTTTCAATTCCCTTGTAGAGGCACTCCCTGGTGGTCTTCAACAAATTCTTCACTTCCGGGCTGACCTCACCAACCTCAAATGTAAAGGCGGTGTCGCCATAATATCCCTGCTTCACCACCCCGCAATCGACCGATATAATATCGCCCTCTTTCAGTATTGTGTCCTGAGACGGGATTCCATGCACCACCTGTTCATTCAAAGAGGTACAAAGTGTTGCCGGAAAACCCTGGTATCCTTTGAATCCCGGCATGGCATCATGATCGCGAATAAATGTCTCGGCGATCGCATCCAGTGCTGAGGTTGAGATACCCGGTCTGATATTCTTCGCAATCTCTGCCAGTGTTTTTGATACCAGCAAATTACTCGCCCGCAATAATTCAATCTCTTCCGCTGTCTTTATATAAATCATCAAAGAACTTTTCTCAGATCAGATCGCTGAGGTAGCGCCACCGGCACGCCCCTTGATCTTTCCTGATTTCATTAACCCGTCATAGTGCCGCATCAGCAGGTGACTTTCGATCTGCTGCAGCGTATCAAGAATTACCCCTACCATGATCAGCAGTGATGTTCCCCCGAAAAACATAGCAAATGCCTGGGATATTCCAAACATCATTGCAAATGCAGGCATAATGGCCACAAATGCAAGGAAAAAGGATCCGGGTAGTGTAATCTTCGACATCACTGAGTCGAGAAACTCTGCCGTTTTTCTTCCCGGTTTGACTCCCGGGATGAATCCACCGTTCTTCTTCATATCCTCCGCCATCTGATTTGGATTCACTGTAACTGCTGTATAGAAATAGGTAAAAAGAATGATCAGCACAGCATTGGTGAAGTTATACCAGAAGCCAACCGGGTTAGAGAAGGCTGCGGCTACACCTGTTGCAGAGTCTGACTGGGCAAACCCGGCTATGGTAATGGGGATAAACATCAGTGCCTGGGCAAAAATGATCGGCATTACACCCGCTGCATTCACCTTTAAGGGTATATATTGTCTCACACCGCCATATTGCTTGTTTCCGACAATACGTTTTGCATATTGCACAGGTATTCTGCGTGTGCCCTGAACGAGCAGGATGGAGAGCATAAAAACAACAAACAGGATCAGGATCTCAACCAAAAAGGCTACCAGTCCGCCACCCTGCTGATCGAGCCTTGAGGCAAACTCAAGTCCAAGTGCCTGTGGCAGCCCGGCAATAATACCGATCATAATGATCAGTGACACACCGTTGCCAATTCCTTTATCGGTAATCCTCTCTCCCAGCCAGAGGATGAACATGGTACCAGCAGTAAGGATGATCACTGCTCCGATTTTTGAGAAGCTGGGCGAGAATGCATCCGGAGGAAGCTGGTAGGTAAGGCTTGCAATGTATGTCGGAGCCTGAAGCAACAGAATGGCCACAGTAAGGTACCTGGATATTTGGTTGATCTTTCGTCTCCCGCTCTCCCCCTCACGCTGGAGTCGCTGGAAATAAGGGACAGCGATTCCGAGCAACTGGATAACAATGGTTGCTGATATATAAGGCATGATACCTAATCCGAATATCGATGCTCTGGCAAAGGCGCCTCCTGTAAAGAGGTTGATAATATCCATGATGTTTCCTGAGGGCTGCTGCAAATTTGCCAGTCTGGTTGGATCAATTCCTGGCAATACAACGTGTGTTCCCAAACGGTACACCAAAAGTATTCCAAGTGTATAGAGGATCCTGGATCTGAGCTCCTCAATTTTCCAGATGTTCCTTAATGTCTCAAAAAACTTCTTCATCCAGTTTAAATTTTTTCGACTGTACCACCTTGTGCTTCAATAGCAGTCACAGCTGATTTTGAGAAAGCGTGTGCTTTCACGTTCAGTTTGGTCTTAAGTTCACCTTCTCCAAGAATTTTCACCAGGGTGCTTTTCTGCACCAAACCGGCATCTCTCAGTGTGTCGACAGTAATCTCGCTCAATTTCTTCTTCTCAGCCAATTCCTGAAGGGTAGCAATATTGATTGCTTTATATTCCTTTCGGTTGATGTTTGTAAACCCAAATTTTGGCACACGGCGCTGCAACGGCATTTGTCCACCTTCGAATCCCACTTTTTTGGAGTAACCCGATCTGGATTTTTGTCCTTTATGACCACGTGTTGAAGTTCCGCCGTAGCCGGATCCCTGACCTCTTCCGATCCTCTTTTTTCCCTTTGTCGAACCTTTTGCCGGTTTTAAATTACTCAAGTCCATGTTTTCCTGATCTATATAATATGATTATTATTTAACCTCTTCAACACTTAGCAGGTGTGATACCTTGTTAACCATGCCTAGTATCTGCGGTGTCGCTTCCAACTCAACAGTATGGCTGATCCTTTTCAACCCAAGTGCATCCAGGGTTCTTTTCTGACGAACAGTTTGTCCGATCTTACTTCTTGTCTGGGTAATTCTGATTTTTCCCATTTTCAACTAAAATTATCCGTTAAATACCTTGTCAATTGAAACACCCCGATGCTGTGATACAGTGTGCGCATCCCTGAGCTCCAGCAGTCCTGCAAATGTGGCTTTCACCAAATTGTGCGGGTTTGATGAACCTTTGGACTTAGCAAGCACATCTGTCACACCTACGCTCTCCAGCACGGCACGCATTGCACCTCCGGCCTTTACTCCGGTACCACTGGCAGCAGGTTTCATAAAAACTGTTGCTCCACCGTATTTCGCCAGCTGCTCGTGCGGGATCGTACCGTTGATCACAGGAACCTTGATGAGATTTTTCTTTGCGTCCTCGACGCCTTTTGCTATCGCTGTAGTAACTTCATTGGCCTTTCCCAGTCCGTGACCGACAATTCCATCTTCGTTACCGACCACAACAATTGCCGAGAAGCTGAATGTTCTACCACCCTTTGTAACCTTTGTAACACGCTGAATGCTAACCAAACGATCCTTCAGATCCAGATCACTTGTTTTTACTTTCCTGATACTGTTTGTTGACATAGCAATTCTTAAAATTTAAGTCCGTTTTCCCTGGCAGCATCAGCTAAGCTTTTTACCCTGCCATGATATAAATAACCGTTCCTGTCAAATTTAACGGTCTGGATACCCTTCTCTTTCGCCTTGTCGGCAATAACCTGTCCTACAAGCTTTGCCTGGTCGATCTTGTTTACCTTCTTTTCAGCAACGCTTTTTTCCTTTGAAGAAGCCGACAGCAATGTTTCGCCAGTGAGATCATTGATGATATGCGCATAAATCTGTTTGTTACTTCTGAAAACGGTTAACCTGGGAATATCACCAGTTCCGGTCAGGTTCTTCCTGATCCTCATCTTGATCCTGCTTCTTCTTTTATGCTTTGTTAAAGCCATTTCTGTATAGTTTTCTTTATTTCTGTATAACCTCTGTTAACCTTATACTGCAGCTGATTTTCCAGCTTTTCTCCTGAGCTGTTCCCCGACAAATTTGATCCCTTTTCCTTTGTAGGGCTCAGGTGGACGGAAGGATCTGATCTTCGCGGCCACCTGACCGATCAGTTGTTTGTCGATGCTCGTGAGGGTAATAACGGGATTGGATCTTCGCACAGTTTTTGCTTCTACCTTCACCTCCTCCGGGATCCAGAAGTGAATGTCGTGTGAATAACCAAGACTCAATTCCAGTATCTGTCCCTTTGTTTCCGCACGGTAACCGACGCCCACCAATTCCATCTGAATGGTATATCCTTCAGACACACCTGTAACCATATTCTTTATCAGCGATCGGTAAAGTCCGTGCATTGCCTTGCTTTTAATCTGATCATCTGCACGTTCAACAATAACCTGCTGCTCATCTACTTTCAGGCTAATCGATTTGTCGACCAGCTGCTGTAACTCTCCCTTGGGTCCCTTCACGGTTACCAGGTTCCCGGCGTCGACATTTACAGTGACTCCCTGAGGTAAACTAACGGGTAATATTCCAATCCTTGACATGGTAAAAATCTTTCTGTTTTAATAAACGTAACATAATACTTCACCGCCGACGCCCATGGTCTTCGCCTCCTTGTCGGTCATCACACCCTGTGAAGTTGATAAAATAGAGATCCCAAGTCCGTTCAAAACACGGGGTATTGAACCCTTGTCTGAATACTTACGAAGTCCGGGACGGCTCACTCTTCCAAGTTCCTTGATGGCTGGGATTTTTGACACCGGGTGATACTTAAGGGCGATCTTGATATATCCCTGGGGTCCTTCATCCACAAATTTATAGTTAAGGATATACCCTTTTTCAAAGAGTATACGTGTGATATCTTTCTTCATGTTGGAAGCAGGTATATCAACGATCTTGTGATTTGCCATCACTGCGTTCCTGATTCTTGTCAGATAATCTGCAATCGGATCTGTCATTTTTCTCTCTTTATAATCTACTGTTTAACAATTACCAGCTGGCTTTTCTTACCCCTGGGATAAGCCCTGAAGAGGCCATCTCCCTGAAAGTGATCCGGCTTATTCCAAACTGGCGCATATACCCTTTGGGTCTGCCTGTAATTTTACACCGGTTATGCAATCGAATGGGATTTGAGTTTCTTGGAAGACGGCTCAGCCCAACATAATCACCTTCGGCTTTTAACCGTGCCCTTTTTTCGGCATACTTTTCAATTAACTTCTGGCGCTTTACCTCCCGAGCCATCATTGATTCTTTGGCCATATTATTATTTTTTTACGTTTTTAAATGGTAAACCAAATTCCTTTAACAAGGCAAATGCCTCTTCATCGGTACGTGCGGTCGTCACAATTGTTATATCCATACCGGATATCTTATTCACCTTATCAATATCAATTTCCGGGAAAATGATCTGCTCAGTAATTCCCAGTGTATAATTACCACGTCCATCCAGTTTGGCAGAGATCCCGTTAAAGTCGCGTATCCTTGGTAGTGCGACATTGATCAGGCGTTCCAGAAATTCATACATTCTTTCGCGACGCAGCGTCACCTTTACACCAATAGGCATTCCCCTTCTCAGTTTAAAGTTGGAGATATCCTTGTTTGAAATGGTCTGAACCGCCTTTTGTCCGGTGATCAGTGTCAGCTCCTCTTCGGCTGTATCGATCATCTTTTTATCGGCAATTGCCTGTCCGACACCCCGGTTTATCACAATCTTCGTAAGCCTGGGGACCTGCATCACGCTTGTGTATCCAAACTGGTCAGTAAGGGCAGGAATAATCGCCTCACTATATTTTTTTCTTAAGGTAGGTATGTATTCCATTACTTGATCTCCTCTCCTGATTTTTTTGAATATCTAACTAATTTGCTTTTTTCATTGGCTCTTCTTCCGATCCGGGTAGCCTCACCTGTTGACGGGTCCACCAAATTCAGATTTGAGATATGGATGGGGCCCTCCTTTTTGATGATGCCTCCCTGGGGACTGTCAGCATTTGGCTTGGTGTGTTTGGAAACCATATTCACACCTTCAACAATTGCACGTGTCTGTTTCTTTTCAATTTCCAGTACCCTTCCCTGCTGACCTTTATATTCACCGGAATTCACTATGACAATGTCGCCCTTCCTGATATGTAACTTCTTCTGCATTTTATATAATCATTTATAATATTACAGCACCTCAGGCGCCAGTGATACGATTTTCATATGCTTATCACGGAGTTCCCTGGCAACGGGTCCGAATATACGTGTACCCCGCATCTCATCTGTAGCACTCAGCAACACCACAGCATTGTCGTCGAAACGAATGTATGATCCATCGTTGCGTCTGATCTCCTTGTTGGTTCTGACGACCACGGCCTTGGTTACAGTACCCTTCTTTATTTCACCTGAAGGAATGGCACTTTTTACAGATACAATGATCTGGTCGCCGATAGAGGCGTATCTTTTTCTTGTACCTCCAAGTACCCGGATGCATAGTACCTCTTTTGCACCACTGTTATCTGCTACCGACAGTCTACTTTCTTGTTGTATCATGACTTACTTGGCTCTTTCAATGATTTCTATTAATCTCCATCTTTTGTTTTTGCTCAATGGTCTCGTTTCACTGATCTTAACGGTATCGCCCGTATGGGCGTTGTTCTCTTCGTCGTGCGCCATGAACCTTGAGCTTTTGTTCACAAATTTGCCGTAAATAGGATGCTTTACCTTCCTTTTCACAACAATTACAATGGACTTATCCATGCTGTCACTAACAACAACACCGACACGTTCTCTTCTGGTTTTCCTGACTATTTCTTCCATTTTATTATTTACTTTCTGTCTGCTCAGCAGCTTGTCTGGACCTCAATTCAGTTTTCAATCTGGCAATGATCTTGCGGGTCTGAGGCAACTTGTTCGGATTATCCAGTGGAGAAACTGCGTGGTTCATTTTCATTCTTGCCAGCATATTTTCTTCGGTATCGATCCTCTCAATGATCTCCGGGGTTGCCAATTCTCTGATTTCGGAATTCTTCATTATGATATAATTTATTAAATTTCGTAATCGCGTCTGACAACAAACCGGGTCTTCACGGGAAACTTCTGCGATCCGATCCTGATAGCCTCTTTAGCCACATCAAAAGGTACACCTTCGACTTCGAAAATGATCCTTCCCGGGGTAATGGGATAGACAAATCCTTCAGGCGCCCCTTTTCCTTTACCCATTCGCACTTCTGCAGGCTTCTTGGTAATCGGCTTATCCGGAAAGATCCTGATCCACAGCTGACCTTCCCTTTTCATATGTCGGGTAACAGCCTGTCTGGCAGCTTCGATCTGACGGCTGGTGATCCAGGCAGATTCCACTGCTTTCATTCCAAAGGAACCGAATGCAAGTGTATTTCCCTTCTGCGCAATTCCCTTCATGCGCCCTTTCTGCATTCTCCTGTATTTTGTCTTCTTCGGTTGTAACATTACCTTATAAAATTAGGGTATACTGAATTACTTTCTTTTATTTCTAAAACCTGCACCACCACCTTTGGGCTTCACATTCTTGGTACCAATATTTGGAGACAGATCTCTTTTTCCGAATACTTCACCATTACAAATCCACACTTTTACTCCGAGCACGCCTACCTTGGTATGTGCCTCTGCCAGTGCGTAATCAATGTCAGCGCGCAGTGTATGCAGCGGGATTCTCCCCTCCTTGTATGTTTCTGTGCGGGCCATTTCAGCCCCCCCAAGTCTTCCACTGATCAGCACCTTGATCCCTTCAGCTCCCATTCGCATGGTAGAGGCGATCGCCATTTTGATGGCACGCCGGTAGGAGACTTTTCCTTCCAACTGCCGGGCAATGTTATTCGCAACGATGGTTGCATCCAATTCCGGACGCTTTACTTCAAAGATATTGATCTGAACCTCTTTACTGGTAATCTTCTTCAACTCTTCTTTCAGCTTATCTACCTCTTGTCCCCCTTTACCTATAATAATACCGGGCCGGGCTGTATTAACTGTTACAGTGATCAGTTTCAAAGTTCTCTCGATAATGATTTTCGAAATACTTGCCTTAGCCAAGCGGGCACTCAGGTATTCCCTGATCTTTACATCTTCGACCAGCTTTGCTGAATAATTTTTACCACCGAACCAGTTCGAATCCCATCCTTTGATGACTCCCAACCTGTTACCTATCGGATTTACTTTCTGTCCCATCTATTATTAATTTTCTTGAGGTTCAACAATTTCAGCAACATGCTCGCTGCCAAGTACGATCGTAACATGATTGGAGCGCTTCTTGATCCTGTGTGCACGGCCCTGCGGGGCAGGTTGAATCCTTTTCAGTGTACGTGACTGATCAACAAATGCCTCTTTAACAATAATGTGACTTTCCTCTATGCGTGCTCCCTCGTTTTTCGCCTGCCAGTTGGCAATTGCAGAAAGAAGGAGCTTTTCAACATTCCGGGATGCTTCTTTCCGGCTAAACTTAAGCATATCAAGTGCTTTATTTACTTCTACACCCTTGATCATATCGGTAACAAGCCTCATCTTGCGCGGTGATGTCGGACAATTCCTCAACACAGCCTGGTACTGGCTCTTCTTTGCCTCCTTAACCTGCTCGGCTCTGATTCTTTTTCTGGCACCCATTGTAAAAGGTATTTTTCTGTTTTTTATTTTTGTTTTCCTCCGTGTCCCCTGAACATGCGTGTCGGAGCAAATTCTCCAAGCTTATGTCCAACCATGTTTTCAGTAATATAGACAGGGATAAATTTATTTCCATTATGAACAGCAATTGTATGTCCAACAAAATCGGGAGAAATAACAGATCTTCTGGACCATGTTTTCAGGACAGACTTCTTTCCTGCATCATTCATGTCCAGGATACGTTTCTCCAGCTTGAAATCTATAAATGGACCTTTTTTTAATGAACGGCTCATATATTCTTATTTTTTAGATTTTCTCTTCTCAATGATATATTTGTTGGACTGTTTCTTTTTGGATCTGGTCTTGAATCCTTTGGCTATAATGCCATTTCTCGACCGCGGATGACCTCCTGATGCGCGGCCTTCACCACCACCCATCGGGTGATCAACCGGGTTCATAACCACACCACGCACACGCGGACGTCTGCCAAGCCAACGGCTCCTGCCTGCTTTCCCTGAATGGGTAAGTCCGTGGTCCTTGTTGGATATCTGACCCACAGTAGCACGACAGGTTAACAGTATCATGCGAATTTCACCGCTGGGCAATTTCACATTGGCATACTTACCATCACGTGAAGTAAGTGTTGCTGTTGCACCTGCGCTTCTTACTATTTTTCCTCCCTGTCCGGGTTTCAACTCAATATTATGTATGTCTGTTCCAAGTGGAATTCTTGAAAGGGGCAGTGTGTTTCCTATTTCAGGCGGACAGTTCTCGCCTGAAAGTACCGTATCGCCAACCTTTAATTTTTCGGGCGCCAGGATATATCGCTTCTCTCCGTCATCATACACCAATAAGGCAATGTAGGCAGAACGGTTGGGGTCGTACTCAATCGATTTTACCCGGGCACGTATGTCATCTTTATTCCTCTTGAAATCAATCAAACGATACCGCCTCTTGTGTCCGCCACCAACATACCGGATGGTCATCCGACCCTGTGCGTTTCTTCCACCCGATTTTTTCAGGGGCCTGATCAGCGACTTTTCAGGTACTGAACTTGTTACCTCATCGAAAGAGGGAATCAATTTTGTTCTCTGGCCTGGTGTTACAGGTTTATACTTCTTTACTGGCATAATTCCTTATCTATTGTCCTTAAATATTACTGTAAAAATCAATTATTTCACCCTCTGCAACAGTAACAATGGCCTTTTTGTATGTATTGGTCCTTCCCCTGGTCACCCCCGACCTGGTAAACCTGGATTTCAGTTTTCCGCCATACCGCATTGTATTCACATCAACAACAGTTACCTCATACAACTCCTCCACAGCCTCCCTGATCTGAACCTTGTTGGCTGTCTTCTCAACGACAAACCCGTACCGGTTGAATTTCTCCCCCTGGGCAGTCATCTTTTCTGTTACTATGGGCTTCAATAAAATATTCATGACCTTATTCTAATCAGATTCCTTATGCTTTTTTCTGCAAAACATCAATTGAACTCTCAATAAACAACAGAGCTGATGCTCTCATTATGTCGTATGTGTTTAATTCTGAAACTGTTACGATCTTGGAGTTCTGTAAATTTCGCGACGACAAATATACATTTTTATTTCGTTCATTTAAAA
>JBBDUV010000001.1:0-2213 GCA_040903745.1 Bacteroidales bacterium | reverse complement strand
TCAACACATCGCCCTTGTATTGCTCAGGGTAGTTCAGAAAGGTAGGGCAGTGATGAGTAAAAACCGCTATCTTTTCTTCACTGGTTTCGTTAAGTGTCTTTTGAATGAAGACTAAACTCTCCTGATGTAACCGATTATACTGTTCAGATGAAAACTGGTGACCCTTATGTCTGATTAAATAAAAATCATTCAGGCGACGCTCAATCTGCCACTGATTGCCCGAACTGATTTTAGTCCAGAGCGTGGAAAAAATCAGTCTTGCTTTTCCATGCACCACCGAAGTATTGTTGACCAGAACCACATTGCTTCGGATTTTCTCGTTCAGAACACCCTCTTTTTCTGCCAGATCAAAATGGTAGTATTCATGATTACCGGGCAGCCAGTAGGTCATTTCAAAATGGTCACTCAGATTACTAAAGAAATCCTTGTGCTTATCAATTAAGGCAAACGGTACAATATCTCCTGCCAACACCAACACATCTCCCCCTGGCGGCAGGGGATGCATCGTAAGAAATCCCTTGTTTTGAGGGAATTCAATGTGAAGGTCGGAGGCGTATTGAATTTTAAGTGCCATTTTTCTCATATATTTTCTCGATATTCATAGTTTTGCATATACCTCAGTTTTTTGGCTCGTAAATGCTTGCCGAATATCTCTTGCTTTGCTTGATATTTGATTGTTGAACCAGGCATAATATAATCATAATTGTTTCTTCATATAAGCAAAACAAACGAATTCTGGCTCTCCTTGTTGATCAAACCTTGTCATATTGCACAAAGGTTCTTCGCTTGGATCATCATTATGTACACAAGTCAGACACAATGTTGGCTTTTTAATCAAATCGGCATTAATTTCATATCCGTCATCATCAAAGAATCCATGAATTTCGCTTGATTTTATATCGCTAATATTCCTTTGCCCTTTTTTATTTTCCCGTTTCTTAATTGCTGCATCAATTTCATAATCATCTATCGGCAATCTTTCTCCTGTTATACAATTAAAACAACTGTTTCCAACAGCAGCAGAACCAACAACCCATATATCGTTTCCACAAGAACATTTCACTCCATTTTGATAATCTACCAATGCAGAACTTAATCTCTTCCTCAAATCTGTCTCGTTTTCAGAAGGATTATTCTCCAGGTGCTTTTTTATATAATTCTCAATAGAAATCGGTATAAATCCCATTTTATCAAATTGTTATGTTCATCCGGTTAAATTATTTACAATCATTTTTTGTTTAGGCAAAATACCGATTTTCCATCGGAATCTTCTTAATTTTTCTCTTAAAAATAAACAATTTCTCTATTAAGCACCCCTGCTCTCCGCATTCACCCGCTCAATAATCCTGCAAATCCTATCCGCCTGCTCGCTGCTGAACACCCCGCTGGTTTCTTTATGACATAAGAAGATAAAATATCGTATTCCTCCTACCACCGGTATCTTTGTCCGGGACTAAAACGCTGCAAGGAGTAGAGGAGAGAGACTTTGAAGATCCTGCAAGGCAGCAACCCATGTTGAAATTAATCATAATGATACCGGCACTTCGCAATCCAGATCTCATCTTCAACGACCCTGTAGATAAGCCTGTGTTCATGATCAATTCTTCTGGACCAGTATCCTTTATACTTGTATTTCAGAGCCTCGGGTTTTCCAATTCCATTGAACGGGTTTCGGGAGATATCTTTGATCAACTCATTGATCTTTCTTGCCATCTATTTGTCGGTCTTTTGCCAATACAAATAATCCTCCCAGGATTCATCAACAAAAATCAGTTTCATTCTACATCCAATTTCTTCTCGAAAGAGTTTCCTGACCGCAGTTTTTCAATGGCCGAATCAAGTCTCTTCTCATTGATTTTTGAAGAGAGCTCATGCTGGGTAGCTGTCAATGAATTATACTCATCCAATGAAATAATGACGACCCCGCTATCTTTACCACGGTGAATGATCAAAGTCTCAAAATTCTTTGTCACACTATCCAGGTAATGTTTGATATCTTTTCGAAAATTGGTTATTGTTGTTGTTATCATTGCTTTAATATTTCATGTACATAATAATGTACAAATATACATACAAATAATTATTTTGTTCATGAATACCAGCTTTTTTGAATCTTTACCCTTACCTGGTAAGGCTGATTGCTTTAACGAGCATATTTTGCCACATTACTGAATTCTATAGCTCGATGAATTTGTTCGTGTCAAATAGTCCAT